>JAHJCO010000041.1 GCA_018831265.1 Actinomycetota bacterium
CGCCTGGGGACGGGAGACGACGCCGCGCACGACTTCAGCGCGAAGGTGGAGTGCACCAACGGGTCCCAGATAATCGCCGAGCGTCCCATGTACTTCGATTATCACGGCTGGACCGGGGGGCACGACGTGGTGGGGGCCACCTTTCCGCAGCAAGAGTGAGGGGCGTCAGACGTTTTCGTTGAGCAATGGCCTGATGCTGTTCGGCGTGTTCCAGCACACCGCAAACGTCGGACCCCCCGGTTCGTCCATGAGTTGATCGGGCACAACGTCATTCCATTGAGGTTTGGTACACTTCACTCGACGCGTTCACCTTGACCGAAAGGACCCATGGCCACGACGGCTGAAGCGCCGGGAATCGATGAGACCAGGCCCATCGTATCGGCCGGGGAGGGGCTCCCCGCCGCGGAGGTCGAAAAGAGGGTCCGCCTCGGCCTGACCAACGCCGTCAAGGAGCACTCCAGCCGCTCGTACTCGAGCATCATCCGGGCCAACGTCTTCACCCGCTTCAACGCGATCCTCGGGGTGCTGCTGGTGGTCATCCTGGTCTTCGGCTCGCCAAAAGACGCCCTGTTCGGCATGGTGCTGGTGGTCAACTCCCTTGTGGGCATCGTCCAGGAGGTGAGGGCCAAGTGGACCCTGGACCGGCTGACCCTGCTGAACGTTCCACGGGTCCGGGTGGTCCGGGACGGGACGGTCTCAGAGGTGCCCGTGGGCGACATCGTGCTGGACGACGTCGTGGAGGTCGGCACCGGCGATCAGCTCGCCGCGGACGGGGAGATCCTCACCTCGGATGCGCTGGAGCTCGACGAATCGCTGCTGACGGGCGAATCCGTCCCCGTGGTCAAGGAGCCCGGAGCCGTCGTGATGTCGGGGAGCTTCGTGGTCGCGGGCCTGGGGAGGTTCAGGGCCACGGCGGTGGGCGCGGACGCCTACGCCCGGCGGCTCGCCAGCGAGGCCAAGAAGTTCCAGCTGGCCCAGTCCGACCTGCGCGACGGCATCAACACCCTACTGCGCGCCATCACCTGGATAATGATACCGGCCGGGTTGCTCCTGCTGGTGGCCCAGCTGAAGGCGTACGGCTCCTTCGCCGATTCGGTGCCGGGCACCGTCGCCGGGCTGGTGGGAATGGTGCCCGAGGGCCTGGTTCTGCTGACCAGCATCGCTTTCGCCGTCAGCGTCATCGTGCTGGGACGCAGGAACGTCCTGGTCCAGGAGCTTCCCGCCGTCGAGGGACTGGCCAAGACCGACGTCATCTGCCTGGACAAGACCGGGACGTTGACCGAGGGAGAGCTGGTCTTCAGCCGCCTCGAGCCGGTTGGCAGGGAGGTGGGTGTCGCCGAGGTGCTGGGGGCGTTCGGGGCCGACCCGGCATCCAGCAGCAGCACCCAGGCCGCCATCGCCGAAGCGTTCCCCCCGCCGCCGGACTACGACGTCGACGCCAGGGTGCCGTTCTCATCACAGCGGAAGTGGAGCGCGCAGAGCTACCGGGAAAAAGGAACCTGGGTCCTGGGGGCCCCGGAGGTGCTCCTCGAGCGGATCGGCGGCAGCGGGCTTGCCTCGCAGGTCACGGCCATGGCGGAGGAGGGATGGCGCGTGCTGCTGCTGGCGGAGAGCAACATGCCGCTCAGTGGGGAGGACCTTCCGGAGCACCTGGACCCTCGGGCGCTGCTGCTCTTCGAGGAGAAGATACGGCCCGACGCGGCCGAGACCCTCTCCTACTTCAAGACCCAGGGCGTCGGGATCAAGGTCATCTCGGGCGACAACCCGGCCACGGTGGGGACGGTGGCCGGGCGCACCGGGGTCCCGGACGTCGGCGAACCGGTGGACGCGAGGACGCTGCCGGAGGACGCCTCGGAGCTGGCCGGGGTGATGGAGGCCCGGACCGTGTTCGGCAGGGTCAAGCCGGACCAGAAACAGGCGATGGTGCAGGCCCTCCAGTCGAAGGGGCACACCGTGGCCATGACCGGAGACGGCGTCAACGACGTGCTGGCGCTCAAGAAAGCCGACATCGGTGTCGCCATGGGCTCCGGGTCCCCGGCCGCCCGCGGGGTGGCGCAGCTGGTCCTGCTGGACGGGAGGTTCGCGACGCTGCCGGGGGTGGTCGCCGAAGGCAGAAGGGTGATCGCCAACATGGAGCGTGTGGCGAACCTGTTCCTGACCAAGACGGTGTACGCGACACTGCTGTCCATCGGTATCGGGCTCGCGGGCTGGGCGTTCATACTCCTGCCCCGGCAGCTCACCCTGGTGAGCGCGCTCACCATCGGGGTTCCCGGTTTCGTGCTCTCCTTCGCACCGAGCAAGGAGCGCTACAGGCCGGGGTTCCTCAAGCGCGTCCTGGCCTTCACCATCCCGGCGGGACTGATCGCGGCCGCCGCCGCCTTCACCGCCGGAGCCCTCACGCACATCTATCCCTGGGTCCACCTGGACGAGTCGAGGACGTGCGCCACGGTGGTCCTTTGCATCGTCGGGCTCTGGGTGCTGGGAAGGCTCGCGCGGCCGTTGAACTGGTGGAAGGCTCTCCTGGTGATCACCATGTCGCTCGGCCTGGTGCTCGCCCTGGCGGTTCCCTTCGCCCGCGAGTTCTTCGCCCTCGACCTGCCCCCCTGGCAGGTGGGTCTGGAGACGCTCGCGATAGCCGGCGCAGCGGTCGTCGCGCTGGAGTTCATCTGGCGGATGACCGGCTGGATCGAGCGCGCCAGACACAAGAACACCTAATACCGGTGCCAGGCACCTTAGCTCCCAGGTATTAGTTCTCAGTGACCATCGATGGCTGCGGGACTAATACTTTCAGGGTTATGTGCCCGGCACCGTATTAGCGTATAATTGCATTGGTGACTCACGCGGCACCGCCCGAAGGGGGAGTTGGTATGCCAGTTGACCCGGTATGCCGGAAGGAGCTCGATCCCCTGCGCGCCTCGGCTACAGCCTCTTACAAGGGGCACACGCTGTACTTCTGCTCTCTGCGCTGCAAGGACGAGTTCCAGAGAAACCCCGGCATGTTCATCCGGGGCGCGACCTCGGAGAAGAAGAAAGAGGGATTCCTCAAGCGCGTCTTCAGGTAGTCCGTCTGAACTCCGGTTTGAGGCCTGTAAGTAAAACGCTTTAACGAGCGTCTTTACTACTGCCGATACTCGAAGTATAAGACGGGCTTCGCTACTTTTCCGGGGTGGTTCAGATGGGTGGTGCCAGGTTCAAGCGGCTCCTTGCCGCCGTGGTCCTCGCGATCTTCATCCTGTCGGCGGGGGGCGCTTCCGTGCATGGCGCGGGTGTCTCCGGCGCAGGCCTGGACGTCGCTATCACGGTGACAGAGAGGGCCGGTACTGCCCGGGTCGCCGAGCCCGTGACGGTCGGCGTGCCACTGTCCCGGGCCGCCGACATCCGGGGCGGGGACGGGCTCAGGCTCCTTGCACCGGACGGAGGCGTCCTGCCCGCGCAGTTCACTGTCACAGCCCGCTGGGGAGGGGGTCCCGACGACCCCGCGCTCCCGGTCAAGTGGGTGCTCGTGGACTTCCAGGCCGACGTAGCCGCCCGGGCCTCGGCCGTCTACCGCCTGGTCGACGGGGGGGCCGCCACGCCCGGCACCAGCCTGGCCGTGACCAGGAACGACTCCGACATTCTCACGATATCGACCGGTCCGGCGCGCTTCTCCTTCAGCAAGAAGAGGTTCAGCCTGTTCGAGACCGTGACCGTGGGGTCATCGACCCTCGTGGCCGCCGGAAGTGACTCCGGGGTCGTCGCGGTCGAACCGGGCGGCGGCAGGTACCTGTCGGCGGCCGGGGCGCCGGAGGAGGTGGCCCTGGAGACCGACGGGGCGATGCGCAAGACGGTCCGCGTCCGGGGCGGGCTGTACGGCCCCACGGGCGAGCTTCTCGATTGCACCGCAAGGATATCGCTGTTCGCGGACAGAACCGACGCGAAGGTGCAACTCACGGTCCGTAACCGCAGGGACCCCCAGGTCTCCGAGGGCCAGCCGCTCTGCTGCGAGATAGGGTGCCCCAACAGCGCGGCGTTCTCCGAGCTGTTCCTGGTCCTGGACGGCCCCGGCGCGGGAGGGCCGTCCCGCCTGGGCGGCTCCGGTGTGGACGCGCTCACATCATCCGGCACCCTGGAGATCTACCAGGACTCAAACGGCGGTGACTCCTGGGCGAGGCACCGCGGCAGCAACCCGCGCCCCCAGAGCTACGTATCCTTCAGAGGGTACCGGGTCTACCGGGACGGTGGGCAGGTAGCCGGCGGTGACAGGCCGAGTCCCTGGATGGGAGTCGGAGGCGCCGGCGGAGCCGTCGCGGCCTCGGTGCGCGGCTTCTGGCAGAACTACCCGAAGGCCCTGGAAGCCACGGCCGGCCTGCTGGAGGTCGCCCTGTTCCCGGATCGGTACGGCGGCGATTACTCGTTCAGGCCCGGAGAGCAGAAGACTCACGAGGTTCTGTACTCCTTCGGTTCGTCGTGGAATGCAGGTATGGGGGACAGGGCGCTTGCCTTCCAGGAGCCGCTCCTCGCCCGCGCCGGCCCCGAGTACTACCTGGCGACCGGAGCCCTGGGAAGGGTGGCCCCGGTCAGCGGTGATGGGGAGGCCGCGGCGTACGAGCAGCTGAACCGCGCCACCCTGGACGGGCAGGACAACAACCTTCTCAAGGCGATCGAGGACACCGACTTCTACTCTTGGCAGGACTACGGCGAGGTCCCCATCGACTACGAGGACGGGGGAACCGGCTCGTTCAACGACAAGTACAACTTCTCCGTGGGCCTGGCCCTGCAGTTCGCCAGGGGCGGGGACCCGCGCTGGCTCGACCTCGCGGTGGCGGGCGCACGTCACACCGCGGACCTCGACGTCATCCATACGAGCGGGACCCCGGACAACTGGTGGGAGCTCGGCTTCTTCGGGCACTGCTACCACGACGAGGACAACAACCTGAACCCCAACCGCAACTTCGGCATGCCGCACCCGGACCTGGTCTTCGGGGCGCCGGGCCTGTTCCTTCTCTACAACATGACCGGCGACCCGGTCATGCGGCAGACCGCCGTCGAGGTGAGCGAGAACATCCACTACAGGTTCGAGAACTCCTTCGGGCGGGGGAACGGGGAAGGCTACGCCAACGCCCCTGACTACGAGAACGACTGCGAGTCGGGCAGGCCTTTCGCCCACGGGCTGTGGGTGATGGTCGAGGCGTACCGGGCCACCGGGGACGCGCGCTACCTGGGCACGGCCGAGTGGATTATCCAGAACTCCCACCTGGCCGTTGACCCGTTCCTGACCGCCCCGGTGCCGGGCGACCGCCGCTCCACCAAGCTGTTCGTCTGGGACCTTCTCGCCTCGTCCCTGGGGAGGTACCTCGACCTGTGCGCCGAGATCGGGCGCGCCGACGGGAGCGGCGCCCGCGAGCAACTGCTGGCCATGGCCGACCAGGAGACCCGCTACATGTGGAAGGTGGACGAGCGCGGCAACTGCGGTGTTCCCTACGCCTGGATGCGCGACGGGACGCCGTGGGGCTGGGAGGACTACGAGGTGCAGGTCAACGTCTGCAACTGGCACCTGCTGACCGCGGACGCGCTGGCCTACGCGGTAGCCTACGGGGGCGACCCGGCGATGCTGGACAGGGCCGCCGAAGCGTTCAAGACCGGCTCGAACCCCGACATCGAGTACTATGCGCCGTCCTACACCGCCACCAAGGAGGCGACCAACAGCGCCAACTTCGGC
The DNA here is from genome assembly GCA_018831265.1 of Actinomycetota bacterium. Lineage (GTDB taxonomy): Bacteria > Actinomycetota > Geothermincolia > Fen-727 > Anoxymicrobiaceae > JAHJCO01. The sequence goes on from JAHJCO010000041.1 coordinate 5,699, forward strand.
ATGGTGTACATGAGCGCGAGGGGCATGCAGCCAGGAGGAGAGCCGCAGTTCAACGAGTGGCTGTGCCTGCAGAACGCGGGGGACTCGCCCGCGACGGCCAACGTCCGCTACCTCATGGGTGACGGTGACGAGGTACTCAAGGACGTGGAGGTGCCCGCGCACTCGAGGCGCACCGTGGACGTGAACTCCGAGGTCGGATACGGCCGGGACGTCTCCGCCACCGTGTCGAGCGACCGGCCGCTGGTGGTTGAGAGGCCGATGTACTTCGACTATCACGGGGCAATGGCCGGGGGGCACGACTCGGTGGGGGCGGCCGGGCCCGCCCTTTCCTGGTACTTCGCGGAGGGATGCACCCGGGACGGGTTCGAGGAGTGGCTCACGGTATCGAACCCCGGTGACGCGGATGCCCACCTGAAGATCACCTACATGCTGGGCGACGGTTCCCAGCGCGTGCAGGAGGTGGACGCCCGCGCCGCAGGCAGGACCACCATCGACGTGAACGCCTTCGTGGGCCCGGGCCAGGACGTCTCGGCCCTGGTGGAGTCCGGGAACCCGGTCATAGTCGAGCGGCCCATGTACTTCGATTACCACGGCTGGAGCGGTGGGCATGACTCGCTCGGTGTCGAGGCGCCGTCTACCTCCTGGTACTTCGGCGAGGGGACCACGAGGTCCAACCCCACCGACGGGTACTTCGAGCAGTGGCTGTGCCTGCAGAACCCGGGTGGCACCCCGGCGCGCGCGGACGTGACCTACCTGCTGGATTCCGGCGAGCCGGTGTCCAGGAGCTACGACCTGGCGCCCGGGAGCCGCGGCACCGTCAACGTCAACTCGGAGGTGGGGCCCGACCACGACGTCTCCACGGTAGTGCGCTCCGACGTTCCCATAGTCGCCGAAAGACCCCTCTACTTTCTCTTCCGGGGCGCCGTGGACGGCGGCGACGTCTCGATGGGGGCGGCGGCTCCCCGCACCGAGACGTACTTCGCCGAGGGCTGCACGCGCGACGGGTTCAACACCTGGCTCTGCCTGGCGAACCCGGGGGAAGAGCCGGCCACGGTCACGGTGGAATACTTCACCGGCACGGGGAGGACCCTGTCCAGGGAGGTGACGGTGCAGCCCGGCACGCGGAGCACGGTGGACGTGAACCTGGACGTCGGCGCGGGTGAGGACGTGAGCATCAGGGTGTCATCCTCGGGAGAGTTCCTGGCAGAGAGGCCGGTCTACTTCAACTACCACGGCCGCTGGGCGGGCGGCCACACCTCCAGCGGTGCGGCGTCGCCCCTGGCCGAGTGGCACTTCGCCGAGGGCTGCACCCGCTGACCGGGAATTAACCTCAACCATCTTTTCCCAAGGCGGTGGGAAAAGATGGTTGAGGTGTTTTCCCACTAGCCCACGACCTCCATGTCTATGCTGTTCTTGCCGGTCTGCTTGACCTCGTACATCAGCCTGTCACCCTCCTTGAGCATCTCATCCACGCTCACGGGCGCTTCCAGGAACGCCACGAGCCCGATGCTGGCGGTCACCGGCCAGCCCCGCCCCTTCATGGCGTCTGCGATCGATGCCTTCAAGCGGTGGGCGACCAGGGCGCAGGAGGCGGGGTCCGCCTCCGGCAGCAGCACCGCGAACTCGTCCCCGCCCAGCCTTCCGATGATGTCGTTCGCGCGAAGGCTCTCCTGCATCAACGTCGAGGCGAGCTTCAACACCTCGTCACCCTGGTCGTGCCCGCAGGTATCGTTGACCTGCTTGAAGTTGTCCAGGTCGAGGTAGGCGAGCCCGAACGGGTGGTCGTAGCGACGGGCGCGCTCCAGCTCGAACTCGGCCAGGGCACAGAAGAAGCGGCGGTTGTTCAGGCCCGTGAGGGTGTCCGTCCTGGATAGCGCCTGTTCGCGCTTGAAGGCGGCCTTCAACCGGTCGAGCAGCATCACGAAGACGACGAAGAAGCCGAGGGGAGCCAGGTAGGTCCATGTCAGGACGAGCCGGTCGGTGGCCCCGTAACCCCAGATCGCGTCCGTGGTCACCAGCGACGCCGCGCTGAGAACCGAGACGATGAGGCCGTACAGGGACCCCGCGTACCAGGCGGCTACCAGGATGGGGAGAAGGTAGAAGAGCGAGGAGGTCACCTCGGTTCCGCTGAAGTAGTCGACCACCCCGACCGCGGCCACGACCGTCAGGCACACCGCGAACACGGCCCACGGCTTCTGCCTGTCGAGGAAGTCGTCGATCCTGTTGATCAGGCTCATGCAAAAACACCTCAAACCATTTCTTGCATTATCCTGAAAGAATACCTCAAACCACTTCTTTCACAATCGAGTACTATCTTTAGAAGGGGTTCGTGCAAGTTTTGGTCTGAGGTAATCTTGCAGAGGTAATCTTGCATAAGGGAGGGGCGATGGCCTGGGGAGATTACAGCGCGCGGGTGAAGGAGGTCCTGGACGACATGCTCCTCGGGGATCCCGAGGTCGAGCCGCGCAAGGCGTTCGGGTACCCTTCCTACTCGGTCAACGGTAAGATGTTCGCCTGCGTGTACGGCGACGGGGTGTCCATCAAGCTGCCGGCCGAGCGGGCGGCCGAGCTGGTCGAGGGCGAAGGATACGCCCTCTTCGAGCCGATGGAGGGACGCAAGATGCGCGAGTGGGTTGTGGTGAGCCACGCGGACCCCGAGGAGTTCCGCGCCGACGCCGACCTGCTCAAGGAGTCGCTCGACTACGTCTACCACGCGTCGAAGTCCAAGTGAAAAAAAACCTCAGACCATTTCTTTCACAAACCACGCTCTCACACGGTTAGTAGCCCCCGGTCAGGGCAGGATGAAAGTTTTGGTCTGAGGTAAACTTTCATGCAGGAGAAAGGGCGGGTCGTAGAGGACCCGCCCCCGAATCCGCTCGTTCAACCGTCTGTCGGTCAGGCTCCCTCCGGGTAGTGCTTCAGGTAAGCCCTCTTGGTCGGCTTGTGAAGGAGGGCCCGCAGCGAGCACCAGCGCAACAGGCCGCCAACCACGATGAGGTAGATACCGAAGAGGCCGAGGGCCCCGGCCGTGGTCTGGTCGTCTTTCATCTGCGAGGCTGCATAGAGGAACGCGGCTCCCGCGGCGATCCGCAGCAGGCGCCCCAGCCCGTTGACGTTCTTCCAGTAGAACCTCCACTTCTTCTTCTCTTTCCTGCTCTTCCTGCTCATCGCCTCACCCCCGCTTGCTCCGGACCTGTAAGTATGGGGCATATCATAGTACAAAGAGCCGCCCGGGGAACGGCCCGGGTGTAGAATCACCTCGAACGACACAGGGGGAACGCGATGATGACGATGACCTTCGAGCAGCGGCTGTCGACGGTACTGGCGGGCCGCGTCCCGGACAGGGTTCCCTGCATACCGCTGGTCTACTACTTCGCGGCCAGCGTGGCGGGGATCAGCGCCTACGAGCTCATCAGCAGCATGAGCGCGTACCGCTCCGCCATCGACGCGTGCTTCTGGGAGGCGGGACCGTTCGACGCCATGTACCCGCTGCCGATATCCATGGACTACCCCGACTTCAACGTGACCTACGTCGGAGGCACCGGGCTCAAGCCCGTCATGCCCCGGGGACCCGAGGACCCCACCGCGATGCTCCAGACCCCGGAGACGCAGACCCTGATGGCCGAGGACGACTACCGCGCGATTAGCGAGAGCGACGCCCCGGGACCGGCGGGCCCGCTTCTGGAGTACATGGTCAGGCTCATCGCACGCAACCACGGCGAGGAGCCCGGCTACGGCGTGCTGGCCCGGCGGTTCCTGCCCTCGTTCGCGATACTCGCCGGCCGGTGGCTGGCCGAGATGGCACGCTGGCGGAGGCGCGGGGTGCCGTTCTTCATGAGCTTCGGGTTCGAGGCCCCGTTCGACACCTTCAGCATGGCCCGGGGCGTGACGGACATCTCCCTCGACCTCAAGAGGCGCCCCGACGAGGTCCGCGAGGCCGCCCTCCGGATGGCCTCCGGCATGGCCTTCATAGCCTGGATGGCCTGCACCTTCACCCGGGTCCCGCGCTTCCTGCTGATGCTGCACCGCACCTCCAACGACTTCATCTCCCCGCGCCAGTTCGCCGAGGTCTGCTATCCCGGCGTCAAGCTCATCGCCGACTACCTGGCCGAGCGCGGGATCTCCTTCTCCATGCACTGCGACGGCAACTGGGACGCGAACCTGGAGATCATGACCACCCTGCCGGAGAACTCGTGCTTCCAGTTCGACGGGGCCACCGACATCTTCCGCGCGAGCGAGGTGCTGGGCGATCGTTACGTCATCATGGGGGACGTGGACGCGGGAATGCTCGCGTACTCGGAGCCTGAGGAGGTAGAGGCATACTGCGCGCGCCTGATCAAAGAGGTCGGAGCGAACGGCCGCTTCATCCTGTCCTCGGGCTGCGAGCTTCCGATGAACGCCCGGCTGGAGAACGTGCAGGCGATGGTCCGCGCCGCCCGGACCCACGGCCGGTACTGAATCTCCAACGCGCGGACCACATGTATACAGCTGTAGGCTTCCAGTCTGGATCGCAAGCTATGGCCATTGTCGTTGGCGAGATGATAAGATACCCTCGACGTGGCGACAGCGGTAACAACGACCGGTTCCGGGACTGCCTTCGTTGGGGGGTGCAATAGCAGGAGGCATCAGGGCTGACCCGGGCGATGCGGCGGGAGGTCGGTTATTGTGGAAGCGCCGGGGAAGTCCAACAGGCTCGAACACCCATTTGCCCATGCGACAGCCATCCTGCTCTTGGTCCTCGTACCCGCCGTTCTCCTACTCATCGTTTTCACCCAGTCCGCACACGCATTTGACCTAGTCGTGACCAGCCCCGCTGATTCCGGTCCGGGGACCCTGAGGGACGCAATAGACCAGGCGAACACCAACGGCGAGCCCGACACCATCACTTTCGCGTCGGACATGACGTTAACGCCACTTTCCGGCTACGACCTGACGGAGGACTCGACTGTCATCGACGCAACCGGGCACACCGTTGTAATGGACTGCTCGACCATACCAACCGATGAAGCTAATCAGTGCATCGCGCTCCTGTCCGACGGAAACACGCTCCGGGGCTTCAGAATCATCAACATGCTCCAGGGAACAGCGGTCAGGATCAGCGACTCGGGCGCAAACTCGGTTGTTGGCTGCTACATCGGCACCTCCGACGGCCTCACCCCGGCCCCAAACGGGCGTGGGATAGTGATAGACGGCGGCGGCAACAACGTGATAGGCGGTATAAACCCACAAGACCGCAACCTCATCTGCTCTTCGGACACCGAAGGCATCAGGCTGGAGGGTTCCAGCTCGAACGTAATCGAAGGCAACTACGTGGGAGTCGGCTCGGACGGCCTCACGGACATGGCCAACACCTCTTCTGGCGTACGGGTCGTAGGGGGCTCGGCGAACACCATAGGGGCAGGCAACGTGATGTCGGGCGGTCCATGCATTTATCTGCAGGATTCCGACGGCACCCGGGTAATCGGCAACAGAATAGGCACGAACGCATCTGGTGATGCGACCATCGCGTCCTATCCCTTCGGTGAGCGCCTCGGTATCGTGGTCACGGGGTCGGGGAGCGTCCTGGTCGGGGGAACCGCGCCTGCGGACGGGAACCTGATCTCGGGCTTCATGTATGGAATATGGATCATGGAGGGCTCCGGGGGACACAGTATCAAGGGCAACTACATCGGCACGGATGTCACCGGAACGCTCCCGCTGGGGATAAGCAGTCACGGCATCCTCATCGATGGCTCCGATAACCAGATTGGCGGGAACACACCGGAGGAGCGCAACCTCGTATCCTGCTGCACCAGCGCCAGCGTCTGCATGTACATGCCCGGCACTGGCAACAGGATAGAGGGGAACTGCGTGGGTACAGACGTCACCGGACAGACCGCTCTCGGCGACAACTGGGTGGGTATTGGCGCCTACTCCTGCGGCAACACCATCGGGGGAGACTCCCCGGGCGAGGGCAACCTGGTATCGGGCTGCGACATAGGCGTCCTGCTCAACACCGCCAACTCGACCGGAAACACGGTTTCGGGAAACCGAATCGGCACCGACTGGGATGGTCTTACCCCGATTCCAAACACCTACGGGGTGCTGCTCTCGTACGCGGGCGGCAACACCATCGGGGGCGAATCGGCCCCGGAGCGCAACCTGATATCCGGCAACGGCTACGGTGTCCTGATAGGGGGCGGGGACGGAAACACCATATCCGGCAACTACATCGGCGTTCAGGGCGACGGCACCGGGGTCTTTCCCGATCAACAGTATGGCGTACTCGTGAGCGGTGATTCCAACGACAACCTGATAGGCGGAAACGATCCCACGGAGGCGAACGTGATAGCCGGGCAGACGCTGTGCGGGATCCAGATCACGGGGGAAGAGAGCGACCCGGCGACCGGGAACGCGGTCACCTCCAACTCGATCGGGGTAGATGCGCTCGGAGCGCCCGCTCCCAACCTCGCCGGCATCTGGCTCTCCGACTACGTCCAGGGAAACAGGATCGGAGGCCCCGGTGATGAGAGCAACACAATATCCAACAACTCCGGGGCAGGCGTCGTCCTCGAGGGAATCGGTGTGAACGGAAACACAATCGGGGAGAACAGCTTCGGCGAGAACGGCGGGCTCGCCGTCGACCTCGTGCCCGAAGCGGGACCCAACGCTCCCCAGACCTCATATCCCTACCCAACGGCAGACCAGCCGAACCTGTGGATGAACTTCCCGGAGATCTCTATCGCCGAGGAGGTCGAGGGTGGAACGAGGGTGAGCGGAACCGCGCAGCCCGAATCCACCATACAGGTCTACCGGGCCGATCCCGACGACAGCGGGTACGGCGAGGGAACAGAACTGGTTGCAGAGACGACAAGCGACCTCCTGGGAGAGTTCGACCTGACCGCTCTTCCCATCCCCAGCGGCCAGAGCGTGACCGCCACCGCCACCGATTCTGAAGGCAACACCAGCGAGTTCTCTCAGTGCGTTACCGTAGCCGACCGCCTCGCGCCAACGGGAAGCGTCCTCATCAACGGCGGAGCGTCCTCCACCACACACAGGAAGGTGACGCTTTCACTCACGGTCACAGACAACCTGTCGCCCGACCAGGACTGCGCCATGCTCATCTGCAACTACCCGGACTTCTTAGAGGCGGGGTGGATTCCCTTCGAGCAGACCAGGAGCTGGGAACTGCTTGCCGGCGGAGGTACCAGGACCGTCTACGTGATGTTCAGGGACGAGGCCGGTAACGAGAGCGAAATCTACCAGGACTCGATAGAACTCGATGAACCGGTAATCGAGATACCGGTGCTCGAGAGCATTACGCCTACGAAGGCCCGGATGGGCACCACCGTGACAGTGCGGGGCGAGAACCTGGGGATTCCAACGCCAGACTACAAGTTGTTCATTGGAGGTAAGCAGGCCCAGGATATCGTCTCCTGGTCGGGTATCCAGATAGTGGCCCTCATCCCCGAGGGGGCAAGGACCGGCACGGTCTTCATGAGGTCGCCCGCGGGCGATAGCAACAAGCTTGACATCACCATCCTGTCGACCTGGTACTTCGCAGAAGGCTGTATCGGTGGTACACAGGGCTTCGAGGAGTACATATCGATCCAGAACATGGAAAAGCCCGACGAGGGCTCATTCGAGGAGCCGTCTGCCCAACTCGCCGTCGAGTTCTTCCCCGCGGGCAAGCAACCGGTTACCCTCTTCTTCGCCCTTCCCCCCTACAACCAGCTCACGGTGGACGTGGCCGGGTACCTCGAATACAGGGGGGTGTTCAACCGCGCGGAGCATACCAGCGCCCCGATGGAGGTACCCGTCAGGGTAACGAGCAGGAGCGGCGTGGACATCTCCTGCTCGCGCGCGGTGTGGTGGAACTCGCAGGGAGAGCGCCACGCCTCACCCGGTGTGATGATGCCCCGCAAGACCTGGTACTTCTCGGAGGCCTGCAGCGCCTGGGGGTTCGAGACCTACCTGCTCCTCTTCAACCCGAACGGCATTGAGCAGAGCGTCACCGTCGGCCTTCTCACCGGCAATCCGCATACGAAGACCTTCACCGTTCCTCCCTGGACAAGGGTAACCGTTAACCTTGAGCGCGAGTTCGGGCCCTTGGAAGCCGCTTTGAGTCTCACCTCGGACCTGCCGTTCGTCTGCGAGCGCTCGATGTATTGGGACGGCTTCAAAGGCGGCCACAACAGCCTGGGCCAGTCCTCACCGTCCAGGCAGTGGTACTTCGCAGAAGGCTCCACCGCCTGGGGATTCGAGGAGTGGCTGCTGCTGGGGAATCCCGGGTCAGAACCCGCCGAGGTCAATGTCTTCGCATACACGGATACGGGCATGGCGCCACTGACCTCATTGTCGGTTCCTCCGGGAGGCAGGACCACGCTCAGGGTCAACGACTGCATCCCCGGAAGCAACGTCTCACTGGAGATATCGTCCAGTACTCCTGTCATCGCGGAGAGGAGCATGTACTGGAATTCGGCCGGCTACCGCGCCGGGCACTCCAGCGCGGGGGTGCGCTCCGCCGGGGCTGAGGTCTGGTTCCCCGACGGTGACTGCACCGACGGGGGAGACAGCTACCTGCTCCTGTTCAACCCCACCCAGTACGACTGGACCGTCAAGGTATCCGGTTTCATGCCCATGCGGGCGCTCGTGATGTCGGAGTACGTGGGGGTGCCGGCGCACAGGAGGGTGACGGTGGACCTGAACAAGTTCGGCAGGGACGGCAACTGCAACGTCCGCTACTCCAGCTTCTCACTTAGAGTGCTCAAGAACTCGGCCGGATCTCCAAACGTGATCTCAGAGATGTGCGTCTACTCACCGGAGATGTCAGGAGGGTCGGCTCACCATGGCGCGATTTGGTAGAGGGACAGTGAAGGAACAGACGGCCTCCGAGTGCACGTCTCGCTTTGCTCCCATCCAAGGATTACTTCTCACAGCCGGATTGCTTTTAACATCAATTGCCCTTCTAGTGTTTTGTCCGTCGAATGCCCATAGAGTCGCAGGTGCAAAGAGACATCACACGGAGCCGACGGCGGCGACTGAAGAGAATCCAGCCCTCGCGGGCAGGGTCCTCGGCGTACAGTGTCAATACGCTCATGTTACGAGCCCGACCGATAACGGCGTGCCTCCCGTCAAGGAAGGCGGTGACAACCCGGAGTTCTGGCTCTGTTCGACGTTCGGGTGGGGAACACAATACATTGATGAGCAGCAGTCATTTCGCAACGTGCTGATTCCGTTTCCCTACGATTGGTTTCTTAATGTTACTGATGCTCCCTTCGGGGCTGTCTGGGCAGTCAGGAGCTATAGAAATAAATTCCCGGCCGGAACCCCGATGCACGAGAAATACGAGAACTTCGTGGGCACCGACAAGTACGACTCGGTCCTCGGCGATGCCTTGGAAAAGGGCATAGAGGACAACCTGCTGGCGCTGCTGTGCAGGCGCGTTGGGGGCCAGAAGGGCGATGGAAACCTGTGGAGGCCCCACAAGCAACTCGAGCAATGGGCTACGGCGGCGCGGAAGGTCGCATTCGAATACGGAAAGGCCATCAAGTATTACGAGATATGGGATGAGCCCGGTCTCGATACACCATCCGGCTTCCCCTGCTTCGACGGAGATGTCTTCACGGATTACCCGCCGGTGCTTCAGAGAGCTTATCACGAGATCAAGAAGGGCGAAGCCGAGTGCGGTGGCGGTTCATCGACGGTGATTTCGGGCTCCCTTCTCCATTCAGCTCCCTACATCTTCACGCCTGATCCGAAGAGGGCGAGTGACGGAATTGAAGGGATTGAGGCTATACCTGCGTTCGATGTTTACAGAAACATGTTCAACCACATAGGTTCAGGTCCGCCGGAAGGCGGCGAGGACGTATCAATAGTGGCGTCCTCCAGCAACCCATTCGTTGCCGAGAGGCCGATCTACTTCAGCTTTAACGACTACAAGAAGAATGGCGGACCGGCCTTAGAGGAAACAGCGACGGTCAACCGGCGGGGTGGACACGTGGCGGCAGGGTATCCAGTGACGACGGAACCAGGTGGAAGCAGCACATGGTACTTCGCCGAGGGATGCACCCGGGCAGACCTCGGGATGGAGGAGTACATCTGCGTCTACAATCCGAACGATGAGGAGATAAGGGTTGGAAGGCGGTATAGCGGAAGTGATGAATTCAAAGGAGGATACGCGAAGAATAAAGATGGGACCTATACATATGATGAAGCAAGGAAGCTCATCGTTCCCGCACACAAGCGAGGGACTATCCCAGTGCATGACCCGAATGAAGCGGGCCTTAACCAAGACGTATCCGTATGTATTGAGGGATTCGTACCCGGCAAGGACAGGCCTTATGCACCAATCCCCAAAAACGTCTTTGCCGAGAGGGTCCTCTACTTCAACTTCCGGGGGTTCTCCGGAGGCCACTGCGCAGTCGGTAGACCGACAAAGGCGAAGAGCTGGTATTTCGCCGAAGGCACGACGCGAACCAACCACGCTGACCAGAGGTACGAGACGTACATCTGCATCCAGAATCCTGACAGCGCCACAGCCACCTGCAAACTGACCTACATGCCGACCAACGGTGAGAACATGTCAGAGACCGTCTCTATCCCACCCAACAGCAGGTACACCGTGTGCCCGGTCAACGTCCTTGATGAAAACGTCGATTTCTCTACCTATATTCTCAGCGACGCTCCCGTTGTCGCGGAAAGACCCATGTACTTCAGCCTCCCCAACGGTATCAACGACGGCAGCGTGGAGGTAGGGGCGACCACCCCGAGGAAGGACTTCTATTTCGCTGAAGGCGCTACCTATCACGATATCCAGGAGTACCTCTGCATACAGAACCCGAATCCCAGCCCTGCTGATGTCACCCTTCATTACATGACGGAAAGAGGCGAGAAACAGGTGCCGATCAAGGTCGAGGCGAGGAGTCGTTTCACCGTCGACGTGAATGCCGACGTCGGGCAGGATCATGACGTTTCCGTTCACGTTCAATCTACGAAGCCGGTTGTGGCCGAGCGCCCCATGTACTTCAACTACGACAGCAAGAGGGACGAGGTGTTCATCCCCCAGAAGCAGAACCCGGCGGAAATCGCCATCCGCTACGGTGGCGGGCACGTCTCCTCCGGGATTGCCACACCTGCAAAGAAATACGTCTTCGCCGAAGGCTTGGCCGGTCACTACTTCGAGGAGTACATCTGCCTGCAGAACCCCAATGAAGACGCAATCGACGTGACCCTGGACTTCTACTCCAAGTGGGGCAAGTGCTGGTCGAAAACCTACCATATCAACGGATACAGGAGGGAGACTGTCAGAGTCTTCGAGGAGCTGGCCTTATTCAACTGCTGTGACGCGGTGGGGATACATCTGTTCAATCCTCCCTACGACAGCGATGGGAACTCATGGGTGCGAGGCTACCGACTACTGAGGAATCTCATGAACGACTATCAATACATCAGGGGCAAGGAACTTATCGTAGCATCGTGCGGGTGGCCGTGGGGGGAATACGGTCCCGGGGGTGCGCCACGGGCAAACCCGGAGGCGGGATACGACTCTGAGAAGGCAAAGAACGGGCTTGAGTATGCGCCGTCCGGGGGTATGGCCGGCATCAACGGGCTTCTCTTCGAAGCCCCGGAGGATAGGTGCAAGAAAGTATGGTACTTCATGGATATCGACGGGCCATACAAAGAACCTGCTCCGGGTAAAGAAGAGTCGTTCAACGATCTGTACGGGCTCTACGATCGGTTCAATAATCAGCCGTCGTGCGTTTGGTATTGGTCTGATCCCGGTTATGAAGGGGGATACAAGAAATGGCAGGAGGCAATCCCGGACACGCCGGAGCTAGATCCGAACGAGGTGCTTCCGCAAAGGTAACCAAGGCAGTCGCTTCGATGATTGCAGTATCGCTTGCATTTCTTATGTTATCGTGCCTGTTCCTCTTGTCTGCCTCTGCCGGCGGAGGCCCTACCTTTCCACTTGGTGAAGAGGGTGTGGAAATATCGCTGCCGCGATGCCACGAGGGTACCGTGCGAGCACTCGACGATGACGGAGGCTTCTACGAAACGTACGCCCGGGTTGGCGGTGAGTTCACCGAGTGGGAGAAGTACGATGTCTATCTGCAGAAGGTGGACCCGGATGGCCGAATACACCCGGGGTGGCCAGCCGACTCACTCCCAATCTGTACGCTGCCGGGTTGGCAATCCCCGTACAAGGCTATATTGACGAACGACGGGGGCGTAATCATTCCCTGGGGAGATGACCGTCCTGCATTACAAGGTGGCCCCGGCAGCTACTGCCAGCGTGTCGATCCCAGCGGCGAAGTCCATGCAGGTTGGCCACAGAATGGATTCAAATACCACGACGCAGAAACATGGAGATCCGAGTGGCCGATCTCTTTCGAGGACGAGCAGGACGGTTTTTACGAGTTCTGGCTCGATTCACGGGATTTCCCCCAGACCGCCGACGCGGATGTCCAGACGTACGACATCTACGGGTATCGGTGCACCGGAGAGCCAGCCACTGCCCCCGGCTGGCAGTACGGTGGGAAGCGAATCCTTCCAACCCTTGCCTCCAGGTATGATCTGAAGGTGGTGCCCGATGGAAAAGGCAACGCGCTACTTGCCTGGATAGAGGACCATGACGTAAGGGCGCTCAAGGTCGGCCCTGACGGCAATCCCTGCGCGGGCTGGGACCCGAACGGGGAGATTTTGATGAATGGAACAGAGCTGTTCTTGAGCGGCGAGGATACTTGGCCCGAAGCATGTGTGATGGTGCACGACGGCTTCGGGGGCGCGGTGGTCGTGTGGCTGGACTGGGTAAGGGGCCACGGGGCGACATACCCCTACGGCAACTCCTACTGGGCCCAGAGGGTGGATGCGAACGGAAACATCCTCTGGCAGAAGAACGGCAGGCTGGTCTACGACACCGAGTTGAACCTGAGCGATCTCCATCAATCTTCATGCCCCGATTCTCTCGGCGGAGCCTTCGTCCTGTTCAAAGCCCCGGAGGGAGACCCATGGCAGGTGATGCACCTGTCATCCGACGGCACACCGAACGTGTTCACTCTCGGGGGATACCCCGCCGATACGAGTGAAAACGATATCAGGATCGAGGGAGACCGCTCCGGGGGTATCTTCAGCCAGTTCCACGACGCCGACGGCGTCGTCTATGGGAAGAGCAACACCTCCGACATCAAGCGCTTCACCAGTCAGGGTACGCCCTACACGGGGTGGGAGAGCCCGGTCATCATTGATCACAGGCTCGACTACGTCCTGGCCTACATGCCCGGAGAGTGCGTGGTCACCTGGAAGAACGGCGCCTTCAACGCCTGGGAGTCAATTGGCTTCACGCGCATATGCGACCCCCCGAACTTCTCAACCTATATACTCCTGGAGAACCCCAACAGCCAAGCCGCTGATGTTGACCTAACCTTCATGCTTCCAGGAGGGATGACCAAGGAACACCAGGTTACCGTCCCAGCCGAGGGCAGGGAAACGGTGTTCCTGAACGAACTTCTCCCCGCGGTGGACGTCTCCACCATGGTGAGTGTGGAAGCAACCCTTCCCGTAATCGCCGAGCGCTCCATGTACTTCGACTACATGGGCTCATATGAGGGCGGACACGACTGCCCGGGCATGACCTCGCCATCAGATACCTGGTACTTCGCCGAGGGCTACACCGCAGGGTCCTTCGACACCTACCTGCTGCTGCAGAACCCGCAGACCCAGCCAGCAAACGTGACCGTCACATACATGCTCCCGGGTGCACAGACAATAACCGGCGCCTACCAGGTGGCCCCACACGCCCGCTACACGGTGAAGGTGGACGACATTCCAGGATTGGAGTCCACCGAGCTGTCCATGAAGGTGGATGCCGACAGGCCCATAACCGCCGAGAGGGCCATGTACTTCGACTACTACGGGCGCATCGGGGGCCACGGACAGGCGGGGGTACCGGCCCCATCAGCCACCTGGCACCTGGCAGAGGGCTATACCGCCCAATCCTTCGACACCTACATACTGGTGCAGAACCCGGGGGATACCCAAGCCACCGTGAGCTACTCCTACCTCAAGGAGGGAGGAGAGCCCGTCCGGAGACAAGAAAGCGTTGCTCCCCACTCCCGCTTCACGGTCAAGGTCGACGACGTGCCAGGCATGGAGGCCGCCTCATTCTCCACCACCCTCACCTCGAATGTCCCGGTCATAGCCGAGAGGGCCATGTACTTCGACTACGAGGGCAAGTTGGGGGGACACGACTCGGTGGGTGCTACCGCACCTTCAGCCACCTGGCACCTGGCCGAGGGCTATACCGCCGAGGGATTCGACACCTTCGTGCTGCTGGAGAACCCGGGAGAGACTCCCGCAACGGTCAAGGCCACCTACATGAAGCCCTCCGGGGCTCCCATAGAGAAGACCTACACCCTTGAGGCCCAATCCCGCTTCACGGTGAAGGTGGACGATATACCCGGACTCGAGGCCACCGAGGTCTCGACCAGGCTGGAAGCGACCGGCGGGTCCGAGATCGTGGCCGAGAGGGCGGTGTACTTCTCCTACAAGGGCTTGTGGGCAGGCGGACACGACGCCATAGGTGTGACCGCGCCGTCGGCCTCCTGGTACTTCGCTGAAGGGTACACGGGGTACTGAGCGCGCATTCAGCGCAGAACTCAAACACCCGGAGACCGGGAGTCCCGGCCCAAGCGCTTATGATTGGGGGCGGACTTGAGTCTGCCTTCTCGATCCGGGACTGAATTCCCGGCCCAATCATCAGGAAGTCCCGGCCTCAAGCGCGCGACAGGATTCCCGTCACGCCCGCAGAAGTCGTACCCGCCGAACGGAAACTCGGGAGGTTTTCGCATGCCCAGGCGAAGGACGAAGCTCCACCCTGGGGATATGGCCCCGGATTTCGCCCTCGAGGACGCCTCCACGGGGAGGACGGTCACGCTGGAGGAGTTCCGGGGGAGCCCGCTGGTCATCACCTTCTACCGCGGGACCTGGTGACCCAACGCCCGAGCGTACATGGGCCATGTACGGAGGCACACAGAGGACTTCGACAAGCGCGGCGCGAAGGTCGTGGGCATCCTGACCCAGGACCCGGGGCACGTGAAAGAGTACCTCAAGGAGCACTCTTACCCCTTCCCGCTGCTGGTGGACTACGACCGCTCGGTGGCCAGGGCCTACGGCGTCCACGTCAAGCTGAACCTCGAGTCGGTCAACATAGCCCGCAACTGCGTCTTCGTCATCGATGGCGAGGGAATCATCCGATGGATGTACATCGGCTACCACCAGGCCGACTGGCCGGATGACAGCGAGGTCTTCGCGGCCCTGGACTCGATTACCGCTCCCGCTACGGTTTCCTGAGGACAAAAACCCGATCATTCCTCGGTCCTCCCCCGGCGGAAACACGCCCGTAACATTTAACAATCCCGAAACAAGCAGGCAATAGTCTCGAAACACCCCGGCGATAGATTTGCCAACGGAAGACATCCGCCGAACGGGAGTTGCGCACCATGTCTCGCAGAACGAAGATCATCCTGCTGTCGCTGGTCGCTCTCAGCCTGCTGTTCCTATCGGCATCCCCGGCGATGGCGCAGGGCACCACCAAGTCAGTCGAGCAGATAAAGACGGCCCTGGACACGGTCTGGGTGCTGATCGCGGGCTCGCTGGTATTCATCATGCAGCTCGGTTTCTTCTTCCTGGAGGGCGGGCTCACCAGGGCCAAGAACGTGTCCAACGCCATGCTTAAGGGCGCCATGGACTTCTGCCTGGGGGCGCTCATCTTCTGGATGATCGGCTACGGGATCATGTTCGGCACGGACGCCGGCGGCTTCATGGGCACCAACAACTTTTTCCTCAACGCGGTGAACCCCACGCGGGGCAACCTCCCGACCTACGTGTTCCTGTTCTTCCAGATAGCGTTCGCGGGCGCGGCGGCCACTATACTCGCCGGCGGCATCGCCGAGCGCCTGAAGTACAGCGCCTACGTGATAGCGACCATCTGCATAACCGGCCTTATCTACCCCTTCGTCGGCCACTGGATATGGGCCGAGGGCGGCTGGCTCGCGCGGCTGGGAATGATCGATTTCGCGGGCTCTACGGTGGTCCATACCGTCGGGGGGACCTGCGCGTTCGTGGGGGCGCTGATGCTCGGGCCGCGGCTCGGCAAGTACGGGAGGGACGGAAAGGTGAACGCGATACCCGGTCACAGTATCCCGATGGTGGCGCTGGGCACGTTCATCCTCTGGCTGGGCTGGTTCGGGTTCAACCCGGGAAGCACTCTGAGCGCCTCCCCGGCCATCGCTCATATCGTCATGACCACGACTCTCGCGGGGGCGGCGGGTGGGACCGCGGCGATGTTCCTCACCTGGGCCCGGTACGGGAAGTCCGACGTCAGTATGTCCATGAACGGTATCCTCGCCGGATTGGTGGCGGTGACTGCGGGCTGCGCGAGCGTGAGCCCCGTGTCCGCGGTCATCATAGGGACCGTCGCCGGGATACTGGTGGTCTTCTCGGTCGAGTTCATCGACAAGAAGCTGAAGGTCGACGATCCCGTCGGTGCGACCTCGGTGCACTGCGTGTGCGGAGTGTGGGGCACCCTGGCCGTGGGCCTTTTCGCGCAGGCGAGCTTCGGCAGGGCGAACGGGATAGCGGCCGTCAATGGTCTCTTCTACGGCGGCGGTCTCAAGCAGCTCGGACTGCAGGCCCTGGGGTCGGTCTCCACCCTCGCCTGGGTCGGAGCGACCGCCGCTCTCATGTTCTACGTGATAAAGAAGGTCGTCGGCATCCGTGTCGGCGACGACGACCAGCGCATCGGGCTCGACATAGCCGAGCATAACGTGGAGGCTTACCCCGAGTTCCTGCAGGTGCCGCAAGACCAGGAGGTGGCCTGAAATTGAAGAAAATAGAGGCCGTCATAAGACCCGACAAGCTCGACGACGTGCTGTCGAGGCTCGGGGATCTCTCCTACCCGGGCGTGACCATCAGCGAGGTCCGCGGCCACGGCAAGCAGAAGGGCGTCAAGCATATGTGGCGGGGCACCGAGTACACCGTGACCTACCTCCCCAAGATAAAGATCGAGGTCGTAGTGCTCGATGAGGACGAGGGGAGAGTCACCGACGCGATCGTGGTTGCGGCGCGAACCGGGGCCATCGGGGACGGCAAGGTATTCATAAGCGACGTAAAAGACGCCATAAGGGTCCGGACCGGTGAGGCCGGCGACAAAGCCATCTGAACGATGCCTGGCACGCATGACTGTGGACTACAACCGGCTCGGTCGCAAGAGCATATGGCGTCCACGTAGAGCTCAACCTCGAGTCGGTCAACATAGCCCGAAACTGCGTCTTCGTGGTGGACGGCGAGGGGATCATCCACTGGATGTACATAGGCTACCATCAGGCGGACTGGCCGGATGACAGCGAGGTCTTCGCCGCCCTCGACTCCATCACGGCGCCCGTCCCGTCCTGACAGCACCTCCCGGTGCGCTCTCGCGCCAATTAACAAATAGGAAACAACGGCGCAACATCCTGGAAACATCGTGCTTGTAGATTTGCGCCCGGAGACACACCGCATCGGAAGGAGCAAGCGCATGGCGAATATTAATTCCGGCGATACCGCATGGGTACTGATGTCGGCCGCCCTGGTGCTCATGATGACGCCGGCCCTGGCGTTCTTCTATGCGGGCATGGTGCGCAAGAAGAACGTCCTTTCGACGCTCAGCCTGAGCTTCGTGACCATCGGCCTGGTCAGCATCCAGTGGATACTCATCGGCTACACCCTCGCCTTCGGGCGTAACCTCGGCGGCCTCGTGGGGGGCTTCAACTTCGCGGGCCTCGCCGGAGTGGGGTACGGGCCGAACGCGGCCTACGCGCCCACCATCCCGCACCAGGCCTTCATGGCGTACGAGATGATGTTCGCGATAATAACCCCGGCCCTCATAACGGGGGCCTTCGTGGAACGGGTGAAGTTCAAGACCTTCCTGGTATTCATCCTGGTCTGGGCGACCGTGGTGTACGATCCGCTGGCTCACTGGGTCTGGGGGGTCGGTGGCTTCCTGCGCAACATGGGGACCCTGGACTTCGGCGGCGGTACGGTAGTGCACATGAGCGCCGGTTTCGCGGCCCTGGCGTTCGCCATGGTGATCGGCCAGCGCAAGGGCTACGGCAAGAATCCGATGGAGGCCTCCAACATCCCGTTCACCGTCCTGGGGGCCGGCCTGCTCTGGTTCGGGTGGTTCGGGTTCAACGGCGGCGGTGCCTTCGCCGCCAACGGCCTGGCGGTCAACGCCCTGATAACGACCAACACCTCAGCCGCGGCCGCGGCGGTGGTCTGGATGTTCCTGAGCTGGCACGACGACAAGCCGAGCGTGCTGGGAATAGTCACAGGCGCCGTCGTGGGCCTGGTGGCCGCGACACCCGCGGCCGGTTTCGTGAAACCGTGGGCGGCGATGCTCATCGGCGGGATCGCGGCCCCGATAAGCTACTACGCGATACGTTACCGTCAGAAGACGAAGCTGGACGAGTCCCTGGACGTGTTCGCCTGCCACGGTCTGGGAGGGTCGTGGGGGATGCTGGCGACCGGCCTCTTCGCGACGGTGGCCGTCAACAAGGCGGGCGCGAACGGGCTGTTCTACGGCGATCCCGGACAGCTGGGCATCCAGGCGGCGGCCGTGGGCATAGTCGCGGTATTCGCCTTCGTCGCGACCTACGTCATCGTGAAGATCCTCGACAAGACCATGGGCCTGCGGGTGAGCGAAGAGGCCGAAGAGGCCGGACTGGATATCAGCGAGCACGGCGAACAGGCCTATGCCTAGCGGTGCCGCTCCGCGCGGACCACATCAGAGCGACTCCTGCCTCCCGGGCCGAGGCGTGATAGAATACTGAGCGCTCCCGGCCGGAAGATCTCGGAGAATCCGCCGGGACGAGTATCAACACCGGTATGGGGAGGCAGACAATGGCAGAGAAAGACAGGCCCACCAACCTCGTCGACATGTTCGAGCAGAGCGTCGCGAAGCACGGCCCGAACAAGCTGTTCGGGACCAAGAACGCCGCGGGTGAGTACGAGTGGGTCACCTACAGCGAGGTCGGCCGCAGGGTCGACGACCTCCGCGCCGGCATGGCCGCCAAGGGCATCGGCAAGGGTGACTGCGTGGGGCTCATCGCGAACAACAGGAACGAGTGGGTCGTGGTCGCCTTCGCCACGCTCGGCCTGGGTTGCCGGTTCATCCCGATGTACGAGGCCGAGCTGACCAGCACCTGGAAGTACATCATCTCCGATTCGGGAATAAAGGTGCTGTTCATCTCCAAGCCGGAGATACTGGAGAAGGTGGAGACCTTCAAGGCGGACGTGCCCTGCCTGGAGCAGATCTACGTGATAGACGCGGAGGGCCCGGACTCAATGGTGGCGCTGGAGGAGCTCGGCCGCGAGAAGCCCGTGCCGTCGGTGAAGCCGGACTCGGAGGACATCGCGGTCCTTATCTACACATCGGGGACCACCGGTGAGCCCAAGGGCGTCCTGCTCTCCCACGGCAACTTCACCTCGAACACGATAGACGCCGGGAGCTGCTTCCCGGACCTGGGCCCCGGCGACCGCAGCCTCTCCATCCTCCCCTGGGCCCACTCCTACGGCCAGACCGCCGACGTCTATAACTTCATACACATCGGGGGCTCCGTGGCGTTCATGGGCAGCGTCCAGACCATCGTGGAGGATCTGGGCAGGGCCCAGCCGACTTTCCTCATCGCGGTCCCGCGCATCTTCAACAGGGTGTACGACGGGCTGTGGGCGAAGATGGACGAGGAGGGCGGCCTGCCCCGCAAGCTGTTCGTGATGGGGGTCGAGTCGGCCAAGCAGAAGCGCGAGCTGGCGGCCCAGGGCAAGTCCAGCTTCATGGTCGACCTGAAGTACAAGATCGCCGACGCCATCGTCTTCAAGAAGATAAGGGCCCGGTTCGGCGGCAAGCTCAAGGGCGCCATCACCGGCAGCGCGATGATGAACCCCGAGATTGCCCTCTTCTTCTCCGATTTGGGCATCCCGACCTACGACTGCTACGGCCTTACCGAGACCTCCCCCGCGGCGACCATGAACCGCCCGGCGAAGAACAAGATAGGAACCGTAGGATCGGCGATCCCGAACGTCAGGATAGAGATCGACTCGTCCGTTGTCGAGGAGAGTGCCGACGACGGCGAGATAATCGTCTACGGGCCCAACGTGATGAAGGGCTACCACAACAAGCCCGATGCGACCGCCGAGGTGATGACACCGGACGGCGGCTTCCGGACCGGGGACCGGGGCAAGCTTGACGAGGACGGCTTCCTCAAGGTGACCGGGAGGATCAAGGAGCAGTTCAAGCTCCTCAACGGCAAGTACGTCTTCCCGAGCTCCATCGAGGAGGAGATAAAGCTCATCCCCATGGTCGCCAACGCCATGATCTACGGTGAGAACAAGGAGTACAACATCTGCCTGGTCGTGCCAGACTTCGAGGTGCTGGCCAAGTACGCCGAGAAGGAGGGCCTGCCCAGGGAGCCCGCGGCGCTGGTCGCCAACGAGAAGGTCCAGACGATGATCTCGGACATGATAAAGGACGCGCTCAAGGGGACCTACGGCAGCTACGAGATCCCCAAGAAGTTCGTCTTCCTTGCCGAGGACTTCACGCTCGAGAACGGGATGCTCACCCAGACCCTGAAGCTGAAGCGCAGGGCGGTGGTCGAGGGATTCCAGGACCAGATCGAGGCTTCGTACAAGTAGGTCTTTCGAAGCTTGGGCCGGGACTTCAGTCCCGGGTGAGACGGCGGACTGAAGTCCGCCCCCAAGCCACATTCCTCCCTCTCCCCTGGGGGGAGAGGGTCGGGGTGAGGGGGTTTCTCTATCCCCCGGCCAGGGGGAAGAGTACCAGCTGTGGACACATCATCCCGGCCTGAGAGTACGGTGTGATTGCCGACAGGAATCACTACCGGGTCCGCTCCCTCTGTTAATCATCCTTCCCAGGATGATAAGATACCCTCGAGTGGCGACAGCGGTAACGAGCACCGATTCAAACATGCTTGCTGCACGGGAGAAGCGCGACCGCTTGACGGTCTGATCACAGAACCCGGGCACTGGAGGCGGAAGGTCGGTAGCGGTGAAGCCCGAGTGGTCCAGTCGTACCGGGGGGGGTCTTCGGCTACAACAGCGGCCCTTTTCCTACTCATCCTGATAGCTTCCGCCTTTCTTCTCGTCATCCTGGCCCGCCCGGCGCTCGCCTCCGATTTCACAGTTACTGATCCAGCCGATTCCGGACCCGGGACCCTCAGGGACGCGATCAACCAGGCTAACGCCAACGGCGAGCCCGATACCATCACCTTCTCGACCGACATGACGATAGAGCCCCTCTCCAGTTACGACCTGACCGAAGACTCGACCGTCATCGACGCAGCCGGCTACACAGTGGTAATCGACTGCACAGGCATACCGGCGGAAGAAGCCGACCACTGCATAGGCCTCTTCTCCGATGGAAACACCCTACGCGCTCTGAGGATCATCAACATGCCTCTATCGGGCGATCCTTATCAAGGGATAGCGGTGAGGATCGGCAACTCCAGCGCGAACTCGGTGGCCGGATGCTACATAGGCACCCCTGACGGCCTCACCCCCGTTCCCAACGGCCGGGGTATCGTGATAGACGGAGGCGGCAACAACCATGTGGGCGGCACAAACCCGCAGGACCGCAACCTCATCTGCTCATCGGAGGCCGAAGGAATGAGGCTGGAGGGCACTACCGCGAACCTCATCGAGGGCAACTACGTGGGGGTTGGCTCCGACGGCCACACCGACATGGCCAACGGCTATCGCGGCGTATGGGTCACCGGTGGCGCTTCCAACACCATTGGGACCGCGAACGTCATGACCGGCGCTTCCTGCGTCTACCTCCAGGATGCGGGCGGCACTCAGGTAAAGGGCAACAGGATCGGCACGAACGCCGATGGCGATGCGACCATCGCCCCCTTTCCCTTCGATGAGCGCTCGGGGATAGTGGTCACGGGGTCGGGGAGCGTGCAGGTCGGAGGGACCGCCCCTGAAGACGGGAACCTGCTGTCCGGCCTCTCATACGGAATACAGATCCTGGCGGGCTCCGGGGGCCACACGATAGTCGGCAACTTCATAGGTACCGATGCAACAGGCACCCTCCCGCTGGGGATCAGCAGCCACGGCATCCTGATCCAGGGTTCGGACAACCGGGTCGGCGGGAGCACCCCGCAAGAGCGAAACATCATATCATGCTGCCCCAACGCCAACGTCTGTACCTACACCCCCGGCACGGGCAACAGGATAGAAGGCAACTACGTGGGTACCGACGTCACCGGCGAGCTGGCGCTCGGCACCAACGGAGCCGGGATCGGCTCGTTCGGGAGCGGCAACACCATCGGCGGGGACTCGCCCGGCGAGGGAAACCTCGTGTCGGGATGCAATCTCGGCATCCTGCTGAACACCCCCACCGCGACCGGCAACACGGTAGCCGGAAACCTGGTCGGCACGGACAAGGACGGCCTTACCCCGATTCCCAACACCTACGGGGTGCTGCTCTCGGATGCCGGCGGCAACACGGTCGGGGGTGACACGGCCCCGGAGCGCAACCTGATATCGGGCAACGACTACGGTGTACTGATAGGGGGCGGGGACGGCAATACGGTATCGGGCAACTACATAGGCGTTCGGGGCGATGGCACCGGCGTCTTTCCCGACCAGCAGTACGGCGTTCTCTTGAGCGGTGATTCGAGCGACAACGTGATTGGCGGAGACGATTCCACAGAGGCGAACGTAGTCGCCGGGCAGACCCTGGCAGGGGTCCAGATCACGGGGGAGGAAAGCAACCCGGCATCGGGAAACACGATAGAAGCCAACATCATCGGCGTGGACCTTGCCGGAGCCCCCGCTCCGAACCTCAGCGGCATAAGGATGGGCGACTACGCACAGGGGAACAGCATCGGAGGCCCCGGCCCGCTCGCCAACACCATAGGTTCCAACTCGGGCGCGGGAGTGATCGTCGAGGGCACGGCTTCCTTCGGCAACGCCATCAGCGGCAACAGCTTCAGCGAAAACGGGGGGCTGGCCATAGACCTCATTCCCGATGCCGGACCCAACGCTCCGCAGGCCTCCTTTCCCTACCCGACGGCAGGCCAGCCGAACCTGTGGATGAACTTCCCGGAGATCACGATCGCCGAAGAGATAGAGGGCGGCACAACGGTAAGCGGTACGGCGCTTCCCGATTCGCTCGTACAGGTATACCGGGCCGATGTGGACGCCAGCGGGTACGGCGAGGGCGCGGAGCTCGTGGCCCAGACCGTCTGCGAACCTTCGGGGGACTTCGAGCTGACCGGGCTCGCACTTCCCAGCGGCCAGAGCGTGACCGCCACCGCCACAGATGCCATGGGCAACACCAGCGAGTTCTCACAATGCGTGACAGTCGCCGACCGCCTTGCACCTTCTGGAAGCATCTCCATCAACGGCGGAGCCGCCTCCACCACACACAGGGACGTGACACTCTCGCTGACGGTTTCCGACAACATGTCTCCTCCCCAGGACTGCGCCATGCTCCTGTCCAACTACCCGGACTTCCTGGATGCCCGATGGATTCCCTTCGAACAGACCAGGAGTTGGGAGCTGCTTGCAGGAGGCGGCACAAGGACGGTCTACGTGATGTTCCGGGACCAGGCGGGCAACGAGAGTGAGGTCTACCAGGACGCAATAGAGCTCCAGGAGCCGGTGATCGAGATACCGGTGCTGAAGAGCCTCACGCCCGCGAAGGCCCGGATGGGGACAGCGGTGAGCGTACGGGGCGAACACCTGGGTACGCCGACTCCCGATTACAAGCTCTACATCGGGGGGAAGCAGGCTGTAGACATCAGTGCCTGGTCCTCCTCCGAGATAATCGCCATCATCCCCGAGGGGGCAAGGACGGGCACCGTGTTCCTGAGGTCACCCGCGGGCGACAGCAACAAGCTTGACATCACCATCATGACGACCTGGTACTTCGCAGAAGGCTGTATCGGGGGCACACAGGGATTCGAGGAGTACATATCCATCCAGAACATGGCCAAACCCGACGAGGGCTCCTTCGAGGAACCCTCGGCACAACTGGCCGTCGAGTTCTTCCCCGCGGGCAAAGACCCGGTTACCCTCTTCTTCGACCTGCCACCCTACAACCAGCTCACGGTGGACGTTGCCGGGTACCTGGAGTACAGGGGGGTGTACAACCGGGCGGAGCATGCTGGTGCCCCGATGGAGGTGCCCGTCAGGGTAACAAGCAGGAGCGGGGTGGACATCTCCTGCTCGAGGGCGGTGTGGTGGAACTGCCAGGGTGAGCGCCACGCCTCGCCCGGCGTGATGACTCCCCGAAAGACCTGGTACTTTTCCGAAGCCTGCAGCGCCTGGGGGTTCGAGACCTACCTGCTGCTGTTCAACCCGAACGCCGTCTCCCAGGATGTCTCCGTCGGTCTGCTCAACGGAAAGCCGCATACGAAGGCCTTCACTGTTCCTGCCAAGACAAGGGTAACCGTGGACCTGGAGCGCGAGTTCGGGCCCTTGGAAGCCGCTTTGAGTCTCACCTCGGACCTGCCGTTCGTCTGCGAGCGCTCGATGTACTGGGATGGCTTCAAAGGCGGCCACAACAGCCTGGGCCAGTCCTCACCGTCCAGGCAGTGGTACTTCGCCGAGGGGTGCACCGCCTGGGGATTCGAGGAGTGGCTGCTGCTGGGGAATCCCGAGTCAGAACCCGCCGAGGTCAATGTCTTCGCATACACGGATACGGGCATGGCGCCACTGACCTCATTGTCGGTTCCTCCGGGAGGCAGGACCACGCTCAGGGTCAACGACTTCATCCCCGGGAATAACGTATCGTTGGAGGTGTCTGCAAACGCCCCGCTCATCGCGGAGAGGAGCATGTACTGGAACTCGGCTGGCTATCGCGCCGGTCACTCCAGCGCGGGGGTTCGAGCCGCCGGGGCTGAGGTCTGGTTCCCCGACGGTGACTGCACCGACGGGGGAGACAGCTACCTGCTCCTGTTCAACCCCACCCAGTACGACTGGACGGTGAAGGTATCCGGATTCATGCCCATGAGGGCGCTCGTGATGTCGGAATACGTGGGAGTGCCGGCACACAGGAGGGTGACGGTGGACCTGAACCGCTTCGGCAAGGATGGGTACTGCAACGTGAGATACTCCGTTTTCTCCCTCAGGGTGCTGAAGAACCAGACCGGGGCGCCGACGGTGGTGTCGGAGATGTGTGTTTACTCACGACAGATGTCGGGGGGGTCAGCTCACCATGGCGCTATCTGGTAGTGGACAATTGCAGGAGCATGTGACTCCCGAGACAATCCCTCGTAGTACAGCCGGACGGGGACTCCTGCTGACGGCTGGTTTGCTGTTCGCTACTTTGGTCCTCATCATTTGTCTTCCGGCGAACGGAGATAGCGTCGCTGGCACGAAAACAACAGCCACACGACCCGCGAGCGGGGCGGATTCAGAAAACCCGGCCCTTGCCGGCAGGGTTCTGGGGGTTCAGTGCCAGCACGCGCACAGCGCCGCTCCCATGCAAGGTGGTGTCCTTCCAGTGGTCGACGGAGGAGATAATCCCGCGTTCTGGAACCTGTCGATGTTCGGCCATGGCACGTCTTATCTCGACGAGCAGAAGGCATTCAGGAATATCCTCTTGGCGTTTCCTTATGATTGGTTTCTAGATCATTCCGGGGCGGTTGCCAAGGTCAGGGAGTGCAGCACGAAGTATCAGGACTTCGTCGGTACGGACAAGTACGACTCGGTGCTGAGCAATGCCCTGGCCCAGGGAATAGAAGACAACCTGGTCGCGTTGCTCATGAGGCGCACATGCGGCCAGACCGGGGACTTCAGTACCTGCAGTCCCCACTACCAACTGGAGGACTGGGCCACAGCCGTGCGTAAGGTCGCATCCGAATACGGGAAGGCGATCAAGTTCTACGAGGTATGGGACGAGCCCGGATTCGACACGTCATGTGGCGATGATGCGGCAAGCCAGAGGTTTGGAGATAAAGGCTACGAAAAGTACGCGGACGTCTACTCGGATTACCTGCCGGTGCTTCAGAGGGCGTACCAGGAGATAGAGGCGGGTGAGAAAGCCTGTGCCGGTGGACAGGAGGGCGTCTCAACCGTGATATCGGGATCTCTGCTCCACAATGATCCCTACCTCTACCCACCCGACGACCCCAACAACCCCTACGACGGCGTTAACGCGACCGCCGCGTTCGACGTCTACAAGAACCTGTTCAATCATATCGGATCAGGTCCGCCGGACGGCGGCGAGGACGTATCAATAGTGGCATCATCGAAAGACAAGTTCGTAGCCGAGAGGCCGATCTACTTCAGCTATCAGGACTACAAGAAGAACGGCGGCCCAGCGCTCGAAGAAACGGCGACGGTTAACCGGCGGGGTGGTCACGTGGCGGCGGGGTATCCAGTGAAGGAAGAACCCGGTGGAAGCAGCACCTGGTACTTCGCCGAGGGGTGCACACAGACCGGCCTCGGAATGGAGGAGTACATCTGCGTGTACAATCCGAACGACGAGGAGATAAGGGTCGGTCGGCGGTACAGCGGAAGCTCTGAATTCAAAGGCGGGTACACGAAGAACGAGCAGACACAAGAGTACACCTACGATGAAGATGAAGATCTATTACTTGTTCCCGCGCATAAACGGGAGACAATCCTTGTGCATGACCCGACTGAAGCCGGTCTCGACAAGGATGTATCTGTCTATATTGAGGGATTCATACCTGGAAAAGAAAAACCTTATGCACCGATCCCCAAGAAGGTCTTCGCCGAGAGAGTCGTCTACTTCAACTTCCGCGGCTTCTCCGGCGGCCATTGCGCCGTGGGGCGGCCTTCACCTGCCAATTCCTGGTATTTCGCCGAAGGAACCACGAGGAACAACGCTTATGACGGCAGATACGAGACCTACATCTGCATTCAGAACCCGCAAGGCACGACCGCCACCTGCACGCTGACATATATGCCGACCAACGGTGCGAACATGTCAGAGACCATCTCCATCGGACCCAACACCAGGTACACCGTGTGTCCGGTCAACGTCCTCGGCGAAAACGTCGATTTTTCCACCTATTTTCTCAGCGACGTTCCCGTTGTCGCCGAGAGGCCCATGTACTTCAGCCGCCCCAATGGCATCAACGACGGCAGCGTGGAGGTGGGGGCGACTACTGCCAGGAACGACTTCTACTTCGCGGAAGGCGCCACCTATCACGATATTCAGGAGTACCTCTGCATACAGAACCCACAACCCGGGCCCGCTCACGTGACTCTTACATACATGACCGCAAGCGACCCGGTAACCAAAGAGTTCGACATCCCGGGCAGGAGCAGGCACACGGTCGATGTGAACGCCGACATCGGACCGGATCAGGACGTCTCTGTCCACGTGCATGCGACCAGACCCGTGGTTGCCGAGCGCCCCATGTACTTCAACTACGACACAAAGAGGGACGAGGTGTTCATCCCCGGCAAGCGGGATCCGGCCGAAGTCGCCATCCGCTACGGTGGCGGGCACGTGTCCTCCGGGATCGCAAGCCCGGCGAAGAAGTACGTCTTTGCCGAGGGACTTGCGGGCCACTACTTCGAGGAGTACATCTGTCTGCAGAACCCGAACAGCAAGACGATCGAGGTGACCCTCGACTTCTACTCCAAGTGGGGCAAATGCTGGTCTAAAACCTACAAGATCGAAGGGAACACGAGGAAAACCGTCCTCGTTTTCGAGGAACTGGCCCTCTTCAACTGCTGTGACGCGGTAGGGGTCCATTTCCTTCGCAATCCGCTGGGCGACGACGGCATGTCATGGGTTCGTGGCTACCGCCTGCTGCGGAACCTGATGAACGAGTACCAGCGCTTCAAAGACAAGGAACTTATAGTGACCTCATGCGGCTGGGTCTGGAGCCAGTGCGGTTCCAGTGGTACGCCAATGGAAGTGGGTGAATATACTCATGAGCAGGCCAGGAAGGGACTCCTGTATGCTCCTTCGAGTGGCTCCCAGGCCGGACTGAACGGACTCTTCTTCGAGGATGCGCAGGACAGGTGCACCAAAGCATGGTACTACATCGACATCGACGGGCCTTACACTGTCGATAACTTGTTGTACGGGTTGTATGACCATTTGAATCATGTGCCGACGTGCGTCTGGTCTGAGACGGGATACGAAGGGGGATACAAGAAATGGCAGGAAGCTATCCCGGACACACAAGTAATGGACCCGGAAAAGGTACTTCCACGGTATCCATGAGAAGACGCCAGTCGTCCTTTGCGGTGTTTGTCGTAGCACTAATACTACTGACCCCCGTTGCTGCAGTTGCCGGCGGAGGTCCGACTTTCCCGCTTGGGCAGGAGGGCGTGGAGGTGTCACTCCCTCGATTCCATGAGGGGGGCGTACGAGAACTCGAGAGCGACGGCGGTTTCTACGAGGCCTACGCCAGGGTAGGCGGAGAGTTCACCGAGTGGGAGAAGTACGACGTCTGCCTCCAGAAGGTCGACCCCGATGGCCGCATCCATGATGGCTGGCCCGCCGACTCCCTCCCGATCTGCACGCTGCCGGGATGGCAATCCCCGTACAAAGCCATATTGACGAACGACGGAGGCGTGATCGTGCTCTGGGGGGACGACCGCCCGGCATCACAAGGTGGGCCCGGCTGTTACTGCCAGCGGGTGGATTCAGACGGCGGAGTCCATCAAGGTTGGCCGCAAAACGGATTCAAATACCATGGCGCCGAAACTTGGAGATCCGAGTGGCCAATCTATTTCACGGACGAGCAGAACGGCTTCTACGAATTCTGTCTCGACTCGAGGGACTTTCCGCAGACGACCGATGCGGACGACCAGAAGTACGACATCTACGGGTATCGGTGCACCGGGGAACCAGCCACGGCCCCGGGCTGGCAGTACGGCGGGAAGCGTATCCTTCCCAACCTCGCCTCCAGGCACGATCTCAAGGTTGTGCCCGACGGTAAGGGCAACGCGCTGCTCACCTGGATAGAGGATGACGATGTAGGCCAGGCATATTACGTCAAGGCTCTCAAGATAGGTCCTGACGGCAACGCCTGTCCCGGCTGGGACCCCGACGGGGTCATGCTGATGAACGGGGATGAGATCTGGGATAGCGGAAACGACGTGTGGCTCGGTGGATGCGTTATGGTGAACGACGGCTTCGGTGGAGCGGTGGCGGTCTGGCTAGACGTGCTCAGGGGTGGAACGTACCCCCACGGTGACTACTTCGCCCAGAGGGTGGACGCGAACGGAAACGTCCTCTGGCAGAAGAACGGCAGGCTGGTCTACGACACGGAGTCGATTCTCGGCGACCCACACTCCGCCTCCTGCCCGGACATGCTCGGAGGAGCGTTCGTCCTGTTCGAGGCCCCGGAGGGAGACCCCTGGCAGGTGGTACACCTGTCTGCCGACGGCACGCCCAACGTGTTCAGCCTGGGGAGCTACCCCGCCGATACGAGTGAAAACGACATCTGGATCGAGGAGGACCGCTCGGGGGGCGTCTTCAGCCGGTTCACCGACGAAGACGGTGTCGTGTACGGCAAGAGCGACGTAACCGATATCAAGCGCTTCACCAGCCAGGGTACCCCGTATCCGGGATGGGAAACTCCCGTCATCGTAGAGCACGATGTCGACTACCTGGGCGCCTACATGCCCGGGGAGTGCGTGGTCACCTGGAAGATCGGCGCTTTCAATTGGGAGTCCATAGGCTACACACGCATTTGCGACCCCCCCAACTTCTCCACCTACATACTGCTGGCGAACCCCAACGACCAGGCGGCCGACGTCGACCTCACCTTCATGCTGCCGGGAGGGATGACAAAGGACCACAGCGTAAGCGTCCCGGCAGAGGGAAGGGAGACCGTGTTCTTGAACGAGCTTCTCCCCGCCGTGGACGTCTCCACCACGGTGAGCGTGGAGGCGACCTTGCCCATAATAGCCGAGCGCTCCATGTACTTCGACTATCTCGGCTCCTATGAGGGTGGGCACGACTGCGCGGGGATGACCTCTCCCTCGGACACCTGGTACTTCGCCGAGGGATACACGGCCGGGTCGTTCGACACCTACCTGCTGCTTCAGAACCCCCAAGGTACAGCAGCGAACGTAACTGTCACCTACATGCTCCCGGGTGCACAGACCATCACCGGCACGTACCAAGTGGCACCACATGCCCGCTACACGGTGAAGGTGGACGATATTCCTGGACTGGAATCAACCGAGCTATCCATGAAGGTGGACTCAGATCTTCTGATAACCGCGGAGAGGGCCATGTACTTCGACTACTACGGCAGGATAGGGGGACACGGACAGGCCGGGGTCCCGGCACCTTCAGCCACCTGGCACCTGGCTGAAGGCTACACCGCCCAGTCCTTCGATACCTACATACTGGTGCAGAACCCGGGAGATGCTCAAGCTACCGTCACCTACTCTTACCTGAAGGAGAACGGAGAGCCCGTAGAGAGGCAGGAGACGATAGCCCCCCACTCGCGCTTCACGGTGAAGGTGGACGAGGTTACCGGAATGGAGGCCGCCTCCTTCTCCACCACGCTCACCTCCAATGTCCCTGTGATAGCCGAGAGGGCCATGTACTTCGACTACTACGGTAAGCTCGGGGGACACGACTCGGTGGGGGCCACCTCACCTTCGGCCACCTGGTACCTTGCAGAGGGATACACCGCCGAGGGCTTCGACACATTCGTACTGATGGAGAACCCGGGAACGGAGAGCGCCACCGTGAAGGCCACCTATATGAAGCCCTCCGGCGATCCCATCGAGAAGACCTACGTGCTCGAGCCCAAATCGCGCTTCACCCAGAAGGTGGACGACATACCTGGATTGGAGGCCACGGAGGTCTCCACCAGGCTGGAAACCACAGGCGGCAGCGAGATCGTGGCCGAGCGGGCGGTCTACTTCGCCTACAAGGGACTCTGGGCGGGGGGACACGACGCCATCGGGGTCACCGCCCCGTCTGCCTCCTGGTACTTCGCCGAAGGGTACACGGGGTACTGAGATCCCGCATTGAACAAGCCAGGTCAAACCACCGGGGACTTCAGTCCCGGGTGAGATGGCGGACTGAAGTCCGCCCCCAAGCCTCACTGATTGGGCCGGGACTTCAGTCCCGGTAAGCGCGTTCGACGGCGGACTGAAGTCCGCCCCCAAACATCAAAAGGCGTCAGCCCTGGATTTGTTTCACCCGCCCGCCAGCGGGAAGATCACCAGCAGCTCTTCACCGTCCCGGAGGGTGTCCGACCTTGCCAGCACCGGCCCGCCGCATCGGGCCAGCCTTATGCTCCTGTGAAAGCGGCCGTTTTCCGCGTCCCATAAGCCGGACGGCAGGCGCGAGCAGCGCTCCTCACCCAGGTGGTTGAGCAGGTCTCCCGCGGTGGAACCGTCGGCGACCTCGAAGACCGCCCCCCTCTCGCCCATGTATACGCCGAACACGCCCGTGAACAGGGTTGTGACCGTCATGGCTCAGGACCCCCGCGCACCGTCGAGCATCAGCCCGGCGACCGACTTCAGGCCGAACCTCTCCAGCGTTTCGGCCGTCGGACGCCCATCGGGCCGCAGGCCTCGCAGCTCGTAGAACTCGCGGAGCATGGTCCCCATGTCGGGCACCGAGCCCGCTATCATACCGTCCCCGGTCGGGGTCATTATCCTCTCGCCGAGCCTGTCGTCCTCTCCGGTGGCGCCCCAGAGAAAGCCGAGGCAGCGCTGCAGGTGCCAGATGCGCGCTCCCGCCTCCATCATGGTCTCGATGTCGTAGCCGTATCCCGCCACCGTGTTGAACGCCTCCACCAGCTGGGGGATGGTCAGCGCCGTGGCCGGGAACTCGCACCAGCACGCCGAGTTGAATATCGCCCCCAGGTCGCTGGTGACCGCCGTCCCCAGCGCCTTGTGCTCGGTGGACTGCTCCTTCAGGATCATGTCCAGCCCCAGCTCCGGGTACTCCACCGCTCCCCACTCCAACAGGAACATCAGGTTGGAGACGTGGCAGGCACCGCGCACCGAGACGGCGTAGGCGAGCCCGTCCCCCCAGTTGCAGCGCGGGTCGTGCATCGGCGCCTCCAGGCCCTTGCTGTCGGTCAGGAAGCGCTCGCTGCCTCCTCCGACCTCGGCGGCGGCCGCCCTGGACCCCATCGCCAGGAGCCGGGCGAGTTTCCCTTCCCGGGCGGCGATCCTCGGCAGCAGCTCCAGCACCTCGTCTATCCCGCCCCACTCGAGCTTTACACCCTCGTAGTCCTCGGGCCTGAGGATACCGGCCTCGTAGCAGTCCATGGCCCAGGCGATGGTGGACCCGCAGGTCATGGTATCCATACCCAGCCGGTTGCACAGGTCGTTGGCGACCGCGACGGCCTCGAGGCTCGGGTTCATGAGCATGGTGCCGAACGCGGCGATGGTCTCGTACTCGGGCCCGGGCGTCTCAGGCATGCGATAGCGCCCCTCATCGACCCTGACCACCGGCTTGCACTTCACCGCGCACCCTCGACACCCCCGCGTTCCGGTCCGGATGGTGTCGGACATGGCGATGCCGCTCAGGGTCCGGGGGGCTTCCATCCAGGTCCCCCGCGACCAGTTCCTGGTGGGGACGTCCCCCTCCATCATCTTCATCTCCATGTTGGCGGCGGTGCCGAACGCCTGGACCGTCCGGCAGAAGATGCTCTCCTCGATCCGCGGGCGCAGGGTGCCGTCCCAGAGCTCCCGGAACCCCTCGGGATCGGCGAGCTCCGGCCTGCCGCCGCCGCTCGCGACTATCGCCTTGAGGTTCTTCGAGCCCATCACGGTGCCCATCCCCGCGCGTCCGAAGTGGTGCGCGCAGTCGTTTGTGATGCTGCCGAAGGGGACCCCGTTCTCCGAGGCCGGACCGATCGCCAGGACCTTGTAGCGGCGGCCGTGCCTCTTTTTCAGGAACCCGGTCGTCTCGAAGGTATCCATGCCCCACATTCGCCAGGCGGGCAGCAGCGCGGCGGTCCATTCCGTGATCATAAGGTAGACAGGCTGCGCGGCCCGTCCCTGCAGCACCACCGCGTCGAACCCGCACCTCTTGAGCTCCGGGCCGAAGTTGCCGCCGCAGGATGACTGCCCCCAGATACCCGTCAGTGGCGAGCGCGCGCCCGCGGAGAACCGGCTGGTGCCGTGCATCCCCGTCATGGCCATGGGGCCGGTGGCGAAGATAAGGACGGCCTCGGGGTCGAGCGGCCCCGCCTCGATGTCGCCGAGGTCCAGCAGCAGCTTCGCCGCGAGACCGCCGCCGCCGATATACCGCCGGTACGTCTCTTCCTCGAGCTCGATGGTCTCCGTCGTGCCGGCCGTGAGGTCTACCTTCAGGACTCTTCCGGTGTTGGCGTACATGAGTACCTCCGCTACTTGACCGATATCACCTTGGTCATGTGGGTGAGCGCCAGGTTATGGGCGAACATGCCCTTTATCTTGAGCTCGCCCTTGAGCAGCTTCTTGAGTACCATCCTTCCGACTTCGTCGAAGTAGTAGGGCAGCCCGAACCTGATCTGGATGTTGGCCAGGTCCAGGAGGGTCGAGGAGTCGGTCGATATCTGCAGCATGGGGTATCCCACCTTGCCCGGGTAGACCTTCAGACTTCCGCCGTCGAACAGCATGGTCATCTCGGTGTCCGCGTCGTCCGCCGTGATCCACACGTACCCGTCGAGCTTGTTGAAGTCCTTTACCCTGTCCGGCTTGTCCTTCAGGTTTGTCCGTATCATCTCCGCCATCATCACGGCCATTCCCGCGTCCCCGACGTCCGGTGCGAGGGTGATGTCCACCTCGCCGTTCCCACCGGTGGTTGTCGCCTGTTCCATCTCTGCCTCCGTTTCCGGCTCCCCCATGGGAGCCCTCATATCACCAGGCCTGCGCGAAAACCTCGAGCACCTGCTCCGGCTCGAGGATGGGGGTGGGGTTGTAGACGATGCTGCCGTCGTACATGCACAGCTCCGCGGCCTGCTCCAGGCCCTCGGATGGGACCCCCGCGTCTCGAAGTCTCTGCACTATCCCCAGGCTCTCGGTCAGGGCACAGATCGCCTGAATCGCCGCCTCGGCGGCCTCCCGGTCGCTCACCCCGGCCACGTCGATGCCCATCGCCAGCGCGACCAGCCTGTACCTGTCGGGGCATGTCTCGATGTTGAATCTCATGGCGTGGGGCAGGACGATGCTGTTGGCCACCCCGTGCGGCACACCGAAGAGGCCGCCCACCGAGTGCGCCATGGCATGTGGCAGCCCGACCTGGGCGTTGTCGAAGGCGACCCCGGCCATGGTCGCGGCGCACTGCTGCTGACCGCGCGCCACCAGGTCGCCGCCGTCCGCGACGCACCTGGGCAGGTATTGCGTGATCAGCCTTATCGCGTGCAACGCCATGGCGTCGGCTACCGGTGAGGCCTGCAGTGTATGAATGGCCTCCACGGCGTGCGTGAAGGCGTCCATCCCGGTCGCCGCGGTAAGCAGCGGCGGAAGGCCCTCCACTATGGTGGGGTCCAGTATGCCGACGTCGGGGATTATGTGGTTGTCGGAAAAGAGCAGCTTCTGGTGCTTGTCCCAGTCCTTGACCACCGCGGTCATCGTGGCCTCACTGCCTGTCCCGGCGGTGGTGGGCACCACGACGTGCGGCGTCTGGGGGCGCTTGAGCAGCTGGAACCCGGAGTAGTCCTGGAGCCTCCCCCCCTCCTTGAGCAGGATCGCCATGCCCTTGGCGGTGTCTATGGTGCTGCCGCCGCCCACGCTTACAAGGCAGTCGGCGCCCGCTTCCCTGGCGGCAGCCGTCGCCTCGTTTATGACGTGGATGCCCGAGTCCTGGATGCACGCGTCGAATGTGCCAGCGTGCTTTCCACCGAGCGCCTTCTCGATACGCTGCGAGATACCGGCCTCGACCACCCCCGGGTCGGTGACCACGAACGCCCGGTTGCATCCCAGCTCGCCGACCTCTATCCCCACGTCGGCAGCGGTCCCCTCGCCGAAAACGATCCTGGTGGGGTTCCTGTAGACGAACGCAAGGTCCCTGTCGTACTCCATCTAAGACCTCCTTTCAAAGACACCCGAGCGGCCCGGGCGCGGGGCGCCGCCCCGTGAACCCGTCCCACCGCCCCCGCCGGGGCAGCGGCCCCCGCCACCCTACACCGCCGGTGTCGCCGCTTTGATGCCCAGGAAGCGCTCGGCCAGCTCGTTGTTGATATGCCTGAACTCCGGGATCTCGTCGGAGGGGAGGTCGGGGGGAAACTTGCCGCCGACCTCCGCGCTGATGTCCGTGAGCCTCTGGGCGGCCCGGACCGCGCGCACGATGGTGGGAAGATCGCCCTTGAGCTTGAGCTTGCCCTGCATCATGCCCTTGACCGCGTCCAGCTCCCTCTTGCCGACCTGCGTCCAGCGATCGAGCGACCCGCTGATGATGAAGTCGCCGGCCAGGCCCGCGCTCTCGGGGACGATCCTCACCGAGCGGCACTCGCCGTGCCAGAGGTCCATGAAGACGTAGAGGTCGAACTCGAGGCCGCGCTCCGGGTCGGGCTCGACGTGCAGGACCACGCTGCCCTCCCAGTCCTTCGCGGCCTCCTTGTAGATTTCGTCCATCCGGATCGCCTTCTCGAACAGCGCGACCCATTCCGGGGTGAAGTAGATGTAGGGCGGCGGGCTCTTGCTCTTCTCCGCGACCACCGCCTGGTACTCCTGCTCCCACTCGTCGGTTCCGTACTGAAGTGTCATGATTCCCTCCTCGATATCGTGGCTGCGCCCGTATGCCGTCAGCCTGACTGCTATTACGGTGAAGTGACGAAAACCATTTGCCGGAGCGCGGGCGCATGATTCGTCGAGCGCGTCCGTAATGACAGGCATACGGACAGGGGTCGAAGGTGCCGGGCGCTTTTGACCCCCGGTGAAAGGAGACCCCGATGAGAGACGGCACGATAGGGGGCATGTTCTTCAACCGCGTGGAGAAGTACGGGGACCGGGTGATGATGAAGCACAAGGGCCCCGGAGTCTGGACCGACATCTCCTGGAACGAGTTCGGCGAAAAGGTCCGTCAGCTGGGCCTCGCGATGATAGTCTCGGGGGTTCAGCCGGGCGACCGCGTGGCGATCTTCTCGCCCAACTGCCCGGAGTGGCAGATGGCGGACATGGCCATCCAGTCGATCGGGGCGGTCAACGTCCCGCTGTATGCCACCATAACCGCGAAGCAGGCGGAGTACATACTCGAGGACTCCGGCTCGAAGATGGTTTTCGTGGGAAGCGAGGACCACATGAACAGGGTCCTGGAGGTCCGCGACAACCTGCCGGCGCTGGAGAAGATCGTGACGATCTGCGAGACATCCTCCGATCACCCGGCGGTGATGAGCTTCGAGGAGCTTCGCATGTTCGGCGCGACCGGCGCAACGGACGACGAGTTCGGCGACCGCCTGGAGGCGGTGAAGCCCGACGATCTCTGCAGCATCGTCTATACATCGGGGACGACCGGGAACCCCAAGGGTGTAATGCTCACCCACCGCAACTTCATGTCCAACGTCCGGGCGGCATCGAGCCTGGTCGAGGTGGACGACTCGGACATCTGCCTGTCGTTCCTCCCACTGAGCCACGTGCTCGAGCGCATGAGCGGGTACTATACGGCCGTCTACAACGGCGTCAGCATCGCGCACGCGCAGTGCATCGACACGCTCGCCGAGGACATCGCGGAAATAAAGCCCCACTGGATGGTCAGCGTCCCCCGGCTGTACGAGAAGGTCTACGCCGGCGTCCAGGCCAACGTCGCGGCCGAGCCGCCCGTCAAGCAGAAGATCTTCAACTGGGCGGTGGGCATAGGCCGTCAGGCGAGCCAGTTGAAGGTCGACC
Source organism: Actinomycetota bacterium (assembly GCA_018831265.1). Taxonomy (GTDB): domain Bacteria; phylum Actinomycetota; class Geothermincolia; order Fen-727; family Anoxymicrobiaceae; genus JAHJCO01. The sequence goes on from JAHJCO010000041.1 coordinate 42,530, forward strand.
GGAGGCCTTTCCCCCTCGGGCTCAAGATAAAGTACGCGATCGCGAGCAAGCTGGTCTTCTCCAAGATAAGCGAGAAGCTTGGCGGCCGGCTCCGGTTCTTCTTCTCGGGCGGCGCCCCCCTCGCGCGCGAGATCGCCGAGTTCTTCAGCGCCCTGGGCGTTACCATCCTGGAGGGATTCGGGCTCACCGAGACATCGCCGGTGCTCACCGTGAACCGGCCCGACGCGATGAGGTTCGGCTCGGTGGGAACTCCCCTGCCCGGCGTCCAGGTGAGGATCGCTCCCGACGGCGAGATACTGGCCAGGGGACCGAACATCATGCGCGGCTACTGGAACAGGCCCGCCGATAGCTCCGAGGCCCTGGCCGACGGCTGGTTCCACACCGGCGACATCGGCCACATCGATCCCGAAGGGTTCCTGTTCATCACCGACCGCAAGAAGGACCTCATCGTCACGGCGGGCGGCAAGAACGTCGCCCCCCAGAACGTGGAGAACGCGCTCAAGCTGGACAGCTACATCGAGCAGGCGGCGGTAATAGGCGACCGGCGCAGGTTCATCAGCGCGCTCATCGTGCCGGCGTTCGAGGTGCTGGAGGCATGGGCCGGGGAGAACGGCATCGATACCGCCGACAGGGCGAAGCTGGTCGCCGACCCCAGGGTCGTCCGGTTCATGCAGCAGCGCGTGGACGAGGCGCAGGCCGACTTCGACCGCCACGAGCGGGTGATGAGGTTCGTGCTCCTGGGCGAGGAGATGACCGAGGAGTCCGGCCTCCTCACACCGACGCTGAAGGTCAAGCGCAAGGAGGTCGCTTCCCGGTTCGCCGAGCAGATCGAGTCGATGTACGCCGAGGAGCCCGAGCCGGCGCTGGTCTGATCACTTTGGGGGCCTACCCGGCCCCCCTCCGCAAGGGAGACAAGAGCGGGCGGCATGCTTCATGCGCCGCCCGCTCGACCCGTTTTATGGCGACCTCCCGCTTCGAGTGCTTTAATTGACTCGAGCCACTGTGCGTCTACCGGGAGGATGACCATGTGTCCGAACTACGTCGAGAAATGCTGCACCCTGGAGCCGGAGAAGGGCGAGGTCGCCCAGCCGCTGCCGGTCTACTTCTGCAAGGGGCTCAAACCGGACTCCCACCTGGAATGCCCGGTGTTCAAGACCAGGGCGGCCGAGGAGAAGAAGGAATAGCACCCCCACCCAGGCCCTCCCCCCTCGAGGGGGAGGGAGGAATCGGGCTCGTGAAAGCAGGGCTGTGGCAAGGGCCAGGAACGCGATAGGGAACACGCTCGTACTTATCGGCGTCGCGATGCTCATCTTCGCGGTGCTCTGGTGGGGCGTGGCAGTAAAACGAATCGTCGTCTTCCCGAGGGGATACGATCTCTCGTTCCGCGCCGAAGCCACCGTAACCCGCCTCGCCGAGAAGCACGGCCTGCTCGAGACAACTCCCGCTCAGACGGGTCGGGTCGCACTCGACCGCAACCTCTCGTCGATGGACGGCGACTACCACGGCGACATAGCGGTGGTGGAGGAGGTCATCGAGGCCGACGGGCAGGCTCCCTTCGGGCTGAACCTCGACGAGCGCAACATCTACGTGATGGACCGGCGCAGTTGCGAGAACATGAGCAGCACCCTTTCGACATCATCCGGCGAGGTGGTTGACCGGTCAGGCTCCTGGTACGTGAACTTCCCGTTCGGCGCGGGCAGGGACAGCCGCAACCTGTTCGACAACGACGTCGCCTCCGCGTTCGCGGTCAGCTTCGAGAAGAAGGACGTGATCAACGGCGTCGGCGTGTATCTCTTCAAGGGTTCTCACGGCCATCGGCCCATGGTGGATCACGAGGTCAGGGCCATCGGTCTTCCCACGGAGACGACGTTCGGGGAGATCAAGGGAGAGCTCGCGGCCGCCGGCATACCTATCGACACTCTGGTGCGGTCCGCCTCCAGCAACCTGACCTCGGAGGAGCGGCAGACCTTCGCGCAGTTCCCCGACTCGCGGCCCATCGCGCTCGAGTACAGCATCAAGCTGGAGTGGGCAGGGGCCGTAGAGCCGGTGACGGGGACGATCGTGAAGATCGGGCGCTGCCGGAGATCCGTGTACGTGAACACGGAGGTAAGGGCGTTCCTGCCGCTCTTCGAGATACTGGCGAGGCACGCAGAGGACCCCCAGGTCCTGCAGTACCTGAGCCAGGTCGAACAGCAGAAGCTGCTGGAGCCCAAGGAGCTGTACCGCATCGATTACGGATGGACGGACGCTCAGGCCGCCCAGGCGACCGAGTACGCGGGTAGCCGTATCGGCCCGATGCGTTTCGTGCAGGACTACATGGTAACCATGTTCCTGCTGCTCGGTGCGGGGTTCTTCCTCGGCGGCTTCATTGTCCGCAGGAAGGAGCACATGAGGACCGCGCACGACGCGGCGGGCCCGGACGAAGGGAAAGGCGCTGAGGAAGAAAAAGGGCCCTGATCTGCGGACAAGGGCGCTGAGCTGGATAGGGAGCACCGCGACCAGGCGCTGGTACCTGGTGCTGCTGCTGGTCGCCGCCTCTCTGGTGCCATGCTTCTTCGCGATCCGGACGCTTCAGGTGAGCACGCGCTACGTCGACCTCCTCCCCCAGGAGCATGCGGCGGTCAAGAACTACTTCAAGGCGTTCGAGAAGTTCGGCGGCACCGACTACATGATCGTGCTCATCGAGGCGAATGACGCCGGGCAGGCCCGCGGGCTGGCCGACGAGATGGCCTTCGAGATGGACGAGACCGGCCGGTTCAAGTACATCCAGTACAAGGCGGACGTGACCCGGTTCCAGCGATACGGGCTCCTGTTCCTGGACAAGGACACGCTGAACGAGCTGGACCGGCTGCTGGCCGAGAGGAACATCGACGAGCTCGCGAAGATGGCGCAGTCGTTCCTGGCGCTGCGCGAGGAGCTCTCGCAGGCGTTCGGCGGCGGTATAACAATAGATGACCAGGGGTACTTCACCAGCGACGACGGCAAATCGGTGCTGCTGGTGGCCCGGCCGTCCTTCAACGCGGACGACAGCGCGAAGGCCGGTCCCCTGGGCAGGGAGATGGGCGAGCTCGCCGGCGACATGGAGAAGCAGAACCCGGGCGTCAAGGTGTGGCAGGCGGGCAACTACGCGCTGCAGTACGAGCAGAGGAACGTGGTCAACCGCGACATCCTGGTGGTGGGGCTGATAGCCCTCCTGGCGATCGTGGTGGTGCTGGCCGTCGCCTTCAGGGGTCTGACCGAGCCGCTGCTGGCCATCGCTTCGCTGGGTGTGGGCGTGATGTGGACGCTGGCCTTCGCGCGGATGACGGTGAAGTCCCTGAACACGGTGTCGTCGGTCTTCGCCGCCGTGCTGATGGGCATCGGCATGGAGTACGGCATAGCGCTCCTGGCACGTTACCGGGAGGAGAGGGACCGGGGCAGCGACGGCCGGCAGGCGTTCGTGTCCGCGCTGTCAAACACCGGGAAGGGGATAATCACCGGCGCGCTTACCACCGCCGGCGCCTTCTACGCCATAGTCTTCTCCGAGTTCAAGGCCATGCACGACATGGGACTGGTCCTGGGCACGGGCGTGCTGTGCACTCTGCTCGCCACCTTCTTCGTCCTGCCCGCCCTGATGACCATGAAGGAGAAGCTGATCCCCTACAAGCCCAGGGAAGGCGAGAGCTCCAGCAGGCTGATGCGCCGGGAGGGCTCGTTCGTCGCCGGGCGCCCGTGGTGGATCATCGTGGTGGGGCTGGTGATAACCATCGGCCTGGGGACCAGCGCGGGCTTCATCAAGTACGAGAGCAACATCCGCAAGGTGGAGCCGCGGGGGATGGAGGTGACAGAAGCCGAGGAGAAGCTGGCTTCCGAGTTCGGCATGGGCTCGGACTTCGTGATCGTGCTGTCGAACAACGAACCGGCCATGCGAGAGGTGACCGATAAGCTGGCGGAGCTGCCCAGCGTGCGGGCGGTCGAGTCCCTGGCGACCATCATCCCGTCGGAACAGCTCGGCAAGCTGGTGCTGATGTCGCGCATAAGGACCAAGATCCAGAGCATCAACCCGGACTGGCTGTCCTACGTGCCGCCGGAGATGCTCGTCGTGCTGGACGACATAGGCTCGGACACCCTCACCGTGGACAAGCTGCCCTCGGACGTGCTGCAGAAGTACGTCTCCACCGACGGGACGTACGCGACCTACGTCTATCCCAGGAAGAGCATGTCCGAGGAGAAGAACGTCAACGAGTTCCTCGACCAGGTGCGGCAGGTGTCCACGGACGTGATCGGCTTCCCGGTGATAGTGCAGGACCTGCTGGAGTCGACCCGCAAGGGCCTGAGCGATACCACCCTGCTCTCGGCGGTGGTGGTCATGCTGATGGTGGTGATCGACTTCCAGGCGGTGCTACCCTCGCTGCTGGCGCTGCTCCCGCTGGCCTTCGCCATGGTCTGGATGATCGGGGCGTTCAACCTTCTTGGGATGAAGTTCAACATAGTCAACATCGCCGTCACGCCCATGATACTGGGCATCGGGGTGGACTTCGGCGTCTACGTGCTGCACCGCTACGAGGAGGAGCACCTCCTGGAGGGCGAGACCATCCCCTCCGTGCTCGCACATACCGGCAAGGCCATACTGGTCTCGGGCCTGACCGTGGTGGCGGCGTTCGCCGCTCTGTTGCTGGCGCGCTACCGGGGGCTGGCCTCCCTGGGTCTGGCGGCGGCGCTCGGCATCGGCTCGGCGGTGATAATCTCGGTGACGCTGCTGCCGGCCATCCTGCGGGTCCTTGAGAAGAAGCGCAAGAGCGGCCGCGCCTTCTGAAAGAAAACCTCAGACCATTTCTTTCATCCATGAAAGAAAACCTCAGACCATTTCTTTCATCCATGGCCTGAGACTGATCTTCTGTGAAACTTCTGGTCTGAGGTAATCTTTCAGTGAAACTTTTGGTCTGAGGTAATCTTTCAGTATTAGGTCTTGCCCAGCTCCGGAGCGAGTTCGCCTGAGGGTTCCTCGGCGCGGCGTCGCAGCGGGAACATGGAAAGGCCGATGAGACCGGCCGCTATCGGCAGCCAGAAGGAGAAGAGGCGGTAGGCAAGGACCCCGGCTATGGCGACCTCCGGCCTGATGCCCATGGCCACGTACACCAGGACCAGGCTGCCCTCGACCAGGCCCAGCCCCCCGTGGGTCACCGGCACCACCATCATCGCCATCCCGATCCCGTAGCCGAAGAGGAGGACCCAGAGGTTCACGCCGCGGGAGAACGCCAGGAAGCAGGCGGCCAGGCAGAGCATGTCGAACGCCCAGTAACCGACCGATCCGGCCATGGCGCCGGAGAGGCGGCCCCGACCCCCCAGGAACGATCGCAGCTGCGCCCCCGACTCCACCACGGTCTCGTCCACCTTCTCGCTGAGCCTGATCCTGCCGCGGGATACCTTCAGCAGCCGTGGCCGCAACCACCGCAGGCTCGAAAGCAGGACGTCGGTCCTCACCAGCAGCCAGAAGCAGGCCGCGAACACACCGCTCAACAGGGCCGCCCCGGCGAGCGCCGCGGCAGCGTAGCCCGAAGACAGCAGGCCCGTGACCGTCGTCATCACCGCGCCTAAGCAGAAGAAGGCCGCCAGTACCGCGCCCGAGACCAGGTTGGCGACGACCACGTAGGCGACGCTGCGCTCGGGCGTGCAACCGTTGTTGGTCAACCCCTTGTAGTAGAAGTAGAGCCCCCCGGCCCCGCCTCCCGGCGTCACGTTGCCTATGCCGTACGCCGTGACCTGCGTGTGCAGCGCTCGCGGGAAGGTGAAGCGCGGAGTGCCCGGCCTGCACAGCCGGTAGAAGAAGTACGAGTAGCCCAGGTAGCTCACCGCCTCCAGCCCGAAGGCGACGCCGATCAGCCGCAGGTCGGCCCCACGGATGACCCGCAGGGTCCTGGCAAGGCTGGACCGCTGGCTCAGCACCGTGTAGAGGGCGAACGCCACCAGTGCCACCACCAGAAGGTCCAGCAGCAGCTTGAAGTGCCGGCTCGCGCTTCCTTTCTGAGGGGAATCCACCGGTTGCCTCCAACCAGGAATCGAGGTAGGTCTATAGTACACTGAAGGTCAGTGGTATCCTACCGGCGGAGGCCCGCCGGACCGCCGAGAAACGGGAAAGGGATTGCAGGAAACATCATCAGCCGAAGCCATACCGGCCAGGAAGCGCGTCGCGGACATGCTGACGGCCTCGCGGCTGGTGATCGCTCTCGCAGTGATCACGGTCGGGCTGCTGTTCGGTCGCGAGGCGGTCGGCATCGTTCTCATGCTGATCCTCATCGGGTGGACCACCGACGTGGTGGACGGGCAGCTCGCCCGCAGCCTGGAGACCCCCGTGCAGAGCCGGATCGGCGACAACGACCTCGCCGTCGACCTGGTCCTGGACCTGGCGGGTTACATCTACTTCATCGCATGCGGGTTCCTGGCGCCGGTCTGGTCGCTGGGATACCTGCTGGCGGCGTGCATAATCGTGAGCTTCGTGCGGACCCGACGTATCATCCTTATACTGGAGATGCCGCTGCTCATGATCACGCCGATAATCGCCTTCACCCAGCTCAACTGGGTAAGTATCATCTACGTGGCCTGGCTCCTGGGGATCCTGGCCTACAACTGGAGCCGGATGATATCCATCATCGGCTTCATGTGGGGCAGGGACTAAAAGCCGGCTCGTTAGAGACTATTCCCCCTCTCCCCTCGGGGGAGAGGGTCGGGGTGACTATTCCTCCCTCCCCCTTGAGGGGGGAGGGCTGGGGTGGGGGTGATTCGCTGAAGCGAGTGACTTGAATCCCGCCTGACCCCGATTCGAGTCAGACTCCCTATAGCCTGATCGTGATATCGCCCAGCGGGTAGGACATGCAGGGATGGATGTAGCCGAAAGCCACGTCGGCCTTGCGCAGCACCACCGAGGCGGGCATGAACACCTCGCCGGAAACCAGTTGAGAGCGGCAGACCCCGCATTCCCCCGAGCGGCAGAGGTTCTCGACCGCGACACCGTTGCGCTCGAGCGAGTTGAGCAGCGGCTCCCCGCAAAGGGCCTCGAAGCTCGACCGCGTGCCCTCTATCCTGACGGTGGCCTTCTTCGAGGGCTTGATCTTCTTCGGCCAGCCTTCGACCAGGGTAATGTCAGGCGGCGGGCCGCTCGCCTCCTTCTTGACGCTCGCCGGGGAGACCCCGAGCCCCTCCAGCGCCCCGGTGCACAGCCCGTACATCGCGTGGGGCCCGCAGATGAAGAACGTCTTGCCCTCCGCCCCGTCCAGCAGGGACGAGAGCATCGGAGCGTCGAGGAAGCCGCGGCAGCCGCTGAACTCGTCCGGCGGCTCGCTGATTACCAGGTCCAGCCGGAAGCTCTCATGGGTACGGGCCATCGCGGCCAGCTCATCCTCGAAGATGACATCGTCGAGGGTGCGCGAGCCGTACACCAGGTGGACGCGCGGCCCGGCGTCCAGGTCGGCGAAAGAGCGGACCATGCTCATGAAGGGGGTCACGCCGCTGCCCCCGGCCAGGAACACCAGCTCACGTGAGTCGGTCATCGGCTCGTGGTAGAAGGAGCCCCCGGGGCCCGAGAGCTCGAAGACGTCGCCCACGGCGGCTTCTTCGCAGAGGTACACCGAGACGAACCCTGACGGCATCTTACGAACCGTGATGTCCAGGTAGCTCCTGGTGGGAGGAGACGAGACACTGTAGGCGCGGCTGGTGCGCACCCCGCCCACCTCGCAGAGTAGGGCGAAGAACTGCCCCGCGCGAAACGGCGGGAACGGCTCGCCGACCGGCACCAGGCGGAGCGTCCTGGTGCTGGCCGTCTCCTCTATGATCTCCGCGACCCTGCCGGGCACGCGCCGGGGGTGCAGGCGCTCCACCAGCTCGTCGGGGAGCCCCGGCTCCACGTCCCTGACGTCGGCCAGCGAATCGGCCACCATCTGCTTGCCCAGCACGAGCCCGATGGAGGCCACGTCGTGAAGCCCGTCGGCCAGGTCCCTCAGCGCCATCACACTCTCCTTATGAGTCTACCCGGTGGCAGGGAGCAGCTTCGCGAGCCCCCTGGTGCCCCGCAGGTCCTTCATAACCTCGCCGTAGGCGAAGAGCCCCGAGGTGATGCAGGTCTCCATGCCGCCGCCCATCCTCACCCACGCGTTCGCGAAGAAGAGCCGCTCCAGCGGGCCGCGGTTCGACAGGCGGAACGGCGGGCTGCCCGCCAGGTCGTAGTCGAACCCGAGGATGGAGCCTCCCGGGTTCCCACTGTAGCGCATGTTGGTGATGGGGGTGGAGACCTCCACCACCGCGAGGTGGTCCTTCAAGCCCGGAAAGCGGCGGTCGGTCGCCTCGATCATCTCGCGGGCAATCCGGTCCTTGGTCTCGCGATAGCGGTCGGCGGGCAGGTGCGCCCACGGGGTGTAGTCGACCAGCGCGGTCAGCACCACCACCGAGGTGCCGGGTGGGGAGAACTCCGGGTCGGCGTGGTTGTAGTTGGTCACCGCCCAGTACGACGGCCGGTCCGTGGTGAACATCCTCAGGTACTGATCGTCGTAGTCGTACCCCTCGTTGATGAAGAACTCGTGCCCGTCGAGCCCCAGATCGGCGGCCGGGTGGTCGAGGCCCATGTACACGTTGAAGGTGGACACCGCGATGTGGCGACCCGCGAGGGCCTTGAGGTAATCGGCCGGCACCTTGTCCGGCCCGATGAGCGAGAAGCAGGTCGTGATGGGATTGGCGCTGCACACCACGAAGTCGGCCTTGTGCCTGCCGCCCTGCCCGGTCACCACCCCGGTGGCGCGACCGTCGGCGACCTCGATGCTGACGACCCCGTCGCGAAGGTGCACCCGCCCACCGTTGTCCTCGATGGACTCGACGAACGCGTTGGAGAGCGCCTGGGTGGTCCCCTTGACGTGGTAGGGGCCGTGCTCGATATAGGAGGCGTTGGCGACGGCGAAGAGCAGCCAGGAGAGGCGCGAGGGCGGCAGTCCGTAGTACCCCCAGATGTTGGTGAACAGCGCCTTCAGCCCGGGGTCCTTCATCTCGCGGTCGAGCGCCTGCGCTACTGTGATACCCATGGAGCGCACCAGGTCGCCGGCCTTGAAGGGGAGGGTCAGCGCGTCGGACGCCTTTGTGATCTTCGAGGCCTCGGCGGACGCGTCGTTTATCCTGCGCATGGCCTGCATTACCCTGCTTATCCCCTTGCGCTCCCGGGGGAACTGATCGCAGTATGCCTCCTCGGCCGCCTCCCAGCCGTGGGGCACCCTCACCGTGAAGTCGGGGAAGATGGAGGTGTAGAAGTCATCTATCGGGAGGAACTCCACCCGGCGCGCGACGTCGCAACCCTCCAGCACGCGGTAGCACGAGCCGCGGTTGCCGGGTGGGCCGATGCCCGAGAGCTCGTGCAGCGAGGCCTCGAACTCGTACGGGCCCCGGACGAAGCTGCAGGCGTAGCCGCCCGGGTAGCTGTTGCGCTCGAAGACGTCCACCTCGAGGCCGGCCCTGGCGAGATAGGCCGCCGCCGAGAGCCCGCCGAGCCCCGCGCCTACCACGATCGCGCGCTTGTCTTTCATGTCACTCCCCGCCCGAGCCGATAACAGATGAGTCGTGTGGCTATTCTCTTCCCACCCGGGGGACAACGCAAGGCCGCCGGCCCTTGTGCTACACAGGCAGCCATTAGCGTTAGAATGGTGCAAAAGGGTCAGGCACTTTTGCACGAGTCGAGGAACAGCCCCTGGAAGAAGACGGGAGGGTCCCTGCGATGAGGACGAGCAGATTCGTACTGATAGGCGTTACTGTCTGCGCACTGGCGATGCCCGCGAGCGCGGCGGCGGTCGCCCAGCCCGTGATCCAGGGGTGGGTCGAACAGGTCTCCGGGGTTACGCACAGGCTGCAGTCCGTCGGCGCGGTCAGCCAGGATGTGGCATGGGCGGTGGGCACCAACGATACCATCCTCAAGACGACGGACGGCTCGACCTGGCAGGCGCAGGCCTCCGGGACCACCGGTGAGGACTTCGCCTGCGTCGACGCCCTGGACGCCAGCAACGCCTGGATCGTGGGCGATGGGGGCACGGTGCTGCGCACCACCAACGGGACCGCCTGGAACCCGCCGCCGGCGCCGGTGCCGACGGGCACCAAGAACCTGAGGGGCGTGAAGATGCTCAGCGCCACCACGGTCTGGATAGTGGGCTACGACGGGACCATCCTGAAGACGACCGACGGCGGTACCGTCTGGGACAACCAGAGTGTAGCGGGAAAGAGCCTGTGGAGCATAGATGCCACCGACTCGAACCACGCCTTCGCGGTCGGAGACGAGGGCAGGGTCGTCAGGACCATCAACGGCGGGGGCACCTGGTACGAGCGCGACCCGGGGACGACGAGTAAGCTGCGGGGAGTGGTGATGACCGACTCCAACACCGCCTGGGCGGTCGGGTACAACGGGACCATCGTGAAGACCACCAACAGCGGGACCAACTGGACGACGCAGCCCAGCCCGACCGACGACATCCTCTTCGACATAAGCGCGGCGGGCTCGAACACGGCATGGACGGTCGGGTACAACGATTTCAGCAGCCTGGGCGGGTTCATACTCCAGACGGGGAACGGGGGAAACGGCTGGTTCAAGCAGCCCGCCCCCCCGGTCGGCGACCTGTACGGCGTGTCCGCCGTGGACGCCAACACCGCCTGGGCGGTGGGGGCCGGCGGAACGATCCTAAAGACCGAGAACGGGGGCGAGTCACTGACCACCTGGTACCTGGCGGAGGGATCCTCCGACTGGGGCTTCGAGACCTTCATCGCCATCGAGAACCCCAACACGGTGCCGGTCACCGCGGAGGTGACCTACCAGACCAGGGACGGCGAGCAGACACGCCCGGACCTGCCGCTCGCCGCGCAGTCCCAGGTGGTCATCGATCCCAGGGGCGACGTGGGTGCGACCGACTTTTCGACCAGGGTCGAGTGTAAGGAAGGCTATACCATCGCGGTGGACAGGCGCATGATGTGGACCGGCCCTGGCGCCGGCTGCCAGGAGTCCCACAGCTCGGTGGGGGTGACCGCCCCCGACACGACCTGGTTCCTCCCCGAGGGTTCCTCCAAGTGGGGTTTCGAGTGCTGGCTCCTCGTTCAGAACCCCAACGGCGCCCAGGCGAACTGCGAGGTCACCTACATGATAGAAGGCGAAGGGCCTCAGGTGATCGCGCATACTGTACCGGCGAACTCGAGGGCTTCTTTCGACATGTCACAGGACATCGGCGCGAAGGACGCCTCGATCCGCGTGGACTCGGACCTGCCGGTGATCCCCGAGAGGGCGATGTACCGGTACAACCGGCGCGAGGGCCACGAATCCATCGGGACCATCAACCCTTCGATGGACTACTACCTGGCCGAGGGGTGCACTTCCTACGGTTTCACGTCCTTCATCCTGGTGCAGAACCCCCAGGCGACGGCCACCGATGTCACTGTGACGTACATGACCGGCGCGGGGCCCGTGGACATGCCCGTCTTCAGGATGGAGCCCAACACCAGGCGGACCATAAACGTGAACGCCGAGGCGGTGCTCCCCGATCCCAACTTCTCGACCCGGGTCCACGGCACGCAGCCCATAATCGCCGAGCGGGCCATGTACTGGGACCGCGGGTACGGCGAGGCCTGTCACGACTCAATAGGCATGCCCGCCCCGGACTACGTGTTCTACCTGCCGGACGGGGATTCCAGCCCACAGTTCGAGACCTGGACGCTCATCCAGAACCCGAACCCCGTGGATGCCCAGGTGATCGTCTCGTACTTCAGGCCCAACGGGCAGGGAAACGTGACGAAGATGGAGACGATCCCCGCCAACAGCCGGAGGACCTACGAGATGGGAGCGCACTCGGGTGCCGCCGGCCGCGCGGCGGTGATGGTCAGCAGCGACCCCGAAGCGGGCCGCCCGGTGATGGTCGAGCGCTCCATGTACTGGCCCAGGGAGAGCGTGAACCCCTCGCTGTGCAGGGGCGCCGGCACGGACACGATCGGCGGTTCTTCGAGCTTCCAACCGTAGCGCCGGCATCCTGCCGACTAAGATCGGGGTCAGGCACGATTCAAGTCACAAGCTGATTGAGCCCGGCCTCTCAGGCCGGGATCTGACTCAGTTTGGGGTCAGGCACCATTCAATTCACTCGTAAAGAATCGGGCACCGGGGTCGTCTACCGGTTAAAGGACGCACCAGCTCGAACCGAATAACTGGTAGAGGGCCGAAAATGAAGGCTGGAACAGTGGCGGTGGCGCGGATAGCGCTCCTCTTCGTCGTCCTGGCGGTGATGGGGACGGTGCCCGCGCGCGCGGCAGGCAGTACGGGCGGGGATGCGCAGACCTACTACGTGTCCCCGTCCGGCCTCGACTCCAATCCGGGGACGCTCGACAAGCCCTTCAAGACACCTGGTTACGCCTCAAAGCAGATCCAGGCGGGCGATACCCTCATCATCCAGGGCGGCCGGTACGTGCTCTCCACCTTCTACGACGACATGATCACCCCCCCGACCGGGACCGCTACCGCGCCGATAATCATCAAGGGGGAGGAAGGAAACCGCCCCGTGCTCGCCGGGCGCGACAACCTCTTCTCGGCGGTGGATATCGGGGGGACCAGCTACATAACCATCGAGAACCTGGAGATAACCTCCGACAACGGGGCGCTGTTCCGGGGAGGTATCGCCGGGTCGAGCGGGCCGGTCGATCACCTGACGCTGAAAGATCTCTATATCCACCATATAGACGAGGGAGCGATGGACTTCGCGGACCTCTCGGCCGCGATCATCCAGGGCTGCGTGATGTCGTACTGCGGGTTCGGCTGCCTGGGCGGGCCCGTGGGCCAGCAGGGGGGATGGCGCGACGTCACCGTGCGCGGCTGCACTCTCTCCTACTCGGGGCACTACTACCAGGGCGGCCCGGGGCCGAGCCCCTACGACCGGCCGGACGGGTTCGGGGTCGAGCCCTCCGAGGGGCCCATTGAGATCGTGGACACGGTCGCCGAGCACAACAGGGGCGACGGGCTGGACTCCAAGTGCAGGAACACCCATATCCACGAGTGCGTGGTCGCGAACAACTCCTGCGACGGGGTGAAGCTCTGGGGCGACGGCAGCCGGGTCGAGAACACGCTCGTCTACGGCACGGGCGACGGAGTGGGCGGCGCCTCTCCCTGGGCGGGGCTGGTCATCGGCACCGAGCAGGAGGGCGCGGACTTCGAGATAGTGAACTGCGCCATTGCCGACAACCCCGAGCGGGAGGCGTACCCGATGTACGTCGAGTACGGGGGGGCGGCCAACATCAGCGTCCTGTTCCGCAACAACATCGTCGCCGACGGCTACGGGGCGCCGTACTTCGCGCCCGAGGCCGACCTCACGCTCGACCACTGCATCCTCTACAGCCCGGACCACCCCGACAACTCGCTGGAGGCGAACGGGAAGACCTACAGCGCCGACGAGCTGGAGGCCGGGGCGGTCGGGGAGGGAGTCCTGTGCGACGACCCGAAGTTCCTGCAGCCTGCCTGGGGCTCGGCCGGTGATTACCACCTGGAGGCGGGAAGCCCGGCAATCGACTCCGGGTCGTCGGACGGCGCTCCGGCCATCGACCTGGACGGTGCGGCCCGACCGTTCGGCGCGGGGTACGACATCGGCCCCTACGAGTACGGGGCTTTGAGGCCGGTCACGGGAGAGAGGACCTGGGGGACCGGCGCTCCGGGGGTCACGCAGCCCGGGGTCACCTGGTACCTGGCCGAGGGCTGCACCGCCGGAGGGTTCGAGACCTGGGTCCTGGTGCAGAATCCGAATAGCACGCCCGCAACCGTGGACATCACCTACATGACCGGGGAGGGGGAGAAGCCCGGGCCCCGCGTCACCCTCCCGCCGGACTCGAGGGCGACGGTGAACGCGGCCGACACGGTGGGACAGGCCTGGGAGGTCTCGGCGAAGGCGTCCTCCAACGTACCGGTGGTTGTGGAGCGCGCCATGTACTGGGGCGGCCGGACCGGGGCCCACGGCTCGACGGGGGTGAGCGGGCCGGCAACGGACTGGTACCTGGCCGAGGGCTGTACCGCCGGCGGCTTCGAGACCTGGGTGCTCCTGCAGAACCCCGGAAGCGTCGAAGCCAACGCACAGCTCACTTTCATGACGGATACCGGACAGGTAACGGGCCCTTTAGTGGTATTGCCCCCGGGCACGCGCCGGACGGTGAACGTCGCGGAGACGGTGGGCGAGGCCTGGAACGTTTCCACCGGGGTTGACTCCGATGAGCCGGTCGTCGCCGAGCGGGCGATGTACTGGAACGGGCGCGCGGGCGGCCACGACTCGGTGGGGGTGACGGCGGCCTCGAAGACCTGGTACCTCGCCGAGGGCTCCACCGGGGGCACGTTCGAGACCTGGCTTCTGCTGCAGAACCCGGGAGACGTGCAGGCAAACGCGCAGGTGACCTTCATGACGGACGCCGGGCCGGTCACCGGCCCTTCGGTGGGGTTGCCCCCGGGCACGCGCCGGACGGTCAACGTCGCGGAGACGGTGGGGGCGCAGTGGAGCGTATCCACCGAGGTGTCGTCAGACCAGCAGGTCGTCGCGGAGCGGGCGGTCTACTGGGACGGGCGGCGTGAGGGCCACGACTCGGCCGGGGTAACCTCGCGAGGCAAGACCTGGTATGTAGCCGAGGGCTGCACGGGCCAGGGTTTTCAGACCTGGATACTGGTACAGAACCCGGGCACGCAGAACGCCACGGTGAGCCTGGAGTACATGACGGGTAGCCGACAGGTGACCGGTCCCACGCTCATCCTCGGCCCCCGGACTCGCCGCACGGTGAACGTCGCCGACACCTGCCCTGGCGAATGGAGCGTCTCCACGAAGGTCACCTCCAGCCACGACATCACCGTCGAACGCGCCGTGTACGGCGTATCCCCTTGAGCCCATGCTTGAGCCCGGGCTCTAAGCCCGGGATTCATTCGGGGATTGGGCGCGGACTTCAGTCCGCTGACGGATCGCCTACCGGGACTGAAGTCCCGGCCCAACCTCACTGCTGATTGGGAGCGGACTTCAGTCCGCTGACGGATCGGGCTTGGGCGCGGACTTCAGTCCGCGAATAATGGTCCGATTCGAACAGGACTTAATCCCTGGCTCGGATCAGTCCCACGCCTCGGGCATCACGGTCGGCCTGCCGTCTCTAACCTCGTGGTACGGCTGGCGCATGCCTTTCTCCAGCCTCTCCAGGCTCTCGACCCGCTCCTGCACGCCTGCCATCGAGGGCGGCACGAACATCATCACAGGTCGTACTCTGAACGGCGTCACCCTTTTCTTTTTCACCAACCACGAGACCTGGACAATCGCCTCTATGAGCGCACGTGGGTTCCCGGTGACCCTAGCGGCCAGGGTATCGGCGAGGACCCCCGGACGATTCATGTACTCGTTGGCACCGAGCGCGAACCTGTGCCTGATCTCGTCGGAGAGCACCGGACCCCCCTCCACGGAGCCGCGCCTCTGCAGGGGGACGGCCGGTTTGGGCATGAGGATCAGCCTGGCGAGGATCGCCGCCATCACCGCCTCGACCTGCTGGTCGGATAGGTCCTGCTCCAGGAGCGTCGGGGTCACCGCCAGGCCGCGGCCCCCGGGTAGCACGTACGCGTTGGGCGACGGCAGGTCCATCACCTCCATGGGCGGGGCCTGTATCCCAAGCCCGATGCAGACCGCGTCGAGTGCCTCCCTGAATACGTGGCACCTTCTCGTGTTGTATGCCCTGGCGCGCCGACGCCCCCTTGCCGTGAAGCGTGATGCGTTGAGCTGTCGCCGGAGCATTACTGCCAGCGCGAATCCACCTGCCACAGCCAGCGCTATCCCCAGGATGAGCCGGGCAACCCCTGCGGCGGCAGAGGGTTGCGGACCGACACGACTAACCGACCCGAATGTGGAGATGAGCATCAGGATGCCCGCGACGGAAAGTATGAGGCTGAAGATCACGAGGATGTACCGGGCTCCATCCTTCGCCGGGTCGGCCGCGGCCCCCCGTGGCAATGGCTCGGCGGGCGGACGAGACCCGGTCGGATGCTCAGTCACGCAGTCACTCCCAGTACTCGGGTGTCAGGGAAGGCTTGCCCTCCCTGACCTCGTGGTGAGGCTCACGCACGCCTCTCTCCAGTCGCTCCAGGTTCTCGATCCTCTCCCGGATGCCGGCAAGCGAGAATGGAACGAACATCATCGGCGGCGATAGTCCAAAGGGGATCGTAACCCTGTACTCGCCCAGGATCACCGAGATTCTATTGATCGCCGAAATCAAGGCAAGCGGCTGACTGGTGATTCTTGCCGCCAGGGTGTCGGCGACGATGTCGGTCCGCTCCGAGTAGGGCCAATCGTGAAGGTCGTACTTCTTCCTGACCTCCGTGGGTGTCATTGAGTCGCTGTCAGGTGAACCTCGCGGCCTCAGCGGGTTCTTCCTGTCGGCTTCGAGGACGATCTTAGCCACCCCATCAGCCATGACCGCTTCCACCTCCAGATGCGAAAGGTCCTGCATGAGGAGCAGGGGTGTCACGGCAAGGCCTGCTCCGCGAGGCATCACGAAAGAGTTTGGAGCCGCGAGGTCTGCGACTACGAGAGGCGGGGTCTCTATACCGACCCCGATGCTCACACCGTCTAGGGCATCCCTGAAGACGTGATATCGACTTCGATCATAATCATCCGAGGACCTCAGGAACCGCCTTCCACCCGTAAGGATTCGTTTCACAAGATATCCCGGGCGGCTTCCAGGATGCGGGCGACGCTGGGGAGGGCCTCGTCCTCCAGGCGGCGGGCGTAGGGGATGGTGCCCTCGGTGCAGATCCGGGCGAAGCGGGCGTCCGTGCCTGACTCGGCGATTACGGCGGCGACCTCGCCAGAGAGGCCGAAAGCGCGGTAGTCCTCGTCAACGACGACTACGCGGCGGCAGCGGCGCGCCGCCTCTGAGATCACGTCGGTGTCGAGCGGCCGGACGGAGCGCAGGTCTAGGACCGTGGACCGCACCCCTTCGGAGCCCAGGGCCGCGGCGGCCTCCAGGCAGCGGTGGACGCTCAGGCCGAGCGATATGAAGGCGATGTCGGAGCCGTTCCTGAGTGTCGCGGCCACGCCGAGTGGGACGGGCTGGACAGGCAGCGGGACGTCTCCATTGGCGCCGGCCGCCGGGACGTCGAACTCCACTCCTTCACGGTTTCCTATGCCCATGTAGTCGAGCCAGTAGTCGGCCAGCATCTTGTGCTCCAGGTAGACCACCGGACCATCTTCCTGAACTGCGGCGAGCATCAATCCTGCTGCATCCGCCGGGTTGGACGGCACGACCACGGAAAGCCCCGGGACACCCGCGAGCATCCTTCAGAGGCTCTGCTCGTGCTGTCCTCCGTCGCCGTACCCCGCGCCGCACGAGGAGCGCACCACCATGGGGACCTTGAACCCGCCACCCGAGAACGTCTCTATCTTGGCCGCCTGGTTCAGCAGCGCGTCGAAGCACACCCCGATGAAGTCCACCAGCATTATCTCGACGACCGGCCGCAGGCCCATCATCGCCGCGCCGACAGCGGTGCCCAGGAAGGCGGACTCGCTGATGGGGGTGTTTCGCACCCGCTTGCCGCCGAACCGGACCAGCAGGTCGTTTCGCAGCAGTTCGACGTCCTCGCCGAATACGATGACCGTCTCGTCGGCCTCCATCGCGGCCGCGAGCCCGGCTGAGATCGCCTCGGCGAATGTCATTTCAGGCATCGGGCCACGCTCCCAGCGCCTCCAGGGCGTTCGCGACCGCCTCGTTGACCTCCGAGCGCGCCTGCTCCTCGAGCTTCACCCTGGCCTCGACCTCCAACTGCCTGCCGGCAAGGTCCACCGGGTCGCGCCTGGTGTAGGTATCGATTCCGAGCCCGGCCAGGGTCGCGCCGATACCGCCGAGGCTCGCGGCACGAGTGGTCCAGCCTGCGCCCGGCTGCTTGACGGCCGCGCCGAGCAGAGGCTCGCTCATCTGCTTCATCTGCCCCACCGGGTCCTCGTAGATGCGAAGGACGGGGTCGCCCAGGAAGTGGCCGTCCAGGTGCACGCAACGGGCGTGGATGAAGAAAGGTCCCTCCCCGGCACGCGCGCGGGCGACCGGCCCCTCCGAGGCGCCCCAGACCTTCTCTACCCTCAGACCGTTCACCTTGACACCTGGAACCCCCAGCGAACGGGCCCGGTCCGCCAGGTTGCCCGCCGTCACCGAGCCCGAGCGGGTGGTTATCGACCAGCGGTTGTCCTTGCAGACAACGATTAGCGGAAGCTTCCAGACCGCGGCCAGGTTGAGTGCCTCCATGGCCATACCCTGGTTCATCGCGCCCTCACCGAGGAACGCGACGGCCACCTTGCCGGGACGAAGGTGCTGGGCCGCCAGCGCGAACCCCGCGCCGAGCGGGACGGACGAGCCCACTATCCCGGATGATGCGGCCAGGCGCGCCGGGCAGAACAGGTGCATGTGGCCGCCCATGCCGCCGCAGAGGCCCTTCGAGTCGCCAAGTAGCTCGAGGACGATACGGGTCATGTCCACGTTGCGCCCCACGAACGCGGGCGTAGAGCGGTGGTCTAGGGAGACGGAGTCGCCGTCGGTGAGGTGGTCGAGGACCCCGGCGATGACCGCCTCCTCGCCGGTGCCCAGGTGCATCTCTCCGGATATCAGCCCGCGCCGCCACAGGCTGGCTATCGCCAGCTCGAAGGCGCGCATGCGGGCCATCTGGAAGTAGAGCTGCTCGAGGTCCATAACGGTACTATACGGCGCGAGAGGGTGACTGGGATAGGGGTCAGGCGGGAGTCTATTCATAGACTCCGTGATTCGACTCCCGCCTGACCCCGGTTTGAGTCGGACGAACGGATCATGCCCGAACCGTCGGCGTCTACGGGCTACTGCGCCGCTCCCATCTCGCAGTAGAAGGAGTCTCCCAGGCTGAACTCGCTGTATATCGGACAGGTCGCGCATACACAGCTGACCTTCTCGAACTCACAGGTCGCCTTGCCCTTGGCACAGAAGAACCCTTCCATCTTCTCCTTCATGCACTGGTTGTGGGTCGGACACGTCATGCAGATGCACTTCATCATGTTTTCCTGGGTGTCAGGTACGGGCATGTGTCACCTCCGTTAACGGGCTTCCAGGGTAAGGAAGCGGGTAACACTAGACTACGTCCGAAGCGTCATGATTCCTGCGCGCCGGCCTCAGGTTCGATCCACCGAGATTGTGAATTGAATCGTGCCTGACCCCGGTTTTAGTCAGGCGACGTCCCTGCGCTGGAAGGCCCACAGGGCTCCCGCGAAGCAGGCCAGGCCGAACAGGCAGGGCACGAGCACGTTCCTGGCGGGCAGGCTGGACTTCTGCAGCACCTCGAGCGGCTGGTAGTACTTGAAGATGCTGACCCACCCGATGAACTCTACGCTCTTCCAGTAGGACGCCGCGAAGTTCACGAGGTAGAAGAGCAGGGTCAGCCCCGCCGCTGCCATAGCCGCCGCGCCCGGGTCCTTGAGCAGGGCCGAGAACAGCATCGAGTAGCCGGCGATGGCGATCATCAGGGAGACTGCGGGCAGGATAAAGATAGCGAAGCGCCCGTAGTCGGAGCCAACCCCGAAGACGGCCGCCCAGCCGATGAGGCTACCTACCGTCACCAGCACGAACCCCACGATCGCGGCGAGCAGGAGGCCGGCCTGCACGCTCATCAGCCGCCATCGCTGGACCGGCTGCGATAGTAGGAACTCCAGGGTCCCGTCCTTGAGCTCGCCTGCGACCATGCGCCTTGCCATGGCGATGACGAACGCCGCGACCAGTATCACCCACATGAGGCTCAGGAACTGTAGCGTTACGTAGTTGTTGAACGTGTCCAGGTTGAAGCTGCTGACCCCGAAGAGCTTGACGAAAGCCTTCGGCATCTGTTTCGCGTAGTCCGTCTTCATCTTGCCGACGGTCGGGTAGATGGCCGCTAGCAGCAGAGAGTACAGGACGATCACGCCGGCGAATATCGCGGCCATCCGCCAGCGTTCCTTGAGCGTCTTGAGGACGAGGCTCCAGGTCAACGCGTCTCGCCCCCCTCCCGGCCGTAGAACTCCAGGAAGGCGTCCTCCAGGCTCGCGTGCCCTATACTCAGGTCGAGCAGCTCCCTGCCGGTCAGGACCCCGAGCAGCGAGTTGAGGTCACCGCGGAACTTGAGCTGTATCCGGTTGCCGGCGCGCTCGAAGCCGCTGACCCCCTCGACGCGGTCGATGCCGTCCGGCGGGTCGGCGGCGTAGATGACCTCCACGTTGCGCAGGTGCTTGCCGCGGAGGTCCTCGATGCGCTCGGTACCCACCAGGGTACCCGCCCTGATGATGCCGACCCGGTCGGCCAGCCGCTCGACCTCGGGGAGGTTGTGTGACGAGAACAGGACCGTGGTGCCGCCCTCACGCCGCTCGTTGAGTATCTCGTAGAGGACGTGCTGGGTGATCGGGTCGAGCCCGTTGGTGGGCTCGTCCATTATAAGCAGCGGGGGGTCCTTCATGAGGGCGAGAACGATGGCCAGCTTCTGCTTCATGCCCCGTGAGTAGCCCTCCACTTTGCGGTCAAGGTCCAGCTCCAGGCGCGCGGCCAGCGCGCGGCCGGAAGCCTCCCGGCCGCCGTCGAAGCTGTCCACAAAGCGCACCAACTCTTCCCCGGTCATGCGCGGGTAGAGGGCAGGCTCGCCGGGCAGGTACCCCACCAGCCGCTTGACATCGACGCTCTTCTGCCAGGCGTCCAATCCCTTGACCGAGGCGCTGCCGCGGTTGGGCTTGAGCATCCCCATGATGAGGCGGATGGTGGTGGTCTTGCCCGCGCCGTTGGGGCCGAGGAAGCCGAACAGCTCGCCCTGGAAGACCTCCAGGTCGAGGTCCTGGACCCCGACGACCTTCCCGTAGTATTTGGTCAGGCCCTCGGTATGTATGACTGTCTCTGGCATGCCCCTGAGCCTATCAGATTTTCGCATCGGGGTCAGACGCCGATGCGGAAGGCGGTCTCGAAACGTCATACTGTTGGTGGAGGTAGAGAAGAGTGATTGTATCGGCGAGCTACCGCACCGACATACCGGCCTACTACGGCGAGTGGTTCATTAACAGGCTGGCCGCCGGGTACTGCATGGTCGCCAACCCGTACGGCGGGCGGCCGTACCGGGTGCCCCTGCGAAGGGAGGAAGGTGTCGAGGCGTTCGTCTTCTGGACCAGGGACCCGGAGCCGTTCATCGACTGCCTGCGGGTCGTGGCCCGTGAGCACGGTTTCCCGTTCGTCGTCCAATACACAATCATCCCGTACCCCGAGGCGCTGGACCGTGAGGTCACCGACCCCGAGCGCGCCGCCGCCTGCGTGCACCTCCTGCGCGACGAGTACGGACCGAGGGCCATGGTCTGGCGCTACGATCCCATCGTCTTCTCGTCGCTCACCCCTCCGGAGTGGCACCTGGAGCGCTTCGAGACCCTGGCCTCTTCGCTGGAGGGCGCAACAGACGAGGTGGTCGTCTCGTTCGCGCAGGTGTACCGCAAGACCGAGCGCAACCTGGACGCGGCCGCCCGCGAGCACGGCTTCACCTGGGAGGACCCGCCCGACGATGCGAAGCGGCGATTTCTCCTCGAGCTTTCCAGCACCGCCTCCGGACACGGGATGCGCCTCAGTATCTGCGCCCAGCCCCGGCTACTGGCCCAGGGAGTCGAACCCGCCTCATGTATAAACCCTGGGCGGCTCGGGGACGTGGCCCGCCACCTTGGCATCGAGCCCGCGACCGTTCGCGCCAGGCGAAAGCCTCACCGCGAGGACTGCGGCTGCTGGGAGAGCCGCGACATAGGCGCCTACCACACCTGCCCCCACGGCTGCACCTACTGCTACGCGGTGAACGACCGGGAGCGGGCTGCCCACCGTTTCGCCGCCCACGACCCGGAAGGCGAGTTCCTCCTGCCTCCAGGCTGATTCAACATCAATAGCACCACCGATGTGGCCGCTGATTTGACCTTGACTAATAATAACGTTAATATGTCATTATTATTGCATAATATTGACATGCTAAGGATAGTGATAATGGACCTAATCACGTTCAATCCCTGGTGGAGGGACGGCAGGGTGTCTGCGGCTCTCGTTGGCAGGAAACGGCGGTTGCTGGCCGGGCTCTCGGAATATATGGGCCTGCGGCAGATGCTCATCCTCTACGGCCTGCGGCGGGTCGGTAAGACGACCACCATGTTCCAGTTGATCGATGGCCTCCTGGAGCGCGAAGAGGCAGATCCGTACCACATCCTCTACTTCTCTTTCGACGAAGAGAAGGCCGATATCAAGGAGATTCTGGCGGCTTACGAGAGGCAGATCATCAGAGAAGACCTGCCCCGCGACAGGAAGACCTACCTGTTCCTCGACGAGGTGCAGAAGCTCGACGACTGGCCGGACAAGGTCAAAGTCATCTATGACATGTACCCCAGCGTGAAGCTCTGCCTCTCGGGTTCGGCCGCCATAGCCATCACCAAAGGGGTGAAGGAAAGCCTGGCGGGAAGGTTCTTCGAGACCATGATCGAACCCCTCGACTTCGACGAATACCTGGAGTTCTCAGGGGATGACATCGACCGCGAGCAGGAGAGGGTCTTTGAGCTGCGAATACGCCGCAGGTTCGAGGAGTTCATGGCGAACGGGGGCTTCATCGAGGCGCTGGAGCTTTCCGATTCCCACAGAAACAGGTACTTCAAGGAGGGCCTTCTAGAAAGAGTCATCTACCGCGACCTGCCGGACAGCTTCCATATCAACGCGCCCGACCTTCTGTACAGGTGCATGCGCGTCTGCGCCGAGAAGCCGGGTATGCTCCTCGACTACAGTAGCCTGGGGCGGGACCTCGGTCACGACCAGCGGACCATTGCAGCATACTTCTCTCACCTCGAATACGCTCTGCTGGCGAACAAGCTCTACAATTACTCGCCCAATCTCCTCACGAGCGAGAAGAAGATGAAGAAGGTCTATCTATCGAGTACGGCGTTCAGCGTAGCGCTCTCCCCGCCGGTCGGCCGCCCGGAGCTTATCGAGCAGTTCTTCGCGAACGTCCTCAAGGCCCGGTTCTTCTCGAGGACCCCCCAGAGGGACGAGGTGGACCTGGTCCTGTCAGGCGATGGGGAGGTGGTCCCGATCGAGGTCAAGATCAGGTCCGAAGTGAAGAAGCGGGACGCCACGCCCCTGTTCAAGTTCCTGCACAGGTACAAAGCCGCCAGGGGGTACATGATCTCGGACGGTACCGAGACCGTGTTCTCGGATGGCGAGAAGGAGGTAGAGGTCATTCCCTACTGGATGTACTGGACGTTGA
Organism: Actinomycetota bacterium; assembly: GCA_018831265.1. Taxonomy (GTDB): domain Bacteria; phylum Actinomycetota; class Geothermincolia; order Fen-727; family Anoxymicrobiaceae; genus JAHJCO01. Next base: position 65,799 of record JAHJCO010000041.1, read on the forward strand.
TGGACAGACTTGGTGGTATTCTCGACAGGTGACAGGACATCGGTTATTCGATGACGGTTTTTTCAGGAGGGCAGAACCCTTGGACTCTGTTCAACCGGCTAGCTTGTTATCGGGTCTTTCGTAACTGAACCGAGCTCGGTGAATACCGTTGGTAGTCTGCCGCAGAATGTAGCCAGCTACTGTGCAGGTCTGCGTATCACTGCCCTCTCGGCATATTCCACTGTAGGCTCGGCCTCAAATTCCTCGATAGCCTGGTCCTCGTCCTTGCCTTCTGTCAGATGTACCGAGACGCCAAACCTATCAGCACCAGTTCCAATGTTCCAGATACATGTCACAGAAGCCTGGTGCCTCGCCACGACCTCGCGAGCGGTCTCTTCAGATACGCCTTCTTTGAATTGGACGATCACTTCCCCCTCCTGAAAATCACCTTCCGGCGTCGTGGTCGGAGGCGCAGGGGTCGTCTCAGGTGTCGTAGGAACCGTATCTACAGTTGGGGGAACGTCTTCTGAGGCCTGGGGCTCTTCCGCCTGGCCGCTAGTTGACTCGTCGCCCTGCGCGCTATTACTGGTGGAAGGGAGAGAAGTTGGGAGAGACGGCAACGAGAAAGATAGGCCGCCTCCGGATTCCTTCTTGTCGGAAGGCTTGACCTGGCTGCAGCCACCGATGATTAAGCTAATCGCCAAGAGCGCGAATGCAATGCACACACATATGACCGAAGTAGACTTCTTTTGCCACATCCTCATTGAGGCATTCTCCCCGTTTGCTCGAGGTTACTATAAAGCACGTTACAGGCCCGGTCCAACTCGTACCACGCTTGTCGGCCCACGACCCTGAGTGAGTTCATCCTGCCTCCTCCTTGGCAGGCGTGACCTGGTCTCTTTGATTCATTTGCTTCCTTCCGTGTTACAGTTGCTTGATATGCTTGATCAGTTGCTTCAGCGAGGAAGGATTGGACGAGAGCGTTGAAGGTGCGTGATATCATCAGGATACTTGAAAAGGACGGGTGGTTTCTGGTGACGACCAGGGGAAGTCATCGACAGTACAAGCATCAGATGAAGCCGGGCAGGGTTACGATAGCCGGTCACTTGAACGACGATCTGTCTCCGGGCACATTGGACAGCATATACAAGCAGGCGGGCTTGAAGGAGAGCCGATAGGATGTTCCGCTTTCTAGTCGTGATCGAGAAGGCAAACGGGAACTACTCCGCATATTCTCCGGACCTGCCCGGATGCGTAGCATCCGGGGCGACCGTGAAAGAGGCGGAACGAAATATGCACGAGGCGATCGAGCTCCACGTGAAGGGGCTGATCGAAGACGGCCAGCCGGTTCCCGTCTCCGAATCCTTCGCGGAGTATTTCGCCATACCGGAGGATATCGCGCAGTAGTGTCCCATTGACCACCCGGAGGTCTCATGCTCCGCAAAACGATAATTGCGCTGGGGGTGGCCGTTCTCTCGGTCGCCTTCGCGCCCATGGCACTCGCCTCGAGCGGCTGGACCGGGGGGCACGACGTGGTCGGGTGCACTCAGGCCGCCACCACCTGGTACTTCGCGGAGGGGACGACCCGCACCGGGTTCAACGAGTGGGTCTGCCTGTACAACCCCGCGGACAACGATACCAGCGCGACCTTCACCTATATGCTCGAGGACGGCAGCACCGAAGTGAAGACGTACGAGCTGCGCGCCGCGAGCCGCACCACCGTGGATGTGAACCTCGAGCTGGGGCCCGGGCACGACGTTTCGATAAAGGTCGATTCGGCAGCCCCGGTGGTCGCCGAGCGTCCCATGTATTTCCGCTATAACGGCATGTGGACCGGTGGTCACGACGTGGTGGGGACCAACGGACCCCTGCCGGAGTGGTTCTTCGCCGAGGGCACTTGCCGTCCGGGCTTCGATCCCTACATCTGCATCCAGAACCCGGGCTCTGGAGACGCCGCCGTGCTCGTCACCTACATGCTGGGCGACGGCACCACGCGCGAGGAGAACCTGACCGTCGGTGCGCACAGCCGTTCGACGGTCGTCCCCAGGCAACTGCTGGGCGAGGGCGACGACGCCGCGCACGACTTCTCCGCGCACGTGGAGACGACCAACGGCGCGCTTATCGTGGCCGAGCGCCCGATGTACTTCAACTACAAGGGCGGCTGGAGCGGCGGGCACGACGTGGTGGGCGCGACCGCCCCATCGACCGCGTTCCACTTCGCCGAGGGGACGTGCCGCCCCGGCTTCGATCCTTACCTCTGCATCCAGAACCCGAGCGACAAGACCTCCCGCCTCCGGATCACCTACATGCTGGGTAGCGGCGCTACCCAGGCCCAGTCCCTGGCCATCAGCCCCCACTCGCGGTCAACGGTCGTCGTCAAGCAGGTGCTGGGAGAGTTCGACGACCCGGCCCACGACTTCTCTGCCAGCGTGGAGACGACCGACGGGAGCAAGGTCATCGCCGAGCGGCCGATGTACTTCAATTACAAGGGGGCCTGGACGGGCGGGCACGACGTGGTCGGGGCTACCTCTCCCGCCCAGTCGTTCTCCTTCGCCGAGGGCACCTGCCGTCCAGGCTTCGACGCCTACCTGTGCATCCAGAACCCCGGGCCCGAGACCTCCGCCATCAATATCACGTACGTGCTGGGGGACGGGACCAGCCGGCAGCAGGCGCTCGACGTCGGCCCCAACAGCCGGGCGACCGTCTTCGTCAAGGACGTGCTGGGGGAGGGCAACGACCCGGCGCACGACTTCTCCGCCACCGTCGCCACGACCAACGGCACGGAGATAATCGCCGAGCGGCCCATCTACTACGACTACTACAGCACCGCGAAATGGTCGATGGCCGTGCTCGGGGACGTGAACCTCGGTGGCGACGTGTCGCCGACTCTGGCCGCCAACGGCTTCGGGTACGTGTGGACCGGGGTCGGCCCGTATATCTCGGAGGCGACCCTGGGATTCGCGAACCTGGAGTGCACCATGTCATACCAGGGCTCGCCGGTCCCCGGGAAGACGTTCACCTTCGAGGGCGACCCAAACGCTCTGCCCGCGATGCGTGACGCAGGGGTTGACGTCGTTTCGCAGGCCAACAACCACGCCCGGGACTACGGGGCGGTGGCACTGCTGGACTGCCTGGGTTACCTGGACGGGTTCGGCATCGCTCACTGCGGCGCGGGGGCCGACTACGAGAGTGCACACGTCCCCGCGTACCTCGACGCCGAAGGACTGCGCGTGGCATTCCTGGCGTACGACGACATCGGTACCGCGGGATGGTACGCCGACGCCGGCTACCCGGGGGTCTGCGACGCGACCGATACGGGCAGGCTCATCGCCGACGTCCAGGCGGCGAGCCTCAACGCCGACTTCGTGGTGGTCTCCTTCCACTGGGGCAACGAGAAGGAGTACACCCCGACGGCGCGCCAGGCGAACCTCGCGCGGCTGTCAATTGACTGCGGCGCGGACATCGTGCTTGGCCATCACCCGCACGTGGTGCAGGGGATGGAGATATACAACGGCGGACTGATCTGCTATTCGCTGGGCAACTTTGTGTTCAACCCTGGCAGCGACGCCGGGCACTACACGATACTGACCCGGATATCACTCGACTCGCGTGGGTTCCTGCAGGCCGAGTCGCACCCGGTCCACATAGACAGCTGCCGACCGACCATCATGGGGGGCGAGGCCGGGGCCGCCTGGATTAACCAGGTGGCGGCCATAGTGCAGGGGCTGGGGACACCCGCCCGGGTGCAGGACAACGTGATGTACGTACCGTGAGACCCCCTCACCCCTACCCTCTTCCCCCAGGGGAGAGGGGGAAAGGAAGCCGGGACTTCTACGGATGAGCGGAATGATGCCCAACCCGGAGACGGTCGAGATCCAGACCGCGGACGGGGTCACGCTGCGGTGCCGGCGATACAGGAAGCCCGGCGCCAGGGCGGTCGTCTGCGGCCACGGGCTGGCCTCCAGTGCCTACGCCTTCGACCTCCCGCTGTACGGGTTCAACATCGCGAGGGTGCTCTACGGCCTGGGGTACGAGGTCTGGCTGGTGAACTTCCGCGGCGCGGGGCACCCGCCCTGGCGAAGCGACGACGGAGGTTGGGGCGGGGCCGGCGACGAGCTGGGAGTCTTCGACCTGCCCGCGGTCATCGAGCATGTGTACCGGGAGACCGGCCGGCCGGTCTTCTACACGGGACACTCGTTCGGAGGTATGTCCATCTACGTCTACCTGCAGGGAGCGGCGATGGAGCCCGGTGACCCCGAGCGCAAGGTCCACCGCGATCCCGCCGAGGCGAGAAGGCGCAACCGGATGGTCGCGGGCGCGCTGACCGTCGGGAGCATGTCGGTCCTGGTGGACGACCCCCGGCCCCCGCTGCTGGAGCGTATAAGCAGGTTTCCGCGCGTCAGGAGAGTGTTGAAGCGTTTCGAGGACTGGCTGATCAGGCGCGCGTTTCGAAAGCCCGGCCTGGCGATCGGCAGGATGTCCCGCCGGCTCGGGTTCCGGCATCCACTGCTGGCCGGTCTCGTAATGTCCAGCCCGTTCCTGGACCTGTACATGGTCTCGCGCAACATGGGGTTCGAGGCGTGCAGGCTGTTCGGGATATGGGCGGGCGGTGACGTCGCTGTCCGCGAGGTGGCACAGACGGTCCGGGACATCAGGACCGGTGAGTTCTCCTCCTACGCGCCCGAGGGCCACGAGCCCTTCGACTACGGCGCCGGCATGGGAGAGATAACCACCCCGCTGGTCGCAGCCGCGGGTACCGAGGACTTCATCCGACCGTTACACGTGAAGGGCGGGGTCATCGACCGGATCTCCTCGGAGCGCAAACGGTTCATAGAGATGAAGGGGTACGGGCACGTGGACATGCTCTATCACCTGCCGTATGCCGAGATTATGGCATTCCTGGAGGAGGGTGCCGGGCAACAGGACGCCCCCACCCCCACCGACGGCGAAGAAGGTTAGGGGAAGGATGGATATCCTCGTCTGCCCGGCCTGTCGCGGAGAGCTGGCCGATACCTGTGATGCCGGGTCGTACGCCTGCATCTCCTGCGGCCGTTCGTACCCCGTGTTCGAGGGACACGCCAGCTTCGTCGCCGCGGACGAGATGGGGGAGTTCGCCCGCTGGCAGATGGACATCTACGACGGGAACCGTCCCGACCTCGCACCGCCCGACTACTCGGACCTCGAGCGGGTTCGCTCTCACAACGAGGGCTCGGTGGAGGTCACGCGGGCCTGCGGGGCGCTCTCCCCGAACTGGAAGGGGATGAAGTCCCGCGAGGTCGTGGACCGTCTCGGGCCGCAACCGGGCGAGCTGGTACTGGACGTCGGGTGCGGGCTCGGTACCCTCCTGGACACCATGGCCGCCGCCTACGGCACCATGGGGGTCGGCATCGACCTGGGACACGCGGGCCTCAAGGCCGCTATCGCCTGCAACACCTCCGGGCACGGCTTCCACGAGGCTGACGCCCTGAACCTGCCGTTCCGCGACGGCGCCTTCGACCTCGTGGTGTCCTACGACGTGATTGAGCACGTGGACGATCCGGCCAGGTTCGTCTCCGAGATGGCCCGCGCCCTCCGCCCGGGCGGCAGGCTACTCGTCTACACCCCGTCCGCGCGTGACCGCTGGACCTGGCACTGGTGGGAGCGCCTCCTGCTCCGCGGGCGTTACAACCTCGGGATGGACAACCTGGCGGGCCACGACCCGGACAGGTTCCTCGAGCCTGGAAGGCTGGCCGCGCTACTCGAGGAAGCGGGCCTGGAGCGCGTCGGCACCGAGTCGTTCCACTCGCTGTTCACGCTCATATTTGACGAGGTCTATCCCGGGTTCTTCTACCGGGTGTTGAGGCGCGCGAGGTTCGTCCGGCCCGTATTCAGGATGCTCGAGAACGCGGATTCTCCGCTGAGCTCGTGGGGCTACGGAAACGGGTTCTTCGCCTGGGGGTGGAAGTCGTGATGCCGCTATGAGCCTGCTCGGTCGACTCGTGAATCTGTCGCGAGACCTGGTACGCTGGCGCGACCTGGACTATACGTCCAAACAGGTGTTGCTACGGAAGCTCTTCAGCATCCCATTCCTGGCGATGCTGCCGGTGATGCTTATCGCCGGGTTACTCCTGCGGCTCGTCAGAGGCCGGCTCGACGAAGCACTCGGCCAGCGGTATCTCGCATAGACCCTCGTAGCAGCGGCCGGGGAGCGTCTGGTACAGGCGGGTGCCGTACCAGGTGGCTTGAGCCATCGGCTCACCGACCTCCCTGACCACGCGCGCGGGGACGCCCACGACCAGCGACCCGGGTGGTATCTCGGTGCCGGGCAGGACGACCGCCCCGGCCCCTATCACCGACCCTTCGCCGACTACCGACCTGTCCTGCACTATCGCTCCCATGCCCACCATGACGTGCTCCTCCAGGGTGCAGTTGTGCAGGATCGCCCCGTGCCCCACGTGCGAGTTCTCGGCGAGCCTCATTACCGCCCCGAACCCCGCGTGGATGACCACGTTCTCCTGTATGTTGGAGCCGTCGCCCACGATCAGCTCGCCCCAGTCGGCGCGCAGGCAGGCCCCGGCCGAGACCAGGCAGTTCTCGCCTATGGTCACGCTCCCGATCAACACGGCGGTATCGTGGATGAAGGAAGTCCTGCCCACACGGGGCCTGCGGCCCTCGAACTCGTACAGCGCCATCTGAACTCCTCCGGTCTGAACGGTCTATGAAAGAATACCTCAAACCATTTCTTGCACGGACGCAACCGGGGCCGATCCGTATTAGAATCGCATGCGAAAAAACTCGGGCGAACACCTTGACTCTCCCCCCGGGGGAGGGCCGAAGATGGCGGCGGGAAGGGAGGTGAGACGGTGGACGGGCTGTTCAGCATAGGGGAGTTCTCCAGGATGTCCTGGCTGACCGTGAAGGCGCTGCGCCTGTACGACGAGGAAGGGATACTCAGGCCTGGCTTCGTGGACCCGGCGACGGGGTACCGGTACTACAGCAGCACGCAGCTGCCCGAGGCCAGGACCATTCGGATGTTGCGCTCGCTGGACATGCCGCTGGAGGAGGTCCGCGAGTTCCTCAAGGAGACGTCCCCGGGCGCCAGGACGAAGCTCCTGGAGGGACACCGGGAACAGCTCGAGAACAGGCTGGAGTCGTACCGCGCCATCATCTCATCGATAGACGACCTAACCGAGAGGAAAGGAGACGCCATGGAAAGGGAAGTGGAGGTAAAGGACCTCGCGAACCTGCCGGTACTGTCCATCAGGTTCAAGACCTCGATGGCCGGGATAGGCGATGCAGTGGGGGTCGCCTTCGGCAAGATATTCGGGTTCCTGGGGCAGACGGGCACGCCGCCAGCGGGGCCGCCGTTCGCCCTGTACTACGACATGGAGATGAAAGAAGAGGACATCGACATGGAGATCTGCGTGCCGGTTTCCGGAGAGATGGAAGGCGCGGGCGAGGTCGTGGGTCGCGTGGTCCCGGGCGGTGCCGCGGTCTCCACCATGCACGCGGGACCCTACGACCAGGTGGGCGGCGCCTACGAGGCGCTTATGACCTGGATGAAGGATAACGGCTACGAGCCCGCCGGACCCGCCCGCGAGGTATACCTGGTGGGCCCGGACAAGGTGCAGGACCCGGCGGAGTACCGCACGGAGGTGCTCATCCCGGCAAAGAAGGCATAGACAGCGGACTCAGTGAGCATTCACCTCAACCATTATCTCTCAACTGAGAAACAATGGTTGAGGTGAATTCTCGTCGTCAGTCGTTGGGGACAAGGACGTAGCCGGTTCCGCCGCAGTCCTGGCAGGTCACCCAGCCGGTCCAGCCCATCTCGTCGGTCATCCACCAGCCGCCCGTGCCGCCGCAGGTGCCGCAGACGACCCAGATATCGCTGGGGTACGGAGAGGGCGCGGGCTGTGCGTTGCGCCTGGCCTCCTCGGCCGCGGCGGCCGCCGCGGCGGCCGCCTTGCGGTTGTTGCACTCGCCTATGACGAAGTTGGCGTAGAAGGCGACCGAGTCCTGTTCCCCCACGAGCTGCTCTATCTTCGTCGCGTTCTCGAGAAGGAACGAGCACTTGTCCAGGTAGTCGGGTAGCCCCGAGGCGTCGATGGCGCTGTTGTTCAGGTCCCCGACCGCGGCAACCGCCTCGTTGGTCCGGTCGTAGGCGCGCTGCCAGGCGTCGTCCCACTCGGCCTGTCGCTGCTTCTCAGCCTCCGCCTCAGCTTCTTCCTCGGCCGCCTTGCCGCCGCCGGCCTCGGCCGTGTACTGCATCTCGTCGGAGTCACCCCGCTTGTCCGCCCCGGACTCGAGCTCCAGCCTGGCCTCGACGTCCAGCGGCTTGCCGGTGCCGGAGGTCATCGTATACTCGATGGAGTACTCCTGTTCCGAGGAGCTCGATTTGCACTTGATGCTCTTGTTGATGAGGTTGGAGCCCTCAGAATCCACAACCTTGACGAAAAGCCTGGCCTTGCCGTCCTCGGGGAACCTGGCCGTGTAGGCCACGGTCAGCTTGAGCTCGACATCCAGCGGGACTTCGTCCAGGTCGAGCTCGTCGTCATTCGCCTTCGTCAGATCGATGGACTCCAGCTTTGCCTCGAGGGTCGGTCCACCCCCGACAACGAGCACGAGACCGACGACGGCTCCGCCCGCCACCAGGACCGAGAGGGCGGTCACGAGGACTATCATCCACGTGGGGATCCTCCTGCCGCCGGAGGAGACCCCGACCGCTGAAGGAGCAACGGCCGGCGGGACGGCGCCGCGGGCGCGCCGGACCGCGGCACCGGCGTCCACCGCGTCGAGAGGGGTCCCGCAGCTCTCGCAGAACCTGTTCCCCTCGGGGACCGTCGAGCCGCACTGTTCGCAGTACATCCTCATCACCTCAAGCTCTTGAATCCTCCCCGTACACACAGATTATCGGTCAAACGTGCGCGGTTCCATACCTCTGAGCAAAAAGGGGTCAAACCTGAGATTTTGCGTTTTTTGCATCAGGACGAACCTCGACCAAGACCTCGCGCAAAAAACGCAAAATCTCAGGTTTGACCCCAATTGGGTAGAATTGGTGTCATGAGCAAGCAGGGTGAGATCGAGTACCTCGGGAATCTCGGGGACGGGGGCGCGCGGCACGCCGCCGCCAAGCCGTTCTCGGACGACTCCTGCGCGGACAACCTAATGGAGATCGGCGCCGTTATGCTCCTGCTGCCCCCACCGCCCGCGAGGCTGCTCGACCTGGGCTGCGGGTCCGGCTGGACCTCGGTCTTCTTCGCCAGGCGCGGGTACGAAGTCACCGGGGTGGATATCGCGCCGGACATGATCGAGCTGGGCAGGCGGGCCGGGGAGCGCGAGGGGCTCGACAACGTGCGCTTCGCGGTCGGGGACTACGAGAGCCTCGACGTCGGCGCGGAGTTCGACTGCGCGGTCTTCTACGATTCCCTCCACCACTCCTCCGACGAGCGAGCGGCCCTGGCCTGCGCGTACCGGTCTCTGAGGACCGGGGGCGTCTGCGTGACCAGCGAGCCGGGCAGGGGACACTCCGAGACCCTCCCGGCCAGGAACGCCGTCAGCATGTACGGCGTCACCGAGCGCGACATGGAGCCGGAGCGCATCGTCGCCGCCGGGCGGGCCGCGGGTTTCAGGTCGTACGAGACATACCCGCACGCCAACGTGCTGGTCGCCAGCATGTTCAGGGCCCCCACCCGAAGGCTCCTGAGCAGGGTAGACACCGCTGCGGTCATGAGGACACCGCTGCGCCTGTCGCTGCTGGCCTATCGCGTGGCGCGCAAGAGGGACAGCGCGATAGTCGCGCTCGTCAAATGACGGCCTGCGCCGTCCGTGGCGCAGAGCCCGGCCTCGTGGTGTTTATTCCGAGGTACGCATGGAGGAGTCCTCAAGTCGGCCGGGAATTTTCCGATAGCAGGTAATAACGGAACGACAGGGAGCCGTTGCCGGCCGGTCGTCTGAAAGGGGATCCGACTCGATGGAAGGACAGCGGGAAGAAAAGGCGCCGCAGAAGCGCGTCGTCGTCATCACGGACCGTGAGACCGCGGACGGCTTCCTGTTGTCCGGCACCGAGCTCAGGGCCTTTGATAATGCTGAGGAGGGCGCCAGGGAGATCGAGCGGCTCCTTCATGACACGGCCATAAAGGCGATTCTGGCCAACGAGGAATTCCTGGAAGCGCTCGACGAGAGGACGCGGCGCCTGGCCGAGGAGTCGCCCATCGTGGTGATCGAACTCCCGGCGCAGAGGGGCGGCCTGGCGATGCCGGCGCACGAGGACCTGCTGAAGATGATCAACCGCCTGAAGCCGCAGTTCTAGAATGCCCGGGCGCGCGAAGCCCGCGGGAGGACCGCTTGGAGAACCCGCAGCAAGAAGAGAACCGCTATACATGTCACGTCTGCGGCCACCAGATGGAGAGGTTCACCCGGATCTGCGAGAAGTGCGGCTCCATCCGGCGGCCGAGCGCCGCGAGGGGAGTCGGGGAAGCCGTTGACGTTACCGGTGCCAGGGGTGCCTGCAAGAGATGCGGTGTCGCGGTCAAGAAAGGTAAGCCCTACTGCCCCGAGTGCCAGCAGTACATGGACGAGAAGGAGAGGGCCGCCAGGCAGGCCGGGAAGAAAGGCTTCTTCCGTACCATCATCGAGTTCCTCCGCTCGATCCTGAACGCGATCACGGGAAAACCCGGCGAATCCTGATCAAGCGATTGAGCCCGGCCTCTCAAGCCGGGAACGTCCGACACGATTGAGCACGGCCTAGAGCCCCAGCCTGGCCCTGTTCGCCTCAATGTGCGCGAGCATACCCTCCGCCGCCTCCGCCGCGTCGTTCTCGAGGTGGAGAACGCCACCTGTGATCCCGGGCAGCTCCTCGGTCAGCATCCGGACCAGGTTGGGTGCGCCGGTGACGGTTGGCACGGGGTGCACGTATGTGTACAGCCCGAAAGCCAGCGCGAACACGGCGTCGATCGTCGCCTTCTGCTCCATGTACTGCGGAGCGCAGGCCACCACGGGCAGGTCGGGTATCGGCACGCCGCCGAGAGCGTCCGAGACGGCGGCGATGAGGTCGGCCACCCTCCCGGTGTCCGTGCATGTGCCGTAGCTGAGCACCGGTGGGATCCCCAGCCCGGCGCAGAGCGCCTCGAGCCCCGGCCCCGCCTGCTCCGCGGCCTCGGGGAGGCACAGCCCCGCAACCTGGACCGCCCCGTTGCCGCACCCCATGGATAACACGAGGACGTCCCGCTTGATAAGCTCGCGGGCGACCGCCACCGTGTGCGAATCGTGCGCGTCGTCGCGGAGGGTCGTGCAGGACACCATCCCGGCCACGCCCCGGATGCCGCCACTCTTTATCGCGTCGAGCAACGGCTCGAGCGTGCCGCCGAGCGCCTCCAGGATGCTCTCCGTGGAGAATCCGACCACGACTTCGCCCATCGGTTGACCGGTGAAAGGCCGGATGGCGGCCTTACGCCCTCCGAAGTTCTCGACCGCCATCTCCAGCAGCCGGTCGGCCTGCGCCCCGGCCTCCTCGGGCACGTAGTCCAGCCGGTCGGATATACCCTCGAACGCGACCAGGTCGCTCACCGGGATCAGCTTGAACCCGTACTTCTCCGCGTAGATCGGGTCTATGGGCATGGAGCAGTTCATGTCCGCCGCGAACAGGTCCACGCATCCCGAGGCCATGACCGCCTCCTGCATTATCCAGTTGCCGGTGAACCCGTAGAAGACGTCGTCCATCTCCCAGCGCTGTATCATCTCCTGTCCGGTCTCGATGTTGGCGATCACCCGCAGGCCTTTCGCCCCGGCGGTCCTCGCCCGCTCCTGCCAGTGGGGAGACCTGGCCCTCTCGACCATGGCGAAGCCGAGGAAGGGCTCGTGCCCGTTGACCAGCACATTCACGTAGTCGGCGTCCAGCACGCCCAGGTCCACCCTCATCCGGTGAGGGCGTGGCACGCCGTACAGGATGTCCATGCCGTACTCGTTGACTATCTGGCTCTGGTAGGCCATGGCTATGCCCATGCGCATGGCCTTGAGTGCCAGGCTCCGGTAGTAGCCGTCGACGTTGGTCAGGCAGGAGCTGGTGGACTTCATCATCTCGCCGTAGATGCCGCCCGGGAAGATGTCCAGCTCCCTCCACAGTGCCTTGCGCTCGGGAGGGGCCAGTGCCTCGACCACGAGGCTCGGCCGGTCGGCCGGGCGGTTGAAGTCCTCGGTCACCAGGTCGCAGAAGCGCACCGCGACGTCGGGACCCGAGCCGCGGGTGTCAACGCCCAGTCGCGCCGCGAACGATTTGAGCTTGTCGGGCTCGCTTATCCTGTATGGCGCTTCCCCCAGGGCCGTGGCGCGCAGGGTCTTCACGGTCTGCTCCGTGTGGTAATGGTAGGTGGAGGCTCCCAGGACGTTTCGCAGGAGCATCATGCGCATCGCCATGCCGTCGGCGGTGATGCCGCACACGCCCCGCTTGTCCTTCTCAGCGTCGGAGCGGCAGGGCCCGTTGGAGCACAGGTCGCAGCGGGTCCCGGCCATGCAGAACGGGCAACGCTTGTCGGGTGCGCCGATCCCCTGGGCCTCGTAGCGGTCCCATATGTTGGTGACGCCGTCCGGCTTTATGCGCTCGGCGTATATCCGGCGCACCGACTCGTGGTATGAGATCCTGTCTGAATCCATTTCTCCTCCCCGGAGACACTGTCGGTATTCATCGAGTTCCATGACAGGGAGGTCAGCCTGGCCGAGCCCTGTTTCCCCGACGAGGAATGATCCCCGGGTTTCCCCGGTCTATGAGCCGCCTCCTGCGGGCATCCGACCCGCGGCCGCGCTACTCCTTCCTGAGAACCTTCTTGTCGACCTTACCCACGGCGGTCAGCGGCAGCTCCTGCCTTATCTCGATCGTCTTGGGGACCTCGTAAGGTGTCAGCTTGTCCTTCGCCATCTTCATGATGTCCGCTTTCAGGCCCTCGTCGTCGCCCTGGAACTTGTTCCCGGGAACGGGTGTGACGAGGGCCTTCACGAGCTCCGACCCCGGACGCTCGGGATTGGGAACGCCGATGAGTGCGACCATGTCGACCGCGGGGTGCTCGGCGAGGACCTCCTCGACCTTCTTGGAGAACACCTTGAACCCGCTCACGATGATCATGTCCTTGGTCCGGTCCACGATCCTGAGGTAGCCCTCGGGGTCCTGCACCGCCACGTCACCGGTGTGCAGGTATCCCTCGGAGTCGAAGACGAGGGCCGTCTCCTCGGGCTTGTTGTAGTAACCGGGCATGACCATCGGCCCCTTGACGCAGATCTCGCCGGGCTCGCCGAGCGCGGCCTCCCTGCCGGTGTCGGGATCGATCAGCCTGATGTCGGTGTTGGGCAGCGGCAGGCCGATGCTGCCGAGCTTCTTCACTCCCCGGTACGGGTTCATCGCCGTCAGAGGGGAGGTCTCGGTCATCCCGTAGACCTCCATCAGCTTGCCTTTCCCCACGACGCTTTCGAGCTGCTTCTGGGACTCCTCGGGGAAGGGCGCGGCGGCGGTGACGCACACCTCGATGTTGGAGTGATCGAGCTCCATGAACTTCGGGTTTGCGATGAGCATCTGGAATAGTGAAGGAACGTTGACCAGCGCGGTCGGCCTGTACTTGGCCAGCTCCTTGCAGATGTGGTCGGTGTCCCTCGGGTTGGGGATGAGCACCTGGGTCCACCCCAGGTAGATGCAGTTCTCGTTGAAGAACAGTCCGGCCACGTGGAAGAACGGGAAGCCGGACAAGGCCACTCCCTTGCCCTTCTCCCAGCCCAGCCAATCCTGCACCAGCAGCAGGTCGGAGACCGCGTTCCTGTGCGTGAGCATGGCGCCCTTGGGGCTGCCGGTCGTTCCGCCGGTGTACTGGATGTAGGCTATGTCATCGGGAGTGATCTCCACGGTCGGATGCTCCGCCGAGTACTTCGGGTCACCGATGACCTCTTTCATGTCGACGACCGTCTTGCCGGGCAGGGGCGTGACCTGACCCGTGGGGATCTTCTTGAGCAGCTTGCCCAGGAACCTCTTTATCCAGGGCAGAAACCCCCCGACGCTGGCGGTCGCCACCAGCTTCAGGTCGGGGAGGTTGGAGCTTATGCCCACCAGCCTTCCGGCGAAGATGGCGTCGAGCGTTACCAGGGCCTTAGCGTTCACGTCGCTCAGCTGGTACTCCATCTCCTCGGCCGAGAGCAGCGGTGAGACGCCCGACACGACACAGCCTGCGCGCAGGGTGCCCAGCCAGGCAATGACGTACTCGGGGATGTTGGGCAGGTTTATCCCGACGACGTCCCCCTTCTTCAGTCCGTTCTTGATGAGCATGTCGGCGAACCGGTTGGCGTAGCGGTCCAGGTCGCCGTAGGTGACCTCGACGCCCATGTATGCCAGGGCCGCCTTGTTGGGGAACTCCTTGAAGATCTGCTTCACCGCCTCGACGTAGGTCGTCTCCCAGCTCTCCGGGTCCAGGTCGGTGATGCCGGCATCGTAGGACTTGGTCCAAAACCGCTCTGCCATCTCGTTCCCCCCTTAATCGGTGACCCTGCCGCTACAGGGCAAGATTGTACAACGCCCGGCCAGTCCAGTGAATAGCCTGGGGGTCAGGCACCATTCAATTCATTCGCGGGAGGGGGAGCAGGACGGAGCCAAACCTGATCCCGGTAAGTAGACTGACGTGTCAATCTCCTATATTGACATGTCAGTCTACCACCGCTATAATCATCGCAACCAGGAGGCAACAAGGGGCAGGGGGCGGTGCCAGTGAATCGGTCCTTCAAGTCGGCGATAACCATCCTGATCGTCCTTGCGATGCTTGTGTGGCTGGTGCCCGCGGCGGTCGCGGCCCCCAGGCCGGACCCCTCCGCTCCGTACACCGCCAGGACGCAGGACGGCGTGACGCTCGCCCTCAAGCGTTACCTCCCCGCCTCCGGTGTGGCATTCCACACCGGGGCGCAACCTGTCATCCTAATGCCCGGCCTGGGATGCAACCTCAACTACTTCGATATAAGGACCCCTGCCGGAGAGTGTTACCGGTTGAAGCTCCCGGGCGAGTTGGCCTCGTGGGCCAGGAACGACCCGTACGTCGCGAAAGATCCCATGAAGTACTACAGCATGGCCCACTACCTGTGGAGCCAGGGGTACGACGTCTGGTGCGCCAACTACAGGGGCGAGGGCAGGCTGCCGTACCGTAGCGGCGGCGCTTATGGATACAGCATCGACGAGCTTGGCATCTACGACATGCGTGCGATAGTCGGTACGGTGTTCGACAATACGGGCAGGCACCCGGTCTGGATCGGTCACAGCATGGGCTCGAGTATGGCCTACGAGTACCTGGAGGGTTGCCGGTTCGGCGGGGGCTGGAATCCCCACGTGGTATCGGACGCGGGCCTGACGGCCGAGCGGAACGGCGGCTCGGGACGCGAGGCGCTCAAAGGGTTCGTGGACCTGGACGGGCCCATGGTCCCGGTCATGAACTCGGTGCCCCAGGTGAAGCTCCTCTGGGTACCGCTGAGCCTTCCCGTGTATATCAACGTGCGTCCCATCGTAAAACTGTTCGGAGAGGTCGCGGCGCCGGTCTTCGAGGGGTTCGAGTACGTCGCCTGGTTCATCTGGAGCACCCTGGGCTCCCCGGACCTGGGCCTGATAAACAGCCTCTTCAGCATGAACCCGGCCAACATGGACGTGGACGTGGCCCGGTACATGATCGAGTACTGCGTGGACGGCATGAGCACCAGGACGATCTCCCAGTACGCCGACGCCGGCGCGTTCGGCAAGTTCCGCGAGGACTACAAGAACGGCACCTGGAACGCCCTCAGGGTCGCCCCCGGCAGGCCGAGGTCGGGGGACGGTTACTACTACTACACGGACAACCTGGCCAGGATAAGCCTGCCGGCCCTGGTCATCGCGGACGCGACCGAGGACGTCACGAGTCCCGGGGACATAGAGAACTTCTACAAGGGCAAGACCCGGAACGCGCTGGACGAGTTCTACGTCGCTCCCGACACCGCGCACGTGGACGTCGTCCTGGGGCTGAACGCTCCGACAACGACCTTCCCGAAGATCGGTGGCTGGCTCAAGAGGCTGGGCACGAACTAGACACCACCCGGGGTGGCAAGAGGGGACCCGGCCCGACAGCAGGAGCGCGGACGGTGAGGATTCTCACCGTCCGTTTTCTTAGGCGTTGACCCCGTGGCGGGCCCTCTCGATAATTGTGTGGGCCGGGACGGGTCTGAAAGAAGAAGGGTGGCAGTTGGCAAGTAGGGTGACACTGGATCGCGAGCAGCGGGAGCGACAGCTGCTCGACGTCGCGTGCGCGGTGTTCGCGGAGAAAGGGTACAGGTGCTCGAACGTTGCGGATATCGTCGAGCGGGCGGGAGTCTCCCGTGGCACGTTCTACCATTACTTCGAGTCCAGGGAGGCGATCTTCGCTCGGCTCCTGGAGGATTACTTCCAGCGCTTCGAGGCGATCGTCGAAGCGAACCACGACAGGTTGATGGCGGCGATCCTGGGCGACGGCGACGTGATAGGAGCGTGGCGTGAGAACACCCTGGAGGTGCTACGCTTCCACGCCGACAGGCCGGAGCTGACGACGTTGATATACCGCGAGGCGATAGGCCTGGGCCGGCCCTTCGCCAGACGGATGGACCGATTGACCGGGCTCTCCAAGCGCCGGCTGGCCGAGGAGTTCGGCGCCCTGTCGTCCCGGGGGATGATCGTCCCCTTCGATCTCGAACTGCTGCTGCTGATAGTGAACGGCAGCGTGCTGGGGCTGATCATGGAATGGGTGCTTGAGAAGAAGACGGAGGACCTGGAGACGCTCGCGGACAACTTCGTCCGGTACCACACCAGGGCGTTGTCGCCGATCCCGGCCGAGCCGCCGGCCGCGAGGGTGACTCCCACCACGGAACGTCGGTTGGGCGCGCCCGACAGGAGAGCCTCCGGGTCCGGGGACCGCAGGGAGTCCGGCAGGGGCCACCGGCGTGCCCCGGGCATGAGCGACCGCACAAAGGCCGAGCGCGAGATGAGGCGGGACGGCCGGGGGGGCTCGGAATGAACGAAGTACACGAGCCTGACTCCAGACCCGGCCGGGAGGAGCGCCGGGAGCGGATAATGAAGTCGGCCGCGACGGTGTTCGCGTCGAAGGGTTTCGAGTCATCGACCATCACCGACATCATCCAGGCGGCCGGCGTCGCCAGGCGGACCTTCTACAACTACTTCGAATCGAAGAAGGAAGTCTTCCTGAAGCTGGTCGAGGCATACTTCGATGGCTACACCACCGTCCTCGGCCGGGGGTATGACAACCTCGTACTGGTGCTGGAGCGGGACCCGTCCGGGACCATAGACGCCTGGCGCGAGCTGGTGCTCTCCATCCTGGAGTTCCACAACGAGAACCGGGAGCTCACCGTGCTGGTGTGGCGGGAGGCGCAGGCGGAGGACGAGCACTTCACGGCCAGGGTGCAGGAGCTCATCCGGATGGCGCGAGAGCGGGTGGTGGAGGAGTTCAGGCTGATGGCCGACAAGGGCCTGCTGGTGGACCTGGACGTCGAGCTGGCCACCACCATCATCAACAGCGCCGTCATGACCATCGTGCTCGACCACGTGCTGCGGAAGGACGACCTCGACCTGAGAGCGATCGCGGACCAGCTGGTGCGCTACCAGGCGCGCGCCCTGGCGCCCGACCGCTCAGTGGTCGACCAGGCCTTCGGAAGCCAGGTCTATTAAACGACAGGTTGGCTCGCACCACGTCACGGCTGCAATTGGTCGACCTACATTCACAGCGAAAAGGATTCTGACGGAACCCGATATGCCGTGAAAGAAAACCTCAGACCATTTCTTTCATCCGATGGTCCTCTGAGAGAAAACCTCTGAGGTATTTTTTCACCTGCCTTTAACGCGGCATAAACACGCGCGCGGGACAATGACTTCGATGGTCGGATGAAGGGACGACGATGGGGCGAGGATGGTCATTCGCGGCGGTGGTCCTGGTGGCGATGCTGTCGCTGGTCTGCCTCGCCGGTTGCGGTAACCCGACGGCCGGGACCGACGCCGGCATGGACCCGGGCCTGTTCGGTATCCACCTGAGCAACAGGCTCGGCACCGGGTACGACGAGACTTTCGCGGCCTTCAGCGAGCTGGGCGCGACCTGGGTGAGGACGAGCATACCCTGGGAGAAGGTAGAGCCCGAGAACGGGGCGTTCGACTGGGAGAACACGGACAGGATGGTCGAAGCGGCTTCTGAGCACGATATCCACCTGCTGATAACGATCCGCGCGCTCAGTACCTGGGGCTGCTCCCGCGTGCCGGCGAACTGGTCGAAGCCGGGATATCACGCCGCGGTCCCCCCGGCGGACATGGCCGAGTACGAGGAGTTCGTCCGGGCGTTCGTGGGAAGGTACTCGGGACGCGGCGTCGCCTGGCAGATCGACAACGAGCCGAACGCGAAGGCGTTCTGGGACGGAACGATGCAGGAGTACTTGGCACTGCTCGAAGCGGGGTACACCGCGGCTCACGAGGCTGACCCGGGTGCGGTGGTCCTTCCGGCCGGGCTGGCATGCGGGTTCTCGCTGACCGGTTACCCAGAGGAGAAGCGCGACCGGATCGGGGACTGGTTCACCGCGATCCTGGACACGGAGGCACACGACGCGCTGGACATGCATGACTACTACCCGGCCGAAGGGGCAAACCCCTGGGGCATAGCCTTCGGCGAATACATAGACTGGCACCGTGTGTGGATGGATGAACGGTCGGTGGACGCGCCGCTCTGGATGAGCGAGGCGGGGGTGCCCAGTGAGCCAATCACCATCGGCGGACGGGAGATCGGCCACACGGAGTCGCGGCAGGCATCAGGCCTGGAAGCTATTTACGAGACCTCCGCCTCGAAAGGGATCGCGCACGTATTCTGGTTGAAGCTGGTCGACACCGACGAGTACTCGTTCTCCTCGATGGGGCTGATGACCGACGATCTCGTGAAGAAGCCGGCGTGGGAGTCGTACCGGGACCTGGCGAAGAGCGACCTTTAGCCCTCAGCGGGCGCCCTTGCGCGTGGCCTTGCCCTTCCTGTCCCGGGGCTCCACGCCCGTCCACAGGACGTCCAGGAAGACCTTGATCATGTCGACCATGCCGCGCATCGGCACGTCCGGGCCGGGCGGGAAGACGGTCATCGGGGATATGACCATCGAGTTGATCATCATGGCCAGGAGCATTACCGGGATGTCATCCCGCACCTCGCCCTTCTCCAGACCCCGCGCAAGCACGCCCGCCACAAGATCGAGGAAGGTGGGGATCCCCTCGCCCAGCATCGCCTCGAAGCGCCTGCGGTCCCGGGCGACCTCCCGCAGCACGGCCGCGTAGAGGTGCGGCGGAGCGTTGGTGTCGGCCATCGCGGTGTAACCGGCGAAAAGGATCTCCTTGGTGCCCATGTCCGGGTCCCGCTCGGACTCCTCGATCGCACGGCGCACCCGCCCGAACTCGCCGGCGGCTATGGACAGGAGCACATCCTCCTTGCGCGGGAAGTAGTGGAAGAAGGTCCCCCTGCTGACTCCCGCCTTCTCGATGATGTCCTCTATCCTCGCTCCCTCGACGGTGTCGCGGGAGAACACGCTCACCGCGGCGTCGATGAGCTTCTGCCGCGTATCCACGCCTCTCTGCTGGCGGGGACGCGCGCCGAACGGCGGGGCCGGCTTACCGGGCTTTCTCTCAGGCAATATTCATCGCGTCCTTTGAGGGCGGTCGGATAAGTACCAATACATAGAGCATGGTATGGGTTTTGATGAAATTATTCAAACGCCAGGAGGAGCTCAGACTCATTCCGTCATCGTCGATCGACCGCTTTGAGGCTTCCGATGAAAGAAATGGTCTGAGGTATTCTTTCAGTCAGTCAGGGCCAGTCCGTTATGGTGGTCCGGCCTGCCGGCACCGTGCGCACGCGTTCGTCGTTCACGGGCAGGCGCCTGTAGTGGAGGACCGCGAGCAGGGTCATGGAAAGGAGCATGGCCAGTATCAGCGCGTAGCCGGGCAGGTGGCGCCAGTTCTGATTGAGCACCGCGTAGATGATGAAGGCGACCAGCAGGACGCACGGCCATGAGAGCTTGACCACGGCCGCCCTCCTGGCCTTCCTCGTGTCGAAACCATCCCCGCCGACGAAGGTACCCGGGGAGCGTGCGGCAAGCGCGATCATGACCAGGCAGGCTGCCGCCAGCAGCGGCACGAAGACCATGCTCCTGGTTCTGTGGTAACCCCAGACGGCGACGAAAGGAGCCGCGAAGAGGAGGAACCCGATTGCCGCCCGCCTCACACGCTCGGCCACAGGGACCTGTACGAGACCCGACTGCCGCAGCTCAGCGACGCGACGCGAGTAGTGGTAGACACACTCGAAGCACCCGGCACCCGCCACCATCACCGAGCACGAGAACGCCAGAGCGATGACGACCGCAGGCGCCTGCAGAGAGCCGCCGGGCGCGAGGAGCTCCGCGATGGACAGCGGCCAGAAGACTCCGTTCGCCGCGAGTACGAGCACTCCCGCCAGGATGAGGGAGGGGTACCACCGGACCTCGCGGAACAGCCGGAAGCCCGACGCGACGCCGGAGAAGGGATTCCCGGTCCCCTCGTAGACGGCGCAGTGATAGCCGAGGAGGAACGGCGATATCAGGGGCGCCGCCGGCACCACCGTCGCTCCCAGAAGCACCGAGCCGACGAGGAACCCGACAACGCCGCCGAGATCCGCACGCGCCGCGTCGGGCACCATGACCTCCATGAAACGGGACATAAGGTAGATGCTCGCGAACGACACCGAGAGGACGATGACACCGAGGGCGAGCGCGGTCGGTATCATCGGGGCGAAGCGGCGGACGGAGCCCTTCAACCGGGGCCACCCCGCCAGGCCGAACGAGCCCTCCGCGAGGTAAGCGACGGCGAAACCGTAGAGGATCAGTAGCACACCGACGGCAACAACAGCGCACAGCACGAGTGCGGGCGTGGCGTCGCCGACTCCCGGCATGCGTACCCCGGTGCGGGCCAACCATGGGAGGAGGATCGCCGTGGCGGGCAGCAGCAGTGCCCCCACCGCCAGAGGGCTGCGGCCGAGCGAGACCAGGCCGTGCGACAAGGTCCGCGCTATCAGCAGGAAGCCTCCACGCAGCCCGAGACCCTCTTCGCCCATGCTGTATCCTCAGTTCAAGACGCGTTCATCTGTACAGACTCCGGGGGAGGGAGCCGGCATCGCGGCCTGGCCCCGCCCTTCCCGGAGGTATTCGTCGATCGAGCGCGCGGCCCGCCTGCCGTGCGCGAGGGCCTTGCACACCAGCCCCGCCTCACCCGTGCAGTCGCCGCCCGCGAACACGCCCGGCAGGGACGTCATCATCCCCCGGTCCACCCGCACCCCATCGCGCCCGCCCCGGTCGATGCCGGCCGGCGCGCAGAACTCCGGGGCCCGGGGCCTGAAGCCGAATGAGACCACGACGAGGTCGGCATCCAGACTCTTCCCTTCGCCGGGAACGCGCCAGAACTCGGGGGCGCCGTCCGAAGGGACGCATTCGACCCCGGTCAGCGCGACCGCGCGGACGGCTGCGGCCCCGTCGCCGCGGAAGCGCGTGGGCCCGAAGCCGGGCAGCATCCTGACTCCCTCGGCCCGGGCGACGCGGTACTCCGATGGAGAGCCGGGGCGAAGCTCCTCGCTCTCCCGGAACGCGCAGGTAACGGGCGAGTAGCCGAGCCTCACGGCGGCACGGGCACAGTCCATCGCGGAGTCCCCGCCTCCAAGGACCACCGCCTTGCCGGGGCCGCGCCGCCCTTCACCGCGGTTGAACGCTCTCAGGAACTCTTCCGCGCCGAGCACGTTTTCCAGTTCCCTTCCCGGCGCATCGGGAATGTCGATGGCGTGGTGGGCGCCGGTCGCTATGAACACGGCGTCGTACCCGTCTCTGAGCTCCTGCATGCTCATGGACGTGCCGACCTCCGCGCCGAGCCTGAACTCGACACCGCGCCGCTCGAGCGCCTCCAACCGCCGGTTCAACAGGCCCTTCTCCAGCTTGAAGCCTGGGATGGTCGTGGCCGGTAGGCCCCCCGCCACGGGCTCCTTCTCCATCACGGTCACCCTGTGCCCCGCCCGGCTCAGGAACTCCGCGCAGGAGAGCCCGGCCGGACCCGAGCCTACGACCGCAACCGATGTGTCCAGGGGCCGTATCGAGGCCTCTATCTCCGGCATGACACACTCGAGGGCTATCCCGGCCAGGAACCGCTCGGCGTACTGGATCGTGACCGCGCCTGTCCTGTCGCCGACGGCGCAGGCGCCCTCGCACAGACGGTCGGCCGGGCAGATCCTGCCGGTGACCTCCGGGAGGGGGTTGGTGAGGGCAAGAACCCGCGCGGCCTCCGTCACGAGCCCCTCCCGCAGCAGGTCCATCCAGGTCGGAATGTCGTTCCCCAGCGGGCAGGAATCGGCGCAGCGCGGAATGCAGCACGTTATACAGCGCCGGGTCTGCCCGGCCACGGCCACCGGGCCCAGCCCCTGGTGGATCTCGCCGGCGTCCCCGATGCGCCGCGAGACCCTCCTCTCCACGGGCCGCACCCGCACCGTCTTCTCGAAGGCCGGTCTCCGCCTGCTCAACTGACTCCACCTTCTCCGCCTGAATTCGCATCGGCGTCCGACCCCGATGCGATCAACGCTCCCGTGCCGAGAGCACAATCCGCTTCCCAGGCCTGGGTCCTCTCCCTGCGCGCGGGATCCACGCGGACGGCTCCGACCGGGCAGGTGAGCTCGCAGTTGTAGCAGGTCATACAGTCGTCCCTGTACCTGATCTTCGCCTTGCGGCTTGGCGGATCGAGGTGGATGACGTCCATCGGACAGCAGACGTCACAGTTCCCGCATCCCAGGCAGAGCTCCTCGTCGATACGGTCTATCATCTTGCCGCTCCCACCTCCCGGATCCGGTCGCTCTTCAGGTCCGGGCCGAACGGGTATCGGTCCAGCGGCACGTCCTCCCTTTCAAAGGAGGCGCTGCCGTCCGGCTCCCTGCGCACGTTGATCCAGGCGAGCCAGCTCTCGTCGTCGGTTGAAGGGAAGTCCACCCTGAAATGGTCAGCCCGCGACTCCTGGCGGATCAGGGAGACCCGCAGGTACAGCTCGGCCACCGCGACCATGTTCGCCGTCTCGTGAGCCTTGACGAGCTGGTGAGGGTCCTCGGCGCTGAGCGCGGGCACGAGCTCGTCCCGGAGCCTCTCGACCTCCCGGAGCGCGCCGGAGAGAGAACCGGCGTCCTTGCACACGGAGACACCGTACGGGAAGACCGCTCGCTGGAGCGCCGCGCAGACCCCGTCGGGGTCGGATCCGCCCCGGCACCTCAACGGGGCGAGGGCGCGTCGAGCGAGCTCTTTCTCTTCCCCCGGGTCCCGGCCGGCGTCGTCGCATGACAGGACGAACCCGGCGGCGGCCTCCCCGGAGCGTTCTCCGGACCACATCGCCCTCATGCTGGACCACCCGTTGAAGAGCCCCGGGTCCACGGACTGGGACAGCCCCGCCGCGAAGAGCCCGGGGAGGTCGGACATGCAGTCGGTCGATGTCCTGATCCCGCCGCGCAGGCTGTGGACGGCCGGGACCCACTCCTGGGGCCCGCGGAAGACGTCCACCCCCGTCTCCCTGAGCCGCTCGAGGTTGAGCGGTACCATGTTGCCGATGCGGTCCAGCAGCATGTGGATGATGTAGCTCGAAGGCTTGGAGGACATGTCGAAAAAGAACGGTGGTCCGTTTCCCTGCAGCAACTGGTCTGCCATGGCCTGAACGATGTAGCGGATCTCGGCGGAGTCGGCCCGCGGGTGGTACCGCTTCATGAACGGTTGCAGGTCCCGGTCGAGGAATCTCGCGAAGCGCGCGGCCATCCCCGTACCCTCGAACCCGTAGCGGGGCGAGCCCGTGTTGGACACCAGGAACTCCATGTTGTTCAGGCGGACGCCGGCGTCGTAGGCGAGCTTGAACGCGTCACCGGTCACCTGGTCCACGCACAGGTAGTTGCCCCGGAAGCTGCAGTCCGCTCCGGCGAGTATGACCGCCCTGCTCCTGAAAGCGATCGGTTCAGCGGTGCGGCGGTCGACCCCGACCGCCCCGACCGCGCGACCGCCGCGGACCATGATGCCGGTGATCATCTTGCGCGGGTAGAGATCCACCCGGTGCTCGAAGTCGGGCGGTGCCTTGACCTGGCGAAGCATCGCTCGGACGACCGCCGATCCGCCCCTGGAGCCCGACCCCTTCGGGACCACCAGCATCCTCGCGCGCTCGAAGCCGCGGGAGGGGAGGGTGAAGTAACCGCCCCCGGGCAGGCGCATGTACTCGATGCCCCAGGACTCGAGCTTGCGCAGCCGCGAGTAGGAGGTCTCGAGGATCAGCGAGAGTATGTCCTGCCGCGAGAGGTACGAGTTGGCCCGGGCCATGTCGTCGAGCCACTCGTCGGGCCGGTGCTGCGGAAGGCAGAATATCGTGGCCCCGGCCGCCATCTTCGACTGGCTGGTGAGACTGATCGCCCCCTTGTCCGCGATCGCTATCCTCTTCACGCCCTTCGAGCGCGCGCTTATCGCCGCCCAGAGGCCGGCGAAGCCGCTGCCTACTATGAGCAGGTCGCAGTCGACTACATCGATGCCGTCATGGTCCACAGGCACCTCACTCGTTCACCCTGGCGATCGCCGCCAGCGCTCGTTCCATCGAAGGGAACACCGGCACCCCTCTCTCGTGCAGGCGCGTCCTCATGCTGCGCAGGACGCCCTCGTAGTGGAGGTCGTCCTCGCCGCACGCCCGGGAATACAGGACCGCGGCCACAGGCTTGCCGCTGCGCGCGCGCGCTCCGAGCAGGGAATCCACCGACCGCTCGATGCTGTCCGCTCCGTAGAGCAGGTGCGCGAAGTTGACCGCCAGGTCGAAGACGAGCACGTCGGTGGTGGCGTTTCGCGACGCCTCGTCGATCGTCCGCTCGAAGAGCGCCGGGGGTATCAGGGGCGAGCCGATGTCGAGCGGGTTGGCGACCACGGTCCCGGCGCGGTCGAGCACCTCGCGCAGACGCGCCCCGGTACCCGCCTCCAGTGCCGGTACCTCGAGACCCGACTCCTCGGCGATATCGGCGCCCGAGGTCCCGAGCGCGCCGCCACCTCCACAGATGAGGACGCGGCGGCCGGGCCGCCTGCCCATGTGCTTCAGGGCGAGCAACACGTCGCACAACCCGTCGATCCCCGAGGTCGTGATCACCCCGCACTGCCTCAACAGCGAGTCCCAGATGACGGGAGAGCCGGCCAGGCTTCCGGTGTGCGTCTGCACCGCGCGGCCGGCGGACGCGCCGCGGCCCGACTTCCACACGACGACCGGCTTTACCACAGCCGCCTCGCGGACCGCCTCGAAGAACCGATGTCCGCTCGAGGTACCTTCTATGTAGCAGGAGATGACGGCCGTGGCCGGGTCACGCGTGAAGTACCGGATGAGGTCTATCTCGTCGAGGTCCGCGGCGTTGCCGTAGCTGACCACGGCGCTGAAACCGACGCCGAGTCCCTTGCCCATCCGGGCGACATGGGCGCTGAACCCTCCGCTCTGCGAGATGAAGGCCACGTCACCCGGTTCGTGTGAGAAGTCGGGCCCGGGAAGCATGGTGAGCCGCGTGCGGGGGTTGTAGATGCCGAAGCAGTTCGGCCCGAGTATCCGGAAGCCTCCTCGCCTGGCGATGCGGAGCGCCTCCCGCTCGAGCCGCAGACCGTCCTCCCCGATCTCTCGGAAACCGGAGGCTATCATCATCACGCACCGGACGCCCACCGCGGCGCAATCGCGAAGTACGTCGATGGAGAGGTGCGCGGGAATGGCGAGGTAGACCAGGTCGGGCCTGCTCGGGAGGCTGAGCAGGTCGGGGTACGCCCGGACGCCGAAGACCTCGTCCTCGTTGGGATTTACAAGGAACACATCGCCGTCGAAATCCATCTCGAGCTGGGACCTGGTGTAGTAGTAACCGAACTTGGCGGGGGAGTTCGAGGCGCCCACCACCGCCAGGGAACGGGCGTTGATGATCGAGTCCATCTGGCGGAAGTCGAACGGGCGGAGCAGTTCACCGTCGTCTTCCCGTCCCCGCTCCCCCCGTGCCGACAGGTCCGCCCCTGACCCGGCGCTGCCTGCCTCTGCTGTGTAAATGGAATGACTAGTCATTCCATGACCTCCAACAAAAACCCCGTCATAATTGTACGGCAGTGTTATGTGGCTTATTCTAGCACTTTAAGGGGATATTCCGCAAGAAGAAAATTATAGTGAATAATGTCTGGATTGGTGAAGTGCCTATATAGTTACTACATAATACCTCTACGTAGCAGCGTGGGCGGGGTTAATCCATGACCTTCTTCCAGTTCGACTTGGTGGTGAGCTCGAACATCACATCGAGCAGATGCTGCGGGTCCCACTCGCTGTCCAGGTTGACCAGCAGCAGGGCGGTCTCGATGACGCCGACCAGGAAGTATCCCCAGACCTGCGCGGTGATGGGCGGCAACTGGCGGTTCTTCACGGCCTCCTCCAGGTCCTGCTGGATGGTCGCCGCCACGATGCCGTATACCTCTCTTCTCTTGGCCTCGAGGCGCACGTCGCTCTCCACGGTGTGATACATCGCCTGCAGCAGGTCGATGAACTGGGGGTAGTTGATCAGGACCACTTCACCCCTCGCTCTCAGGCGCTCGAGGGGGTCCTCGATCTGCTCCACCTTCTCCCAGACCCCGGTGAACATCGCCTGGATGACCCTGTCGACGCACTCCATGAAGAGCGTCTTCTTGCTGGGGAAGTAGAGGTAGAAGGTGCTGTGGCCCACACCGACCTCTTTGGCGATGTCGCTGATGGTGGTATTGTGGTAGCCCTTGCGCGAAAATACCTCAACCGCCCTGTCCATTATCTGCGCCCGGCGGCCCATGGACTCGATGGGGAGCCTTTCCCCCGACTCACCCTTTCTCTCCCTCTCCAGGATGTTCCTGATATAAGAGAGGGGGAACCCCTCCTCCCTCATCTCCTTGATCTCGACCAGCTCCCTGAGGTGGTCCTCGTTGTAGTAGGCCATCGTCTTGCCGGTCTTGTGGGGTGCGGTAAGGATCCCCTCCCGGAGGTAGTAGTGTATGGTGTTCCTGCTGATCCCCGTCGCCTTCTCGAGGTCGGAGATCCTCAGCGGCGCGCCTGCCGATTCTTCCATCTGACCTCCCGGTTTTCAAGCTGTATTATGTATTATCTAATTACTTATACTATACAGTACGCACTGCCTGTCAATAGCTGCGCTCTCGACAGAACCATTGCTATTTGGCTTATTAATAGCCTTATACCCTCTTTCGTAACCAGTTCCACCATTAGAGATCATCCCGCCGACCATATCTTTAGAATGACATGTCATTCCATCTCCGCAGCCAAGCCGCGAGAAGTGTTGCCCGATCCCGCTTTGATACATAGACAGGGATACGCAGCATCGGCTGGACCTGACGGCTGCGTGCTATGTAGTGGTTAGGTACTGTAACTACATAATATTGTGTGGGCTTCGGGTTGCAGGACAAGACACAACCTGGCGAAATAATGCAGTCAAACCCGAGAAAAGCGAAGAATACTATTGACTTTAGTATATTAGAGTCAGTACTATACTGTAGTGTAAAAGGAATGACAAGTCATTCCACATCCATAAAGTAAGCGGAAGAGGGCGAGCATGAAAGGCGAGTTGAACGGTAGCAGTGGCGTGATGGTCTTCGCCCAGTGCTCCGGGGAAAAGGGTATGAACCGGCTTGCCGGAGAGCTGGCCGGACTCGGGATGAGGCTTGCGAAAGACCTGGGCGAAGATGCGACCGTCGTGGTCTGTGGACCTGGGGCTGAACGGGCGGCGGACGAGCTGGCGGGGCTCGGGATGAGGACCTGCCTCGTGGAAGGCGCGGAAGCCGTCGCGGGGAGCGGTTGCGTACCGGCGACCGTCGCGGGGCCCCTCTGCCTGAGAGAGCGCCCGAGGCTTGTGATGTACGGGCATGTTCCCCCCGGCGACGAGGAGGCGGTGAGGCTCGCCTACCTGCTGGGCGCGGGGGTCACCAGCGACTGCACGGCCATGGAGGTGTGTGACGAACGCGAGATAGTCCTGAGCAAGCCCGTGTACGGAGGCAACGTCATGGCCAGGTTCAACCCCGAGTCCTATCCGTATGTGGTGACGGTGAGGCCGCACGTCGGCGTCGCCCCGGAGCCGGGAACGTCCGTGGTCGGAGAGATCGTACGACTGGAGGCCTCGGATCTTCTGCCCGACGGCGACGACGCCGCGCGTCGGGGAGCCACCCTCGTCAGCAGGGAGCAGGTCCCCTCGAACGGGGTGTGCCTCGAGGAGGCGGGCGTGGTGGTGGCCGGCGGCCGGGGCATGGGCGGACGGGAGGGGTTCGAGAGCCTGGAGAAGCTCGCGGGACTGCTGGGCGGGGCCGTGGGAGCCTCCCGGCCCCCGTGCGATTCGGGCTGGGCCAACTCCGCTTCGCAAGTCGGCATCACCGGGAAGATTGTGGCGCCCGACATCTACATCGCGGTCGCGATCTCGGGCTCGACCCAGCACCTGTCCGGCATGTCCGACGCCGGGACGATAGTCGCGGTCAACCGCGACCCTGACGCCTACATATTCAAGGTCTCCGACTACGGTGTCACCGGTGACTGGAAGGAAGTGCTCCCGGCCTTCACGGCGAGGCTCGCGGAGATGAAGCGCCAGGAGGGATGAGAGGATGGAAGAGCTCGATATCATCGTCTGCGCCAAGCAGGTCCCCGACCCGGAAGCGCCTCCGTCCTCCTTCAGCATAGACCGGGAGTCGATGTCGGTCGTGCCCCACGGCGTGCCGCCGGTGACGAACCCGTTCGACGAGAACGCGCTCGAGCTGGCCATACGCATCAGGGAGCTGACCGGTGGGACCATAACCATGCTCAGCATGGGGAAGTCCATCTCGCGGGCGGTCCTGCTGAAGGCGATGGCCACGGGAGCGGACAGGGCGGTCCTGATCGAGGATCCGGCGGCCGAGGTCGGCCCGGCCGCCGGCTCAGCCACCGCGAGAGTGCTGGCAGAGGCGGTGCTGAGGATCGGGAGGTTCGACCTCCTGCTCGCCGGCCGGCAGGCGGCAGACACGAACTCTGGCCAGGTCGCCATCGGCCTGTCGGTGCTCCTCGGCATCCCCTGCGTAACGCGGGCATCCTCGGTCGAGGTCCGGGACGGACGCCTGCTGGTAGAGCGTACGCTGCCCGACTCGCTGGAGGTCGTGGAGGTCTCGCCGCCGGCGGCCCTCATAACCGGCCCGGAGGCGGGAGACCTCCGGTACCCGAAGATCGCCGATATCAAGGCCGCAAAGGGTAGGCCGTGTGAGGTGCTCCACCTGGCCGACCTCGGCGTGGAGCAGTCCGGTGCACCGCGCGTGCGGCTGCTGGACCTCACCCAGCCCGTACGAGAGCGTCGGTGCCGGATGGTTGACGGCGAGAGCGGGGCGGAGGCGGGCGAGAGGCTGGCCGCCCTGCTGCAGGGAAAGGGAGTTATCTGAGCCGCTCGACGGCGGCTGATAGGAATGGGAATGGAGACCCGCAGGGTCACGACCAAGGAGGTGAAGCGGATGGCCATGGAAGCGTCCGACGTCTCGGCGTTCATGTTGTCCGCGTATCGTAACGGCGTGCTGGACCGATTCGTCCCGATCCTGGGAAAGGCAATGGACGGCGCCCTGGCCGAAGCCGGCGTCGGCCTCGAGCAGATCGTCTACCAGATAGACGAGGCCGGAGAGGATACCCTGCGAAGGCTGGGCCTCTACTTCTCGCGGTCCGCCGTGTTGATGCGGCTGGCGGCGAGCGACGCCGTCATGAAGGTGCTCTCGGTGATGCTGGGTACCCGCCTTGTCTCGCGCTCGGTCGAGGCCGTCCTGCGCTTCTCGCTGGGGCTGGTGCTGTCATCCGGAGCGGACGCGGGCACGCTCGGTGAACGGTTGAAAGCCCGTGCCGGGGCGCGGCGGGGAGGACCTCGCCGCGAGGCGCAAGGTGGTGGTGAAAATGGCCGTTAAGGCTGTGGAAGACCTCAAGGAACGGCTGGCCGGGATAGTGGGAGAGACCTCCGTCAACGACGACAGGAACGACCTCCTGCAGTACGCGCGGCCCGACGGAGACGGTCACCTGCCGACCTGCGTGGTCAGGCCCGTGAACCCGGAGCAGGTCACGGCGCTGGTCGTCCTGGCCAACGAGACCGGGCTGAACCTGGTGCCGGTCTCGTCCGGCCCCCCCCACGCCCGTGGAGGGACCGCCCCGGAGAGCGGTGCGGTGATGGTGGACCTCTCGGCCATGGACCGGATAGTCAGGATGGACAGGAGGAACAAGGTCGCCATCGTCGAGCCCGGGGTCACGTTCGGGCGGCTGGCGTCAGAGGCCTCGAAGGTGGGCCTGAAGGCTCTCATGCCACTGCTACCCAGGCAGCGTAAGTCCGTGCTCGCTAGCTACCTGGAGCGCGAGCCGATAATCATCCCCAAGTACCACTGGGACGCGACGGACCCCCTGCTCTGCATGGAGGTGGTCTTCGGTACCGGGGACATGTTCCGCACCGGCTCGGCGGCGGGCCCCGGCAGCCTGGAACAGCAGTGGGAGCACGGGGAGGCGCAGAAGAACCCCATGGGGCCGGGCCAGACCGACTTCGGCAGGCTCGTGCAGGGTGCCCAGGGGACCATGGGGATAGTCACCTGGGGCTCGGTCAAGCTCGAGGTCATGCCCTCCGAGCACAGGATCTACTTCGTCAACGACTCGCTGGAACGGCTGATCGAGTTCGCCTACCCGGTGCTGAGGAGAAAGATGGCCGACGAGTTCCTGATCCTGGACGGGACCGCGTTTGCGACCACGATGCGAGGGGGCGCCGCGGAGATAGGCGATCTCGCGGGCCGGATCCCGGGCTACGTGCTGGTGCTGGGGATCTCCGGGTACGAGTACTTCCCCGGGGAGCGGGTGACCTACCTGGTGAACGACATGGCGGACCTGGCCAAGGAGGCAGGCGTCGCGCTTACCAGGAGCGCCGCTGGTGTCGATCACCTGGAGGCGGAGCGCGCGCTTTCGGGTCCGTCGGGCGAGCCGTACTACAAGCACAGGATGAAGGGCGGCTCGAGGGACCTGTTCTTCCTCACCACCCTGGACCGGGTGCCGGCATTTACCGCGGCAATGGAGTCGCTTGCACAGGAGCACGGTCATCCCGTCGGGGAGATCGGGACGTATATCCAGCCGATCCAGCACGGCCGCACCGTGCATCTAGAGTTCGACATCTACTTCGATCCGGGTTCGGCGAAGGACGCCGCCCGGGCGGGCGGGTTGTTCTCCGCCGCGGCGAAGGCCTGCCAGGAGATGGGAGGCTTCTTCTCCCGCCCGTACGGTCCCTGGGCGGATATGGCCTTCGAGGCGTGCCCGGACACGGTGGACGCCCTGCTCAAGGTCAAGAGGGTCCTCGATCCACGCGGCGTGATGAACCGGAACAAGCTCTGCTTCAAGGAGGCGTAGGCTATGGCGCTCACAGATTACGTCAGGGACATGAGGGGCTGCTCCCGCTGCTCGTCGTGCAAATGGGTCCCGTTCAACCAGGTCAAGAGCTGGCGGAACGCCATGAACTGCCCGGCGATCACCAGGTTCAACTTCCACGCCTACTCGGGCAGCGGCAAGATGAACATGGGCCTGTCGCACCTGCAGGGCAGGAGCGAGCTGACAGAGGGCGCGGCCGACATCATCTACCACTGTCAGCTCTGCGGGGCGTGCGAGGTCTCGTGCAAGGTCTACCGCGACGACATAGACCTGACCGACGTGCTGCTGGAGCTGCGCGCCACATGCGTGGAGGAAGGCCAGCTCATGGTCGAGCACATGGCCATGCTGGACTTTCTGAAACGTGACGACAACCCGCTCGGAGAGCCCAAGAGCACGCGCGGCGACTGGACCGAAGGGCTGGGGCTCAAGGATATAAACCGGGAGCCCGCCGACGTCATGTTCCACGCCGGGTGCCGGTTCTCCTACGACCCCGACCTGAGGGAGATCGTGCGTGGGACCGCGAGACTGCTGCAGTCGTCCGGGGCGGTTGTCGGAGTGGCGGGCGGCGAGGAGTCGTGCTGCGGGGGAAGGGTGTACGAGCTCGGGTACCGGGGCGAGGCGGCCAACTACGCGGAGGACATGCTCTCGCGGGTCAAGGCCTCCGGCGCTACGACTCTGGTGACCGGCTGCTCCGACTGCTACGCGCACTTCAAGTACGCGTACCCGAGGATAGGCAAGGAGCTGCCGGTGGAGGTGCTCCACGTCACAGAGTACCTGGACCGCGCCATAACGGAGGGACGGCTCAGGCTCCGTGACTCCGTTCCCATGAAGGTGACCTACCACGACCCCTGCCACCTGGGCCGGATGAGCGAGCCGTTCATCTGCGACTGGGAGGGGGACAAGCTCCTGAGGCCGATGAGCCTGAAGCGCACCGGGAAGGGGGGCATCTACGACCCCCCGCGCCGGGTGCTTTCGAGCATCCCGGGGGTGCGCCTCGAGGAGATGGAGCGCATCCGCGAGTACTCCTGGTGCTGCGGGGCGGGGGGCGGCGTGCTGGAGTGCGACCCCGAGTTCGCCGCCTGGACGGCCGGGGAACGCCTGCAGGAAGCCATCTCGACGGGGGCCGAGGCCATGGTGACGGCCTGCCCCTGGTGCGAACGGCTCTTCAAGGATGCGGCGGGAGAGTCCGGGCTGGACCTCCCCGTCTACGACATTACACAGATCGTGCTCCGGTCGACCGGCACCCGCTGAGAGAAAGGTGAAGACGATGAAGCCGGAGGAACTTCAGAAGCTGCCGCCCGAGGTCTATAAAGAGCTCGAGGAGGTTGTGGGCCCCGAGAACATATCCGAGGAGCCCGCCCTGCTCGACGGGTACGCGTGGCAGCCGACCTTCAACAGCAGCCCCGACCTCTGGGTCCCCCGGTGCGCAGCCGCGGTGCTCCCCGGCTCGACCGAGGAGGTCCAGGCCGTGGTGAGGATCTGCAACAAGCACAACATCCTGTACAAGGCGCATAGCACGGGATGGGGGACGTTCAACGCCGTGAAGGCGGGTGGCATCGTCCTGGACATGCGGCGCATGAACCGCATCGTCGAGATCGATGAGAAGAACATGTACGCGGTGGTCGAGCCGTACGTCAGCGGCATCTCCCTGCAGGCCGAGCTGCTGAGCCGGGGCTTGAACTGCCACATGATAGGAGCGGGCTGCGGCGCGTCACTGCTTGCCAGCGCCACCTCCGGGGTGGGGGACGGCTGGGACGGCATATCCATGAGCTACAGTCCCAGGAACGTGCTCGGCGTGGAGTGGGTGCTGCCGGACGGCGAGCTGCTCCAGATGGGGTCGCTGGGGTCCCACGGCACCTGGTTCAGCGGTGACGGGCCCGGCCCCTCACTGCGCGGGGCGATGCGCGGCTGGTGCGGCGCCTTCGGCGGCCTGGGGGTCTTCACCCGCGTGGCCGTGAAGATCTTCAACTGGCCCGCGAACGGAGACCACCGCTCCGAAGGATTGATGTTCGACTACCTGCCACCCCTCCCGGAGAACCTGAAGGTCTTCATGGTCGTCTTCCGCGACCGTGGGTCCTTCGCCGAGGGCATGTACAAGATAGGAGAGGCGGAGATCGGCTACATCCAGTGCCGCAACGCGCTGGGCATGATACTGGGAGGGGCGCTGCCCCGCTTCCAGCGCAAGCTGCCGGGGGTCCCGGCCATGGTGGAGATGCTGAAGTCTATGCAGTTCTGCCTGACTCACATCATCGCGGCCAACAGCCCGCGCGAGCTCGCCTACCAGGAGAAGGCTCTACGGGCCATCGCGCTGGACAGCGAGGCGTTCGTGCTGGACATGGGACAGCTTCCTCTGGGCGGCCTGCTATTCTGGGGCCTGGTAAAGGACTCCCTGCCACCGCTCATCTTCAGGATCGGCGGACAGTTCTCATCGGTGTTCGGGCACGACGAGACCTGGGACTCCTCCATCCTTCTCAACCGGGTCGGGCAGGAGATCAAGCAGAAGTGGATAGACAGGGACGGGATGATCGACGACCTGGCCGATAACGCCTGGATGTTCCTGCAGGAGGATGGGATGTGGAC
Source organism: Actinomycetota bacterium (assembly GCA_018831265.1). Classification (GTDB taxonomy): domain Bacteria; phylum Actinomycetota; class Geothermincolia; order Fen-727; family Anoxymicrobiaceae; genus JAHJCO01. Next base: position 99,823 of record JAHJCO010000041.1, read on the forward strand.
CCACTGCGAGGAGCTCATACTCTATGACCCGCGCGAGGAGAAGCACGTCCGCTCCGTCAACAACGCCATAGCCGAGGCCATGATATCCGCGGTGGAGCACTGCCAGGGGCCCGGCTTCATGCTCCTGAACCCCATGGTGCGGCGCATGCTCAGCCCGATGATGAGCCACTACAACTTCTGGACTAAAAAGCTGAAGAAGGAGTTCGACCCCCTGGGCCTGTCCGACGACGTCGCCTACTGCTCGGAGGAGGACGTCGAGGAGGCCGACATCGACCTCGAGAACATGACCTTCGACATCCCTCCGGAGGAGCTCGCCAGGATCTTCGAGGAGAGGATCTCGGTGATCCCCGCCCCCAGGGAGATGGCCCAATGACCGATGAAAGAATACCTCAGACCATTTCTTTCATTGCAGACGCGGTCTGGTGTACCCGTCCGGGGGGGTGACGCTGTGTCCGTACCGCCGTGGCTGACTGCACTGCACGCAAGGCCGTTCTGCAGGTTCAAGGACTCGTGGTTCAGGATGACCAACGCCAGGGCCTTGAGGCCGGTGATAGACCACGCCATCGGGGCCGACAACATGGTCTTCACCCACGTCCCGATCAACGAGGACATCGCAACGCCCCCGGGCATCCCCCTCCCCGGGGCCATAGTCGAGAGGCTGATAGCGGAGGCGAGCTATCACGTCGTCCTGAAGCAGTGCTTCTGCAGGACCACCTGGAACTGTGAGCAGTACCCGTCCGGTTTCGGGTGCACCTTCCTGGGGGAAGGCGCGCGTCAGATACACAAGGGCATGGGTCGGCATGTCGGGAAGGACGAGGCCCTCGAGCACTATCGCAGGGCCACCGAGATGGGCCTGGTAACCATCATCGGCAAGTTCCTGGGGGACGCCAGGGGTCTGGGGGTCAGGGACCATAACCGGCTGATGACGATCTGCCACTGCTGCCCCTGCTGCTGCGTCAGGACCGCAACGCCGTACGCCACCAGGGACTACCGTGACCTGTTCGAGAAGCTGGAGGGTCTCACCGTGGAGGTGGACTCTGACCTCTGCCTGGGGTGCGGCACCTGCGTGGACGCCTGCATCTTCGCTTCCAGGAGCGTGTCCGGCGGAACCGCGGCGGTGGGAGAGGAGTGCAGGGGTTGCGGGCTGTGCGCCACGCGCTGTCCGACCGGCGCTTCGAGATTGAGGATAGACGACCCGGATTACATCGAGGAGTGCATCGCGAGGATCGGCTCGCACGTGAACGTGTGGTAGCCGCGCGGCGCGCGGCGGAAGGAGTAAGGCCATGGGCATGCCGAAGATCTGGACCGACTTCGTCGGGCTGCCTCTGTTGAGGCACAAGTACACGAACCTGAAGCTCACGAAGGTTCCGGTGGTGAAGGACATCATCTCCTGGGTGCTGAGCGACCGCGACCAGTACTTCTACGAGGTCCCGATCTACGAGGACATAGAGACCCCGGACAACGTCCCGCTCCCACCGGCGGTGGTCGAGCGCCTGATCGATGAGGCGAGCTACCAGGCGACGCTCAACTTCTGCTTCTGCCGCTACGCACTGGGATGCAAGGACTATCCCATCGAGTTCGGGTGTACCTTCCTGGGCGAAGGGGCCAGGCAGATAAGCAGGAAGATGGCCACGCCCGTGACCAAGGAGGAGGCCAAGGAGCATTACCGGCAGTCGCGCGAGCTGGGCCTCATCACCATGGTGGGCAAGTTCAAGGGAGACGCCATCGGGCTGGGGGTGAGGAACCACCGCCAGCTCATGACGGTCTGCCACTGCTGCCCGTGTTGCTGCATAAGGGACGCGGTGCCGAACGGTTCGCAGTACTATCAGGACCTGTTCCTCAGGCTCGACGGCCTCACTGTAGAGGTCGATCCCGAGAAGTGCATCGGCTGTGGCACGTGCGTGGAGGTATGTACCTTCAAGCAGAGGAGCATGGTGGATGGAATAGCGGTGGTGGCGGATACGTGCAAGGGCTGCGGGCTGTGCGCGATGAGGTGCAAGGGCGGCGCGACCCGGATGAGGATAGACGACCCGGACTACATCGACCAGGCCATCAGGCGACTGGACACCCACGTGGACGTGAGGTGACGGCGCTGGAGCCTGCGTCGACCGAAGCCGTGGAGGCCGTGACCGGAAGCGAGGGGGCCGAAAGCCCGTCCGTGGACGGCTGGAAGCAGCACGTACCGGGCATTGCCCTCAGCCTCGTCGTCGCGACCGCCGCCTACTTCCTGGGACGCCTCTTCCCGCTCGTCGGGGGCCCGGTGTTCGGCATACTGCTGGGCATCGCGATTGTCTCGATCAGGAAGCTCCCCTCTGCGTTCGACCCGGGAATCCGCTTTTCCGGGAAGAAGCTCCTCCAGCTCGCCATCGTGCTCCTCGGCTTCGGCCTGAGCCTCGGCAAGGTCTGGCGAACGGGCTCGGAGTCACTCGTGGTGATGCTCTCCACGCTGGCGGTCTGCCTGCTCGGCGCTGTGGTGCTGGGGAGGGTCATGGGGGTGGGGACGAGCCTGACCACGCTCATCGGCGCGGGCACGGGCATCTGCGGGGCCAGCGCCATAGCCGCGGTGGCCCCGGTCATCCAGGCCGACGACGTGGACGTCGCCTACTCCATCTCGGCCGTCTTCCTGTTCAACATACTGGCCGTGCTTATATTCCCCGCGGCCGGCCGGGCGCTCGGCATGTCGCAGGTCGCCTTCGGCCTGTGGGCGGGGACGGCCATCAACGACACATCCTCGGTGGTGGCGGCGGCGTTCTCCTACGGCCCCGTAGCCGGAACCACGGCAACGGTTGTGAAGCTGGCCAGGACCATGATGATTATCCCGATGGTCGCCGGAATAGCCGCGTGGCGCTCCTGGCGGCTCAGGGCACATGACGCCGGCATAAGCTGGCGGAGCGTGATGCCCTGGTTCATAGTGTGGTTCCTGGCCGCGTCGGCGATTGCTTCACTGGGCGTGTTGCCCGCATCGGTGACCGGCGCTCTCACGCAGACCGGCAAGTTCCTGATCATCGTGGCGCTGTCAGCCATCGGCCTGAGCGTGGACATCCACAGGTTCGTACGGGCGGGCTGGAGGCCGCTGGCGATGGGCGCGATGCTCTGGGCAATGGTCGCCTTCACCAGCCTCTTCGTCCAGTCCATCGCCGGCAAACTCTAAGTGAAAGAAAACCTCAGACCACTTCTTTCACTTAAATACTACTTCTGAAAGATTACCTCAGACCATTTCTTTCACGAGCAGACGATTTCACCTGGGACTCGCCAGTTGGATGAATGCTTGGCTTGCTATTTGCTTGAAATGCTAATACAATCTTTCTCATGCCCTACCCGGAACGGCAGCAGTACGAAGGCGCGATATATCACGTAATCTCCAGGGGGAATGGAAAGCAGAACATCTTCCTCGGTGAACGTGATCGTCTCCGATTCCTGAAGATCCTTGAGGAGGTCACCAACGAATACCGATGGCTGGTCATGGCGTATTGCCTGATGGGGCATCACTACCACCTGCTCCTCGAAACACCGGAACCGAACCTCGCGGCCGGAATGCAGAAGCTAAACGGTTCCTACGGCACATGGTTCAACCGCGTCCATGAGAAAGTCGGTCACGTACTACAAGGCCGCTATCGCTCACCATTGGTGGTGAGAGAGAGCCACTTCGTATGGCTGACGAAGTACATCGTATTGAACCCGGTACGGGACGGATTCGTAGAAAGCCCTGATAAGTGGCCCTGGAGTAGCTATTCATTCATGGTCGGCAGGGAAGAAGACCATCCGTTTCTATCTCCTGCCAGAGTCTTCAGTGAATTCGGCTCGAGCCGTGACGAGGCTGCCAGCCAGTATGCCAGGTACGTCACTGAATGTCTGGAAGAGTCCCGGCAGATAGCCGAAGAAAAGAAGCTGACCCTCAGTCAATTGCTTGATGCCGATTCCGGCGGTGGCCCTTGCGAGGAAAGGATATGGAGAGCCTATTTCGTTCACCATAACCGGATCGCCGATATCTCCCTGGTTGCCGGCGTGAGCGAGGCGACTGTGAGCAGAATACTGCGCAGATATCCCCTCAGGGACTACTTCACTGGGTTTTAGATCGAGCGCAGCATCTTCGTTTCGTTATGTCAGTCAGACGACGGATGAAAGTTTTGGTCTGAGGTTTTCTTTCACGTGAAAGTTTTGGTCTGAGGTATTCTTTCATTCAGCGGGAGAGGGTCCCCCGTGGGGGACCCTCTTCGCTTCTCGTCTTGCGTGGTCAGGTCGGCGACCGCCGCGATTCACCGCCTTCAGAGTCGGACGGTGAAGGCGTCGGTGAGGGTCGCGCTGCGGCCGTCCGGGTTGGTCACCTTTACGCTGTATTTGCCGAGCGGTGCTCCCAGAAGGTTGAACTTACAAACGATCTCACCACGGGAGGTAGCCTTGATATTGACGGGCTGCAGCACGGTCGTGCCCTTCCTGAGCTCGACGGTCGCGTTGGCGGCGAACTCGGTGCCAGTCACCGTGACCTTCACCGGGTAGCCTTTCTTCCCCGAGGGCGGGTCGATCGCGGTCAGCGACGGTGCAGTGCCGATGACATCGATCTTGCTGATGCCACCCGATGGCTCGACCGGCCAGAGGTCCTCGTTCTCGACCAGCTCGCTCCAGCCGAGCGTCTCCAGGATATCGGGGTACTTGTCCTTCATGCCGTTCGCGAACGAGCTCTGGGTCCCGATGTGGGAGACCCACACGTTCCCGGAAGCGTCGGGGAAGGAGGAGGTCTCGCAGGTGTCCTTGAGGTCCGCGAGCCTCTTGAAGTCCCAGGTGACGGTGCCGTCCGGGGCCTGGTGCCTCCGCGCAACCACCAGCATGACCTTCACCGGCCAGAGCGTCTCGCGCCTCTGGAGCTGCGGGATGAGCCAGGAATCGAATATCTGGTAACCGACTGCCAGCGGGAAGGTCAGCTCTATGTCCCTGGACCCCGGGGCGACGTTGGTCGGGATCGTGCCGACGGGCACACCCGAGATCATCGCCCTGGGAAGCCTCATGTTGACCCAGGACATCACGGTGTCCTCCAGGCCGTCCCCGTTCGTATCGATGCGGTACAGGTCGTCGATGCGGGGGTCGGTGTTTCCCGCCGTCATGTTGAAATCGACGGCCGGGTGCTCCAGGTCACCGCCCTGGCCGTTGTACTGCCTGACCTCGATGAGCTTGCCCTCGGCCTGTACGTAGACGAGGTCGTCCATGTCGATGCCGTTCGGTGCCACGGGCAGGTTGTCCCCGTCCCAGGTGGTCATGGTCGAGCCGAACATGGTCCCAACTGTGACCGGGTCCCAGAGCAGGTCCCCCGTATCGGCGCTGAACCCGTAGAGGAGGCTGTCCTCCCCATTCTGGTCCACCAGAAATACTCCCTTGCCCGACTCTGACACGTCGGGGCTGCTGGCGCTGCCGTTCGCGCCGGGCATGAAGCCCTGCGGGTCCTCATCGCTCGAGCCCCAGGGCTCGTAGAGGGTAGGTCCCGCCGGGCCGCCGACCCTGTAGTCGACACGCATCAGCTTGGTGTCGGCGTCCTCCCCTGTGAACGAGTCGATTATTATCGGGGCGAAGATGCGCGTGGTCACCACGGGATTGAGAGGCCCGTTGGACGGATCCGGGCATGCGGCCGCCGTATTCGCGGCCGGCGCGCCGCTCCCGGCGAACCCGGTGAGGGCCTTTTCGACAAGCTCGGGATCCATCATCCACCGCTCCGGATTGTCGTCGTTGTCCACCGGGATGTTGTTGACCTTCCCCGGGTACCAGAGGACCTCGGTCATATCCACCGGGGGCTCCTCCCCGCCGGGCTCCGGCTCGGGGTAGATCTCTGGAAGGGTCTTGTACGCCTCGGGCAGGTAGGTGTCCCCGTACTGGCCCTCCACGACGCCGTGGACGCTGGACTCGATCTTCGGGAAGACCGTCACCCGGCCGGACAGGTGGACCCCGCCGACCTCACCGCTCGCCATGAAGACGGCGGTCACGAACGGGGAGGATAGGCCGGTGCCCTCTCCGGACACGGGATCGTAGGGGTCGTCCGAGGGCATCCGCCACTTCCAGATGAGCTTGCCGGTCGCGGCATCAGCGGCCCACATGTACTTCTCGTCGGCCACGAAAACACGGTGCTGATTGTCCAGCACCACCGAGCTGCTCACCAGGCTGGAGCTCGGGACTTTCTGGGACAGGGGGGTGACGGTCGGGTTGAAATCGTCGAACCCGTCGCCCGGCTGGTCGACCCAGTTCTGGTCGTCGTTCGCCCACTCGTCCGAGGTCCAGACCAGCGTGCCGTCCGTCCCGTAGGCTATCACGTGAGGGCAGTAGCCGGTGGTGCCCTCGGCCACGCCGTCCGGGTAGCCCTTGCTCACGGTGGTGACCAGCAGCCCGTTTCCCGTCAGCACCTCCTGGTCGTCCGAGTCGAGCCTCCGCCAGGTGACGGTCTGGTCCAGGACCGATCCCGCGAAGTGGGTTACATCGTTGAGACCGCCGCTATCCTGCGCCGGCGTCTCACCCTTGATCGGGGGATAATCGGCCGCGTCGATGGCCTCCCAGGCGGGGTCCATGCTCGTGGCGTAGTTGAGCTGCGGGTCCATGTGGTTCTGGCTGAAGTCCGAGTTGTAGGGGTCGTGCCTGATGACCGGCCAGCTCCCGTCCGAGGCGGGCGGGTAGGGCTGGTAGAACTGGCCGTTCCCGACACCCTCGGCCACGGCGGAAAGCCCGCCCAACGGGTATGCCAGGGCGAAGACCGCCGCGAGCAGCACCGCCAGGAGGCTCACGAACCCTTTCTTTCTACTGCTTGACCACATTGCGCTCCCCTTTCTGCGGAAGAACTGTACACGAACTCGTTATACTAAATACTATACTCCAGTATAATTATATGTCAATAATATTTAGAAGAAACCTCCCGGCCGGGTTGGTTGTCGTGGAGCCGGACCACGTATCGGCTCGTGGTAATATTGCCTGCGAGAGGGCGGACCGGCCGGATACCCGGCCGCTAGAGGATTCCTCGACGCGAGGCGATGATGCCGAAAACCGGTTCGGGATTCTACAGGAGGAAGGAAGGTCACCCGGACTGGGATGCCCTGGAAGAGCGCGCTTCGCTGCTGGTCAGGCAGGTACGTGAGTCCGCCGACCTGCGGTCCACGCTTCCCGAGCACGCGGCGCAGGCATGGCGTGTGGCGAAGGGCCTCGCGACCTTCGCGAGGTCCGCGTGGGTCAACCATCACCGCCTGAAGCGGGGCGAGCACTTCCTGCTGCCCCCCTACTTCATCTGGACCATGCACAACCGCTGCAACTTCCGCTGTACGTACTGCGACAACCACGCCTTCAGGGGCTACTACGACCTTCCCGAGGTGCAGCCGCTCGACCTGGAGAGGGGAAAGAGGTTGCTCGAGGTAGCGGGAAGAAACGTGAGTGGTGTCTACTTCTGTGGGGGCGAGCCGACCCTCCACCAGAGCCTGCCCGAGTACGCGGAGCACGCCGCGCGTGTCGGCTACTTCCCCATAATGATCAACACCAACGGCAGCCGCTTCCACCGGATACTGCCCGATCCCCGTTACTCCCGGCTGCTGAAGAACCTGGACATCATCATCGTGAGCCTCGACGCGCTTGACCTCGACAGGCTCGCGGAGGTCTGGGCGGTCAAGCGAGATCTCTGCGAGCAGGTGATGGTCAACATCCTGGCGTTGAGGTCTCTTCAGGATGACGTCCGCTTCAAGCTCATGGTCAACACGGTGATAACCCCACAGACCGTAGGGGAGGCAGACTCAATACTGGACTGGGCCAACGAGCGCGGCATCTGGTACTCGCCGGTGCCTATGAACCGCGGACCGGGAATCGACGAGGCGCTCAAGCACGATCCCGCCTACGCCGAGCTCTGCGAAAAGATAATCGAGCGCAAGAAGGCCGGCTACAAGGTGCTCGGTTCCAGGAGACTGATCGAGGGGCTGCTCACCGGAAGACCGATAAGGTGCTTCCCCTCCCTGATACCGCACGTGGACGGAGACGGGCACACGTACTGGCCCTGCAAGGCGGCCTCGAAGATAGAACCCGTGAAGCTGAACGTGCTCGAGTACGACTCCTTCGACTCACTGTACCGGGACGCTGAGCGGATGATAAGCGTGAAGGATATCCACGGACACGGGCCCGGACAGTGCGGGGCGGACTGCCAGTGGATGCAGAACTATGTCAGTGACGCGCTCGCCGCCGGAATCGAGCACCCGCTCTCCAGCGGCGCGCTGCGAGAGATCATGGAGTTCATCGGTGCCGTCTGAGGACGGCTCCGAGAAGGACGCCGAGCGGGGGACGGTGCCCGAGAGCACCGACCTGAGACAGGTCCTCCTGGAGTTCACCTTCCTGGCGACCGCCGCGATATTCATCGGCTTCTTCGGGCAGAACACCCCGCTGATGTCGGTGCTGATCGGCCTCAACCTCATCACGCGGTTCCTGCTTATCAGGCGGAGGTACGACTGGGTCTTCTTCCTGATCGGGTTCGTGCTGGGGGGAGGGAACGACCTGGCATCCATGGCCCGGGACGTCTACCGTTACACACCGCCCACGCTGCTTCCCGTGCCGATACCGTTCTGGATGCTCGTCTTCTGGGGCCAGATCTTCGTCGCGTTCAGGCAGCTCTTCCAGCTTCCGGTATTCCAGTCGAAGCCCGTGCGGGGGAATCCCTGGAGGCCGGACCTCAGGCTCGTCGTCGACGTGTCCGTGTTCGTGATACTGAGGGTGATGATCTACTTCTTCGTGAAGCAGGAGCCCCTGCCCACCATAATCTTCGCGGCGGTGGTCCTGCTTCGATTGATTGTGATACCGCCCCGGAAGAGCGAGTGGCTCCTCATCGCGGTCTGCGTGGTGCTGGGCCTGACGTACGAGGCGGTGCTGATAGCGCTCGGGCTGTACGTCTACTACGATCCCGTGTTCCTGGGGATGCCCGCCTGGCTGATGATCTACTGGGTGTTCATGATCCCCATCTTCGCCAAGGGCATATTCGACCGCCTCGAGGTGACGCTCGCGCGTAGGGCCGCAGTAGTTGCGGCAGGGGGTTGACTATGTGGTCCCGAACCCGCGGGTTTCAGGCCGCGTTCGGGTCTTCCTTCCAGAGGCCGAAGGGGTTCCCGGCCGGGTCCAGGCACACCGAGAACCAGCCCATCCCGGGCACGACCATCTTCTCCATGACCACCTGGCCGCCGCCGTCCTTGACCTTCTGCACGAACGGCTCGAGGTCGTCCACGCCGTAGTAGTTCAGGGGCCCCTGCTCGGGCATCATCTTCTTATACATCCCGCCGCCGATGGCCCCCTCGCGGTCGCCGGTCTTGATGATCCGGTAGCCCGCGAACTACTCGACCGGCTCGCCTACCTCCCAGCCGAGCACCTTCGTGTAGAATTCGGCGAGGACGCCCACGTCGTCCCCCGGTATCTCGAAGTGAATAAGCTCCGCTCCCATGCTGCTCCTCCCTTCCGGCGACAGGAAGCCACCGTTCGACGACCCGCTTCTCGTGCGGCATTGACCCGGCTTCTTCATCGATTGCAGGAATCCTCTCCGGCACGCGGCCTCCGCCGGGAACGGGGCGCATCAAAAGGGGACGGTAGGGATCAAACCTCACCGTCCCCTCGGAAAGCAAAAGGCGGATTGATTACTCGGCATAGCCTCCGATGGTGACAGTTCCCGCGCCGCGCCCGTTGAAGTACATGGCCCGCTCGGCCATTATCTCGGCACCGGGGGTCAGGCACTCGACCTTGACCCCGGCGGTGTACATCCCCTCGGGATTCAGCTTGTCGGCCATGTTGTAGGTCTTGCGCGAGTTCGCCGGCATGGTGTCGGTGAACGTGACCGGCCCGGGTTCCACGAAACCGCCCAGGTAGCTGATCCTGATCTCCACCTCGTCGTCTGAGAGGTTCTGCACGCAGGTCCAGGTCTCGGCGTCGAGGGTGCTCGCACCGTCTCCGAAGCAGAAGGCCTTCGAGGGGCCCGCCGTCCCCACGGAGTCGTGGCAGGCCTCCCCGGTCCCGTTGTCCCAGTACATGGCGCGCTCCGCGATGATAGGCACGTTCGCCTCGACCCTGGTGGACAGGTCCGTGCCCGGCAGCTGGTCGTTCACCCTCACCGTGTGGCGCGACTGGGGCGGCATGGAGAACGAGGGCATCGACACCGGCCCCGAGCCCGTCATGTAGGTGAGCGTCACGTCGGCCGCGGTGTTCTGGGGGTTCTGGACCAGCACGTAGGTGGTGAATCCCCAGCCGGTAGTCCCCTCGGCGAGATAGAAGGTGGGGGAAGGTCCGGTGGTACCGATGGAGTCGTGTCCCTCGCGCCGGTTGTTGCGGTACATCGCACGCTCGGGTATTACCGGTTTCTCGCACTCCACCTTGATGGAGGCGTCCTTCTGGCCGATATCGTTCTCCATGCTGAAGGAGGCGCGGGAGTTCGCATCGACGGCGTGGTAGCGGACGGCCGGGCCCTCCCCCTGTATCATGTAGGTCACCGTGCAGGTGACGGTCGACTCGTTGGGATTCTGGATGAGCAGCCAGGTCTCGAAGCCCCACCTGCTCGAACCCTCGGGCATGTACCAGGTCTTCGCCGGCGAGGTCACCCCGACAGAGGCGTGGTACTCGGGGCCCGGGGCGCCCGGCCCCGTCCACATCATGGTGCGGTCGGCCACAACCGGGGCGTCCGACGTGATTCTCGTGGAGAAGTCACACGAGCCCACCGTGGTCTCGGGGTACAGGGTGGTCCGGCTCAGGCCCTCGATGTGGACCGGCGGACCCTGGACCGGCCCGGCCTCGGTCATGTAGGTCACCTCGACGTCCACGGGGTCCGGGTTGGGATTGGAGATGGCGACATAGGTGGTGAAACCCCACCTGGTGGAGCCCTCCGGCAGGTACCAGGCATTCGAGCCGGGCTCGGAGGAGGTGACCGTGAATGCGTCCGTCAGCGTAGCACTCTTGCCATCCGAGTTGCGCACCTTCAGGTCGTAGGACCCCGTGGCCGCCCCCTCGAGGTCGAACGAGCAGGTTAGCTTCGTCGAGGTCACCACGGACACGTGGCCCGCGGTGATGGTGCCCGCCCCCGCGGTCCCGCTTCCCATGGGACCCGTCAGGTAGGCCGAGGCGCCGTTCCTGAAACCGGTGCCCTTCAGGTCCGTTATCTGGACGACCCCGTTGTTGGGGGCGGAATCGGGCGCCACAGAGGTAACCGTAGGGGCCGGGTACTGAACCGTGAAGGCGTTGTCCAGAGTGTCGTTCCTGCCGTCGTCCTCGTGCTCGACATAGAGGTCCCAGTCGCTTCCCACACTGGCCCCGGCCGGGATGGAGAAGTCCGCTGTTATCTGGGCCGCTGAAACGAATTGCACGTCGGTCCCGGTTATGGTGTCCGCGCCGCGCCTGAGCTCCACCGTGGTCGCGACGTCGCGGAAGTCAGAGCCGGTTATCGAGACGTCGTTCAGCACCTGTCCCCGCTGGCCCGTGTCGGGAGCGATGCCCGTAGCGTTCGGCGGGGGATATGTAACCGTGAAGCAGTCGAGGAGAGTATCGTTCCTGCCGTCGTCCTCGTGCTCGACATAGAGGTCCCAGTCGCTTCCCACACCGGCCCCGGCCGGGATGGAGAGGTCCGCTGTTATCTGGGCCGCCGAAACGAATTGCACGTCGGTCCCGGTTATGGTGTCCGCGCCGCGCCTGAGCTCCACCGTGGTCGCGACGTCGCGGAAGTCAGAGCCGGTTATCGAGACGTCGTTCAGCACCTGTCCCCGCTCGCCTGTGTCGGGAGCGATGCCCGTAGCGTTCGGCGGGGGGTACTCCAGCACCTCGAAAGCGCCGGGAAGGGTATGGTTCTGCCCGTCGTCGTTCTCCACGTATACGTCCCAGGACCCGGCAACAGCCCCCGACAGATCGAAGTTGCACGTTATCTTCGTGGAAGAGACAGCCCTGACGTCGGTGGCGTTGATGTCGCTCTGCTCCGGCATCTGGAGCTTGACGACGGGGTCGAGCCTGAAGTCCTGACCGGCGAGGTCCGTTATAGCGATAGTGCCGGTGTTATGACCCGATGAGGGGGTTATCGAGGTCACCGTCGGAGGCGGATCGTCCATCGCTCTCTGCGCGTAGACGTCAGTGTCGTAGAGCTCGGCACGGTGATCATCCCAGGCGACTATCGCCTCTCCGGTGCCGTCGGCGACCAGCATCGGCCTGTACTGGTTCTTCTCGTGAATGCAGACCGCGGCTCCCTGCGGGGTCCACTGCGCGTTTCCGCCGGAGTCAACCCTCTGCGCGAAGATGTCCATCTCGTCATCTTCCGGCCCGTAGAACACGCGGTAATCCGTCCACGCGATCACCGCGCCCCCGGAACCATCGGCGACTATCCGGGGTTCGCACTCGGGGGAGTTCGGATATGTGCAGACGCCGACCCCGTCCGCCGTCCAGAGGGGAGCGCCGGCCGTGCTTATCCTCGCCGCGTAGATGTCCCGGTAGGAAGCCCTGGAGTCCTCCCACGTCACTATCGCCCCTCCCGCGTCGTCGGTGGCGATCTCCGGGCACTCCTGATAGTGGCTCTCGGTGCAGAGAGGGATCCCGCCGGGCAGCCACTGGGGGACGCCGAACTGGTTCACCTTCCGCGCATAGATGTCCATGTGGGTAACGGGGTGCCACGATTGCCAGCTGATTATCGCCCCGCCGGCGCCATCGGTTATTATCCTGGGGGACGTCTGGTCGTACTCCGCGATAGTGATGTCCGTGCCGTCATTCATCCACCTGGGTGTCCCGCCGGAATCGACTCTCTGTGCGTAGATGTCGTAATCGTAGTTTCTCTCGTCCTCCCAGGCGACGATCGCCCCCCCCGCGCCGTCGGTAGTGATCACGGGTTCATCCTGGTTCGCGGAGGCCTCGCACAGCGCCACTCCGTCCGCGGTCCAGGTCGGTGTGCCGTCCGCCAGCACCTTGCCAGCGTAGATATCGTTCATGCCCGAGCGCATGTCGGTCCATGCGAGTATGGCCTGTCCTCCTACTCCGAGGACCGCCGCATTACGCTGCGGGAAGGAGTCGTCGCAGACCGTCACTCCGTTTTCGCCCCATAGGCGAAGGCCGGTCGAGTCGATCCGCTGCGCGTAGGTGTCGCCGCCGCCGCCGTCCCGGTCATCGCACCAGCCGAGGACGACTCCCCCGAGGCCGTCTGGATCCGCACTCACGTCGAGGTCGCTCTGCCAGGCCCCCGAGACCTCCGAGTACCAGGCGAGAGTTCCTGCCGAAGTGACCCGCCGCGCGTATATGCCACCCTCGTCATCTTGCCAGACTACGATCGCTCCCCCGGCCCCGTCCGTTACCACGGCTATGACGTCCTGATCGCCGTTGCCCGTCGCCACGGCTACGCCGTTCTGCGTCCATCGGGTACCGGCAAGGGACGCGGTCGCGAGAAACGTCACCAGGAGAAGGGCGCACAAGACGACGGCCGCCCCTGTCAGAATCAGCCTCACCGTCCCCCTTCGTGCACCTGCTGTCATACCCGCTCCTGCATACCTCGATACCATTTCGCCCACCTCCAGCTATTCCATCTAGTACATTTGTACTATATTTGTAGTGCCAGGTCAATACTCGAGTATCTGTTCGATTTCTTTCTTTCCTGCAATTCTTGTATAATAATGTGCATATGAAAGGCAATTATGCCGATTCAGCAGTCAAATGCCCGGCCTTGCAGGATAAGCGGTAATCCTGTACAAATTACTATTGAAAGCCACGAAGAAGGGAGCCGGCAGGCCGGTGGCAAGAAACGGAACCAAGAGAGCGGACATCATAAATTCAGCGACCAGGCTCTTTGCGGAGAAAGGGCATACCGAGACGACCATCCGTGACATCTCGGCCGACTCAGGTGCAGGACTCGGCCTCATCACATACTACTTCAAAGACAAGGAAGCCATCCTCAACGAAGTGCTGATGGATAACCTCAAAGACCTCGGCCCGGTATTCGCGGCCGAGGTGAACAATGAGGGGTCGTACGCTGCGCGGTTGAAGAGGATCTACTCCGTGTACTGCGACTTCGGCGAGGAGAACCCGCTAGGGACGCTCCTCCTGTTGAGGGGTATCCTCCGCCTGATAGAAGGGGAAGCGAACCCGATAGTAGGTTTCTTTGCTGCCCGCCTGGAAGCAATTAGGAAAGTGCTGGATGGTGGGCGGGAGGCAGGAGAGTTCAGGAAGATCGACACGGAGTTTGCTCCACTGATGCTGGTATCCGGGCTGATGTCCCAGGCGATTAACAACCTGGCCAACGAGAGATATCCGGATGCATTTCCATCGACCATGAGCAGCCGGGATAACACGAAGCTCTTCGAAAACATGATCCTTCGGGGGCTCCTCCTGAAAAAGGAGTGAAAGCTTCAACGGTGTAAGGCTCTTACTTCTCGTTATCGGAATACGTTTCGTATATTATTCGGGTCAGGCACGAGACAAGGGGGGCCCGGCATGGCATACGAAACGCTGCTCTACAAGACCGAGGGCGAGGTCGGCATTCTCACCTACAACCGCCCAAAGGTGGTCAACGCGCTCAACCTGCGGATGATCGAGGAGCTCTATGACTTCTGGCAGGCGCGCCAGCGGGACTTCGATACGCGGGTCGTCATAGTGACCGGCGGCGGGGAGAAAGGCTTCTGCAGCGGGCTCGACATGAAGGCCGTGGCCACCGAGTTCGTGCCCGCGGACGGCAGGGCGACCGCCGAGAGCACCTTTAACGGCCAGATACACTTCTCGGTCCTGATGCGCCTGATGCGCTCCTGCCCCCAGCCGATAATCGCCGCCGTGCACGGCCCGGCGATGGGTGCCGGGCTCTCCTTCGCCCTGGCAGCCGACGTCCGCCTGGCCAGCGAGGACGCCTTCTTCTGCGCCCAGTACATCAACATCGGCACCGGCGGGGCCGACCTCTCATCATCGTTTTTCCTGCCCAAGATCGTGGGATGGGGGAAGGCGGCCGAGATGTGCCTGACCGGGGAGAGGGTGCCCGCCCCGGAAGCCTGGCGCATAGGGCTCGTCAACCACTTGCACACCCGGGAGGAGCTGCTCCCGGCGGCCAAAGCCATGGCCGCCGTCATGTGCTCCAAGAACAAGTTCGGGCTGCGCATGACCAAGGACGCCTTCAACGCAGCTCTCAACGGCTCTTCCCTGGAGGACACCAACCGCATGGAGGACCGC
>JAHJCO010000042.1 GCA_018831265.1 Actinomycetota bacterium
GGGTGGGATTTGAACCCACGGTGGACGTTGCCGCCCACAACGGTTTTCGAGACCGCCTCCTTAGGCCACTCGGACACCCCTCCGTCGAGTATCTTAACGGGGATGATGCTCGATATCCAGGCGCAGGTCTCATGCGGTGACAACGCGACCAGGTGAGGGTATGGAACGACCGTTTGTGAGGCGAAGGACCCGCCCCACCGCGGCGCTATGCTGGCGGTCCCGTCAGAGGTGGATGGCTGCTGCTGGAAACCACCGGGACTTCTCCTGAACCCGACCGAGCCTTCCCCTCGAGCAGCATGACCAGGGTGAAGGCGAGAAGCACCCAGTACGCGGCGGCGGCCCAGCCGGAGACGGCGTTCACGGTCGCCTGGACCTTGAAGAGGCCGATTGTCGGATTCGTGGTGAAGCCGGTGATCAGGGCCATCGCGCCGGTCCCCAGCAGAGTCACAGCGAATATCGCGCCCGAGACGACGAGCAGCGTGGAAACCGCCGACAACGAGCCTCCCGTGCTACCTCTCGAGCCCACCTTCGAGAATAGAAAGAGCGCCGCGACCACCCAGAACGCAGCCTGGGCGAGCGCCGACAGGAAGTCGAGGACCGAGGCTCCCCGCCACGAAGCCTCCGTGGCTACCATGATTATTCGCGTCAATCCTCCCACGAACAGGAGGACGGCTAGAACGATGGCCACGACCACCAGGGCGATAGATATCGAAGACCGCATCTGCGTACCACCTTTCCCCGCGGGCTTTCTCTTTTAGACGGATATCACCACCGGGCGAGTTCTGCCCGGAGGCCGTGTAGCCCTCTGGCATGAGAACGTCATGGGACGAAACCCGCGACGTCTTGCCCCCCCCGGTGCCCGGCCGCCGAAAATGAAATTGAGAGGTCTCTCCACGATGACCGGCTGACTTGGCGCCACCTCTACCGATATCATGATCGGCATTTCCCCGTTTGCCCTCCCGACACTGCAATCATACGCTCCTTCCGCAAGGCTTACACCCCATCTTTCGGTCTTTTCTCGGTTCTCTCTGCCGCTGACACACTGTAGGAGATCGATTGAGATGGCCCCGTAAAAACGTATAAGCTCTTCAGCGCAAGGGTTCCAACGGATCGGGGAGGCGGCCGGGATCTTGAAAGTCCTCATCCTGTACTACTCCGGTACCGGGAATACGAAGTTCGCCTGCGAAGTCGCCGGGCTCGCCATCGAGAGGGCCGGGCACGACGTCACCATGACTACATACGAGAAAGCCGGGGATGTCCGCCTCGAGGATTTCGACCTCTACTGCTTCGCCGCTCCGGTCTACGAGTGGGCTCCGGCCAGGAACGTCGAGAGGTTCGTCCGCTCTATACCCGCTCTGGAGGGAAGGCGCGCCTTCATCGTCACCAGCAGCGCGGGCGCTACGGGTCAGGCCACGCCCCTGTTCGCGCGGATGCTCGAGGACAGGGGCCTCACCGTGCTCGGGGACCACAACCTCATCTGCCCCGATTCCTGGGGCGGCACCCGCAGGTGGTCCGCTCCGCACGATGCCGAGACCCCGACGCCGGAGTCGGTGCGCGAGCTTGCCGAGTTCACCGACAGTATGCTCGAGCACGCGTGTGCGCTCGAGGACGGCCGGGCGGTATCCCTGCCGGCCTACCGGGTGCTCCCCACCGGCCTTTTCCTCCTGTCCAGGCTCACCAGGGCACCGGGAAGGTGGCCCCGCCTGAAGATGGGCAGGAAGAGGGTGGACGAAAGCGCCTGCACCCGGTGCGGCGTCTGCGTGAAGAACTGCCCCGCCGGTGCGATAGCGCTGGATCCCTATCCGGCCTTCGGCCGCGGCTGCATCGCCTGCTGGCGGTGCATCAACACCTGCCCCGTCGACTGCATCACCACCATCATCGATAGCGACACGCACTACAAGGGGATTACTGAGCGGGAACGCCTGCTGAGGGAGGCTGGACTCTAGATCCTGCGTGCCAGCGCGGTGGCAGAGGTTCCGAAGGGCAGTGTGACCCGCCCCACCAGGTGCGACTCCAGCCCCAGCAGCCAGGCCAGCGCCCGGTTGAGCGCGGCCGGCACGGGGACCAGGTCCGAGCGGTGGTCGCCCGATGACCCCAGCAGGTTGCGGACGACCTTGACGGCCGCCGTCGGCGGGAACAGGAAGAGGTTGGTGTAGGTGACTACCAGCGGCTCCAGACCGGCGCTGAGCAGCTTGCACTCGAGTTCCTTGCGGGTGTAGCGCCTGGCCGTGTGAACGGCGCGGTCGTGCTCCGAGTAGAGGAACATGAAGGCCGGCAGGTTCAAAAGCAGGCGCCCACCCGGGCGCAGGACTCTGGCGAACTCTCTCATCGGTACCACGTCGTCGCGGATCGACTTGTGGCAGAGCACGTCGAAGGAGGTCACCAGGTCGAAGGAGTCGTCGTCGAAGGGAAGCTCCACCACCGAGCATTGGACGAGGCCGTTGAAGCCCCGCTCGCCGCAGAACGACAGTGCCTCCGGGCTGAAGTCGGCGCCCACGAGGACCTCGGGCCTGTAGCGGTCGGCCAGGAACTCCAGGAAGGCGCCCGTGCCGCATCCGGCGTCCAGGACCCTGCCCGCGACCTGCTCGGCGCAGTACCTTTCTATGAACGCGGCGAATATCCGGCGGAAGCCCACGTACCACCAGAAGTCGTCCTCTATGTCACGCATTATGCGGTATTCGTCTATGTTCATGTGGCCTCCGGTCGGGTCACTCACACGCAGTGCAACAAACCCTCAGACCATTTCTTGCACTACAGCCACAGGTCGATCGGACTCATTGAGCGCAACAAATCGTCTGAGCGTTTCTTGCACATTGACCTTCAGCCGAAGAAGGCGCGGACCTCGCGGGCGACGGTCATCGCGTCGGTATCGCTCAAGGCAGGGTGCAGCGGTAGCGAGAGCACGTGTGCGGCCGCGGCCTCCGCCCTCGGGAAGTCCCCGGGGCCGTAGCCGAGGTTCGCGAACGCGTCCTGCAGGTGCGGGCACACCGGGTAGTGCACCAGGGCAGCGATGCCCCTCTCTTCGAGGTGGCGTTGCAGGTCGTCGCGCTCATCCGTGGCCACCACGTACAGGTGGTACACGTGCGAGCCGGACTCGGCCTCCCGGGGCACCTCCAGCGGGAGGCCCTCCAGCTCCGCCGCGTAGAGCGCGGCCAGCGAGCGGCGCCGCTCGTTCCAGGCGTCCAGCCGCTCGAGCTTCACCCTGAGCATCGAGGCCTGCAGCTCGTCCAGGCGGCTGTTCCTCCCCGGCTCCTCGAAGAGATCCCGGCAGGAGCGACCGTAGTCCCGAACCTTCCTGAGCCTGCCCGCCACCGCGCCGTCGTCCGTCGCGATGAGCCCCGCGTCTCCAAATGCTCCCAGGTTCTTGGTCGGGTAGAAGCTGAACGCGCCCGCGGCCCCGGACGTGCCGGCGGCCTTCCCCCCGAGCCTCGCCCCGTGCGCCTGGCAGGCGTCCTCAATCACTACCGCACCCAGCCTGTGCGCTGCATCCAACAGCGCGGAGAGGTCCATGCACTCGCCGTAGAGGTGGACGGGGACTATCGCCCTGGTGTCCGGGGTCGCCACCCGTTCTACCTCACAGGCATCCAGGCCGTAACCGCCTTCGGCGATGTCTGCGAACACCGGGCGGGCTCCCGATTGCGCGATGCCCACCACCGTGGGGACGGCGGTGAAGGCCGATGTGACAACGTCGTCACCGTGGCCGATGCCCAGCGCGGTCAGTGCCAGGGCGATGGCGTCCGTGCCGGACGCGACGCCGATGCCGTGGGCGGAGCCCAGCCAGCCCGCGAAGTCGCGCTCGAAGGCTTCCACCTCACCGCCCAGGATGTAAGTGCCGCTGTTCAGTACGCGCGATGCCGCATCCAGCAGCTCCCGCTCGCACTCGTGAAACTGTGCTGTGAGATCGATAAAGGGGATCATCTGCCGGATCGACCTGGCTGACTTGAATGCCGCCTGACCCCGGTTCTAGTCACGCCGCGGGGTCCTGCCGCTGCCAGTACTTGTCCCAGTGCCTCCGGTAGAATTCGATGGTCATGTCGAGACCCTCGCAGAAGCCCACGGCGGGCTCCCAGCCGGTAAGCTCCTTGATCCTGGAGACATCCAGGTACAGGTCGCCTGTCTCCACGTTGAGGTACTGGTCCGGGAAGGGCACCAGCCTGTAAGAGGCCCCGGTCTTCTCGGCGATGGCCCTCGCGCAGTCCAGCACGCTCACCGGGACGCCGCTGCCCACGTTGAGGACCTTCCCGTGGCACATCTCCTCCGCCGCCGTCTGCAGTATCGCCTCCACGCAGTCCCCGACGTAGATGAAGTCCCTCTGCTGGGTCCCGTCGCCGAAGACCTTTATCTCGCCTCCCGAGAGCGCGACCCTGATGAACCAGTGGATGAACCCCTGCTTGGAATGGCTCATCAGGTGGCGCGGGCCGTAGACGTTGGTTATACGCAGACGCACGCACGGCATCCCGTATATCTCGGAGTAGAGCTTGTGGTACATCTCCACCGTGGTCATGTGCACACCGTTGATGTCAACAGGGTCGAAGGGGTGCTCCTCGTCCGCCGGCAGGTACTCCGCCATGCCGTACTGCGACCGCGAGCCGGTGTAGAGCATCACGCAGTCCCGGTTGACCTCCCTGAGCACCTCCAGGAACTGCAGGTGGCTGCGGCAGTTCATGCCCAGGTCCATCAGCGGGTTCTCCACGCTGCCGACGTGGCTGGTCATCGCGGCCAGGTTGAAGACGAAGTCCTTGCCCTCGAGCAGCCCCTCCACCCCGACCAGCTCGCCGATGTCGCCTTCCCTGATGTCGATCCGGCTCGCCGTGCCCTCCAGGTTGAAGTAGTTGCCGCCCTGCTCGGGCAGTAGCGCGTCGATGACGGTGACGCGGGCCGACAGCTCGGCGAGCCGGCGCGCGAGGTTACTCCCGATGAAGCCCAGGCCGCCTGTCACCAGCGCTCTCTTGCCCCCGTACACATCCTCTAGGTCGATCAATTCAGCCTGTCCCCCAGCACGTTCCTCCTTACCTCGAGCCTCCAGTACTGCCCCATCAGCTCGACGGTCGTCCTAAATAGATTTCGCGCACTGAAAAACTGCGACCTTCCACTCCTTCTCGGGAAGTGGCCCACCGGGACCTCGGCGAAGGTGACGCCCCGGTCCTGCATCTTCTTCACCATCTCCAGGCAGATCGCCCCGCTGTCCGCTTCCAGCGCCAGGTCCTCGAGCGCGCTCTTCCTCATCAACCGGAAGTCGCAGTCAACGTCGCGGATCGCGATGCCGAACAGTAGCCGGACCGTGCCGCCGTACAATCTGCCCAGCACCCGGCGGTAGACGGGATCGGCCCTGCCGACCTTGTAGCCGTTCACCACGTCCGCGTCGAACCGCCTCTCCAGCAGCAGCTCCAGCTCCGCGGGGTCGTACTGGCCGTCCCCGTCCGTGTAGAAGACGAGTCCCTTCGACGCCGCTTCGAGGCCGGACTTCAGCGCGCCGCCGTACCCCCTGTTCTCCTCGTGATGGATGACGCGCACCTTGTCGTCGTCCGCGGAGAGGCGGTCCGCCGTCTCGCCCGTGCCGTCGGTGCTTCCGTCGTCGATGATGATGATCTCGAGGTCCGTCGTGTGGCGGCCCGCGACCTCGGCGGCGGCCTCGACCAACCCCTCGATGGTTCCCTTGTCGTTGCAGGCCGGGAAGAAGATCGAGAGCCCCCCGGCAAGCGGGTCCGGGTCGGGCGGTCGCTCCTGCGCCGTCTGTGTGGGCATATCACCCCGGCCTGAGAGGCCGGGCTCAATTGATGGGGCTGTGCGCCTTCTCCTGCGCCACAGGAGCAGGATCGCGGCGGCTCCGGCGATCAGCGCGAGGATGGTGATGAGCATTCCCGGCAGCAGCCCCGGGGCGCTGTATGAGAACTCCACGGTGTGCTGTCCCTCGGGGATGTAGACCGCCTGGAGCGCGCCGAAAGCCGGGTAGATACCAGTCGGCTTGCCGTCGATGGACGCCGACCAGCCCGGCATGTACTCCTGGCTCCACAGCAGGACGCCCTCCTCCATCGCCTCGACCTGGTAGGCCTCGGTGCCCTCCCCCACGGACAGCGGCGTCGCCTGGCCCCTGATGACCCGCTGCTCGCTCCAGCCCTCCACCTTGCGCCGCAACGAGTCCGGCAGGGTCGAGCTCTCGAGCGCGATGGTGTTCTGCGGCGAGAAGTTCTCCCTGTCCAGCAGCGCCCTCATGGACGCGGAGGCGCTCTCGGCAAGCCTGACCCCGCCGGCCACGTACGCCCTGGGGTACACGCCGGGGTTGCGGTAGACGACGTAGCCCGCGTCCTGGTAGATGACCGGCCCGGGCTCTACGGCTCGGAATCCGTCACCGACCATGTTGATGGCCGTGATCGCCAGCTCCCCTTCACCGAGGCTGTCCAGCGACCTTATGCCCAGGACCTGCAGGTCCGCCACACGACTCCCGAACCCGATCTCGCCCAGGTACGCGACGCCGGGCTTCGCCGTCCCAGTCCGGTCGTACTCCACCCGCCTGCCCGCTCCGCCCCCGGCGGGCCCGGTCTCCTCGCCCGCCCGTATCGGGAACGGTCCGATGACCTCCCCGGAGGCGGTCAGCCCCAGCAGCTCGGCCACGACCGTACCCGTGGCGGGCCGGACCCCCTTCAGCGTCGTCAGCATCTCCACGCCGTCGGGCGCGAAATCGCCGGCCAGGAACCAGGACAGCCCCCCCGACGCCACCGTGATCGAGCCCGGCAGGTTGGTGTCGAACCGCCGGCCGTCCACCGGGGTCAGGTTCGCTATGAAGTGCGCGACGTTGAGCACGCTGAACATCGCCGGGTTGCGGTCCGCCAGCTTGACGAACTCCGTCATGCGCCCGGGCTCGACAGCGCTGTAACCCCGGGCGTCCTCCAGGCCGAACGGCATGAGCATGTTGGGCTGCCAGTTGTACAGGGCGATGCTCCCGGCCGGGTCCTTGGAGAGGGCGACCCGGTAGGCGTCGCCCCCGTCCGTCTTTATCGCCTCGACGAAGCCGGGCTCCGCCCTTATGGCGCCGGTCTCTATCCGGGGGTTTATGCCGTAGGAGACGGCGAATACCTCCAGGATCACGAAAGCGAGCAGCAGCCCGGCGAACAGCCCCCGGGTGAAAAACCCGGAGCGCCACAGCCACAGGAGCGCCAGCAGCACGGCCAGCAGAATCACCGGGCCGTAGAACGCCGGGCTCCTTATCCGGAAGTTCTCGAGGGTGAAGAAGTCGATGACCCCCTGGCGTGCCAGGAGCTTGGCGAGGACCAGACCCCCGACCGCCGCCACCGCGACCCCGGTGACGATCCACACCAGGAGCTTCATGGACCGCTTCCCGAGCTCCGCGCGATCGAGCAGCCTGTCCAGCCCGATCGCGGCGAGGATGATGACGGCGAAGTCCACAAGAACCAGGAAGCGTGCGGGGTCCTTGAGAACGTTGAAGCCGGGGACAAGCCGGACCAGCCGGTACAGCAACCCCACGTTGCCGAAAGAGACGATGAGCGCCAGCAGTCCCGCCGCGGCGAAGAACCAGGCGTGCCAGGTCCGCTTCCTCATGAACGCGGCCGGCAGCAGGACCAGCGGCAGCAGCCCGACGTAGCCGAAGGTCTCCACGAATCCCCAGGAGCCCCAGTAGCCCGCCGGGCCGCCGAAGTACCGGGGGAAGATGAAGGTGATCAACTGGACGGGCGGCAGGTTGTTGTAGTTGTACATGGCGGAGGTGAGCCCTCCTGCCCGCGTGGAGACCCCCACCAGCTCGTAGGAGGGCAGGTTCTGTATCATGCCCAGCCCGGCGCCCAATACCGCGAACACGGCAAACATCCCCACGGCCCGCCCCAGCCCCCGCCAGGTCCGGCGCGCATCCCTCGGGTACAGCACGGCGTAGAAGAAGACCACCGCGACGATTATGAGCGACATGAACAGGAACCCGGACAGGAACTGGACGCCCAGGGCTACACCCGCCCAGAGGAACCACGAGAAGGAGTCGTCTCGCATCCCCTTCTCCACCAGGTACAGGATGAGCGGGAACCAGGCGACCGAGTTGACGATGTTGGTGTGGCCCATGTGCGCGATGGTGAAGCCGAAGAAGGTGAACGCCAGAGCCGCGAACACCGAGGAGGTCTTCGACAGCCTGATGACCCGGGCGTAGAGGTAGGTGAAGAGCGCGCAGGCCAGGTAGTGGGCGAACAGGGAGTAGTTGAAGGCGAATATATCCGGGAAGAAGGCCGCCAGGACGTTTACGGGATAGAAGAGGCTCGACTCGCTGTCTGCGAACAGCGGGTACCCGCAGTAGACGTAGCGGCACATCAACGGAAGCTGTCCGTGCCTCAGGCCCGAGCTCATGAAGGTCCTGGCCGGGTAGTAGTAGGTCGCGCTGTCGGCGAAGATGTAGGCACGGAGGAGTATCAGCGTGGGCAGGAAGAACACAACGGTGACCGCCAGCACGAGCAACGGCGCCCTGTACTTCCTGTAGAAACTCAGCAGTCCACCTCCGCCGTCGACTGTAGCAAAAGGGTCAGGCACTTTTGCTACACTACCTCAGCCCATCAAAGAATTCGTCCAACAGGCGGCGGCAATCCTGCTCGCACACGCCGGCAATAACCTGGACGCGGTGTCCCAGCCTGCCGTCCTCGAGGATGTTGTAGGCCGAGCCCCCCGCTCCGGCGGCTGGGTCGCAGGCGCCGAACACCACTGTCTGCACGCGGGCAAGGACGATCGCCCCGGCGCACATCGGGCACGGCTCCAGGGTCACGTACAGGGTGGTCCCGGTGAGCCGCCAGTCGCCGGCCGCCTCCCCGGCACCGCGCAGCACCAGCATTTCCGCATGGGCGACCGGATCGCCGGTGACGGCCCTCCGGTTGTGGCCCCTGGCGAGCACCTTCCCGCCCGCGACCAGGACAGCGCCCACCGGAACGTCCCCTTCGTCCGCGGCGAGGCGGGCCTCCTCCAGCGCAATCTTCATGAACTCATTGTGCGAAGGCATACGGCTCACCACACTAAGGCCCGGTCCCGCCGGGCGGATTCGCGGGCTCCACGTGAGTCAGGAACATCGCAAGCCTCCGGTTGCCGTCCTTGGGAAACCGTTCGATGACCTCCAGCGGCCAACCCTCGGGCACTTCCTCGAAGGCGTTCAAGACAACAAAGGTCGGCCGGGGGTCGGAACCCAGCAGTGCCGGGAACCTGTCCCCCTCCTCGAACGTGTACGGGACGATCTCTACGTTCTCGTCGTCGAACAGGTAGACCGATAGCGTGTCGGCCGGCACGGCGGCGGTCTGCGTCCCCGGCGCCCCGACCGCCCCCACCAGGATCTCGCCTTTCTCACTCTGCGCGGCCAGATACTCCACCGTCTCGTCGGTACCCCAGCCCGCCGGCCACTGCGTAACGAACTGCTCGCGGTCCTCGTACGGCAGCCAGGTGTGCTGAGGTGAGGCGATGATGGCGATGTCCTGAAGCGCGGCCGGAACGAATATCAGCACGCACAGGACGATAACGGCGACGAACGCTATCTTCCTCCCTCGCCCTTCAGGGGGGAGGGCCTCATCCTTTTCCCCTCCCCCTTCCAGGGGGAGGGTCAGGGTGGGGGTCCTCCACCTCGCCACAACCAGGTCGTACAGGCCAAGCAGCGCGTACGCCCCCCCGATAACGAGCGGCGGGAGCACGACCAGGAAGAAGCGTGTGAAGTGGAACGTGACCACGAAGCAGGTGACCCCGCCGACCAGCACAACCCATGCGGCCAGGAACCATGCCCCCCTCCGCTTCCTCACGGCCCCCCAGACGATTCCGGCAAGGCACGTCAGGAAGAACACGGGCGTCATGTAGACGAACAGCACCCGCAGCAGCGCCCATGCGTTTGAAAAGAACACCTTGAACGGGTCGCGCAGCAGCTGCGAGACGGAGAGGTTGTGCAGCTCGGCCATCTCGCCTATCACGTGGAAGTCGCTCGCGAAACGCAGGAGGCTGTATATGCCGTAAGCGACCCCAAACGTTATTACGACTGCGACAAGCCAGCGCAGCAGCGGCCGCCTGCGGGCCCTTGAGGCGGGGCTCTCAGCCCCGCTGGGGCTTTCCTCCCTGAGCAGGTAGGCGAACGGGACGACGAAGAACAGGAGTTGCGCCGTCGCTTTGGTGAGCAGGCCCAGGCCGGTCAGCCCGGCCGTGCCAGCCATGTACCAGAGGTTGCCGGTCTTCGCCGCCTTAAGCGCGAAGTAGCCGGCGAAGACGAAGAGGGGCATGACCAGGCTCTCGGTGAGGGCGAGACGGTCGTACCACAGTGCGAACGGGCAGATGACGTAGAGAAGGGCCGAAAGCACCCCGAGTCGGGGGCCTTCCAGCTCCTTTGCCACCAGGTAGACACCCCAGACCGTGAAGCCGCCGAGGAAGACTGAGAAGAGCCGGGCAGCCGCCAGGGGGTCGTCGAACAGGGCCAGGAACGTGGTCATCAGCACCGGGTGCAGCGGGGGCTTGCCGTCCGTCAGAGATACGAGAAGCCTGCCATCGTGCAGCGCCTGCTGGGACCAGCGGATGTATATAGCTTCGTCACAGAAGATCGGAAGGCTCTTCAGAGCCGGCAGGCGTGTTGCGGCATACAGCGCGAAGACGAGGCCGAGCCCCACCCCTACCGGGTGGCGCTTCACGAACGCGACCGTCTCGAGGAGCAGCCTCTTGATGTGCTCGGGAAAAGGTTTCAAATCGAAGCGTGGACCCCCACCCTGACCCTCCCCCTGCGAGGGGGAGGGAGTCATTGAAAAGCACGCCCGCAGGTTAGCACGCCCGCAGGGACATCGAACCGTCGCTCGCCAGGGCTCGCTCCACCGGGGGGGCTCCGCCCCCCCAAGGTCGCCGTCCCTCCGGGCCGGCTGTTCCCCCCCGTCATACATTGCGGGGGGACCTTCCCCCCGCAAGAATCAGCGGCCCCCCTGGTTCGAGCCCCTGGTAGCCGCAGTATTGTTCAGCACGCCCGCAGGGACATCGAACCGTCGCTCGCCAGGGCTCGCTCCACCGGGGGGGCTCCGCCCCCCCAAGGTCGCCGTCCCTCCGGGCCGGCTGTTCCCCCCATCATACATTGCGGGGGGACCTTCCCCCCGCAAGAATCAGCGGCCCCCCTGGTTCGAGCCCCTGGTAGCCGCAGTATTGTTCAGCACGCCCGCAGGGACTCGAACCCCGAACCTCCCGGTCCGTAGCCGGACGCTCTATCCAATTGAGCTACGGGCGCGAAACTCGTGTCAGAATTATAGCAGACCACCGTTCTGCAGAAGCCTTGAGCCCCGCCTCAATCCCGCGCCGGGCAGGACGCGGGGGATCCGCCGCATAAGTACAGAGGCGCAGGAATGAACAGGGGGCCTGATGACCGACGGGACGGGCAGGAAGACGCTCTGTCACGGGGGCGTGCTCTCGGCCTTCGGGGAGAGAGACTACGCCGTGCTATGGTCGGGTGCCTTCATCTCGAACGTCGGCACCTGGGTGCAGACCGCGGCCCTGCTCTGGCTGGTGAAAAACGTCTGGCAGTCCAACTCCTGGGTGGGAGCGGTCAACATGGCCAACTTCGCCCCGGTCCTCCTCCTGGTCCCGTTCTCCGGCTCGCTGGCCGACCGCTACAACAGGCGCAAGCTGATCCTGGCCGGACAGGTTGTGATGATGCTGGGCGCCTTCGCGCTGGCGATAGCGGCTTCCGCCGGCCTTGTCTCCAACAAGGCCGTGGTCATGGTCGCGGTCGCAG
The DNA here is from genome assembly GCA_018831265.1 of Actinomycetota bacterium. GTDB lineage: Bacteria > Actinomycetota > Geothermincolia > Fen-727 > Anoxymicrobiaceae > JAHJCO01. The sequence continues at coordinate 11,717 of JAHJCO010000042.1, forward strand.
TCATCGGCATCGCCTTCGCATTCAACTTCCCGGCATGGCAGGCGATGCTGCCGGACCTGGTGCGGCACGAGGACCTGCTGAACGCTATCTCCCTGAGCTCCGCGCAGTGGAACCTGGCGCGCTTCGTGGGACCGGTCATAGGAGGCGTTCTGCTCACTTACTTCACCTATTCGACCGCGTTCTACGCGAACGCGGTGAGCTTCCTGTTCGTGATAGCGGCCCTTCTGCTCATCCACCCGAAGCGGGGGGTGATGGCCCGCACAACCCAGCCGGTCTTCAGCCACGTGTGGGAAGGCTGGAGGTACGTGGGGCGGCACCGCTGGATGGTCAACGTGCTGATCGCCATGGGCGTGGTGTCCGCGTTCGGTTTCTCCTACATAGTGCTCATCCCGGCGGTGGTCAAGGACGAGCTCGGCCGTGGGGCGGGCGCCTACAGCCTCGTGCTGGGGATGACGGGGCTGGGGGCGGTGATCGGCGCCCCTTTGCTGACGCTCCTCAGCAGGCGCTTCAAGGAGAGCAACATCATAAAGGTGTCGATACTGGCCCTGGGGCTTCTGCTGCTGGCGTTCGCCGTGTCGCGGACCTACTGGCTTACCTGCGTCATCTCCACGGGACTGGGTTGCAGCTTCCTGGTGACCGGTTCGGCCATCAACTCGGTGCTTCAAGGCTGCTCGACGCGGGAGATGCGCGGGAGGGTGGTCAGTCTCTACATAATGGTGTTCGTCGGGATCTTCCCCCTGGGCGGCCAGTTGCTCGCCTACATCTCTGACGTGCGGTCGACGCCTTTCAGCCTGGTCCTGGGAGGACTGGTGTGCCTGGGCGTCGCCTCCGTCCTCATTGTCTTCCCCGGACTCATACGCGGGGCGGTCCTGAAGGAGTGCGAGGAGCCCATCCCCGTCGCATGATCGACCGATTCTCCCCTCCTCCTCGAGGGGGGGAAGGGTCAGGGTGGGCGTGAGCGACAAGACGCTCTATTCCCACGATTCAAGTCAATTGACTTGAATCCTGCCTGACCCCTGACCTAGTCATCAACCCCAGAGGTGGTCCTGGAGAGCATGGCTCCAGATCGGCAGGAGGACTACACGAGCAATCGGGTTGCGGCAAGTGGTTGGCGGCAGGGCGTCTTCGGTGCGCTGTCCTCCCGCGGTTTCCGCTTATCTGGGCGTATTTCCGCTCGGCGGCATGCTCCTCGGAGGACTCTCCGATGCACTATCGGTGAAGACCTCCCTGCTCGTCGCCGGGCTGGGCTGTGGGGCCCTCGCCCTCTTCGTTCTTCTGGTCATCTCGGTGCCGGGGGAAGACCCCGCCTGAGCGTTTGACCGTAGCGGGGCGAGGGGAGCAGGTACGACGACTGGAGCGCGCGCGGCGCGGTCAGGATATACGAGGCGCTGGAGGAGAGGGGCCTGAAGCCCGTGTCCGCCGCCGCCAAGTTCTACGTGAGCGAGCAGAAAGGCCCGCTGGAGGACGGCGAGGAACAGCGCGCGTACACACTCGGCCTGGAGACGGGCAGGGCCCTGATGCAGCCCGACGCGTGATCACGGCTTCAGCAACAGGGTGCTCTCGCGCTGCTCCTCCACCGCCGCACGCGAGTAGGGGAACGGGAAGTACTCGGTCCTGTACCAGCGCGGAAAGTGGTCCTTGTAGTGCCTGCTCAGCCGGTGCCCGGACTGCCCCATGTCGAGCACTATCAGCGAGTTGTCCAGGTCATTGAAGTCGAGCACCATCCTCAGCACGGGCCCGCCGAACGCCGCGTAGTCGTCGGGTCCGGGGAAGACCGGGCTGTCCAGGGCGCCGCCCGCGTACCCCCTGGCATGGACCTGGACCACCCCGTCGCACCCTGGCGGCGAGGGATGGACGGTCGAGGCGTCACCTTCGATGGGGACGGGTCCCACGTTGAAAATCCTGTTCATGGGCCAGAAGAGCCCCAGGGGGTGGCGGAAGGTCAGGTGGTGCACCCTCCCCCACCGCCAGGCGGCCTGGTCGGCTGTGCCGAAGATCGACTCCAGCTCGCGCAATCCTTCCTCGAGCGCATTGACGACGACCTCGTCAAAGGATTCGGACCCATGCGGCAACCAGAACGCGTCCCTGGCCTCCAGGATGTTCTCGACCGCGAGTTCCACCGTGGTCCAGTTGAGCACGTACTCGTCGTACAGCCTGCTTCCCAGCCTGTGCCTGAGGACCATTTCCCTGAGGTGCTGCCACGAGTAGAAGCAGATCGTCGCTTCTACCGAGTCCACCGAAGCCATACAGTCCCACGACTCCAGGCGTCGGATGGCCTCTATCGCCCCGGGCGTCATCCCTTCCACGAACGCGGCCGCCGCTATCGCGAGCCTGGCGAAGCCCCTGCCCTGGTGCGTGAGCACGTCACCCTGGATACGTGCCATGTCCGCGGGCGCGTGCTTCTCCCGCTCCCTGATGAGCTCGGTGATCCTCGCGTTGCGACAGGGCGGGTTCCACTCCTTCGAGATGAGCTCTGGGTACTCCTCGCACACCGCCTTTGAGTTGGCGGTCACCAGGAAGCCCTCCTCGGGATTCAGGGTCCTGGGCATCCTCTCGTTGGGGATCGTGCCCTCCCACCCGCAATCGGACCGCCGCCCGTCGCAGGGGATGGTGCCGTCGCCGCTCCTCCTCACCGGGACCTTGCCGATCGCCTGGTAACCGATGTTGCCATCGACGTCGGCGTAGACCTGGTTCGAGCACGGGCCCTGGTATGTCTCCATGGGGGCGACAAACTCATCCCACGAGCGGGCCCTGCACTGAGCGAGCATGGCGTGCAATGTATCCAGTCTGGTCTCGCTGCTGACCCACCGGAGGGCCAGACCTTTGTCGCCCCGGCGGCGGATCACCGGGCCGTGCCTGGTGACGGTCACGCGCAGGCGGCGGGGCCTGGAGAACCTGACCGCGATCTCTTCCTCGCGTACCTCCGCCTCCTCCCACTCACCCTCATGCCGATAGCGGCTGGAGTCCTCGGACTCGAAGGTCTCCACGTACAGGTCGATGGTGTCGGCGTCGAGGTTGGTCTCGGCCCACCCGCAGTAGCCGTTGTGCCCGAAGGCGACCGCCGGCAGCCCGGGGAAGCCGGCGCCCGCGATATCGAAGCCGGGGGTTTTGAGGTGAAAGAGGTAGAGCAGGCCCGGCGCCTGGTGCTGCATGTGGGGATCGGAGGCCAGGATCGGTTTTCCGCTCACCGTCCTCGAGCCGCCCATCACCCAGTTGTTCGATCCCACGCCGGAGGCGCGGACGACGCCGTCCAGCCACTCCCCCCCGCTGGGGCCGGTCGCGAAGCCCCAGTCCATCTCCGGCCCCGGTTCCAGCGTCTCAACGCAGTGGCCGGTACCTTCCACGCGGCAGGGCGGGTTATTGTAGTCGGCGGTCTCCGGAAGCAGCTGGCAGGCCCTCTCGGGTCCGAGGGCTCTGATGAGGTTCTCCCGCATGATGTCGGAGGTCCACCAGGTGTCCAGCAGCCATATCACATACAGGTATCCCGCGATACAGTCGAGCGGGGTCCAGGGATCGGGCCTGCCGCCCATGATCATCAGCTCGAACGGCAGCCTGAGTCTATTCCCGGAGATGTAGGAGTTGATCCCCTCGCCGAACGCCGCCAGCACACGCCGGGACTCGGGCTCGAGGGAGTCCACCACGCCCTCGGCCAGCCCGCGCAGCCCCATCGTCCTCATGAAGCGGTCCAGCTCCAGCCCCGCGGGGCCGATCACCCGCGAGAGCTCGCCCAGGGCGAGCCTGCTCATCAGGTTCATCTGAACCAGCCTGTCCTGGGCCATCAGGTAGCCGAGCGCCCTGAAGCCGTCAGAATCGCTTTCGGCGTAGATGTGGGGCATGCCCGACCCGTCGAATATGACCTCGGCGGGAGAGTCGAGAACGGGGAGCCGCAGCCTGCCGGAGGTCCTGGGGCGGGAGAGCAACAACCGGGCGCCCAGGTATCCCAGGCCGCACCCGGCCGCACCGAGGACGCCCAGTCCCACTCGCTGCACCGTCACACCGGTTCTGCGCGTCATGCCGACCCCCTGACGAACTAGAATACAGGCCGACTTCCCCATGCGAGCCGTGCCCCGTCTCGAATACTATCATGGCCCCACGCGTCACGATCGTCGCCTCAGTCTATTTGCGGCGCCAGGGTTCTCATGTTGTGAATGCAGGTCGGATCGAGTCCACGGCACGTAACGCGACCCGAGTTGAACGCCAGAGTGTCTCGACGGTGTGCAAGATAGCTAAGAAGCACCGCAGGTTTGAATAACGCTAATTAGCACTGTTTTTCAGTACTATTATTTTTAATCACCAACCACAGTTCCTGAACGAATACAGGGCCAGACCGTGTAATTGTTGGGGTCAATATATAATATTGTTACTTATTGATAACTATAGTGATTCAAATCTGCGGTAATCAGACCGGTTGACGGGCTGTACGGCGCGCGGTGACCCCTCCCTGGCTCCTCACACACCACCTCGCCGAGGGCCAGACGGCCCTTGGCGGAGGGGGTGGGATTCGAACCCACGTGCCAGTTTCCCGGCAAACCGCTTAGCAGGCGGCTCCCTTACGGCCACTCGGGCACCCCTCCGGGGGATATGATTATAGCACCGGTCCGCGCACCGCCGATGCTAATGGCGGGGCACGGGCTCGAACCCGATGCGGGCACGACCGGGGGGTCGACTTGCGCCGAGCCAGCATATCGAGGACCATGGCGCTCCTGCCTGTCATGCTGTCGGTCTTCGTCGCCGGCTGCGGTGGTGGAGCCGGCACGCGTGCGGACGGCGCGACCCTCTTGTACGCGCCCTCCGCCGACCGCGCGAGCGCCCAGAACCCGGCATTCTCCGGAGACGGTGCAAGGGTTCTCTTCACGATCTTTCACCGTGGATACAACAAGGGCCCGGCGGGCCTGTACGTCATGGACCTTGAAGGGGCGTCGCCCCGGACGGTCCTGTTCGAGGAGGGCCACGACAGCGTCAACCTCCCGGGCTCCTGCTGGAACGCCGCGACGGACAGGATAGCGTTCTCGTCGGACAGGACCGGCCGGCACGAGATCTGGACGGTGTCCCCTGACGGCCGTGACCCGTTCCGCGTCACATGGCATGGTGAGGCCACCTCCTGCCTCGAGCCGACATTCTCGCCGGACGGGAAGTGGATCATGTTCGAGGTCGCCGCGGACTCCGGGGACGCCCTCGAGCGCGGCGGAAGCATCTGGAAGGTGCGCAGCGACGGGACGGGCGCGGTCCGGCTGACCGACGGCCCCGGCGGCGGGACGGATGATCGGCAGCCGAACTGGTCCCCGGACGGTGGCAGGATACTGTTCCAGAGACGGGCGGCGGGGTCGGACGACTGGCACATCTTCACGATAGCCCCGGACGGCGGCGGCCTCAGCCAGGTCACGAGCGGCGAGACCGAGGACACCGACGCCTCGTGGTCGCCCGACGGCGGTCGCATCGTCTTCTCCTCTGATGGCTCCGGGGTGGATGCCCCCGTCATCTTCGTCACCCGGTCATCGGGAGGGAAACCGCGCCGCGTCACCGGCGCAACGGGTTGGAGTGACTCCGCACCCTCCTGGTCACCCGACGGCCGCTGGATAGCATTCGAGTCCCGCCGGGGGTCCGGCGAGGACGCACCGGCCGGGCTCTGGAGGGCACGCGCGCCGGCCGTTCCCTGATCCGTCGTCTTCCCGTCCTTTCACGCGCTTTTTACCACGGCGTAACCGCACCTCAACGCGCCGGCTGTTCTACCTGTCGAGACCCTGGGAGGTGGTCATTGTGAAGAGACGCACCGCTATGAGGCACTGGAACGTGCTCGTGAGACTGCTGATGTCCGGGGCGCTGTGCGCCGTGCTCGTCCTGGCACCGTTCGCGCCGGTCGGCACGGTCACCTCACGCGCCCGGTCCGGCCCACCCGTCGCCACTATCGAGCTGGACGATCAGGGCAACGTCACGGCGACGCACGCGGCGGACGCGACCGCGACCCCTGCGGCCCCCGTGCCCCTTCTCTCGGTCACGGAGAGGACCGGAGGGTTGTCCGGAGGGAACCTTCTCCCAAACGGCGGGTTCGAGGACGGTATGGAGGGCTGGTCACCCATGCCGTCCAGCAGGCAGATCAGCGTCACCGCAGGCTCGGAGGCCCCCGCCGAGGGCGGAGCGTGCGCGCTCTTCAAGCCGTCGGATGGCGGCGACACGGGCGGTGGCGGCGTGATGTCGGAGATGGTCCCGGTGAGCCCCGGGACCGAGTACCGGGCCACCTGCCTCTGGCGCGACACCAACGGATACCTCGGTTCCGCCCCGAACGTGCTCGGCTACCAGAGGGACTGCTACACCGGCGACGCCCGGGGATGGGGCATCCATGCGATGTGGGGCGACCCCGCTGGGGACCTCATCGGTTCGCAGTTCCTCTGCCCGTTCAACAAGAACGCCAGCGCCTGGAAGCGCACGACCGCCACGTTCGCCGTCCCCGCCACCTTCGAGGGCAGGCCGGTGGCATTCGTTTCCATCGGGATCGCCGTGGGTCTCAGCACCCTCTACAACGACGAGGCCGTGCTGGTCGATGACGTACGGCTGTTCGGGTGCTCCGATCCGCAGTACGCTCTTACCGGTGAGGCGGGTGCCGTGGAGGGCGGCTACCGGCTGGCCTCGACCGGCGCGCCGGCGCTGGATGCGACCTGCGACGTGATTTCCGAGGACGGGGTCACCAGGATATCGGGCGAGCTCACGGACACCTCCGGGGCTCCTCGCGCCCTGGACCTCACCGTGAGCGTTCCCGCCGGCCGGTTCGCGCAGAGATGGTGGGACGGGATGCGCGACTCCAGGGAGGTCGTGCCGGACGCCGTCTACGAGAACTCCGTGAGCGCCGATATGAGCGCCTGGATGCCGGTGTCCTTCTACCCGTACTGCGCGGTGGACGACGGAGACGAGACGGGCCTCGCACTGGCCCTCCCGCTGGACGAGCCGCAGCTGGCCCGCCTCTGCTACGACCCCTCCACCGGCTGCCTGGAGGCGGAGTTCCACCTCGGGCTGTCTCCCGCGACCCGCGACCCCGGGTCCGCCGCTTTCTCGCTGGAGGTCCTCTCATACCCCGGCGCGCAGGGCTTCCGGGGGTGCATCGAGCGATTCGGGCAGGCCCACGCCGGCGAGGAAGGGTGGTTTTCCTCCGAGGTCGATGTCCGGCAGTATACCGACTACAACCGCTCTCGGATGGACACCGAGGGTCACGAGGAGGTCGAGGAAGGAGACTACGTCGCCCAGTATACGGTCATTGAGCTGCCTATCGGTGACCTCGGCTACAAGAAGAACCCTCCCCCCTCCTATGGCGGCGCCCTGGCATCGACCTCTCGGGCGGAGGGAGCGGCCTCCAACCTCGCGCGTGATACCAATGGTGACGCGATAATGAAAAAGCTCGCGGTCTTCCCCTGGTCCAGGGACCAGTGGGAGGTCATATTCGGGGCCAACGCCGACCCGGACATCCCGGGCGCCGGGGGGAAGCCCGGTTTTGCGCAGACCGTGAACGGCTGGATCGAAGCCGGCGCGGAGCGTCTCGCCTCCGAGGGCAGCGCGCTCGATGACGTCTTCTTCGACAATTTCATGAGCATGAACTTCATTGACATGGACCCGGCGCATATCGCGGTGTCGGACCACCCCCTGACCTACAGTCCCAACACCTTCCAGCCGGGGGTTCACTCGCTCGGCTCCAACGACGAGTACATGGATTGGCTTCGCGCGGAGTGCCCCGATGATCTCACTTTCTCGGCGAACGTCTGGGGGCTCGGGACGCCGTTCTTCCTCGTACCCCGGCTCGACCTGGTCATCAACGAAGGTGACCCTCTCGACGGGGAAGGTGGGAACTGGCGCTACGAGATTCTCGACTACAAGAGGGTCCTCGCCTCGCAGAAGCCGCTGATGTACGCGGCCAACGGCGACTACTCGAAGTGGGACCTGCCGGACGTCGAGGGCCTGGCCGACAGGGCGCTCTTCTACGGCATCTACGCGGGGCAGGGCAACAACTCCCGTGCCTGGCCGCAGGGCTCCGACGAGGTCTTCACCGGGCTCAAGTCGAGGGTTGATGACCTCACGGACGCCGGGTGGGAGCAGGTTACCTTCGCGGAGACCGGTAAACCGGACGCCATATGGGTCGAGCGCTTCGGCGGCCCCGGCGAGGACATCTACTTCACGGTCCACAACCCGGGTGACTCCGGGGAGCGCTTTTCGCTCGAGGTGGACACGGCGGGGCTCGGCGTTCCCACCGGTTCCCTGGTAGACGTGGAGTCGGGTGAGCGCTTTGTCCTCGAGCCGTCCGGGGACGGCGGACATGGATGCGAGATGGACCTCGAGCCTTCCAGGACACGGATGCTCCGGCTGGACTCCGGCGGTGCGCTCGCGGGTTCCGGGGCACTGATAGCGGGCGCGCTGCTGGTGCTGGCGCTATCGGGCTCGCTCGTCATCTTTCTCCTGGTGGTCCGCAGGAGGGGGAATCCGGCGGGGGAAGGTCGCCGGGAGGCTGCCCAACCGGCCCCGTGAAAAGGTTTGGAAAGGCCTTGTGTAGTACCCCACTCCATAGATACGCCTGCATTCGAACGCCGATGCATCCGCACCTGCCGCGTTCCGCTCCCTCCGAGTACGACCGGCGTGCGCGTCGGTCGCGCGCCTTGCAGGATGCGGCGCCTCACCGTTCTCGGTGCTACACCGTACCTATGAAATGGGGCACTGACTGGTATAGACTACCTCCTGGGCATGCGCCCTCCCCGGGCGCTTCATCACTGGAGGTAGAGATGATTCAGGATCTGACCGGCAAGTGGGTGCTGCTCACCGGGGCTGCGAGCGGCATAGGGAGGGAGACCTGCCTGCTGCTTGCTCACGAGGGATGCAACTTCGTCCTGGTCGACATAGACGAGGCCGGGCTCAAGAAGCTGGAGGACCAGCTCAAGTCCATGGGCTCCAGGGTGATGGCCCACGTGGTGGACGTCACTAACCGGGAGCAGGTGGAGAAGCTGGCCGAGGACGTCCGCGTCGAGATCGGCACCCTGGACATCCTGGTCAACAACGCGGGCATCGGTCACTCCTGCGACCTTCGACATACCACCTACGACGACTGGCACCGCCTGATGGACATAAACTTCTTCGGGCCGCTGAACATGGTCAACTCCTTCCTGCCGGCGATGATACACAGGGGAGGGGGCCAGATAGTGAACCTGTCCACCGGTCAGGTGTTCTTCCCCGTTCCCACCTGGGGCGCCTATGCCGCCAGCAAGGCCGCGCTGGCGACGTACTCGGAGTGCCTCACCTGGGAGCTGGGTATATTCAACATCCGGGTCACCACGGTATATCCGGGGCTGATCAGCACCCCGTTCTACGCCGGCGTCAGGGCCGGCAACCTCGGCCAGAGGCTGGTCCTCTGGTACATAAACGCGCTCGGCTCGACCCCCCAGAAGATGGCGATGAAGATCGTCAAGGGCATCAAGAGGCGCAGGCGCCGCGTCATCCAGTCGTGGATAAACTGGATGACCTACCTGGGCAAGCGCCACCTCGCTCACGCTTTCGACCTCGGGGGCGACGTCTTCGCCTACACGCTCCTGGACAGGCGCAAAGAGCCGCGCTAGGGCTCCGAGCCCTGCGGCAGGCCGTCGAAAAAAACGTCTGTGGACGGCTGCCCCTGGTATATAATTCAACCGTCCGAGGAGGCGTAGGATACCGGAAGGGGTGATGCGAGTGCTGCCGTACGACAGTTTCCTGATCGATGGGCCGTGGCTGGTGTCCATCGGGTGGGTGCTCGGCAAGATCGTGAACAAGTTCGCGAAGGACGCCGACGAGAACAAGAAGGCCAGGCTCCTGCTGAGCGTCGCGACCATCGCGATCTTCTACATCACCAGCATATCGCTCTACTTCAACCTGGAGTGGACGCGCTGGATATGGGAGATGTGCGGCGCGGAGTCCGGGCGCGACTGGATGATCAACAGCGGGGTCTTCAACTTCGACCACGAGAACGTCTCCACCAAGGGGCACGCCATCGCGGCCCTGATGTTCCTGACCTACCCGGTGTGGCTGCACGCCGGCTTCAAGCTCGCCGACATCGGCAAGGACTAGCGGAAAGCTACCACATCAGCACGAGACCTTGCCCGGGGGCCCTCGAGTCCCCGGGTTCTCGTTAGGGGGGACGATGGCGGTCATCACCGATACCGGATTCCTGGGAATGCCGATGTTCCGGCGGGGGAAGGTGCGCGACATATACGAGGTCGGAGACGACCTGCTCATCATCAGCACCGACCGCATCAGCGCCTTCGACGTGATCATGGACGAGGGGATACCCGGCAAGGGTGAGGTGCTCAACCGGCTTGCGGCGTTCTGGTTCGAGAAGACCGCCGATATCATTGAAAATCATATGCTGACATGCGATATGTCGGTGCTCCCGCCGGAGTTCGCCGCCGCGCGGGAGTCACTGCAGGGCCGGTCCATGCTGGTCCGCAAGGCGGAGCCCCTGCCTGTCGAATGCGTGGCGAGGGGGTACCTGGCGGGCAGCGGCTGGAAGGACTATCGGGCCACCGGGAGCCTCTGCGGCATAAGCCTGCCGCCCGGGCTTCTCCAGGCGGACCGCCTGCCCGAGCCGCTGTTCACGCCCTCCACCAAGGCCGAGCTGGGAACCCACGACGAGAACATCACCTTCGACGCCGTGATCGAGGAGGTCGGAACGGGAATGGCGGAGAGGCTCAGCGAGGTCAGCCTGGCACTGTATGAGAGAGGACGCGAGATCGCCGAGGAGCGCGGGATAATCCTGGCCGACACCAAGTACGAGTTCGGGACGTTTGAGGGGCGGGTCATCCTCATCGACGAGATACACACCCCCGATTCATCCCGGTTCTGGCCCATGGAGACATGGGAGCCGGGCCGTGACCAGGACAACCTCGACAAGCAGGTGCTCAGGGACTGGCTGGAGACGACGGGCTGGGACAAGAAGCCGCCGCCACCCACGCTGCCGCCCGAGATCATCGAGCGGACGGCCGAGCGCTACCGGTACATCAAGGAACTGCTACTGGTTGGGTAGCTTCTCGGTCGCTATCCCTATCGTCGTCCTGTTGGAGTTATCCCCCGTGCCCTTCCCGATAGTGACCATCTTCAGCGTGTCGCCGGACTGGACCGTCAACACCGCGGTGTCGGCGGTCTCGCCCACGAGCTGGTAGCCGGGTTGGTCCGACAGCTGGTCCTTGTACCAGGCCACGACCTCGTCGGCGGGGGCCCCGGTCAAGAGGACGACCACGCTCGCGGTGTCCGTGGAGAATGCCGCGTTCTCTTCCATCTCGGCGCCGGGGTAGATCGGGACCCCCAACTCCGCCTCGGTCGGCATATCGGACGAGACCGTGGCCTCCCCCTCCTCCGAGGAGACCTTGACCTCTCCCTTCTTCTCGCTGATCTTCATCTCGCCGTCTTCGGTCTCTATGGTCACCACCCCGTCGCCGCAGCCCACCAGGACCAGTGCCGCGGCCATCAGGGTGGCCACCATCACCACCAACAAGACCTTCTTCATGAGGACCTCCCATCCGGGGCGTTTCGCCTCCGGTCGTTCACTACGAGCATAGTGCTAACATTGACGCACCCGGGCCGGAACTACAAGGCCGGCCGCGTGCAGTGACGACGATCGAGGAGTGCCATGGGACCTGGAGATGACTACGAGTATCATGACCTGACCATCCCGGTGCGCCCAGGCATGCCACAGTGGCCGGGCTCTCCGCCGCTGGTCATCGAGCGTGTCAGCGACGTCGCCGCCGGCGATCCTTTCACCATGACGGCCCTCCGTCTCGACAGCCACACCGGCACCCACATCGACGCCCCGAGACACTTCCTCGCCGACGGTGAGTGCCTGGACAGGATGCCGCCCAATGCTGTGGTAGGGCCCGCCCGCGTAATCGAGGTGCACGGCACGGGACAGGTCACCCTCGAGGACGTGGAGTCGTTCGGCCCGGTCCACGGCGAGCGCATCCTGCTCAAGACCCGAAACTCCCTTTCCGCCTGGTGGGAGCACCCCTTCACACCCGACTACACGAGCCTCTCCCTGGAAGCGGCACGCCGCCTGGCGGGGGTGGGCGTGAACTGCGTGGGCATCGACTACCTCTCGATCGCGGCGCCGGATGACGAAGCCTCCAAGATCCACCGCGTCCTGCTCGGCGCCGGAATCTGGATAATCGAGGGGCTCGACCTCATGGGAATCGAGCCGGGAGACTACGAACTGCTCTGCCTTCCCCTACTGATAGAAGGCTGCGACGGCGCTCCCGTTCGTGCGGTCCTGCGCCGTCGAGCACAGCGGATGTAACAAAAGGGTCAGACCCTTTTGTTACATCGCCACGCCGATTGACATAATGCTCGCTTCCCGCTACTATAATACGAAAATATCCATTTTCGTATACGTCCCGACGACCTGAAAGAGATCCGGCGATATGGCCCGAAAGCTGACCAGCCAGAAGAGGGCGGACCTCCTGAACGCCTCTATCAAGATCTTCAAGGCAAAGGGCTTCCGCGATGCTACCGTCAAGGACATAGTCACCGAGGCGGGGGCCTCGACGGCAACCTTCTACCGTTACTTCAAGACCAAGGACGACGTCTACTCCCAGATTTTCACCGCCTTCCTCGTGGGCTACGGGGAGATCTGGAGCAGCCTGTACACCTCGATGAGCGGGCCCGTGAAATCGAAGGAGGAGGTCCTGCAGGTCGCCGCCGAGTCGTTCCGCGCCGTCCTTGCCTACTACCGTGACAACCGTGACCTGGCGAAGATCGTGTTCCGTCACATCGTCCCCGTCGACGAGAGGTTCGTCGACCAGACGGAGGCCCTGGTGGAGACCACGTTCGCCCAGCTCGAGGAAGCGATCGAGGAGATGAGAAGGTCGGGCCTCGGTCGCAGGATCGAGCCGAGGGTGGGTTCGGCGTTGATCGTCGGCGCCGTATACGGTGTCTCGATGCTGTGTATCGTCGACGACCGGCGAGACGATGTCGATTCGATCGTGGACCAGCTGATGGAGATCGTCGAGAACGGGCTCACCCACTCTCACTGAGCCCAAGGAACCTCAGACCAGAACTTATACATGAAAAAACACCTCAGACCAAAACTTTCACGTGCTTGATGGAGCATCGTCGATCGCATGATGAAAGAAATGGTCTGAGGTTTTTTTTCACATGATGAAAGAAATGGTTTGAGGTTTTTTTTCACATGATCTCTGGAAAAATCTCTGTTTTAGTTATTGACATGCGCGCAGAGCCTCCTATAATGTTGTGATTACGAAAAGGACTCTTTTCGTAATTGTCGGACGTACCTCTCGAAGGCGGTTGGCTATGACCGGTGTTGACACTGGCAGGGAGACCTCGCACCTCGGCGGCAGGCTCATCACGGGACCGGACGGGGACCCACGGCTCATCGGCATCCGGTGCCTGGACTGCGGAACAGGCGCGTTCCCGGCGACGGACTACTGCCCCGGATGCGGCTCGGGCTCGCTGGAGGATCTGCCTCTCCCCCGCGCCGGAACGGTCTGGACCTACACCGTGGTCTACATGGGCGGCTACGGGAGCATCGTGGCCGACCCCCCTTACGCTACGGCGTTCATCGAGCTCGACGACGGCACCTTCGTCCACGCTCCCATAACGGGCTGCGACCCGGAGAGCGTGCGCGTCGGCATGGAGGTCGCGCTCACGACGGTGGAGGCGAAGGAGAACGACCTGGGGATCACGCTGACCTATGCTTTCGAGCCCGCGGTCGGGCGGGAAAGGGGGGTCGGGTCATGAGCGACAAGGTAGCGGTACTTGGAGCGGGGGTCACCCTCTTCGAGCGCCGGGCCACCAGGCGGCTGGACGAGATGGCGTCGGAAGCGGTATCGCTCGCGCTCCGGGACGCGGGGCTGTCCTACGGAGACATCGAGGTGGCGTTCGTGGCCAACGCCTACCGGTCGGGCTCCGCCCCGATAGTCTTCTACAAGCTCTCCCGCACCGGGATACCGATCACCCACATCGACATCGCCTGCGCCAGCGGCACGCGCTCCATACAGCTGGCGGGCCACCTTATCGCATCGGGCGCCTACCAGACCTGCCTGGTGGTCGGCGTGGAGATAATGCCCGGCGGGATGGTGCCCTGGCCGATAGACCCCGAGACCGTCTCTCTGTACCACGAGATGATGTTCGATACCGTCACCGGTCTCCTCACCATGCCCGGGGCCTACGCGTACAAGGCCGTCCGCTACATGCACGACTTCGGCGCGACCCCCGAGCAGTTCGCTCAAGTCGCGGTGAAGAACCACAGGAACTCGTGCCTGAACCCGAACGCGATGTACCGCAAGGAGTTCTCTATCGAGGACGTGCTCGGCTCGAGGATGATCTGCTACCCGCTCACGCTCTTCCAGTGCTGCGCGAACTCGAACGGCGCGGCCGCGGTCGTGCTGTCGAGCGAGACCCGGGCGAGGCGTCACACCTCACGGCCCGTTCTGCTGTCCGGCTGGGGCGAGACGAGCATGCGGTTCGATCCCGTGGACCCGGTGGAGTCGCACCTCTCCGAGGGAGATACGGTCGCGGCGGCGGCCGGGGCCTACGAGATGTCCGGGACCGGTCCCGGCGACGCCGACCTGGCCCAGGTCCACGACGCCTTCAGCGCCGCCGAGGTGCTTCAGATCGAGGCGCTAGGCCTCTGCGGCAAGGGTGAAGGGGCGGCCTTCACGGCCGCCGGCGAGACCGAGATAGGGGGCAGCGTCCCGGTCAACACGGACGGCGGCCTCATGGGATGCGGGCACCCGGTCGGCGCATCCGGGTGCCGCATGGTCGCCGAGGTCTTCAGGCAGTTGAAGGGACAGGCGGGAGCGCGACAGGTGGAAGGGGCGCGGCTCGGGCTGGTCCAGAATTCAGGGCTCGGCGCGTCCAACGTGCTGGTTCTGGAGCGATAGCCGAGGCGCGCTCCACGTATACCGGGGGGTAGACATGGCGCTTACAATCGACGTGGATACCGGCGGGACGTTCACCGATGGCTTCTTCGCGGACGGTGACGACTTCAGGCTGGTGAAGGTGGAGACAACCCCGCACGACCTGACCGTCTGCTTCCGCGACATCATCGAGCGCGGCGCCTCCGAGCTCGGGCTGTCCGTGGAAGCGCTCCTCCGCAGGGCCGACTCGGTCAAGTTCTCGACCACCGTGGCCACCAACACCATGATCCAGAAGAACGGGCCGAAGCTCGGCCTGATCGTAACCGACGGCCACGAGTCGGACCTCTACTCCAACGACGGGGGCGCCGAGCGCCTCGAGGGGCTGGTCCCCACGGGCATGATCGCCGGGGTCGACTCGGAAGGCGGTGTCCCCGACCCCGACCAGGTCAGGGCGGCCGTGCGCCGCCTGTTGACCTCCGGAGCGCGCGCAATCGTGGTATGCCTCGCAGGGGCCTCCGAGGACCCGTCTGCGGAGCGCGCCGTCAAGGAGATGATCCTCGACGACTACCCCAAGCACTACCTGGGCGCGGTGCCGGTCTTCATCTCCAGTGAGCTGTGCACCCGGCCCGGTGACGTGGAGCGGCTGAACTCCACCGTGGTGAACGCCTACCTGCACCGCGAGCTGGCGCGCTACCTCTACAAGGCCGAGGAGGACCTCCGCCAGTCGCACTACCGCCGGCCGCTCCTGATAGTGCACTCGACTGGTGGGGCCGCGAGGGTGGCGAAGACGACCGCCCTGCACACCTACAACTCGGGCCCGGTCGCGGGGTTCCTGGGCAGCCGGCGGATGGGCGAGCTGTACGGCCTGGAGAATATCGTCTCGGTGGATATGGGCGGGACCAGCACCGACATCGGAGTGATATCGAGAGGCAACTTCGACTACGAGCTGCGGCCGAGCGTAGGCGGGATCGCGGTCAACGTCCCGATGATCGGGATAAACGCCATCGGCGGCGGCGGCGGCTCAATCGCGAAGGTGGCTCCCGGCGGCTCGAGTGTCGAAGTCGGGCCCGAGAGCGCGGGCGCGCTACCCGGCCCCGCCTGCTACGGGCTCGGGGGGGCCGAGCCCACCGTCACCGACGCAGACCTCGTCCTGGGGTTCCTCGACCCGGCCCGTTTCCTCGGCGGCAGGCGTACGCTGGAGCCGGAGCGCGCCGCGAAGGCGATCCGCGAGAAGATAGCCGAACCGCTCGGGGTCGGGCTGGAGGAGGCCGCCGCCCTGGTCAAGGGGCGTGTGGACGAGATGGTCCGGCTGGCCATCGAGGAGGATATCGAGGGCAGGGGGCTCGACCCCGGCGATTTCGCCATGTTCGTCTACGGGGGAGCGGGTTCTACACACTGCTGCGGCTTCGGCTCGGGCTTCGGCAGCCTCTACACCTTCCCCTCGAGCGCGGTGTTCAGCGCCTTCGGCGCCTCGACCCTCGACGTCACGCACGTCTACGAAAAGGTCCTCTCCATCGAGCTGGCCGACGGAGCGGGCGGCTACGCTTCCGACCTCGAAAGGTTCAACGACGCGGTAGCGCAGATGCGCGCCGCCGCCATGCGGGACCTGCGGGGCGAGGGGTTCGGCCTCGACAGCGCCGAGCTCACCCTGGACATCGAGGTCGACTGGTCATCCTCCACGGGACGGTCCCTGATGGTGAGGAGCCCGGGGCTCGAGATCGACTCCGGGCGGGCGGTGCGCGAGGTGTGCTCCGAGGCGGAGGCGGAGATCTCCAGGCGTGCTCCGGGTGAGGCCTCCGGCGGCCACCCCATCCGGGCAAGGGCCCTGCGCCTCACCGCCCGCAGCCCGGTCGAGCATGTGAGCTTCGTCGAGCACAGTCCCGTGGGCGAGGACCCCCGTGCGGCCCTGAGGGGAGAGCGCGAGGTGTACTGGGACGGACGGTTCGTGAGTACTCCTGTCTACGACAGGGACCTGCTGGAGTGCGGAAACATCGTGGTCGGGCCCGCCGTCATCGAGAGGGACGATACCACCTGCGTGCTCCCGGAGGGAAGGAAGATGACCGTGGACCGGTACCTGAGCGGCATAATCGAGAACGCCTGACGCGGCGAGGTGCGGAGAGGAGGGATCCGAAGATGCAGGCAACGGCCGACCAGATGTACGAGGTGATGAGGGAGCTGTTCGACGCATTCCTGGAGGACGAGAAGATGGTGGCCACGGCCAGGAAGACGAACGCCGTACTCTGCTACCGTTTCACCAACCCGACGGTCCGCGTGATCATAAACAACAGGGCCGACCCACCGGTGGTCATCTACGGGGATTCCGATGTCTCACCCGACGTGACCATCTCCATGCCCTGGGACGTGGCCCACGAGTTCCTGATGGGACGGGCCAACGCGGCCGACCTCTTCCTCAAGAAGAAGCTCACGGTCCAGCCCATGAGCCAGGCCATGAAGTACCTGAAGCTGGTACCGATGTTCATGAGCCTCCTGAAGCGGTACCCGGAGATCATCGAGCAGAAAGGGCTCACCGAAGCCATGGAAGGGCGGTGAGGTTGAGATGGATAGGAGGCGCATCACCGAGTATCTGGACATCGACCTCGACAGCGAGATGTGGTGCTGCAACCGCTGTGGGCGTGACCTCATCGGAGCGGGCGAGAACTACAAGAAGGGGTGCCTGGTGGCCGAAAGAGACCCGAGCGAGGTCCACCGCCCGCTGGTCGAGGGCGAGTACACAAGGTCGCCCGATCCCGCGTGGTGCAGGATAATCGAGTTCTACTGCCCCTCGTGCGGGATCATGATAGAGAACGAGTACCTGCCACCCGGCCACCCCATCACCCACGATATCGAGCTCGATATCGAGAGCCTCAAGGCAAAGCACGCCGCGGCGACCGCCGGGGGGGGTGACGAATGATGGGCGCCACCATCGACGTGGACATCGGCGGGACCTTCACGGACTGCTTCGTGGTCTGGAACGACCGCTACGGCAAGGGGAAGGCGCCGACCACGCACTACCAGGCTTCGGTGGGCTTCAAGAACGCCATCGTGGCGGCGGCCGAGAGCTTCGGCTCGTCGCTCGAGGACCTGCTGGCCGACACCGACCTCATCCGCTACTCGACCACCATCGCCACCAACACCCTCATCGAGAAGACCGGACCCAGGCTGGGGCTCATCACCACCGCGGGCTTCGAGGACGTGATGCTCATCGGCAGGGGGCGACAGTGGGCCGACGGCCTCACCCCGGCGGAGATAAGGAACCAGGCACGCGCGAAGAAGCCGGAGCCCCTCATCCCGCGCAACATGATCGTCGGGGTACGGGAGAGGATCGACTTCGACGGGGACGTGATGGTGCCCCTCGACCGCGACCAGGTCCTCGAGAAGCTCCAGTACCTCGTCAACAAGGGGGCGATGGGGTTCGTGGTATCGCTCCTCTGGGCCTGCATGAACCCGGAGCACGAGCGCGAGATCAGGGACATCATCAACGAGGAGTACCCGGACACCTACCTGGGCAATATGCCGATAATCCTCTCCAGCGACGTGTCGAGGAAGCGTGGGGAGTACCTCCGTACCACCACCTGCATACTCGACGCCTACCTTCACCGCGACCTCGCCGGGCAGCTCACCTCGCTCAACGAGGAGCTCCTAGACGACGGGTACGACAAGCCCCTTATGATTATCCACGGGACGGGGGGCATGAGCCGCCTGTCCCACACCGCGGCGGTCGACACCTACAACTCCGGCCCCGTGGCCGGATTGCTGGGTGGCACCGAGATCTCCAGGATCTACGAGACGCCCAACGTGCTGATCACCGACGTCGGGGGTACCTCGTTCGACTTCGGCGTCATCACGGGGGGGAAGGCCGGTTTCTACGACATGTTCCCGACCATCGAGCGCTGGCGTGTGCAGACGCCCCTGCTCGAGGTGAAGACGATCGGCGCAGGCGGCGGCTCCATCGCCAGGGTCCCCGAGACGGGCTCCCGGATAACCGTGGGGCCCCAGAGCGCGGGCTCGATGCCCGGCCCCGCCTGCTACGGACTTGGTGGCAAGGAGCCCACGGTCACCGACGCGGACCTGGTGCTGGGCTACATCGACCCCGGCTACTACCTCGGGGGCAAGAAGAAGCTGGACCCCAGGAAGGCGACCAGGGCCATCCGGGAGAAGATAGCCGATCCGCTGGGGATCGACGTCCTGGAGGCGGCGATGAGCATAAAGAGGGTGGTCGACTCGACCATGGGCTACGAGATTTTCAAGGAGGTCGTCCTCAAGGGATACGACCCGAGGGACTTCGTGCTCCTCGCGTACGGCGGGGCCGGAGCCACCCACTGCTGCGGGTTCGCCGACGCCCTCGAGGTCGAGAAGATCCTCACCTTCCCCTACTCCTCGGTGTTCTGCGCGTTCGGCGGCTCGGTGATGGACATCCTGTCGGTCTACGAGTCGACGGCCCCCTACGCGTTCTACGACCATCTCACCGACTCCTACTTCTGCGAATTCGAGGACTTCAACCACTCCGTCGAGGAGATGCTCCACCTCGCTTTCCGCGACCTCAAGGGCCAGGGGCTCGACGTCGACCAGGCCGTCTTCACGCTGGAACTGGAGATGAGGTACGGCACCCAGCACTTCACCGAGTACGTGGAATCGCCCCGCGGGCTGCTGGCCAGTGAGGATGACAGCAGGGAGATCTGCGAGCGGTTCACCGAGAAGTACAAGTCGCTCTACGGCGAATCGGCAGCCTATCCCGAGGGAGGGATAGAGGTGCTCTCCCAGAGGCTCAAAGCGCTGTACCCGGTCCCCCACCACGAGTTCCCCACTTACGAGCCGGCGGGGGCGGACCCGGCGGCGGCGCTCAAGGGGACCCGGGGCGTGTGCTGGGACGGCCTGGGCCTTTCCGACACCAGGATCTACGACGCGGCGCTGCTACGATGCGGCAACGAGGTGCCGGGGCCCGCGATCATAGAGACCGACGACACCACCTGCGTGCTCCCGGAGGGCTGGCGGTACACACTCGACCGCTACCTCAACGGCGCCATCGAGCGAGTAAGTGAGGTGAAATGATGGGCGGAAGAGACCTTGACATGTCCGACATGATCACACCGGAGCCCCCGACCGTTGACGAGGTCCGGTGCATGGAGGCCCTGAGCCCCGCCGACCTGGAGATCCTCGGACACAGGATGCAGATGATCGCGCTCGAGGCGAACGAGGTGCTGATGCGGATGTCGGGCTCCCCGGCGGGCCTGGCCGGCGACATAGGGTCCTGCGTCTACACGGCGGAGGGCGATCCGGCCGCGGCTGCGGTCGGCATCTGGGGGCACGCCTTCGCGGGCCAGCTCCCCATCAAGTACATCCTCAAGCACTACGCCGACGATCCCTCGGTGGGCATCCACGACGGTGACGCGTTCTTCTGTAACGAGGCGCTCTTCGGCGGCATACACCCGCCCGACATGGGCACCTTCATGCCCATCTTCCACGAGGGCAGGCTGATCGCCTGGGCGGAATCCATGGTCCACGCGACGGACACCGGGGCCATCGAGATGGGCGGGATCGCGATGAATGCCAAGACCCGCTACGACGAGGGGCTGAAGATGGCCCCCATGAAGCTCGCCGAGAACTTCATGATAAAAGGTGACGTTGCGACGATGATGGAGAACATGGTCAGGGACCAGGCGTCGCTCGCTCTCGACAACAAGGCCCGCCTGGCCGCGTGCATGCGCATAAGGCAGCGGGTGCTCGAGGTCGCGGAGAAGAAAGGCGCCGACGCCGTGGTAGGCTGCCTGAGGAGGATGATCGAGGAAGGCGCCAGGGTGGCGCGGGAGCGGGTGGCGGCTCTGAACGACGGCACCTACCGGCAGCCGGTCTTCATGAACCTGGAGCGGCCGGAGTCGCAGGGGGGCGGCGAGCAGCTGGTGAGGATCATGCTCTCCATCCGCAAGAAGGGGGATCGGATCACGGCCGACTTCTCCGGAACATCACCGGAGGCCGAGAGCCCGCTGAACCTGTACAGCCACGTCATCCACCCGTTCGGCACGGGTTACGTATGCTGCTCGCATCTCTTCCCGGACCTTCCTCCCTCCCTCGGTCTCACTGAGATAGTGGACCTCGTCGTCGAGCCCGGCAGCATGGTCTGCCCGGGAGAAGAAGCGGCGGTAGGCGCGTGCCCCGCAACCGCGTTCGCCGCTTCCCAGGCCATATTCTGCTGCATAGCCCGGATGATGTTCGACAGCGACCTCCGGGAGAACCTGGTGAGCACTTATCCGTACATGACCCTCTACGCGGTCTGGGGAGGGCTCGACCGCAAGGGCAACTACTTCGTGTCCTTCGGAGCCGACATCAACGCCGGGGGTTTCCCGGCGCGCTCGGACATGGACGGCGTGGATACTGCCGGGTTCAACGTGGCGACCCGCTCCGACTGCGGGGAGGTCGAGGACGCGGACATCATCCAGGGGATGAGCTACCTGTTCAGGCGCCAGGGGACGGATAACTTCGGGCACGGGATGTATCGGGGCGGCGCGGGAATCGAGTTCGCCTACCTCGCGCACAAGTCGATGATGACGGTGCTGGCATGCGTCGGGGGTTGCGGCAAGTTCTCCAGCGCCCCCGGCATCTTCGGCGGGTACTCGGTGCCCCCCCTCATCGGGGTCAAGGTCCAGGGCTCGAATATCCTCGACATGTTCGAGCGGGGCGACGAGAACCTCCCGACCTCGATCGAGGAGGTCCTACGGAGCCGGGACGTGCTGGGAGGCACTTGCAGAGTCTCCTCCCCGATGCTGGAGATGGCCGGCCTGGACGAGGGCGACTTCTTCGCCACCCTGCAGGGAGGCGGTGCCGGCTACGGGGACGCTATCGAGCGCGAGCCGGAGGCGGTGGCACGGGACGTGGAGGCCGGGCTGGTGTCCGGGTGGGCGGCGCGCAACGTCTACAAACTGGTCTACGATCCCGAGACGTTCATCGTGGACGAGGCCGCCACCGGGGAGCTCCGCCTGGCCGCGCGCGAGGAGCGCAAGAGGCGCGGGCGTCCCTACGAGGAGTTCGCGCTCGAGTGGGACGCGAAGCGCCCCGAGGGCGTCGGGCTCGACTACTACGGAAGCTGGCCGGACTGCATGTAGGGGGCGGTTATGTCGTCGAAGCAGCTCTTCAGGGACGCGCTGGCGGGTACCGGTGGAGGCGCGGTGCCGGTTGCGCCCCTGCTGTTCACCTACGCCTCGAAGCTGAGAGGCCTCGAAGTACGCGAGATGATGAGCGACGCCACCCTGCTGTCCAATGCGCTGGGGGACGCCCTGGAGCTCTTCGACTACGACGCGGTGCTCGCTTCCTTCGACCTCACGCTGGAGGCCGAGGCCCTGGGCTGCGAGGTGGAGTGGAACGGCTCCGGGCCCGCCGTGTCCGGCAACCTGCCGGCCGCCGAGGACCTCCCCGACGCGGCCGGTATCCAGGAGAAGGGGCGACTGCCGGTCGCCGTCGAGGTGATAAGGAGGCTGGTCGCGGTCCACGGCCGTGACAGGGGCGTCATGGCGGCGTTCACCGGACCGCTGACCCTGTTCCGGCACCTGGACGGCAGGAGCCTGTCGGAGGCCCTGGCCGCCGATGAGGACCGGGCGCTGGACGTGCTGGACGTGGCCGGCGAGGTCGTCACCTCGATGGCGCAGCTATACGGAGACCTCGGGCTGGACGCGGTCATCCTGGCCGAGGAGACCATGCGGAGCGAGACGGAGACCGGGCTCGAGGAAGTGATGCCCATCTACGGCTCACTCTGTGACATCGCCAGGTACTTCAACCAGGCGTCCGTGTTCCTCCCGGGCGGGTACGCTGCGGAGCAGGTCGCGGGCCCGATCTGCACAGCGGGCGCGGACTGCGTGATGCTCTGGGACGCGGAGTGCCTGGAGACCGCCAGGGAGGCGGCCGGGCCGGCGCTCGCCCTGGGAGGCGGCGTGCCGCCGGGAGCGCTCTCCGCGGACCCGGGGGAGATATTCGGGATGGTGGAGAGGTGCATGAAGGGCGCAGGCTCGTCGGGCTACTTCGTATCCACGGGCTGGGAGGTCCCCCTGGGTGCGAACCTGGAATCCCTGCACGCCATGGTCGCCGCCGCCCGCCAGTCCCGGTAGGCAAATGAGACAAATGAAACAGGGTGGTCGAGCAACCCATGGAAGGATCTGTGGGGTCGGACGTTTGCAGTGCCGTTGGAATACGTCGATTTCGAAAAGGACATAACGCGATGAAAATCTCCGACGCCACTCATAACTCGACGGGGTCACCCCGTTCTTTCTCAGTGGGACAACGTCGCTGTCCGTGGGGTCGGAGATTTGCAGTGTCGTTGGAGTACTCCGACTGCGAGAAGGACATAACACAATGAAAA
>JAHJCO010000007.1 GCA_018831265.1 Actinomycetota bacterium
GATGAGCTCGGCCCAGGTGGAGGGGTCGTACATCTCGATGACGTCGATATCACGCACCGGGTCGGTTATCCCGTTGCGCCTGTAGAGCACCTCGGAAGCCTTGACCAGGCTGGGAAGGCTCGCCGGCGCGTTCATGGGGTTGTCGCTGGAGACGAGCATGGAGGTGGTGTAGAACTGCGCGGAGTGTATGTTGACGATGTCGCGCACCCACACCGGCTTGTCGGTTATCTTCCGGGCCGCCTCCTCGCTCGCGAAGATGATGGAGGCCGAGCCCTGCGTCATCGGGCACATGTGCATGAGCCGCAGCGGCCATACCAGCAGCGGGGACTCGGTGACGGCCTCGACGGTGAGCGGCATCTTGAGGTGTGAGCGCTCGTTGCGTATCGAGTTATTTGCGGCCTTGACCCTGCAGAGGGCGGCCGCCTCCTCGGTGCACCCCGACTGGGCGATGTAGGAGGCGGCGAGCACAGCGAAGATGCCGATGGCCCCGATGCTGCTGAAGCGTTCCCAGATGGGGTGGAAACCGGCCGTGAGCGCGGCCTGGACCGCCGCTCCCATGGGGATGTCCATGTCCGCGGGGATCGACGGAGGCTTCATGGTCGCCGAGCAGAGCACCACGTCGGAGAGACCCGCTGCGACGTGGTGGACCGCGGCATGGCAGGCGGATCCCCCCACGGTCCCGCCCGTCTCGTACTTGACCACCGGCTTCATGTAGGCACCGACGTCGTCGGCGAGCCACATTATGGAGTTGTTCACACCGGTGAAGAAGTCGATGTCCGCGAGCACGACCTCGTCCACGTCCCTGATAGTGATTCCCGCGTCGTCGAGCGCCTCCCGTGTGGCCATCCCCGCGAGCTCGTTCCGGGTCCTGTCCGGCCACCTCGATTTCATCGGCGTCATGCCCACGCCCACGATGGCCACCTTCCTGTTCATCTGAAGCCTCCTTCTAAGAATGAGTGGCGTCGGAGGTTTTCATTGCGTAATGACCTTCTCGAAATTGAAGTATCCCAACGGCACTGCAAACCTCCGACCCCACGGAATAGACGTTTGATCGCCTTGACGCGAGGATGTGTGAAAGAAAACCTCAGACCATTTCTTTCACGGCGGCCGATATAGGGGGTCATTGCGCGTGATGAAAGTTTTGGTCTGAGGTGTTCTTTCATCTTTGCGTGCGATGAAAGTTTTGGTTTGAGGATTTCTTTCATTAGTCGGACTCCAGGACCAGGACCTGGTGGAACTGGCCGCACGGTCCCGAGACGGCGTGGGCGAGGCCCCTGCGCGCGCCTGCAACCTGCCGGCCGACGGCCTTCCCGCCGAGCTGCAGGGCTATCTCGGCGACACGGGCCATGCCGACGACGGTGTGCGGGCAACCGGAGAGTGCTCCCCCGGAAGGGTTGACCGGGATCGAGCCTCCTCGCGCGGTCATCCCGCTGGAGAGGAGCGCGGCCCCTTCCCCCCGCCCGCAGAGCCCCAGGCCCTCGCACCACATGAGCTCCTGGTAGGAGAAGTGGTCGGATACCTCGAAGACGTCGATCTCTCCGGCGGGGTCCGAAACGCCCGCCATCCGGTAAGCACGGCCGGCGGCTTCCTGGAGGCACGCTGTGTCGGAGAGGTCCCTGTCCCCGAGGTGGTAGCCGTCTATGCAACGCCCCACCCCGGTTATCCAGACCGGCGTCCCGGTCAGCTCCCGGGCCCTTTGCTCGCTCGCGAGGACCATCGCGCACGCCCCGTCGCAGGAGGGCCTCATGTCGAAATCCGTGAGCGGGCCGGCCAGCAGGTCGGCCGCCATTACCTCGTCCAGGGAAAGCTCGCCCGAGCGGAGTGAGTGGGGGTTTTCCATCGCGTTCCGCGCGCTCTTCAACACCACGCCCGCCAGGTCCTTGCGACCGACGCCGTATTTCTCCATGTACCTGCTCGCCTGCAGCGCGGACGAGGTCATCTCGTCGAGCCCCATCGGGCGGAGGAAGAACGGATCGAAAACCTGCGTCTCGGTCATGCTCCGCCACGAGAGGTTCTCATGGCATTCGGCCACCACCAGCACGGTCTCGAAGTCACCTGAGAGTATCTGGCAGGCGGCCTCGACGACCCCCAGCGCCCCGTCCCCGTCGACCTTCTCCTCCGGTCGCATGTTGCCGCCGGCCGCGTCCAGCACCAGCGACGCCGAGAACGGCTTCTCGACGTAGAAGTGCTCGTGGCATATGACGTCGGCGTCCACGTAGTCACCCTTCTCGTACGCAGGGCCCATGGTGAGCCCGGTTTCGCGGAGCACCTCGCGGATGGCCATGTAGGCCAGCTCCTCGGAGTTGTACCTCATCATGTCGCCGTAATCCGTCTGCGCCGTCGCGACTATCCCTACCCGTTGCATCCGGGGCCAGCCCCTTTCCTCGAGATCCGCCGTGGTCTCATGACTCACACCGGTCCATCAGACTTTCGCGCCGCTTTTCGCCAGGTCGTTCGCCCGGTCTTCGCCGGGACTCGCAAAGGACCCGCCGTTTGGCCCGAAGAGGAGCGAGCGGTTGTATTTCCCGTCGCCATAGGCCAGCTCGGCGGCCTTGGACTTCCGGTAGTAGAGCTGGATATCGCACTCCATCATGAATCCGAGCCCCCCGTGGACGTGCGCGGACAGGTCGGTGGCCTTCCGGTAGAGGTCCGAAGCGTACGCCTTGGCCATGGCGGCGAACCGCGGCGCGCTCGCCGAACCCCTGTCGGTCAACCAGGCCGCCTTGTATGTGAGCAGTCGCGCACCGGTGACCTCGGTCGCGCAATCGGCGAGCGGGAAAGCGATGCCCTGGAAGGAGCCGATTGTCTTACCGAACTGGACGCGCTCCCTGGCGTAGGCGACCGCCTTCTCGAGCACCGCCGACGCCCCGCCGACCATCTGCGCCGAGAGCGCCACCTTCGCCCTGTCGATGGCCGAGTTGAGCGGTCCCTTTCCGCCGTTGGGCCCGCCCAGACGGCACTCTGCGTCCACGCTGACCTCCGACAGATTCACGTCGAAAAGCCTCTCGCCCCCGATCGCGTCCAGGGGGTTCAGGACCAGGCCGGGGCTCTTCGCGTGGACCAGGAAGGCGGAGGGGCCTTCAGCGGTCAACGCCGATACCAGCAGGTAGTCGGCGGTGTCTGCCCATTCGACGAACCTCTTCAGCCCGTCGATGGTGTACCCCCCCTCCGTCCTCGAGGCGGAGCAGGTCCGGCAGCGGAGCCCGTCGAAGCGGTTCCTTTCCATCAAGGCCGGGGCGATGATGCACTCACCCGCCTCCAATGACTGAAGGATGCGCGAGCGGACCGGCTCCGCCAGCCCCTCGAATACGGCCCTGCCGCCCAGCACCACCGAGGGCACATACGGGACGGGGAGGAGTACCCGACCCATCTCCTCGCATAGTATGCAGATCGACACCATCTCGTCGGTCGATTCCTCGTCGCCGGAGAGCCCGAGCCCGAGCCAGCCCAGGGAGGCCATCTTGCGCCAGAGCTCACTCGTAACCGACAGGTCACCGCTCTCGGCGCGCTCGACCACTTCCCTGGGGCACTCCTTCCCCATGAACTCCCGGAAGGTGTCCCGAAGCAGCGACTGCTCCTCGTTGAAGCTCAGGTCCATCTTTACGCCCCCTATCCCTTGGCAGCCAGGCCAAGCCCGGTCCTGGCGATGATCCCCTGCATGATCTCGGTCGAGCCGGCGCCGATGGAGATCATGGGCGCCATCTGGTACTGGTACTCCGAGAGCCCTTCGAGTAACGCGCCGGGGCTTCCCCGGCGGAGGAGCCCGGCGAAGCCGAGCATGTTCAACGCCTCGCTGCCCATCCGCCTCATCGACTCGGAGCTGTAGAGCTTCGCCATCGCCGCCTCGGTTATGGGAACGTCACCCTTCCCTAAAAGCGTGGTCAGGTTCCAGTTCAGCAGGTCGCTTACTTCCAGGACGGTCTCCATCTCCGCGAGGGACTGGCAGACCACGGGGTCCGACGTCATCCCGGTCTCGCGCAGAAGGTCGATCAGGCCGTCCAGGAAGGCGCGTCCCTGCGCCGCGACACCGGCGATGCTCCCCCGCTCCAGGCCCAGCGCCATGGTCAGCACGAACCACCCGCTGTCCTTCTCGCCGATCATGTAATCCCGGTGCACCCGGACGTCGGTGAACACCTCCTCGTTTACGCGCCCGTCGCCCATGGTGTAGATGGGGCTGACGGTCACACCCTCCGAGTCGAGGGGGAGGAGGAACAGCGATATCCCCTGGCGCTTCGGCGCCTCCGGGTTCGTCCGGGCGGCCAGCAGGCCGTAGTTCGCCAGGTGCCCGAGGCTCGTGTATATCTTCGTGCCGTTTACCACGTAGTAGTCGCCGTCCTCCTCGGCCCGGGTGGTCAGCGCCGCCAGGTCGCTACCGGCGTCCGGCTCGGTGTAGAGCAGGCAGAACAGCAGCTCGCCCGCGGAGGCCCTGGGAAGGATCTCCGCCTTGAGAGCGTCGCTCCCGAAGTAGGCGACCACGTTCCCCACCAGCGAGGAGAGTATCAACGCTATGATGGGCATCCTGTGGTAGGCCATTGTCTCGTGGAAGACGGTCATCTCCTCGGGGGTGTAGCCCCGGCCCCCGTACTCGACCGGCCAGTTGAGGCTTATCCAGCCGCGCTCGGCCATCTTTTTGAACAGCTCCCAGGAGTGCGCGTTGTAGTAGTCGCCCTCATCCGCCAGCTCCGCCAGTATCCGCCGGTTATCCTCGTCCAGGCAGAACTCCTCGAACTCACGCCGTAGCTCCTTCTGCCTTTCATCCAGCTCGAAATCCATTTCCCCTCCCCGGGTTCATGTCAGCTGAACGCGCCGAGACCTAAATGACAGCGCGCTACGATCAGCTTCTGTATCTGGGTGGTGCCGTCGGGTATGGTCAGCATGCGGGCGTCCCTGAACAACCTTTCCAGGGGGAACTCGTCCGAGAGCCCGTTGGCCCCCATGATCTGGATGGCCTTGGACGTGACTTCAACGGCCATCTCGGTCGCGTAGAACTTGGCCATGGAAGCCTCACGCTCGCACCTCTTCTTCGCCTGTATCAGCGAGAGAGCCCGGTACACGAGAAACCGCGCGGTCTCGATCGAGACCGACATGTCCGTGATCATCTCCTGTATCAACTGGTGCTCCCCGAGGTACTTGCCCCACTGCTTTCTCTCCTTCGCGTAGGCGGTCGCGTACTCGAAGGAGGCCTGCGCTATGGCTACCGAGCCGAGGGCGAGCAGGGTCCGGGCGTACTCGAATCCCTGGAAGACCATCGATAGCCCCTTGGACCCCTTTCCGCGCCCGGGGTTTCCGCCGCCTAGCCGGTTGGCCGCCGGCACCGGGCAGTCGGTGAAAAAGAGCTCGGACGTGGGGAACGCCTTGAGGCCGATGTGCGGGAGCTCGTTCGTCTCGTACGGCGACTCCTCCCGGTCCACCATCAGTGTGCCCATGGAGAGGTCGTCGCCGTCGGAGAAGCGGCAGATCAGTGCTACGACGTCCGAGATGCTCCCGTTGGAGATCCAGGTCTTGGTCCCGTTGACTATGTAGCTGTCGCCTTCTCTCACCGCCGTGGTCTGTATGGCGGCGGGGTTCGACCCCACGTCCGGCTCCGTGATGGCCGTGCACCCGATCTTGCGCCCCGCCAGGATGGGCGGCACGAAGCGCTCCTTCTGCTCCTCGTTGCCGTACATGTAGATCATCCCGGCGGGGGCCAGGGCCATGCCGACTGTACAGACCAGCGAAGGATTGGCCTTGAAGATCTCCTCGACGAAGAGGCCTATCGCTATGAAATCCAGGTCGGAGAGGTCCATATCGCTTATCACGTTCGCGAAGGCCGGCTGGAGCCTGGACCAGATCTCCTTGTACTCAGGGTTGGTAAGCGGGCGGTTGAAGTCATAGTCCTCGTCCAGCGGGGCTATCTCCCTCTCGGCGAACTCCCGGGCCATCTGGGCGATCATCTGCTGCTCTTCGGTGAAATCGAGATACACCTTCGGACCTCCCATTCAGCGGGCCTCAGGGACACCGCTACGCACCGGACGCTTCTTGGAGCATAATACTAAAATAGTATTATAGTATTCAAGTCTTGACAAAACGTTTGACCGGGAGGATGATAATCGGTCTGTTTGCGAAACGATTGGTTTTTGAAAAGAGGGATGGCGGGGCTGAAGAAAGCCCTGACCCGACTCGTGAATCAGGGCACCTGAAGACCGTATGACTGATCGAAACGAGCGCCCCGGGAGGTGAGCTCGTCAATACTGACCACCACCAGCAGCGAGTGATTCCGGCCGCCACCAACGGCGGGTTCGTAGGCGAGCGTGAGCGCCAGCCTGCCGTCTCCAGGGTCGAAGGAGCTATCGGATACGATGGCGCGCTGTGTCCCTCCGACCTGGCTTTCAAGCCAGATATGGTCGGGATGGTCCGGCTGGTTGAACCAGGTCAGGCGTCGCTGGTGCGAGCCGTCGGCATCCATCATCCACAGCTCTGTCTTCACGTACTTCCTCCACTCCAGGCCCTGTACGGATGGGAACTCCACGGCCAGATCCCTTCCCGACATCCAGACCACCGTCCGGCCGTCCGGTGAATAGTGTGCATGCTCGTCCCAGTCCTCGAATGTGTCCGTAAGAGGCAGCAGGGAGCCGCTCGCCGGCCGGTACTCGTAGATGTCGAGGCCGTTGAGAGGCTGTCCTTCCCTGAGGTTTCCGGAGAAGAGCAGCCGCCCGCCGTCCGGCGAGTAGTCGTGGCTCTCGTAGAAGCTGTGCTGTTCCCCGGGCTGGAAGCGGGTCACGTTGTGGAGCCCGGGGATTCCGGACTCGAAGGAGAAGTCGGCCGCTGCCAGCGTCCATTCGCCCCATTCGAAGCCGGGTCCGAAGCCGTACTCACCGGTTGCCTCAGCCCAGAACAGGCGGGTGCCGTCCGGCGAGAACTGAGGGTGGATGACCGCCAGGGGCGCAAGATCGTCGGACTGATAGTCGGTTAACCGCCATGCTTCCGATCCGTCGGTATTCCCCAGCCAGAGGTTGCAGTTGAACCCTACGCCGGGCTTGGACAGAAGATCGTTCCGCGGACCGGTGGCGTCCGGGTTCTGGGCGGTGAAGACGAAGTAACGGTCCCCGGGGTACCAGTCGATCCCGCCGCTGTTCCCTCGTGGGGATGAATCGCCGTAGATGCGGTGTCTGTCGGTGCCGTCCGGTCGCGCCATCCATATTTCGAAGTAGCCGCTGGAGCCGTACTTCGTGTAGGCGATCCAGGAGCCGTCATGAGACCAGGCGTTGTCGCCCGCCGACTCGTCGAGGACGGTATAGGGAACGTCTTGCCCGCCGGATGGTCCCGGTGCGCAACCGCCGGCCGGGACCGCCAGCGAACCCGCGAGAACGAGCCCGCAAACGACAAGAACGACCCGGCGCATTCGCCACCCCCTTCGCCTTCATCGAGACCGGAGCGTCTTCCACCTCATTGTCGGGCGGCGTCCTTAACGCGGGATTATGCGCGTGTTAAAAAGTTGTGACAGATGCGAGGTGGGTGTGGCAGGGGGCTTGCCTTCTGTTATTCGCCGTTGGACCGGATCGCGGAGACCAGGTCCCGCCCGAGGTCGCGGGCCTTGCGTATGTCCTTGTCCTTCAAGCGCTTGAAGGAGAGCTTGCCGGCGTACAGCGTGCCGACCACGTGCGCGTTGAAGGAGCGTTTTGACATCTCCTTCATCTGGCTGGTGGCTACGTCGCAGAGCCTGCGCATCCAGGTCGGCATGGTACCGGCGCTGACGAGGGTGACCGTGAAGCGCTGACGGTCGGTCCACCGCGAGACCGGACATCCCTTCAGCCAGAGTATCTTGCCCTCGGAGGACCCGGCCGTGTAGGCGCACCTCTCGAAGAACGTCTTGTAGATGGCGTTGCCGTGCCCGCTGCTTACGGGTGAGGCCATGATGTAGCCGTCGGCCTCCCGGAGCCTGGGGAGGATCCACTTCATGTCGTCTTCCTGCGAGCAGCGGCCTATCGGCCCGGCGGTGTCTCTGTAGCAGGTCATGCAGAACCTGCAGTAGCCGATATCGAGGTCGGCGAGCCTGAGCTCTTCGACCTCCGCGCCGCTCTCCGATGCGGCCCTGGACGCCTCCTCCACCAGGGTCGCCAGCGCGCCCTTCTTCTTCGGGTTCGCGTTGATAACGACTACCTTCATGTTGCCCCTCCCAGTCGTACGGCTCGCCGGCTGTTTCAGCTCCTCACTTCAGGGCCTTCACTGGTCGAAAGGGCGTCCAGCGCCGCGAATATCTCCTCGTCGTCGGGGAAGTCGGTCTGGATCCTGCCGATGTAGATGTACCCTACAGTCTTCTTGTCATCGAGTATGACCTCCGCCGGCCGTGAGATGTTCACCGACTCGAAGTTGAGCTTCACGTACACCCCGTACGCTCTAACCGCCTCCCGCCTCACGTCGGACAGGAGGGGGAACGGGTACTCGTGCGTCTCCAGGAACTCGTGCATGCGGTTGTAGCTCTCGGCCATGATGGCTACGACACGGGCGCCCCGCCTATCGAACTCCGCGTAGATTTCGCGTATATGACCCATATACCATCGGCAGTGCGGTCACCAGGTGCCGCGGCCGAAGATGATCATCAGGGGCCGGCCCGCCAGGTCGTCGAGGCCGACCATATCCCCGCTGGAAGCGTCCCGCAGCAGGAAATCGGGAGCCGGGTCCCCGATATGCAGCACCTTGTTCCTCATGGGCATTCTCATCACCTCGTCTGAATCATGACAGTTCCGCCGCTCAAACGCACGCCCGAAACCGGAGTGTAGCAAAAGGGCTTGACCCTTTTGCTACACTTCTGCTATGTACCTTGACCCCCGGGTGCCGGGGTCCGTATCCTTTCTACGAGAAGCGTCGAGTACCGGATGGAGGTCGCGGCATGGGTCTGAATCCTCGCTCGTGGTCGGTGTTCGCTCCGCGATTCGACAGAGACGGCGCTGAACCCGCCGACCTGGTGGTGGCGAACGCGACGATCGTCACCTGCGACGACTCCAACCCCCGCGCGCAGGCGGTGGCCGTCAAGGACGGCCGGATAGCCTACGTCGGCAAAGACAGGGGCGCCGCCCGCCACGTCGGCGAGAACACCAGGGTCATAAACGGCAGAGGTCGGGTCCTGACCCCCGGGTTCGTGGACAACCACTGCCACGTGCTGTGGATCGGGGGGCTGACAGGGCTGATGACCACCGACCTCTTCTTCTGCGAGTCGGCGGACGAGATGAAGGAGGTGGTCCTCAGGCAGGCGGCGGAGCACCCGGACTCCAAGATCGTGCTGGCCCAGGGCTGGAAGCAGCACTGCCTTCCCCAGGATGTTCCCGAGCTGGAGCTGCTCGACTCCTGGATGCCTGACCGCCCCGTGGCCCTGATGTCCTACATGGCCACG
This sequence comes from Actinomycetota bacterium, assembly GCA_018831265.1. Taxonomy (GTDB): domain Bacteria; phylum Actinomycetota; class Geothermincolia; order Fen-727; family Anoxymicrobiaceae; genus JAHJCO01. Next base: position 9,371 of record JAHJCO010000007.1, read on the forward strand.
GGTTGGGTGAACTCGAGGATGCTGGACCTGATGAGGGAGCGGAACCCGAGGGCGTTCGAGCTACTCGTGCCCGAGAAGGACGAGAACGGTGCCTACAACGGGCTTCTGAGGCACTTCCACGCCTTCAATCCCCTCGATTTCGTCACTATCGAGGAGCTGGGCGAGGGCGCCAAGCAGAAGTTCTTCGACGCCATGACCAGGACCATGGACCTGGCTCTGTCGGTGGGCGTGACCACCATGGACGACGTCCAGGTGTACAAGCCATACGTGCCGATAATCCTCGAGTTCAGGGACGGGGGCGGCCTGGACCGGGCGAGGGCGCGGTGCGGCTACTACGTCCCGAATGACGTGCTGGACGACGAGGAGGCGTTCCGGAGGGACCTCGACTGGTGGAAGGAGCTCGGGCGCACCGGGTCGGACGAGCACCTGGTCCTGGGGAAGTCGGTCAAGTTCTACATAGATGGAGTGGCGTCCAATCACGCATCGCTCTGGTTCGAGCCGTTCAACGACCGTCCCGACTCCTGCGGGGACGCCGTCTGGACCCAGGAGGCGTTCGACCGCGTGGTCGAGATAGTGCACACCATGGGCATGCAGGTGTGCACCCACTGCTGCGGGGACGCGGGGATAAACAGGGTCATAAACTCCTACGAGCGAGCCTACAGGCTGCACGGCGGCGAGGACGCCCGCCACCGGGCCGATCACTGCAGCAACCCGACAGCAGAGGATATCGAGCGGATGAGCCGGCTGGGGATCTACGCCGTCATGCAGCCCACCCATTTCTTCGGGGACGTGACGGTTGAGAGGGCGCTCGGACCCGAGAGGCTCAGGCGTTTCCAGCCCTGGAGGTCCATACAGAACGCAGGGGTGGAGCTGTCTTTCGGCAGCGACTGGTGCGCCGGCCCCATCAATCCGATATACGGCCTGATGGTCGCCGGCACCAGGATGAACTACAAGTTCAAGTGGGACTGGGGACCCGAGCAGAGGATAGGGGTGGAGGACGCCATCAAGCACTGGACCATCGGCTCGGCCAGGGCGCTCAAGATGGAGGATGACATCGGCTCCATCGAGGAGGGCAAGTACGGCGACATGGTCCTTTTCAACACCAACCCGTTGAAGGTCGCCACGCTGCCTTTCCTCCTCACCCACAAGCTCAGCCTCGGCGCCATGGACGGCTTTGTGGACATGACCTTCGTGGGCGGGGAGACGGTCTACGAACGCCCCGGCGGGAAGGAAGCTCGCCGGTGAGCGGACGGATCACGAGGTTCAGGTCGTGGTTGCGCCGCACCCACTCGGCGCTGGTGCACCGATACCGGACCTACGCGGTGGCCTCCGCCGCTCACGCCGATTTCGTGGACAACAGGCTCCGCTACCATACCTACTACTTCACGGTCAACGCCTTCATGGGCGTCCTGGCCCTGTTCGTGGCGCTGTCCTCGTTCATCGCCCTGCTGCCTTCCAACGAGTTCAAGAGGCAGCTGGTCGAGGCCATCAAGAGCATCATGCCCATCATGAGGGGGAGCTCCGCGGAGACTCTGAACGTGTTCAAGACCTTCGGCGTCCTGGGGATACTGAGCATCTTATTCCTGCTCTGGACGGCGACCAGGATATCCGATGCGCTGGAGAGCGGTTTCACCGTGATATGGAAGACGGAGAAGCGCCGCTTCACCGGGCGGATGCTGGTGGGCCTGTTCATGATAGCCGTGATAGGGGTGCTCTTCATCGTGACCTCGGGCGTTCAGTTCGGGCTGACCAGGCTGCTGGGAGCCGTATTCGAGACGCGGGGCGTCGGTTACCACCTGGGCACGTCCCTCGCCAAACCGATTGTGGGGCTCCTGGTCGACTTCCTGTTGTTCTTCTTCATCTACCGTGTGGTGACCGGGGTGAAGCCGGGGTGGGGGAACTGCGCCAGGGCCTCCATAGCGGTTGGGGCGCTCTTCCTGGGAAGCCAGTACCTTCTCAACCTCTACTTCGATCATATCTACAAGGTACCCCTCGTATACGGTAGCCTGGCCAGCGGCGTCATCCTGGTGCTCTGGCTACAGCTTACCGGGGTGGTGACGTTCTACGGCGCGGAGGTGGTCTACGTGCTGGAGAACGAGAACCTGGTCAGTGAGCATATCAGGTCACTCTCACCCGGGACCTGAAGCCGGCGCTGCTCGTCTCGAGAGTGCATACGTCCGGCCTCTCGTTTGTGTACGGCGGTCATTCGGCTTCGGGGGCCTGCTGCAGGAAGTCGAGTATGATATCCAGGCACTTCTCGGGATACTGGTTCATGACCACGTGGCCGGCGTCCTTCATCACCACCAGCTTCGAGCACGGGATGCGGCCCGCTATCAGGTCGGCGTCGCGCCCGGGGAAGATGTCGTCGGAGTCACCGCGGATGACCAGGGTGGGGGACTGGACCTCGGAGAGCCTGTGACAGCAATCGAAGCGGAGCGCGGCTATGAGCTGCCGCACGGCGTTGTAATCGTTGGTGGGTGCGATGAAATAGCGCCTCTCCAGATCCGCTATTACGTCGGAGTTGGCCTTGCGGAACCTGTCGGAGAAGAGCATGGCCAGGATGCGCCTGGCCCGCTCCGTGCGCCCGCCCAGCGGGTTGATCGCGTTGAGGTAGACATCCAGCCTCGGGGGCCTGGAGCGCAGCACCCCGCAGCTGGTGGACGAGAGGACGAGGTGGTCGACCATGTCCGGGCAGTCGAGTGTAAGCTGCTGGGCTATCATGCCTCCCATGGACAGGCCTATCACGTGCGCCCTCTTCATGCCGAGGTTGCGCATGAGTCCGGCGGTGTCCTTCGCGAACTCCTCGATGGAGAACGGGCCCAGGCCGCCCGCGTGCGACCGGCCCGAGCCCCGGTTGTCGAACATCACCACCCTGTAGGAGGAGGACAGCCCCTTGACGAAAGACGGGGGCCACCAGTCCATGTCGGCGGTCAGCCCCATGATAAGGAGCACCGGGAAGCCCTTTCCCCTGACCCGGTAGGCCAGGTCGACGTTTCCTATCCGGACGAGCTCGGTCTTCTCCATGCTGATCCTCCAGTATCGCCCGCGGCCGCGTTCGCGCGGCCGCTGACGGCACTCTACAATGCCGGCCCGCCCGCTGTCGACAGGAGGCCTGCCGATGTCCGAGAATGAGGACAAGGGTTCCGTTGTCGAACCGGTGCCTGACGCCGATGCGAAAGCAATAACGCGGGTGGACGTGATGGATGTTTATCAACAGCTCTTCTACAACACCTGCCGGTGGACCGCGGGTCCGCTGGTGGCCCTGGCCATCCGCCTGCGATGCGAAGGAGCACAGAACGTGCCGGCCGAGGGAGGCGCCCTGGTGGTCGCCAACCACCGGAACCCGGTGCTCGACCCGTTCGCTATGGCCATGAAGGTGGAGAGGCCTATCAACTTCGTGGCCGCGTCGGTCTTCTTCCACCTGCCCGTGGTGAGCACCATGTACCGCGCCTGGGGGGCGATATCCCTCGAGCTGGAGGGGGGGGAGAAGAGCAAGGTCTGCCTGGACGAGGCGGTGTCGCTGCTTCGGGACGGCGAGCTGGTGGGGATGTTTCCCGAGGGGGTCCATACCATCGCGAACATCCGGCGCGCCCACAAGATACGCACCTTCAGGACGGGGTTCGTACGCATTGCGCTGACGGCCGGTGTGCCCATAGTGCCCGTGGCGCTGATCGGCAAGGGGGAGAGGACCCTGGCGAGGTTTCCATCATCGATGGTCAAACCGTTCTTCGACCACCCCGATTTCGCAAACGGAGCCGAGCTGGGTTACTACAAGCGGCTCACGATAAGGATAGGACGGCCGCTGGACCTTTCGGGCTTCCAGGGCGAGCCGGTGACGTCGAAGCTGATCGGCCACGTGAGCGGGAAGGTCCGCCGTGTGGTGAGCAAGCTGTACGACGGGGAGGACCTGGACCGCTTCTTCAGCGGCGAGGCGCCGTTCGACATCTCATGCGACAGGGTTTGAAGACCCTGACCTAGACGAGAGCCTGGTGGTGCCTATGTCTTGGTGTACGTTTTGCCTGTGGGGCTCACGATAGCGGTCACCTTGCCGCCTGCGGCGGTGACGTTCCACCACTCCGGCGATGCCCCGTCATCGAACCGCATGATGATGATATCGGGGCCGCTCTGCCCGGGTCGCACCTCGTAGGAGCCCTTCTTCTCGGACCCCCAGGCGTTACCCTCCCACTTTCCGTCCTCGAGGAGCGAGATCGAGCCGCCTCCCCCCGCGCCTTCCACGTAGACCCCGGCGACACCCCCGGTGTCACTCTCGACCTCAACGGGCTGGGTCTTCACCGTCGCTTCATCGCTCCCTCCGCAGCCGGCGGCGAGCGACAATGCCAGCGCCAGGCACAGGACAAGCGGTATCCAGGGTCTCCTCACGGCGTTCACCCCTCATTTCCCCGTGCTTCTCTCCCAGGATGATAATAGCACCGCACCTCCAGTCCAGTCACACGGCAGGGTAATGCCGCCGGGTAGGAACGTCGCCGAAGGCGTCAAAAGAAGGATATTAGCGACCTTGAAGTGCACGACGACGACAACGAGAAAGAGCACTGAGATGTCCACCGGGTACGGACCACGCACGACGATCGTTATACTGATCTGCATCACCCTGCTGGTCTCCCCGCTCCTCGCCTTCATACAGGGTCACGATGTGAATGGTTGAGTAGCCTGACATTGAGTGTTTTCTCGAGCGGCCGCAAGTTGACTAGCGTAGGGGTCAGGCACAATTCAATTCACACCACACAGGTCATGCGGCCCTGAAGCTGAAATTGAATTGAGCCTGACCCCATTTGTTAATCGCTGTAGCCGCCGATAGTATCTGTTCCGGCGCCCCGGGCGTTCCAGTACATAGCCCGCTCGGCGACGATCCCGCGGTCCTGCGTGGTGCAGCGCACGATGGTCGCGGCCCGCCCTTCCGGCAGGCGGTCGGCCATGGAGTAGGTCCTGCGAGAGCAGGCCGGCAGGGTATCGGAGAAGGTTATGTTGCCTTCCCCTGTCGGGGTCAGGTACGAGATCTCGACGCCCACTTCCTCGTCGTTCGGGTTCTGGACGAGCACCCACGTTTCGTAGCCGTCAGCCGTCTCCCCATCCGGGAGGTAAAAGGCCGTTCGGGGCGAGTCGGTCCCGACCGAGTCGTGGCACGCCTCCCCGCTTCCAGAGTCCCAGTACATTGCTCGCTCCGCGACGATGGGTACGTCCGCGTGCACCCTGATCGAGCAATCGAGTCCCGCGAGGTGGTCGTTCGAGCGGATGGTCCTGCGGGATTGCGCCGGCATTGTGAACGTCCCAAGCTCTTTCGCACCCGCAGGAGTCATGTAGGTGAGGCTCACGCTCGCCTCAGTCTCGTTGGGGTTCTGTACCAGGACGAAGGTCGTGAAGCCGAATCCGGTAGTGCCCTCCGCCAGGTAGTAGTCGGTCGAGGGCGAAGTCACGCCGACCGAGTCGTGCCCCTCGCGCCTGGAGTTTCGATACATCGCGCGCTCGGCGATCACGGGGAGGTCCGAGGTCACCCCGATGGATGCGTCGCGGGGGCCCACGTCCTTGCCCATGCTGAAGGAGACGCGGGAGTTGGCCGGGACCGCCTTCTCGAAGGAGGAAGGCCCCTCGCCCTCTACCATGTAGGTGAGCGTAACGCCGGCGTCGCTGTCGTTCGGGTTCTGAACGAGTATCCATGTCTCGAAGCCCCAGTCGGAGGAGCCCTCGGCCAGGTACCAGGCCCGGGAAGGGGACGTCACGCCCATGGACGAGTGGCCCTCCTGCGATCGTGCTCCCTCTCCCGTCCAGATCATGCGCCGGTCCACCGCTATCGACTTACCCTCCAGGCATTCCACCCTGGTCGACATATCGGTCGACCCGATCTGGTTCGCGGGATTGAGGATCGTCTGCGACAGCGCTGGAAGCACCAGGTCACCGACCTCGACGGGGCCGCTCCTCGTCATGTAGGTCATGCGGGCCGTCACCGGTGTCTCGTTCGGGTTCTGGATCACGATGTAGGTGGTGAAGCCCCAGTCGGTGGAGCCTTCGGCCAGGTACCAGGTGGAGTTGGGGCTCGAGCGCGTCACCTTGAAGTAGACCCCGTTCGAGTTGCCGTTCGCCGTGGACACGGTCACCGGGCCGCTCCCGGCCCCGGCGGGTACCCTCACCTTTATCCGGGTGTCGGACCAGGATACGTACGCGGAGACCCTCGTGTTACCGAACTCGACATACGAGGAGCCCCTCGTCTTTGCGAAGTCCCGTCCGGTTATCGTGACGATGGTCCCGGCCCTGCCGGAGGTAGGGCTTATGCTTGTGATGGAGGGCTTCGCCGGAACCGGCACGGCCTCGACCGTGAAGCCCCCCGGAAGGGTCGCGCCCCTTCCATCCGGGTTCGTCACCGACACGTCCCAGGAGCCGGTGGCCGCCCCGGTGAGGTCGAGCGTGCAGGTTATCTTCGTGCCCGACGCCACGTTCACGTCCGTGGCTCCGATATCGGCCTGCCCGCTTTTACGGAGCCTGACCGCGGCGCCCTCGAGGAAGTCCGTGCCCGCGAGGTCCGTCACGTTTACCGTCGTCCCGGAGGCGCCCCTATCCGGGATCATGGAGGTCACGGTGGGCGCGGGGAGCTCCTCGGCCTCGACCGTGAAGCCGCCGGGCAGGATGCCGCGGCCGCCGTCCTCATTGCCGACCACGATGTCCCAGGCGCCTGCCGCCGCGCCGGTGAGGTCGAGCGTGCAGGTGATGCTCGCGTCCGAGACCACGACGACGTCGTCGGCCCGGATGTCGGGTTGCCCGCTTTTCGCGAGCAGGACGGAAGCACCTTCTCTGAAGTTCATCCCCGCCAGGTCGGTCACCGGCACGGTCGTGCCGGTCACCGCCCGGTTGGGGGTGACGGACAGGACGGCCGGCGCGCCCTCGGCCTGCGCCGCGTAGTACATGTAGGCGCCGCCGTGGACCGCGTGGTTCGTGGCCTCCTTGGTGGAGGTGTAGAAAAGCTTGCCCCTGGTATCGTAACAGTACGGGCTATTGACGCCGGTGCTGAAGTAGTCCCGCGCGCTGTCGAGGTATGTGATGTCACCCGTGAACCCGTAGACATACGCGCAGGCGTCGGCGCAGACCAGGCACCAGTTGTTGACCTGGCTGCCGTCGGGCTGAGAGCTCCCGTCCGTGTTCCAGCGGTAGTAGCTCGAGAACATGCCCTGGTAGGTGAAAGAGCAGTGCTCCAGCATGAAGTCGACGAACGCCTGGAGCCTCTGTCTCGCGGTTTGCGACTCGGCCTCGAGGCCGTACTCCTCCGCCACCTGCTCGTACCGTGCCATCGCGCAAAGGTAGTGCGCGAAGAACCCGACGGGGATATTGCGGCTGCCCGAACCGGGCACGGGACCGTTGACGTAGAACTGGTCCTCGGGGGCGTACAGGTCCATCACCTCCTGTGCGCGCTGCTGGTACCTCATGTCCCCCGTGAGCTTCCAACCTTCGACCAGCACGTTGAGTGTAGTTGCGGGAGTACGCACGCCGCCGCTCTCGCCGTAGTCCCCGCCCTCGTACAGGCCGGGACGCATGCCATTGAAATCCCAGATGTCGTAGATGTACCCGCACAGCTTCTCCGAGAACTCGCCCGACGGACGGTACCCGGTGAGGTAGTAGGCGAGCGAGGAGCCCCGGGCTCCCCAGGAGAACTCCGGGCACTGGGAGTTGTGGTTCCTCACGCCGTTATCACAGCCGCGCTCACAGTGCATGGAGTGACCGAAGACCACGTTCCTGTACTCGACCGGGTCCCACCCGTTCTCCAGTTCGGTGTCGTGCAGCATCAGCATCTCCTGGTGCCTCGACATCGACTCGGCCAGCTCCCTCCAGCGGGTGTCGCGTGTCCTGATGTACTGAAGCCACGCCCCGAAATCGAAGTCGTACTTGTGGTCGAAGAAGGCGCACTTGCCGTCGCCGTAGGACTCCTCCTCGAGGGGCTCGTTCCCGTAGAACGACCAGCCGTACATGTTGAAGTAGTCGCGGCTGGCCGGGTGGCCGTCACCCTCGACCATGCTCATGCAGGGGTGTGTGCTCCACCAGGGGGCGGAGGCGTCCTCCTTGATGGTCCTGTCGTTGTAGTAGTCGTAAGCCTGCCGGTCATCGAGAAGGCCGGCGTGGTACTGCCCCAGCCGGTCCTCCAGCGACTCACCGGGGGACGTGAACTCGGTAACGGCACCGGACAGGCTGAACCACTGTGAGGGTGCGAGCGCCCAGAGGGGGTCCAGCAGGGTCTCCGCGACCTCGTCCGCGTCCGCTGCCTGCCCGGAGCCGTCGTGGAAGTAGAGGAAGAGGCTGTGCGTCTTCTTGTCGCCGACCCTCAGGTTGTAACCGTCGTGGTAGTTGGGGTCGAGGGGCCAGATGTCGATGGAGGCGTCCCCGCCCGAGCCGGCCGAGAAGCCCTTGGGGAAGTTCTGCCAGAAGTCGTCCACTCCCATGGTGATGCCCTTGGAGTTGTCCGAGACGTCCAGCCAGCCCGGGTACTGGTCCCCGGCGTCGGCCTGCGATCCGCCATTGGACGCGCGGTAGCCGCGGAACCCCTGGTAGCTGTTGGGGCGCGGGTGGTCGCCGTCCGGGAAGTCCTCGCCGCCGACCGAGTAAGGGGTGCCGTTGTAGGTGTCCCAGTAATCGGTACCCGAGGAGTCCTGCAGGACGCTGAACCCGTCCGCCTCGCCCGCCGCGTTTCCGGAGCTGAACGGGGCGTAGTAGTTGATCGCGCCGGCCGGCTCATGGAGCGAGTGCTCGATCTTCAGCGAGGTGAAGGTCAGGCTCCCGGGCTCGTAGTAGTCGTAGACCCTCCAGGCGCCGTCGCCGAATTTGAGCGTGTCGTGGTTCACCTGGCTGTGCAGCACCCTGGTGTAGGTCTTGCCCGGGTAGAAGTACATGATGGTCTCGTAGTCGCTCTGAGAGGGGACCGTGGAGCCGAGGTCGCCTTCGACCTTGATCCCGATCCGGACCGGGCCCTGCTCGACCACGGTGACGGCGCCGGGCGGCACGTCGCACGAGGCGGCCTCGGGCCATCCCTGCTCCTGCATGACCACGCCGTTCTCGTCGGAGTCCGTGACGGTCGTGCCTCCGACCTCGACCCTCTCCAGGAAGCTGCCCCGCAGCCTGCTCACCTCGAACACGGCCGCGCCGGTGTCAACTACGACCCTACTCGCGTCGTCGACGGCAACCCGCAGGTCGCTGGATGAGGTGTTGGGTGTACCCGAGGTGAGACGGTAGGTCGCCGCCGTGGAGGGACCGACGTCGGCCAGGAACGTGACCAGGACCCACTTGATCGGCCGGGAGGGGTCGTCCGGTGCGCCTCCCCACCTGGCGGTCACTGAGAACTGGGAGGGCACAGGGTCGTAGGAAGCGTCCACGATGTTGAGGTCGGCGACCGAGGTCACGCCGGCAGACAGGGGGAGGGGCACTCCCGTGGTGACGGGCTCGTCCTGCCGCGTTATGGAAAGCCCGTTCTGCACCTCCAGCGGGACGTCTATCTGCCCCGCGGCCCTCGCCGGAAACGCCGGTGCCGCGCCGAGCCCGGTTGCCAACAGGAGTGCCCCCACCAGGCTCGCCAGGACGCTCATCCTGATACGCACAGTCTCACCTCCACTCGATCGATCTGTCGCACCGCTGGAATCTCCCGTTATGCGAGCGTTCACTGACCCGCGGTTCTCATCCCGCCCGACCGAGCGCCGGCAGGCCCCGGCCCACAGATGCTGCTCAGTAAGATAACAATCACTATATAATCTAATAGTAATCGTTATTTGTCGCTGACTATAACGCGTCCGCTGGCGGAAGGATACGGGTGACTGTGATCGGTGTCAGACACTTGAATCACAACACTAACAATAGTTGGCATAAATAAGCAAAAACCACAGGAATCGGCCTCAAGACGGTCTTGAAGTCGAAATCGCTGTTATTCAGGATACTAGAGTTATCTATATGATTAGAAAGTTAATTACTGGGATTCAAATGTCTGACACCGGAGCGGGTGGTGCACGGGAGGTAAGTCGGCCGTTATGCGCGGCCGCGCTTGCGGAGCCTGTCCCTCATCTTCAGCAGCCTTTCCTTCGCCCGCTCGGTGATAACGGGCCCGTGCCCGGTACAGACTATCCGAACGTCCTCGTGCTCCAGCGCGTCGATGAGACCGGCCGCCGATCTGCCCGCCAGGCCGAAGTCCCAGCAGTAACCTACCTCGGAGAGGGTGGGGAAGAGGTACTGGTTTACAACGGCGTCGCCGCTGAACAGGACCCCGCGGTCCAGCCAGAGGTAGCAGGCCGAGCCAGGGGTGTGCCCCGGCGCGTGGAAGACCTTGAGGCCCCCCAGTACGGGGAGTATCTCGCCGTCCTCGAAGGGGTAGTGCACCCGTGCGGGCGGGTAGTCGCACACGTCCTCCACGATGCCTTGGAACAGGAACAGGAAGTTGCCCGAGATGCCGGCCTTGTAGACGCTGGGGATGTCTTCCGTCCCCTCGACGTATGGCGCGTCGGCGCTGTGGCACCAGGTCTTGGCTCTCGAGATACCCTGCACGGCGGCCGTCGACCCGGAGTGGTCCACGTGGAAGTGGGTCAGCAGCACTTCACTGATCTCACACGGAGACCGGCCGAGGCTCCTTATGCGGTCGGCCAGGATGCGGTGGTCGAACGGCATGCCGGGGTCGATGACTACGAGCTCATCGCCCGAATCGACAAGGAAGATATTGTTGGTCAGGGTCCCGACTATCTTGTAGATGTCATCGTATCGTCTCACGCAACCGAGGTTATCTCGTAGCGGGCCGAGCCCGCAAGCGGAAACCGGGGCTGAGTCCACTCATGTTGTCGGCGGCGGCGAAGGGGTAAACGGCGGTACACGGAATAGAATTCCCGAGGGGATCTTCAACGTTTCGTGCGCTGGAAAGGAGTCGCCGCGATGATAGTAGGCGTTCCGCGAGAGGTGAAGGAAGGCGAGGAGCGGGTGGCGCTCACTCCTACCGGCGCCAGGGCGCTATGCGGGGGAGGGCACGAGGTCCTGGTGGAGACCGACGCGGGGGAGTTCTGCGGCTTCTCGGACGCCGAAATGCAAAATCCCAGGTTTGACCCCAAATGCAAGAAACGCAAATAATGCAAAATCCCAGGTTTGACCCCTATTCGGGGAAGAGCTTCTGCTTGTCCGGGCGGTCCCTGTGCGAGGGTGTCTCGACCTTACGCCAGTCATCCGGGAGCAGCTCCATGACGCGGTCGCGCATAAGCTCGTTGTCCTCGGGCGTGGCCATGTGGACCAGCCTGTTGAAGTCCGACTGGTAGCGCTCGAGCGTGCGGGTCATCTGGCCGATCATGGCTGCCAGCAGCTTCATGCCCCTCCGGTCCCGGCCGACCTCCTCACCCCACTGGCGCGCGAGCTCCAGCTGCTTGACGATCATGGCCTCGGCGCGGTTGCGCGGTATGGAGGGTACCTCCGCGTCCTGGGGCAGGGCCGGCATGAAGAATGGCTGCCCGATGTTCACCTGTACGCCGTTGTCTTCCGCCCGGCGGTAGACGCCGACGGGGAGCACCGGGGCCGGCACGGCCCTCGCCAGGTTCGCCACGCCGTACCTGAACGGGCCCACCTCGCCCCTGGTGTAGCGGGTCCCCTCGGGGAACACCAGGACTATCTTCCTCTTCTTGAGGCAGTCGAGACTCTTCTTGATGGCCTTCGGCGTCTCGTCGCTGGCGCCCCTGTCTATCTCGACCTTGGCGAATATACGCCAGAGGATGGCTCCGATTATCCCGTCCTGCCCCTTCCTGATCTCGACCTTGGCCCACGGCAGTATCTGATGGTGCCTGGCGACCTTCTTGATGGCGATGGCTATGCCCAGTCCGTCCACGGATGTCTGGTGGTTCGAAACGATGATGAAAGGCCCGCTCACCGGGGCGTTCTCGGCTCCGCTCCACTTGAGACGGTAGACCGACATCTTGGATAGGCCCAATGCGAAAGGACGCAAGACGCGGTACCTGAGCCACATGTCTTCTTTGACCCCCCTCATGATCGGTGGTTCGTATACTGATTGTGGGCGCTCGCACTATTCGATTCAAGCGGAGGAGGGAACACCGACCTTCGCAGGGCTGTGTTAGGATGTCTTATCCAGCCGACAGGGATGGGGAAAGCAGTGCAGGACAGCGAGTCAGGTCACGTGAAAGATCCCGCGGCATACCCGGTGCTCATCGTCCCGGGGTACGGCGCCCCGGGGTTCCAGACGGAGCTGGTGGGCAGGAAGTTGCGCGAGGCCGGCATGGACACGGTCGCGATACAGCTGCCCTGGCTGGCGATGGGGGACATGGTCCGGGCCGCGGACGTCCTTGCGGAGCAGGTCCGGAGGGTGAGGGAGTACCGGGGGTTCGAGAAGGTGAACCTCATGGGGTTCAGCATCGGCGGCCTCATCGCGCGGTACTACCTGCAGGAGATGGAGGGCCACCCGCACCTTTCGAGGGGCGCTTTCGTATCATCGCCCAACTACGGGACCTACTTCGGGTACCTCGGTTTCTTCTCTCCCGCCGGCAGGCAGGTGCGCCCCGGCTCGCCCTTCATCGAGGCGCTCAACAGCTCTCCGCTCTACGAGAGCATCTCGAGAAGGTGCCTTTCCATCTTCGTGCGGTGGGATGGCGTGATACTGCCCTGCTTCAGCTCCTACATGCCGCACGGCTACAACCTGATGCTCCCCCGCCCCATCAGCCACTGGCGGGCTGTCATGAGCGACGAGACCATCGGCAGGGCCTCGGAGTTCCTCGGCGGGAGTATGCCGGAGGGGGCGCTGCCCGGGCGGGAGCTTGGGCTGATGGAGGAGGGCGGGATGGTGGCGGTCACCTTCGCGCCGCCTCCCCGGCGGCGCTACTGGAGCCCGGTGTCCGGCCCGTTCCGCTCGCTCTTCAGACGCATCAAAGCCCTGTTGAGGTAGCACCGTGCAAAGGGGTCAGGCACTTTTGCACACTGTGCAAAGGGGTCAGGCACTTTTGCACACTGCGAGGGCTCAAGTTATCCGGTAGCGGAGGAGGACGTGGTCCCCGCGGAGCTCCTCGGCTGAGAGCAGCTCCATCTCGACAGGCTGCCGGAACGCGCCATAGAAGAACGGCACCTGCGAGTCCCCGACGACCAGCGGGCTCACGAGGGCACTGACCTCTGAGACCAGGCCCTCCTTCAGGAGCGCTCCGTTCAACGAGCCGCCGCTGTCCACCCGGACCCTCTCGACCCCAAAGCGGGATGACAGTTCCTCCAGGGCGGCCCGGAGGTCCACGCGCACCTCGCCCGCCCTTATGACCTCGATCCCGACCCCGTCCAGGTAGTCGAGGTGTTCCGGTGGAGTGGACTCAGCGCAGAGCGAAACGCCGGACCTCCAGAAGGGCATCCGCAGGAACTGTTCCCAGGAGCGGACCCTGCCCCGGCTGTCTGTCACCACCAGCAGAGGGAGTGACGCCCGCCGCCCTGGAGGCAAATCCTCCGAGAAGGAGCCGGCATCGTCACCGAACTCCTCGAGCCCCGCCAGGATGGTATCGGCACCGCAGAGCGTCGCGTTCTCGCCGACGGCGCCGGCCAGCTCGTAGTACAGTCCCATGTCGGGCATGAACCCGGTGAGGCGGCCGTCGATGCTGACAGCGTTGTGGATCGTGACCTCTGGAAGCATTGCGCCCCTCCTGCACTCATTGGCATCTCCTCAAGTGTAGCCCAGGTGCGGAGTCGTCGCTTACTCCAGGCCGCACGGCGAAGAGATCGATGGTATCTCGGCATGTTAGAAAAAACCAGTGGAATGTATTGACAGGCACGCGGGGTGGTCATATAGTGCAGGGCGAGTGAGTACTCACTTGCCGACTGATGAGCCACGAGGGAGTCGATGGGAAACGGGCCCCGACACGAGCAGATAATCATCTCATCAATCGAGGTGTTTTCCCGCACCAACTACGACAAGGCTACGACCGCCCTGCTGGCGAGGGAGGCCGGCATAGCCGAGGGAACCCTCTATAAGTACTTCTCCAGCAAGAAAGAGCTCTTCCTGGCCTGCTGCCGGTACGTGGAAGACCTCCTGGTGGACCGCTACCGCGAGATCTACAAGCAGTACGGGGACCAGCCCGTCGAGTACCTGAAGCGTGTGGCGCGGAGCTACCTCGACTTCGTGCTGGAAAACCCCAACATGCGAAAGTTCCTCGCGTTCATCCTGAACAACAGCTTCGACGAAGACTTCCGCAACGAGCTGGAGAGCTTCGTCAGGCTGAACGTGGACGCCACCGAGCGGATGATACGGCTCGGCATCGAGAAGGGCGAGATCGCGAGCGAGATAGACCCGAGGGGGGCCTCCTGGCTGTTCGTGGGTGGATACTTCACCCTGATACTGATGGCCGAGATCGGCGCCACGGATGCGCTCAGCCCGCAGTACCTGGACAGCCTGTTCCTGGCCGTCATGCGCTGCAACTGATGTGCAAAAGGGTCAGACCCTTTTGCACGGGAAGGCGGTAAGACAGTGAGTGAGGTGACAGAGAAGGCACGGAGGTACTACAGGAGGCTGTGGCTGGCCTGGCGGGTGGCGCGCTCGCTGGTGCTGTTCATGGTCGACGAGCACAGGCGTGGCACCCTGAAGGTCAACCTGAGGAGTGTGGCAGAGGCGCGCGGGCTTTCCCTCGCGGTAGACATGTCGCACGCTGAGCTGCTCGAGGAGAAGGCGGCGAAGCTCGGCGAAAAGCCTTTCCTCCTGTTCCGGGACCAGGTGTTCACCTACCGCCGGATGGACGAGAACGCCAACAGGGTAGCCAACTGGCTCGCGGGAATGGGCGGCGGCCCGGGCGTCGGGCTCGCGATAGTGATGAAGAACTCCCCGAGGTGGCTGGACGTCTTCTACGGGCTGGAGAAGCTGGGGATGTACACGGTCCCGGTCAACGTAGCACTCCGTGGCGACCAGCTGGCCTACATCCTGGAAAACTCCGAGGCGCGCTTCCTGGTGATAGACCACGACATGCTTCCCTACTACCAGGCGATCGAGGACAAGGTCCCCGGGATCGAGCACGTCATAGTGAACCTCGACGGGGCGCCGGAGGGCTTCGAGCTCCGAGAGGGCACCCTGGACCTGGCCGACGCTTACGCTCCAGGAGTCAGCACCGACAAGCCGGGGGTCCGCTACGACCCCGACGATATCTGCATTATCATGTACACCTCGGGGACCACCGGCCTTCCCAAGGGGGTGGTCTCCCGGTACCGCAACACCAGCGTCAAGGGGCTCTCGGTGATGACCCGGATCATCACGGGCAGGGACGAGGTCAGCTACACCTGCTACCCGCTGTTCCACGCCAACGCACTGTTCCTGACCGTGACCACGGCGATGCACGCCGAGGGGCGCGTGGCGCTGGGGGAGAAGTTCAGCGCCAGCCGCTTCTGGGACGAGATAAGGCGTTACGGGGCCACGACCTTCAACGGGCTGGGCGCGGTCATGCCCATCCTCATGAAGCAGCCCCGAAAGCCCGACGACGCCGACAACCCGGTGCGGGTGGTGGTCTCGGCGGGGTGCCCGGCCGACATCTGGCGGGAGTTCGAGGAGCGGTTCGGGCTCGAGATATATGAGGGCTACGGGGCGGTCGACGGCGGCTCCGTGGTCATCACCAACTTCGGTACCGCTCCCGTAGGCTCCATGGGCAGACCTCTGGGCGCCAAGATCCGCATAGTCGACCCCGGGGGCAACGACGTCCCCGCGGGCACGCCAGGCGAGCTCATATGCTACGTGG
The DNA here is from genome assembly GCA_018831265.1 of Actinomycetota bacterium. GTDB lineage: Bacteria > Actinomycetota > Geothermincolia > Fen-727 > Anoxymicrobiaceae > JAHJCO01. The sequence goes on from JAHJCO010000007.1 coordinate 25,078, forward strand.
GGAACAGGAAAGGCTCGGTAGAGTACTTCAAGAACCAGGACGCGACCAGCGACAAGGTCAGGGGGGAGTGGCTCTACACGGGTGACCTGTGCTACCTGGACGACAAGGGCTACGTGTACTTCGTGGGCAGGAACACCGAGTCCATGCGGCGGCGGGGCGAGAACGTCTCGGCGTGTGAGGTCGAGAACGCGATACTCCAGCATCCGGACGTCCTGGAGTGCGCGGTGTACGCTGTCCCGTCCGAGCTCGCGGAGGACGACATCATGGCGACGGTGGTCCCGGTGGAGGGCAAGGACCTGGACCCCGCGGCTCTGCCGGGGTTCCTGGACGGCAGGATAGCCCGTTTCGCGGTGCCCCGGTATTTCAGGGTGGTCGGTGACCTGCCCAAGACGGGGACGCACAGGGTGATAAAGAAGGAGCTCGAGGAGCTCGGAGTGACGGAGGACACCTACGACGCGGAGGCGGCCAAGTGAGCGATAACGGAGTGTATGTACTGGGCACGGGGATGATCAGGTTCAACAAGTACCCCGACAAGAGCATCAAGCAGCTGGCGGCAGAGGCCATGGAGGCGCTGCTCGGCGACCTCGCCGTGGAGAAGAAAGAGATCGAGGCGGTATGGTTCTCAAACGCCGGCTGGGGCATCTACGACGGCCAGCACTGTATAAGGGGGCAGGTCGCCCTGGCCCCGCTGGGCATCCAGGGCCTTCCCATCATGAACGTGGAAAACGCCTGCGCGGGGGGCGCCACCGCCCTTCACGGGGCCTGGACGGCCGTGAAGGCGGGCCTGTACGACGTGGCCCTGGCCATCGGCGCCGAGAAGGTGTTCTCGGCGACCGACAGGCAGAAGATGTTCGACGGCTTCATGTCCGGAACGGACGTCGAGTTCAGCAGGGCTATGATCGAGGTCTTCCAGGCCGATGCACGCAAGAAGGCCGAGGAAGCGGGAGCCGACGGCCCGAAGAAGGAGGGCGGTCACTCTGGGTTCATGGACATCTACGCAATGGGCGCGAGGCTGCACATGCAGGCGTTTGGCACCACTCAGGAGCAACTGGCGATGATCGCCTCCAAGAACCGCTACAACGGAGCGCTGAACCCGGTTGCCCAGTACCAGCAGGATATGAGCGTCGAGGAGGTGCTGGCAGACAAGCTGGTCGCATACCCGCTTACCCGGGCCATGTGCGCTCCCATCGGGGACGGAGCGGCTGCGGCGCTGGTCTGCAGCGGGAAGGCGCTCTCCCGCTTCCCCGACGCCCACCCGGTGCGGATAAGGGCCTCGGTGCTGGCATCCGGGTGTCTTCCGGACAGCGGCCTGGAGACCATCGGAAAGCGGGCGAGCCGCGCGGCCTACGAGATGGCGGGCGTGGGCCCGGAAGAGATCGACGTTATCGAGGTCCACGACGCCACGGCCTTCGGCGAGCTGATGCAGTACGAGGAGCTGGGGCTGTGTCCACCCGGCGAGGGCGGGCCGTTCGCGGAGTCCGGCGCAACACGCATAGGGGGGAAGCAGCCGGTCAATCCCAGCGGTGGGCTGGAGTGCCGCGGGCACCCCATCGGGGCCTCGGGGCTGGCGCAGGTATACGAGCTGGTCCACCAGCTGCGCGGCGACGCCGGGCCCAGGCAGGTAGAGGGCGCGCGGCTCGCGATGGCGGAGAACGGGGGAGGCTTCATCGGGCTGGGCGAGGCGGCCATGGCAATCCACATCATGGAGAAGGTTTAGCGAAGGGGGAACACCATGTTCTCGAGCAACGGGGATCGGGCCATCCTTGACAGGGAGCCGCGGTTCGACGACATCACCAGCAGCCTGAAATCTGTATCCAAGATGCCGAAGGCCGCTTTCCGCGAGACCGCGCAGGTGATCGCCACGGCACGGCGGTTCAACGAAGAGGTGGTGCGCCCCCGCGCGCTCGAGCTCGACCGTTTGAAGCACGAGGACCCCGACTACCTGCCCTGGGACATGGTGGAGGAGGCGAACCGCAGGGGCTTCTACACCATGTTCATCCCCAAGCTCTTCGGGGGGCACGGTCTGAACATGCCCTCGCTCTCCTGCTTCATGGAGGAGGTGGCCTCCGGCTGCACCGGCATCGCCAACCTCATCGGCGTGCACTACCTGGGGGTGGCGACGCTGTGCGCCTCCTGGAACCTGCGCGTGATGAACAGGGTCATGCGGGACACGGCCGAAGGCGAGAGGAACGGCAAGCCGTGCCTGATCTCGCTGGCCATCACCGAGCCGGGAGCCGGGACCGACGTGGAGGAGCTGGAGCTGGTCGGCAAGGCGAAGGTGACCTGCCACGCCGAGAGGGTGCCCGGGGGCTATCGCCTGAACGGGAACAAGATATTCATCTCCAACGGCCACCTCTCCACCTGGCACATGACCATCGCCTACACGGACCTCGACGACCCGGCCAACACCACGGTTATGCTGGCGGTCAGGAACGGGATGGAGGGCTTCTCGTTCGGCAGGCAGGAGCACAAGATGGGCCAGAAGGCCTGCCCCGCCAGCGAGCTAATCTTCGAGGACTGCTTCGTCCCGGACGACCTCGTCTGCTTCGACGCCTTACAGGCTGCGCGTCACACCAGGTCGATGCAGGCCGTGACCATGCAGGTCATAGACTACGTCCTCTCCGGCTCGCGCGCCGGGGTAGGGTCGTTCGGCACCGGCGTAGCCCGCGGGGCCTACGAGGAGGCGCTCCGCTTCGCCTCGCAGGCCGAGGTGGGCGGCAAGCTGCTGATAAACCACGAGTGGGCGCAGTGCGTGCTCGCCGAGATGTACAAGAACGTGGCGCTGGCCCGCCTGTCCTACGTCGAGACCAACTACGCCAACGGGCTGTACGGCCTCTTCAAGGTCCTTCACTACAAGCCGCTTTTCTACCTCATGAAGTACCTGCCGCAGCAGTTCGTCGACGCGGTCGTCCAGCCGTTCCTGAACATGGATTTCGTGACCTGGCTGTTCCGCAAGATCTACTTCGACTGGCAGAGGGAGGACGAGTACCAGCGGACCAGCGGGTGGGCGTCGCTGTCCAAGTTCAGCGCCACCGACGCGGGGGTGCGCAACTGCCAGCTCGCGCTCGAGCTGATGGGGGGCGCCGGGGTGCGCACAGACCAGGTGGCCGAGAAGCACCTGCGTGACTCGAAGCTGCTGCAGATATACGAGGGGACCAACCAGCTCAACCGGTTGAACCTGTTCAAGTGCCTCATCGGGCGCTCGGTGCCCGCGGCGAAGGTCTTCGAGGACTAGGAGGTCTCTGAAGTGAAATCCCTGATGAACTCCGAGCTCGGGATGTTCGAGCAGACCGTCAGCGACTTCGCCGCTGGTGAACTGCTGGACGGTCGCCAGGAGAACGACCGGTTCCCGTACGGCCCGCTCTTCGAGGAGGTCCTGCGCAAGGCGCGCGCCGTGGGCTTCTTCTCGGTGACGCTTCCCGAGGAGCTGGACGGGTGCGAGATGGGCGTGACCGAGCTGTGCGTGCTGCTGGATAGCCTGAGCCGGATCGATGCGAGCCTCGCGGCGGTGATCTTCACCGATACCCTCGCCAAGGAGATAGTGTACCGCTCCAGGGGTTTCCTGCAGCTCAAGGACCTGGTGGCCAGGGTGGGTGAGTACGGCGGCGGCCTGTTCGCGTTCCCCTCCCACGCGGACCCGGCCGACAGCCGCGGTCTTCTCGCGGAGCCGGTCGGTGAAGGCCTCTACTCGCTGTCGGGCACGGTCGATTACGTGGTGCTGGGCGGGATAGCGGGAAGCGCGGTGCTCCCCGCAAGGACCGCCGCCGAGGGCTACTCCTTCTTCGTGGTGGACCTGGCAGGGCCGGGGCTTGGGGTGAGTGTGCCCGTGGCCAGCCTCGGGCTGCATGCCTGCCCCGCGGTGGATATCACCCTGGAGGGCGCCCGGGGGGCGCTGGTCGGTGGGGAGGGGCTCGGGGCCGAATACCTGGAGCGGGTCACCGGCACCATGAACGCCGCCGCGGCGGCGATGTCGCTGGGCGTCATGAAGGGGTCCTTCGAGGAGGCGGTCTCCTACGCTCGGCAGAGGGAGCAGGGGGGCCGGGAGATAATCAACTGGTCGGAGGTGCGCAGGATCCTCGCGCGGATGGCGGTGAAGCTGAAGGTCTGCGACATGGTGGTCGCGGAGGCGTGTCGTAATGCCGAGGAGAGCCTGCCCGGCTGGGAGCTGGGAGCCCGGGCGGCGGCGCTATACTCGGGCGAGGCGTCCGTCGAGCTGACCACGGACGGCATCCAGGTGCTGGGCGGCAACGGCTACATGGAGGACTACGGGCAGGAGAAGCGCTTCCGGGACGCGGGGCAGATCCGCTCGCTGATGGGCATCGCCCCCATACGTGAGCTCGAGCTGATGCGCAAGGTCCTGGAAGGGGAGCCGCTCTACTGACTCAGATCGGGTCAGGCAAGATTCAATTCATATTCTGAACCCTGGGAGGAATGTCATGGACGAGACGGCGGTCGCGGAGACGCCCGAGGTGGCGGCTCCATCGGGGGACGACTGGAACCCCGTCGAGCGGGTGATCCTCGAGCGCAGGAGCGTCCGCAAGTACAAGGACCGGCAGGTGCCGGAGAACGTGGTGCGGCGTATCCTGGAGGCCGGGAGGTTCTCTCCGTCGGCCGGCAACAGCCAGCCCTGGAAGTTTGTTGTGATCCGCGATCGCGAGATGATCGACGAGATGGAGCGCCATGTTGTCCGCTGGTGCAGGCTGTTCAGGTTCTTCCTGGACTGGCGGTCGAGCCCCCTGGGGCGCCTCGTACCGTGGCTGATGGCGCAGGTGTCGATAAGGGTGAAGCGCAACCAGCTCCATCCCATTCCGTTCGGCGCGATCTGCCTGATCGCCGAGGGCAAGCTCAAGGCGTTCCACGGTGCCCCCACGGTGATATTGATTCTGGAGGACAGGCGGGGGGTCAGCCGCCCCCAGGTGGACGTGGGCGTCTGCGGCCAGAACATGGTGCTGGCGGCCCACTCGATGGGCCTGGGCACCTGCTGGGTCGGGTTCGTGGAGCTCCTGAAGTACGGGCTCAAGTGGCGAAGGAAGTTCGGCGTCGAGTTCCCCTACCGATTCTGCGAGGCCATCTGCCTGGGTTATCCCTACGGCAGGCCGGACGGCATGATCGAGCGAGAGGTCATGGAGGTCGACTGGTACGAGGACGGCGCGAAGAGGAGCGTGTGTCAGGGAGGGAAAGATGTCACTGCTTAGCTGGAGGGAAAGGCTCACCATCCCGACCTACGACAACGAGGAGTACGCGACCACCGGGCGCCTCTTCATAGACCACGAGCTCTGCAACGGGTGCGGGGTGTGCGCCCAGATATGCCCGGGCAAGGCCATCGAGATACGCGGCGAGGGCAGGGAGAAGAAGGCGTACCTGGAGGAGGTCTTTCCCCAGTGCATGTCGTGTAACGACTGCGCGGCGATCTGCGAGCGGGACGCGGTGACGGCGGCGGTCGCCTACGACTTCGGGTACTACTTCAAGAAGCTGAACCGCGGGGAGTTCAGGAAGCCGGTACCCTACTAGTCCAGAGGATTGGGCGCGGACTTCAGTCCGCGGGATAGGGCTGGAGCGATGACTTTCTTCACCGACAAGATATCACTCGTCACCGGGGCAGGCTCCGGCCTGGGGCGGGCCATCGCGGTCGAGCTGGCCCGGAGGGGCGCGACCGTGGTGGGGGTCGACCTCGACGTGGACGGCCTGGCGGAGACGGCACAGATCACGGAAGGGGCCCAGGGGATGTGCGTGTCACGATGTGCGGACGTCTCCGTGCGGGCGCGGATGGAGGACCTGGCCGGCGAGGTGCTCTCCGAGTTCGGGCGCGTGGATATCCTGGTGAACAACGCCGGGGTCGGCGTCGGCGGCGAGCTGGTGCAGGTCCCCCTCGAGGACTTCGAGTGGATCGTCGGCATCAACCTGATGGGGGAGGTGTACGGGACGCGTCTGTTCCTGCCCGGCATGATCGAGCGGGGCTCGGGGCACATCGTCAACGTCGCATCCCTCTCCGGACTTGTGCCCCTTCCGTTCCACCTTCCGTACACGACCACCAAGTACGCCCTGGTCGGCTTCTCAGAGATGCTGGCCGTGGAGGTGCGGCGACACGGCGTAGGCGTGACCCTGGTCTGTCCCGGGGCCATCAGGACGAACATAATGAAGGGCACGCGAACGCCGCCGGGGGGCGATCCCGGGCAGGAGAGGTTCAAGGAGAGGTGGGCCGCGAGGCTCGAGAAGGGTGGGATGCGGCCTGAGGAGGTGGCGTTGAAGGTGCTCGCCGCCGTAGAGAAGGGCCGCTTTCTGTGCCTGACGGGCAGGGAGGCCTACCTGCTCTACTACTTCCACAGGCTGGCTCCGGGCCTTATGCGAAGGATCGTGGGCGTGGTCAACGACCGGGTGTCCACAGGTTGAAAGTAAGCAGGGAGGCGAGAGATGAAGCAGTGCGCCGAGTGCGGGTTCCCGGCGAGGTTCGCGGACTTCTTCGAGTGGCGCGGGGACGGCACTATAGTGATGAAGCAACGTGGAGTGTTGCTGCAGATCGCCCTGCTCGACGCGGACGAGTTGCAGAGCCTCTTCGATAGTGTGTCAGAGGAGATCGGGGTCTCGGTCGACCACACCCTGGTCGAGGCGCAGAGAAGGGTCGGCAAGGCGATATACGCCATCCGTCCCATCCCGCTCATCGACCACATCCCCCACAACCGGCTCACAAGGCCGCAATGGGCGATCAAGGCGATAATCGACCGGGTGGGGAGGGACCTGGCCGCCATCGGGTTCGGCGTTGTCAGGGTCCAGACGTACAGGGCGGGGGAAAACATGTCGCTGCGGGTGGAGAACGCATGCCTCGCTCCACGCCTGGTGGGGAGCTTCCTGGGGGCCGTCGAGGTGGTCGAAGGGGTGCCCATGAAAGCCGACTACAGGCTGGACGGAGACACGCTGACAATCGACGTCAGCCGGTCCGACGAGCCGGACACCGAGGTGGAGCGCTTCTACCTGGAGCAGGTGCGGCCCGCCGGGATGTCGCTGGACTACGACCGCTGCAGCCGGTGCGGGGCCCCCCTGAAGATCGCAAGGATGATCGACTGGGACCAGGCACGCGGGCGCATCATCGACCGAAACACGGGGCACCGTGACGTGATGTTCGCCGTGCAATCACTCAACGCCCTGCAGCGCGAGCTGGAGGCTGAGCTGGGCGCCTCCGTGGCCGAGATCATGTACAGGGCTCAGGTCGAGATCTCCAGGCAGTCGCCTGGCGGCTCCCCGGTGGACATGCGAGGCTCGTTCTGGGACGGTTTCTTCCTGGGCATGGCGCTCAGGGGCATGGGTCACCCCGATTCGTTCGAGAGCGATGAAGGCGGCATCTCGGTGAAGATATCCAACGCCTACAACGACACGCTGTTTGCGGCCAGGGTAGCCGCGGCATGTGAAGCCCGCACCGGGAAACCGGGCGAGTTGACCTGGGGCGATCGCGAGAAAGAGACGGTCTCGTTCACGGTCAGGGGGGCGGCATGAGACGCGATCATCTGGAGAGGACGGGGCGAAGGACCGCGGTCATCACCGGGGCCGGCTCGGGGCTGGGGCGCTCTCTCGCCCTGAACCTGGCCCGCCAGGGGTGGACCATCGGCATCTCGGACGTGGACGCGGAGCGTGCCGGCTGCACCCTGGAGCTGGTCGAGAAGGCGGGTGGATCGGGGGAGGCCTACCGCTGCGACGTGCGCGACGCGGACCAGGTCGGCGCGATGGCACGGCGCTTCTTCGCCGAATGGGGCGGGGTATCGCTGCTGGTGAACAACGCCGGGATAGCGGTCGCGGGTTCCGTCGGCGACGCGGAGATAAGCGAGTGGAGGCGGATAGTCGACGTGAACCTCATGGGCTGCGTGAACGGCTGCCACGCCTTCATCCCCATGATGAAGAGTAACGGTGGGGGCCACATCGTGAACGTCGCCTCCTTCGCCGGCATCATGAACCTCCCGGAGATGGCCCCCTACAACATGACCAAAGCGGGGGTGATATCCCTGTCGGAGACGCTGTCTATGGAGCTCGCGGGCGACCGGATCGGTGTGACCGTAGTCTGCCCCACCTTCTTCGAAACGAACCTGCTCGACACCATGACCTGCACCAACGAGTTCCAGACCGAGTTCGCCCGCTCGGCGTTCCGCAACGCCAGGATAACCTGTGACGAGGTCGCGGCCTGCATAATAAGGGGCGCTCGGAAGGGGAAGCTCTACGTCATGCCGCAGACATCGGCCAGGTTGAGCTGGCTCGCCAAGCGGTTCTTCCCGTTGCTTACGAACCGCGTCTTCGCCCTGGGCTACCGGTACGGCATCGCACGTCCCGTCATCATGTGGATGTCGAAGCACGGGATGGTCTGATCGGCGTACTCCAGACCCGGTTTGCAGGAACACCTCCGGCCGTGCAGAATCTAGTCTGTCGGCGGCTGACCGGTGACGAAGAGAAGGAGGTAGTCATGCCTGGAGAGATGGTGCACTTCGACATCCCGGTGGACGACGTGGAGAAGATGACCGCTTTCTACCGGAACGTGATGGGCTGGACCGTGGAGCCGTACGCTGGTGACTTCCCGGACTACTGGAGGCTCGCGCCGGAACCCGAGAACGCGGGAGCCCTGGAGGGCGGTATGGGCAAGAAGCAGATGCCCGAGCAGGGCCCGATGAACTACTACACGGCCGAGGGCGGGCTCGAGGCGTTCAACCAGCGCGTCAAGGACAACGGCGGCATGGTGATGATGGAGAAGATGCCGGTCAAGGGGTTCGGCTGGATGTCGGTCTGCATGGACCCGGAGGGGAATGCCTTCGGCGGCTGGGTGGACGACCCCGAGGCGGCGTAGACGGGAGGCGCGGCATGACGGTTCCCGACAGCGACCAGGTACATCAGGACTGCATCTGCGGTGACTGCCCCAGCTACCCTGCCAACGATGTATGGTCCTACTGCGCGAGGGGGAAGAGCGACAAGGAAATCGAAAGGGTAAACTGCATCTGCCCCGAGTGCCCCGTGACCGACCGGTACGACCTGGTGGGAACCTACTACTGCAAAAGCGGCGCAGCGGACTAGCCGGGGTCTCATGGGGGCGGACTTGAGTCCGCCGTTGACGGTGTAGCAAAAGTGCCTGACCCTTCTGCTACACTCACGCGAGGAGTGATCAAGGCGCGCGGCCGAACCGCTTTACGTACTCCGCCTGGTCGTGCGAGGCGATCGTGGCCACCTCGGAGCCGTGTGCGGCGAGCAGCCCCTTTATCCGCTCGAGCTGCCGCAGGGCGCATGAGCGGTCCAGGTGCGCGACCGACCTGAAGGCGCGGACACCCGCCGGCGCCTTCTGCCCCACGGCGAGCTCGGCCCGGGCGTAGTAGGAGTCCCCGCAGTGGAACAGCCAGCCTTGCCCGTACCGCACAGCCACCCCGCAGTGGCCCAGTGTATGGCCCGGCAGGGGCACCAGCACCACCTCGGAGGGCAACCCCTCGATATTCCTGATGCAGTTGAATCCGAACCAGTCCTCGCCGGACGTACCCTCGTGGACCTCCCAGCGGGGTCCGTGGGCGAAGTGGCACCTCCGGTACCTCTCCCTCTCCCGCCGGCTGGGAGGGTCGAGCGCGTGGTCGTGCTCGGGGCGGAGCACGTGGACGCGGGCGTCCGGGAAATCGGGCAGTCCCCCGGCGTGGTCGCGGTCCAGGTGCGTGCAGATGATGTCGGTGACCTGCTCCGGATGGAGCCCCCGGCCCCGCAACTGCCGCAACGCGGTCAGGCCGGGGTCCCGCTCCGCGTTGAGCAGCACGTTGGAAAAGCCGAGCCGCCCCGTCGGGTCCTCCATGTCCATCGTGCCGAGTCCCGAGTCCACCAGGATGAGACGGTCCGCCTCCTCGATGAGCAGGCACAGGCACGGGCTCGCCGACATCCGAGGTACGAGGAAACGCGCCCCCCGGGGGCGCATGGTCCCGCAGTTCAGAACGCTGACCTCCATGGCACTCCTTCTTAATGATGAGTGGCGTCGGAGGTTTTCATCGTGTCATGTCCTCAACGTGATCGGCGTGGTCCAACGACAATGGCAAACCTCCGACCCCACGGTTCGTCCATGGGTTGATCGACCTATCGGATTATATTACGAACCGCTGAACTTGATGAGCCTGCCCTCGTAGAGGTCCATACGCCTCTGGATCTCAGCCTCGCGGTCGGGCAGCGTCCCCCGCGTGTACACGGTCAGCCCGTCGACGGCGTCCTTCGTAGCGGAGGTGCGGAGGACCGCCTCTTTCTCGAGGGCGAACGCCTTCCGGTAGGGGAGGCGTGTGCCCCGGTAGAGGAGGTCCTTTATTGTCCTGTTCGCCAGGGGCGAGCGCGAGGAAAGGCGGAGGGCGTGAGCGGTCACCGCCCCCTCGAACCCGGAGGCGGGTAGCAGCTCGTGGACCAGGCCGATCAGATGCGCTTCGGGCGCCGGCACCGGCCGCCCGTCGATGATCATCGCTGCGGCCCTGCCGATCCCGATGGCCCGCGAGAGCCTCTGGCAGCCGCCGCCCGCGGGGGGCATCGCAACCAGGGACTCCGGGTGCCCGATCATGATCTCCTCGTCGTCCAGGCAGAACCTGAAGTCGCACGCCAGCGCGAACTCGCAGGCGCCGCCCATGCAGTTGCCGGATATGGCCGCGATGAGGATAAGGGGAGAGCGCTCCATGCGCTCCAGCAGACGGGTGAAGCGCACGAGCTGCGCGAGGCCCGAGAGAAGTCCCTTCGACATCATGAGCGAGAGCGCGTCCCCGGCCGCCGGGAAGAGGTCTATGAGCCAGTCGAGCGCCCGCGCCATGGCCATGACCGGCCCCACCGGAGGAGACCCGAGTCCCAGGTCCGCGAAGCGCGAGGCGGCCGCGAGTATCTGGGAGGCGTCGTAGTGCTCGACGAACCACCCGGGCTCGCTTCCGGAGAAGACGATGACCCTGGTGCGGCCGCCGCGCTCGCAGCGCCTTATGAGGTTCTCCACTTCGATCGTCATCTCGAGCGTGAACAGGTGCTCCGGCGGGTTGTAGAACCGTGCCCACACGACCGGCCCCGCCTCATCGACCTTCAACTGCGTATGACCCTGTGCCATCGGTGCCGCCCTCCCTTCTTTCAAACATGCTTCACGTAGGTCGTTATGCGCTCATACTCGCGCTCGAGAAAGGCCGGGTCGTCGACGCTCACCGAGATCGCCCCGTTTGGGCACGCGGCGGCGCACCGGCCGCACGCGCGGCACAGCCCGGACATGACGGCACGTCCTCCGCTGACGTCTATGGCGCCCAGGTAGCAGCGCTCCAAGCAGGTGCCGCAGCCCTCGCATGCGTCGGACACCTCGATGCTGACGCCCCGCATCCTGGGGAACAGGGAATCCAGCACCTCCGGGTCCGCCGAGCGCCCGTACTTGAGCCAGCAGCAGCACTCGCAGCAGAAGCAGACGGTCATGAGCCTGGCCCGGTCCTTGATGCCGAAGATGTAGGAGTCGACCCTGGCCTTGCCCACCAGCGGCACCAGGCCCGCCGCTATAGCCCTTCCGGCGTGCTCCTTCGCCTCGTCCACCCCGACCTCACTGCACAGGTTCATGCGCGAGTCCATGGCGGCGTCTCCCATCAGCAGGCAGCCGATGGACTGCGGGTAGTGGGTGCAGCCGAACGCCTCTCGGCAGCCGCAAACGTGGTAGATCACGCGGTGGGACGCCTCCTCGATGAAGCGGTCGAGGAGGGCGGTGGGAACGGCAGTCCCGGGCGGGGTCTCGATGTCCTGGTTGATTGGGACCCATCGCATGTCCGTCTTGCGCGGGTTCAGCCACGGGTGGACCTTGGGTACCAGCGGGACGCGGGTGAAGACGTAGCCGAGGCCCATGCCCTTGAGCCACAGCCGCCTGCTCTTCGCGGTCCCTCTCTCGATCGGCGCCTTCCGGGTCATTCGCACCACTCCCTTCGTCACCTGTGCAAAAGTGCCTGACCCTTTTGCACATCACAACAGACGGGTATGTTACGCCAACGGGCGTTCGGGTGCGGTGAGCCCGGTGTTGGTCTAGTGAAAAATACTTTACTGATATGTACTACAAGTAAAGTAATAAGTCAATCAGTGTCGGAGGTTTGAATCACATCATCAACAACAGTTTATAATTAACTCATTACTACACAGAATCCATCCCAGCGGAAGCCTCGCGGCCGGATTGCCTGTTATTATTGTGACTATATTAAACTACATATTAAAAGATATTATTATAGTGATTCAAGTCTCCGACACCCTCAACGGCGTGGTATACCTTACTCGCGTGGAGTTCCGTGCCGGACATGCTCTTCCTGAGGGGCTCCCGTTCCGCTTTCCCGGCGAGGGACTACTTCACGGGCGCTTGGTCACGGCCCAGGTGAGGGTCCGTGCCATCCCGCCCGCCACCGAGACCGCCGTGCGCGCCGCCCTGAGGGTGGAACGGAACGGCGAGTCGTCCAGGAACCTCCCGGCTCGCACGACCGCCCGGACGTCGTCGACTCGCGATACGTCGTCGATAGCGGCGGGGTCGAATGCCACCAGGTCGGCGGGAGCACCCTCCCTGATCACCCCGCCGGGGAGGCCGAGCATCTCCGCGGCGGTCGAGGTCGCGGACTTGAGGCAGTCGACCGCTGACATGCCTGCGCGCTGCATCGAGGCCAGCTCGTCGGCGGGGCGTCCAAGCAGGCCGAAACCGTAGGACGCGTCTGTCCCGAACACCACGGGGGCACCGGCCTCGGCCAGCATCTTGAAGTTGGTCGGAGCGTTAACGAGCGCCTCGCGGCCCCTGGCTTTGGGCAGGCCACCTGCTATCCCCGGCGGCACTATGTCGCCCGAGGCTGCGAACTCCTCGCAGAAGCGGTCCCAGTCCCGCGCGACCCTCTCGGAGACGAGCCCGCGATACCGGGGTAGCGAGTCCCAGCGCTCCTCGACCCCGTGCAGGGCGTTCTCGAATACTGACAGGGTGGGACAGTAGTAGACACCCGAAGCTATGACCCGCTCGACCATCTCAGGCTCCAGCGGCTCGAAGCAGGAGTGCACAAGCGCGTCGACGCCCGCTTCCAGGGCCTTGTCGTAGTCCTCGGGGTAGTGCGCGTGGCAGAAAACCTTCCTGCCATGAGCATGGGCCTCCTCGACGACCGCGCGCGCCGCCTCCAGCGATACGGCCGGAATGGGCTTCTCCGAGTAAGAACGGTGCATTATCGCCAGCTTGATCCCGTCCATCCGCTGGGCGACGACCGAACGGACGGCCCTTCGCGCATCATAGGGTGTCACGCAAGGCAGCGCCACGCCCAGCATGGCCACGGTCTTCGGCATCCAGTCGAGGGGGTAGCCGCCGGGCGCGGTGATCAGCGGGCCGCAGCCGAAGATGTCCGGGCCGCACTCCGGGTTCCTCCTAAACCGTTCCCTGAGCGAGCAGGTAAGCCCGGCCGCGTTTCCCATCTCTCCCAGCCCCGTCACGCCGGCACGCAGCATGTCCCGGAAGTTCCTGACGATGCTGTCGATGGAGATGAACTCCTCGGGATCGAACATGCCTCCGCGGGCCGTATGCGTGTGGGTGTTGATGAGGCCCGGGGTTACCAGGGTGCCCCGCAGGTCGAGCACATCACACCCCCGCCGGAGCCCCAAGCCCGCTCGAACGCCGGCGATGACCCCGCCGGAGACCTCTATGGCGCGCTCACCGGTCCTCACTTCGAAACCGTCGAAGACCAGGTCCGCGAGTATGGTGAGCGATGGTTGGCTCATACGCCCTTTTTATCACGAATGCCGGTCTCAACGTGCGAAGATGCGAAAAAAGTGAAGAAAGAGAAGTGCGGCCAGCCAATGAAAGTTTTGGTCTGAGGTATTCTTTCACTCAGGGGAGCTTCTGCTTCAGGGTCAGCACCTCGACGAACAGGTCTCCGTGCTTCTCGATGCGCTCCAGGACCTGCTCGGACTCGAAGAGGACGAGGGAGGGGTCCTCTTTCCTCAGACCGTGCTCCACCTCGTCCCACTCCAACGGGGTCGAGACGGTGGGGTGCTCCCGGGCGCGCAGCGAGTAGACGCAGACCGTGGTCTTGTGGATGTCGTTCTGGCTCCAGTCGACCAGTATCTTTCCCTTGCGCAGGTCCTTTCTCATGTTGGAGGTCACCAGGTCCGGCTCGCGCTTCTCCATCATGCTCGCCACCGCGTGGGCAAAGGCCTTGGTCGCCACGAAGTCGGTCTTCGTGTTCAGCGGCACGTACACGTGCATCCCCTTGCCGCCGGAGCACTTGGCGAACGACCGCAGTCCCATCTCCTCCAGCAGGTCTTTCAGCTTCAGCGCCGCGCGGCAGGCGGTCATGATATCGGACCCCTCCCCGGGGTCCAGGTCGAAGGCGACCGCGGTCGGACGCCCTAGGTCCTGTCTCTTCGAGAGAAGCACATGCAGCTCGAGGGAGGCCAGGTTCGCCACCCACACCAGCGGGGCCGGCCCGTTGAGCACGCAGAAGTTGACCGACCCACGGACGTTCCTGCTCTCCATGGTCGCTGTATCCACCCAGTCGGGATGGAAGAACGGGCACTCCTTCTCGTAGAAGTACTCGCCCTCCACTCCGTCAGGGTAGCGCTTCATGGTAAGCGGGTGGTCCTTCAGGTGGGGCAGTATCGCCGGGGCGACCCGCGAGTAGTAGTCGACCACCTGGCCCTTGGTGAAACCGACCTCCGGGTAGAGGACCTTGTCGAGGTTGCTCAGCTCGATGGTGTGACCGTCGACCCGGGCGGGGGTGGTGCCGCTCAACCGGCCTTCTCCTCCTTCCGCTCCCTGGCCTTCGCCAGGCTCTGCTCCAGCGCCGCGGTCAGGTCGATCACCTTCGCGGGCGGCGGCGGCGCCTCGGCGGCCACGATCTGCTCGCCCTTTGCCTTCTTGTCGACCATCGTCCGGAGCTGCTCGCGGTACTCGTCGTGGTACTTCTCCAGCTCGAAGTCGGCGGCCAGCATGTCGATGAGCCTGTTCGCCATCTCGAGCTGCTTGACGTCCACCTTCGTCTTCTCCGGACCCTCCTCGATCTCCGAGGGCTTCAGTATCTCGTCCGCGAAGCGCATGGTCTCCAGGCAGATGATCCCGTCGATGGTCCGAAGGGCGGCCAGGTAGGCCTTGTTGTGCATGACCAGCCTGGCGATTGCGGCCTTGCCCGCGTCCGTCATGGCTTTTGCAAGGAGGTTGTACGGCTCTGAGGCGCCTTCCGCCGGCACGAGGTAGTAAGGATGGACGTAGGCGATCGGGTCTATCCGGGCCAGGTCCACGAAGTCCGTCACCTGGATCGACCTCGTGGCCTCGGGCGCCAATCCCCCGATCTCCTCGTCCGTGACTATGACGTAGTGGTCGCGCGAGACCTCGTAACCCCGTGCCGCGTCCTCCAGTTCGACGTCCTCTCCGTCGGCCGGGCAGAACATCTTCTGCCGGAGTCGGACCCCGTCGGAGGCGTGCAACCGGTGAAAGCGGACCGACCGGTCCACCACCGCGCTGTACAGCTTCACCGGGATGTTCACCAGTCCGAAGCTTATGGACCCTCTCCAGATCGCCCTGGGCATGACCACCTCCCAATCCATTCAGTCGCGTCGATTACCCTCAGCCCGTCGGCTCCTCGAGCAACACCTCTGACGCGGGCTTGTCGCCGCGCAGGCCCTTGAAGGACGCCTGCCGCAGGTGGTGTTCGCCGGTCCAGCCGTGGTACTCGACCTCGGCGATGAGCACCGGGTCGACGAAGCGGGTGTCCCGCCGGCCAACCTCTCCCGTAAAGGGGCTGTCAGCCCGCGAGATCCGCTCGAGCGCCTCTCGCAGATCGGACCGATCGCGGTCCGTGTAGCCGGTGCCGACCCTGCCCGCGAAAACCAGCCGGTCGTCACCCGCCTTCTCGTGGTAGCCCATCAGCAGCGAGCCCACAGCCTTTGCGGCCGTTTCCTTCTCGGGCTCCCACCCGCCGACCACGAACTCCTGGCCCGACCTCAGCCTGACCTTTATCCACTCACCGGTCCGCTTTCCGGGCGAGTAGCGGCTGGTGAGAACCTTCGCCACCACCCCTTCCAGCCCTGCCTCGCGCGCCGAGGACAGCATCGCCTCTCCCTCCCCGGGGTAGGAAGCGGGGGTATGCCAGGTCTCGCCGTTGAGGCCGAGGCCTTCGAGCAGCTCCCTGCGCTCCGTGTACGGCCGGCCGGTCACGAGCCGCCCGTCGAGGTAGATGATGTCGAACAGCATGTAGACGAGGTCTATCTCGCGCGCCAGCCGCGCCGCCGCATCCGGGCTGACCACCCCCATGCGGTGCTGCAGGATGTTGAAGCTCGGCCTTCCGTCCTCGTCCAGGGCGACTATCTCGCCGTCGAGGACCGCGCTCCAGCGCTCGAAGGCGGCGGCCAGGGGCATGAGCTCCGGGTAGCTGACCGTGACGTCGTTGAGGTTGCGGCTCTCGAGTCTCAGCGAGCCGCGGGAGACGTAGGCGAGCGCGCGGGTCCCGTCCCACTTGTACTCGAACCCGAATCGGTCCGCCTCGCGCGGCAGCGCGCCCGGCAACGCCAGCATCGGCTTGACGTGGGTGGGCATAGGTCTGTCGTTCGGGCTGGATGCCGGCATCGCGTGCTCCAGAGTACTGATCCCGCCGGGTCCGAGTCGCTCTCACCGTCAGGTTTCGCGGCTCTGCCTGATCTCCCTCTTTACGATGTCCAGCAGTTGGCCCATGTCGATCGGCTTGGTGAGGTACACGTTGGCGCCCGACTTGAGGATCTTGTCCCGCCTTTCGGAATCGACGAAAGCCGTGATGGCGACGACGGGAACGGTGAGGTTCCTTTTCTCCATGCGCAGCCACTTGCAGAACTCGATGCCGGTCATCTGGGGCATGGCGATGTCGAGGATGACCGCGTCGGGCTCGCCGCGCTTCCAGACCCTTGTCGCCTCGAGCCCGTTCTCGGCGGTCACTATATCGAGGCCGGCGGCCTTGAAGTAGATGCCGATCATCTTCACGATGCCGGGGTCGTCATCGACGATAAGGATAGTATCCCTGCCCGGGGCATCAGGTCCCGGCTCCAACTCTTTCCTGCTCCGCTTCAACGCCATCTGCACCAACCTGTGTCCCGGGGACCTGACAACGGATTGAACACTACACTTAGCACCGCCTCCAATGCAAGCGAGCGGTGCCCCGGATGCGCTTCCCACTCTTATCGGCAAGAGGGGTCTATCGTTGAAGGGTTGAGACCGACCGCGGATGTTGCCGCGGGGGCCGTCGGGGGGATACAGTCCGATGGAAGGACCGCGCGACGCGAAAGGACGGTCGAAATGCCGGCTGACTATCTCATGGCACTCGACGCGGGCAGCGGTTCAGGCCGGTGCCTCCTGGTGGACGTTGGCTCCGGGAAGACATGGACGGCGCTGCGACGCTGGACGCATCCGCCGGCGTCGGGTACCGGCGGACTCGGATACGACCTCGACCTGGAGAACATCCGGCGCAAGCTCGGTGAGGCGTCGCGCGAGGTGCTGGCCGTCTCCGGGGCAAGGCCGGACGATGTGCTCGGGATCGCGGTCACGAGCATGAGGCACTCCACCGTGCTGCTCGGCCCGGACGGCTCGGTCGTCTTCGCCACCCCCAACCAGGACGCCCGAGCGGTCGGCGAGGCGCTGGGCTGGGCTGCCGGGCAGGGGGAGGAGGTCTACACCCTGGGAGGGCACTGGCCGGGTCCGCTGTTCACGGGCAGCCGGCTGCTGTGGCTTGGTGAGCGCGAGCCGGATGCATTGCACGGTGTGAAGGTCCTGAGCCTGTCGGACTGGATCGCCTGCAGCCTCGGAGCGGAGCCCGTGGCCGAGAGGTCGCAGGCCGCCGAGACACTGCTGTTCGACCTCCAGAGTCGTGACTGGGCGCACGCGCTCGTCAAGTCTAAAGGCCTCCCCGCTTCGATCTTCCCCGAGACCGTTGATGCCGGGACGCCCATCGGGAGGCTCTCGGATGAGGCCGCCCGGCACTTCGGTCTCCCGCCGGGGATCACAATCTCAGCCGGTGGGGCCGACACCCAGTGCGGCCTGCTGGGATCAGGGGCCGTCGCGCCGGGAAACATCTGCGTGGTGGCCGGCACAAGCATGCCTGTCCAGGTGGTGACTGACGGGATCGTACTGGACGGCGAGGGAAGGCTCTGGAGCGGGCTGCACGTCGTCCCGGGCCTCTACGTGCTGGAGAGTAACGGGCTCGCCACCGGCTCGGTCCTGGAGTGGTTTGCGAAGATCGTATACGCCGATTACGAGAACCCTGTGGCGGTGATGTTCGCGGAGGCCGCGCTCTCCGGGCCGGGTGGGGCGGGCTCGTTCTCTACGTTCGGTGCCTGCACCTTCGACGCCCGACGGCTCAACATGCCGGTCGGGAACATCTCGATGTCGCACCTGGTCACTCCGGCATCCGAGGGCAGGTGGCACCTGGCCCGCTCGCTGCTGGAGGGCGTGGCCCTGTCGGTCAGGGCGAACGTCGAGCAACTGATGGAGGTGACCTGCTCGGGTACGGACGAGCTGGTGGTATCCGCGGGGATGTCGAGGAGCGAGCTCTGGACGCAGATGGTCAGCGATGTGACGGGCAAGACCGTGGCTGTTCCAGCCGTTTGTGAGGCCACGGCACTGGGTGCGGCGGTGTGCGCCGGTGTAGGCGCGGGTGTCTTCGTGGACCTGGTCGCCGGGGCGGCGGAGCTGTCGGGTGTCGCCAGGTGGCACGCCCCCGGCCCGGATTCATCGGTCTACGCGAGACTCTATGAGGGCTGGAGTCGGACGTGCTCGCTGCGCGCCGCGAGCGACGAGCACCTTTCCGGACTGCTGACCATGGCGCTCCTGGAGAGGGGCGAGCCCGACGGAGCCGCCCCGCTCTCCTTCCGACCGCGTGTAATGGTGACCGCGTCCATGGATGCAGAGGCGCTGGAGAGACTCAAGCAGCTCGCTGAGGTGGAGTACGCGGGGTGGCGAGAGGCCGGGCGCATCATCACCGGCGGCCGGGAGCTGGCCGAGGCCCTTGAAGGGTACGACGCGCTCATCACCGAGATTGACATCGTAGACTACGAGGCGCTGGACCTGCTGCCGGGCCTCAAGGCAGTCTGCTCCTGCAGGGTCGACCCCGTGAACGTTGACGTGGAGAGCGCGACCGCGTTCGGCATCCCGGTGTTCAACACGCCCGGGCGGAACGCGGAGGCCGTGGCGGACCTCACCCTCGGGTTCATGATAATGCTGCTGCGCAGGCTCCCCGCGGCGGCGGATTTCCTGCGCGAGCCAGGCGGCGAGGCGGGGGACCTTGTCAGGATGGGAGCGGCGTACGCCAGCTTCCAGGGCCGTGAGCTGTGGCGGAAGACGGTCGGCATCGTCGGGCTTGGAAGCGTTGGGACCGCCGTCGCCCGCAGGGTGCGCACCGGCGGTGCGCGGGTGCTCTTCTTCGACCCGCTGGTGGCGGAGGGTGCCGGGGCGCTTCAGAACGCGGAGAAGGTCTCGCTCGAGGCCCTGCTCGAGCGAAGCGACATAGTGAGCGTCCACGCGCCGGCCAAAGAGGAGACCAGGGGTCTTCTCGACGCGGGCCGGCTGGCGAAGATGAAGGAAGGAGCCTTCCTGATCAACACCGCGCGCGCTTCCCTGGTGGACTACGAGGCGCTGGCGGATGCCCTGGAGTCGGGGCGCCTGGCCGGCGCGGCGCTGGACGTGTTCGGGGTGGAGCCGCCCGCCTCGGACGACAGGCTGGTGCGCATGGGTAACGTGATCGCCACGCCGCACATCGGCGGCAACACCCTCGAGACCGCGGCGCACCAGGGTGCTATCGCCGTCGATCAGCTGGAGGCACTGCTCGAGGGCCGCGCGCCCTCCCACATCCTGAACCCGGAGGTCATGGACGGGTTCGACTGGACCGGACAGCGACGCGAGCCCTCACCTTTGATGCGTGCGCGCCTGGCCGCGAAGCTAAAACCGACCATAACCTCCTGAGTTGCAGAAGAGTTGCAGAAGGGTCAGGCACTTCTGCAACCTTTGCAACATTTCGGGCGTACGGCTCCTCACCAGCGCTACCTGTCCAGCTCCTCGAACGCCTCGTTCACAACTATCAGGGCGTTCGTGGCCGCGGGGAAGCCACAGTAGGCGATCATCTGGATGATGACCTCGATAACCTCCTCGCGGGTGGCGCCGCAGTTGAGGGCTCCGGCCGCGTGTATCTTCAGCTCCGGAAGGCAGTGTCCCTCGACCGTCAGCGCGGCGATCGTGCACAGCTCGCGCGTCTTATCGTCGAGCACGTTGCGCGTGTACAGCTCGCCGAACGGGAACTCGACGTTGACCCTGGCGAACTCGGGGGAGATCCTCCGCAGGCGCTCGATGTGCGCATCGGCATCCTTCCCGAAATGCCTGCGCATCTCGGCCATGCCTTTCTCGTACAGGTCCTCAGCCATGAATGCCCCCTCCATGTCAGCCTTCTTGATCGGCCACAAGTTGACTAGGGTAGGGGTCAGGCACAATTCAAGTCACAGCCAGGTCGTATAGACGTTCATCTTGGGCCGCGCCACGTTGCCCTGCTCTTGCTCGACCTACATACATGGTCACGATGTGACTGGTTGAGTTGCCGGACTCTGAATCGAGCCAGACCCCGTTGTTATACCTTCTCCCAGAGGCTGGCGTTACCGTTGCCGAACCCGCCGCACATCATGGCGATCCCGCGCCTGGCGTCCGGAAGGTCGATCTTCATCACGTTGGCCAGCGTGATCACCAGCCGGCACCCGGACTCGCCGAGAGGATGGCCAAGTGCCAGCGCGCCGCCCCAGAGGTTGGCCTTCTCGAACGGGGCGTTCTCGTCTATGCCCAGGTCGCGCAGGATGGCGAGCGTGACCACACCGAACGCCTCGTGCGCCTCGAAGACGTCTATGTCGTCCACGGTGAGCCCCTTGCGCTCGAGCAGCCTGGCGCACGCCCTTGCCGCCGAGAGCCCCATCATGGTCGGGTCGTACCCGGACATGACCCCGCCCCCGTACCTGACGTAGTACGAGCAGCCGAGCTCGTCGGCCTTCTCCCTGCACATGAAGAGCGTCGCACAGGCGCCCGTGGTCAGGGGGGAGGCCGTGGCAGCGGTAACCACGCCGTCCGGCTTGAAAGCCGGCTTCATACCCGCCATCTGCTCGAGGCTGGGCTCCTCCCTTATCCACTGGTCCTTGTCGACGACCATCTCGTTGCCCTCTTCGTCGAGCCCCTTGACGGGTACTATCTCACTATCGAACTTCCCCGCGTCGCGGGCCGCCTTCGCGCGCAGGTGGCTGTGGTAGGCGACCGCCTCCTGGTCGGCGCGGGCGATCCCGAGCACCTCGGACATTTTCTCGGAGTTGGCGCCCATGGGCAGGTCCGCCGGGTTCCAGTAGTCGGCCAGCCTCGGGGCGAAGTCCATCCCCATGCCCATAGGCACGTTCTGCATGTCCTCGACGCCGGAAGCGATATAGACGTCACCCTCGCCGCACATGATAGCCCTGCAGGCGTGCTCGACCGCGGCCATCCCAGAGGGACACTGCTGGTTGATGCCGTTGGTCGCCACGTTGACGGGCAGGCCGGAGGCCAGCCACCCGAACCGGGCGATGTCGTTCTGCATCCCCGTCTGGTTGGCGGTCCCGCAAAACACCGCCTCCACCTGGTCCGGCTGGACCTGGGGGTTCCGCTCGAACAGGCCGCTATAGACGGCGCTCAACAGCTCGTCGGGTCGCAGGCCCCTGAACCACCCCTTGGCGGGATGGGCCCGCGCGTTCGCGGTGCGTACTCCGTCTACCAGGACGGCTTCCCTGAGCTCTGTCATCTCGAACCTCCGCTCTCCGGTCACACCGGGGCGTCCCCGGGCGAACACTTCTCACACCAGCACATTCTAATAATATGAGTGCCGCGGTCCGCAAGGGTGCGGGTGCCGGGGCGGCCGTGCGCCATCCCCGCCGGCGGCTGGGTATAATTGTGGCGTTACCTGGTGGAGACCTGTCAGGCGAACGGGAGGTCAGATGAAGAGAGCCGGCGCGATCGCCGCGCTGACGTTATGCGTCCTGGCGGCGTCCATGGTGTCCTCGTGCAGCCCCACGTCCCCCGTCGGGGTGATGGAGAAGTGCATCGCCACGGCGAAGGACGTCACATCCTACCGGGCCAGGATAGAGTTCGACGCGGACGCACAGGGCAAGACGCTCACCTACACGGCGACCTACGAGCAGGCTCCGGGGGGCAAAGCGCGGGTGACTCACATGGCCTTCGATCAGACCGCGGACATAAAGGGGCAGGTCTACGTGCAGGGCCGGTACGAGTACGTATACCCGGTGCAGGAGCAGTGGTACCGGTTCGACAAGTCCGATGCCGCCGGCCAGGACATGATGGAGGAGATGGCGATGCTCCAGGGCTTCTCCGACAAGGCGACGTTCGAGAGCCAGGACGGCGTGAGCTGGAAGGTCTCGGCGACGGCGGGTCCGGAATGGATCAGGAAGAACCTCCTGGAGAACCCCCGATACAGCACGGGCCTGTCGGCCGACGAGATCAAGGAGCTGTCCAGGATCGTGAAGGTGAAGCTGCTCCTGGAGGTGCAGAAGAAGACGTACCTGCCCCTGGGGTACAGAACGGACACGGATATCCAGGCTCCCGACACTCCGGGGCTCAAGCAGTCGATGTCGGTGGAGTTCTCCGACGTGGACAAGGACTTCGAGATAGTGATCCCGCCCGAGGCCCTGGAGGCGAAGGTCGCCCTGCAGGGGATGCCGCCGCCGCGCCTGCCGGACCTGGCCCCGGTCTCGTTCTAGGGGCTGTCCCCGACTAACGCCTGAACCAGCCTCCCCACCTCCAAAACACGAACGTATCCATGAGCATGTCCAGCACGGTTCGTGTACGACGGTCGCTCCTCACCCGCTTCCGCTCGGCTATCGCCCCCGGCGAGTTCGTGAGGTCCAGCTCACTGAACTGCTGGTCCATCCTGTAGGAGGCGCCGCACATCGAGCACAGGAAGCTCCCGTCGGGTTGCTGGTGGTACTTGTGAGGGCAGCCGCCGCTCGCGTTGTCGGTCATCTCGCCTTCCCTTTTTATCGGCCGCCGTGCTGCGCAACGATTGTACTACAGCGGTCACGCCCCGCGAGTAGGAATAGAATAGGCCCCGACGATTACTCGAAAGGCTGTCGCAATGTGGTCCAGGGCCCTTTTCTACGGCTTCATAGCGGGAGGAGCGCTGCTGCTGGGCGCCCTGGCGGGTATCTACCTCAAACCCGGGCGAAAGTACATCGCGATGATAATGGGTTTCGGCGCCGGCG
Source organism: Actinomycetota bacterium (assembly GCA_018831265.1). Taxonomy (GTDB): domain Bacteria; phylum Actinomycetota; class Geothermincolia; order Fen-727; family Anoxymicrobiaceae; genus JAHJCO01. The sequence continues at coordinate 48,301 of JAHJCO010000007.1, forward strand.
TGCTCATCTGCGCCCTTACCTTCGACCTGATGGAGGAGGCGTACAGTCGGGGAGGTTTCGACTCGGTGACCCTGGGGTTCCTCGCGGGAGCCCTGCTGTACGTGTCGGGAGACTGGTACGTGAACCGTCACGGCGGCCACGCCCGCAAGTACACTCTGTGGAAGAGGCATCTCGCCTACCGCAGGACAAATACCCTCGGCGGTTAGGGAACCGAGGGTGCGACTGAAGGGCCGGAGACCGGCTCCGGTGCTGCCGGGGACGGTAGCGGGATGGCGATCTTCGTGGGAGCCCTGCTCGACGGGATCCCCGAGTCCGCGGCCATCGGCCTTGGCCTTGCCACGGGCGAGGGCTTCGGCCTTCTCATGCTGATCGCCGTGTTCATAAGCAACTTCCCCGAGGGTATCTCCGGGGCGGCCGGGATGCTCGCCTCGGGACGGTCTAAGCGGTTCGTGTTCTGGATGTGGGGAGGGGTGACCGCGATATGCGCCCTCAGCTCGCTGTGGGGCTACGTGAGCCTCGCGCATGCGGCCCCCGACACCATAGCGTTCATGCTGGCGCTCGCGGCGGGCGCGATACTGGCGATGATCTCGGCGACAATGATCCCCGAAGCCTTCGACGACGAGGGGAGGCTGATCCCGGTGGCTGTCCCCATGGCGACGGTGCTCGGCTTCCTGGCGGCGTTCATAGTGTCTAGGCTGACGACGTGAGAGCGAGGAGTGTGAGTTGAGACGGTCCGGCATTGCTCCTGTGTTGTTGATGGTGGCGCTGCTGGTGCCACTCGCCGGTTGCGGGTCGGACGGCGGTCAGAAGAAGGTCTCTGACAACAGGGCTTTTTTCGAGTCGCAGCCCCTGCAGAAGGTGCAGGTCGGCGACATCGAGATGGCCTGCAAGAGCTTCGGGGAGGGCCGGCCGCTGTTCATGATACCGGCGTTCGCCATGACCATGGACGTCTGGGACCCCGTCTTCCTCGAGGAGCTATCCACCGAGTACAGGGTGATCATCTTCGACAACCGGGGCATGGGCGAGACCACCTCCGGGACCAGGGAGTGGACCATCGACCAGTTCGCCGACGACACGGCCGGACTCATCGAAGCGCTCGGGTACCGGAGCGCGTTCGTGCTCGGGTGGTCGGTGGGGGGAGACATAGCGCTCAGCCTGGTCGTGAACCACCCCGAACGGGTCATAAAGCTGATCAGCTACGCAGGTGACTGCGGCGGCACCCAGAAGGTGGAGGCGCCCGAGTACAAAGAGGTGCTGGCGGAAGTGCAGGACGTCGATGCCCCGCTCAAGAGGGTACTGGGTTCCCTGTTCCCCCCGGAGTGGATGGAGGAACATCCCGACTACTGGAAGGACTTCCCGTTCCCCAGGGAGCGCAGTTCGTTGAAGAGCATCGGGAGGCAGGACCTGGCCTACGAGACCTGGGAGGGTGTCTACAACAGGCTGACGGAAATCGAGAAGCCGGTGCTGGTGGTCGGAGGGACCGAGGACGTCTCGACGCCGCCGGAGAACCTGGACATCCTGGGCTCGCGAATACCGGGGTGCTGGGTGGTGCGCTACTGGGGAGCGGGGCACGGCCTTCAGTACCAGTACCCCACGGACTTCGCCGGCCAGATCGTCGATTTCATCGACGCGCCTCCCACCCAGGCCGACCAAGTGTAGCAAAAGGGTCAGGCACTTTTGCTACACTTTTGCCAAACCGTTAAATAGAGACGGTCACCCCCACCCCAACCCTCCCCCCTCGAGGGGGAGGGAGGAATCGACTAGGCTTTCTTCTTCGAGTACCACAGTGGACCGCCGGCGACCCATGCGTCGAGGCCTTCCTTCTTGATCTTGCGAAGGTTCTTCTTGTGGGCGTCTCCGTGGACGCCCTCCAGGAACTCCAGCTTCTTGCACTCCTCGACCTCGCCGCACTCCCAGCAGCCGTCCAGCTTCTTCCTGACGGCGCACTTGGCGATATTGCAGTACCTGCTCCTGGCGCTCGTCCTGCAACCCCCGCAGCGCATCTTGACCAGGGCGCCCAGCAGGTCGTAGCACTCCCGGTAGTTCTTAAACTCTGGGAACGGGATCACCTCGGCCGCCTGCTCCAGCCGGAACGAACGCATCTCCTTGCGCAGGTCACGCGCCAGGTCCGGGATGGCACCCGTCCCGAACGAGCAGTCGCCGCAGTAGAGACCGCAGTACGCCGTCTTCTCAAGGTGTTTCTTTCCCATCGCCGCCTCCCTTTCTAGTCCCGGATGTAGCGTTCCCGGTACTCCCTGTAGTCGGCCATCGCCCTCATGGCCGCACAGGCTGACTCTACGTCCTCGAACCGGCAGGTGTCCAGGTCCGCGGACCGGTCCTGTCCCGGCTCCTGGACCAGGCCGAAGTTGGAGGCCACGTAGAGCGGCACCCCCGTCTCCCGCGCGATTCCGTACAGCTCCTCCAGGTACTTTCCGAGCTGGAGGGTCATCACATCCCAGGCGGCCGAGACGTCGAACCCCAGGCCGCCGGTCTCGATGGTTCGTATCCCCTTGCTCCGCTGCGACTCGATGAAGATAAAGAGGACCGAGTCGACCTCCCCGCTGCGCATCACCGTCTCCAGCACCGGGCGGACCACGCTGAGGTCGAGGCCGGCCACCAGGTCCACGGGGTTCCCGGGGACCCAGTACGGTGGCAGGAGCGCCCCGATGGTCTCCAGGGTCTCAGCTGAGAACTCGGGTACATCGAGGCCCGAGTCGGCGCAGGCGTCGGCCGCGAGCACTCCCAGGCCGCCCCCTCCGGTCACGATGCCCACCCTCCTGCCGCGCGGCAGCGGGCGGTTGACGAAGGCGGAGGCGGTCACTCCCGCTTCCCTGATGTCGCGCGCGAGGGTGACACCCGCCTGGCGGCAGGCCGAGTCGAACAGAGCTTCACTGACGGCGATGGCACCTGTGTGCGAGCGCGCCGCGCTCACCCCCGAAGCGGTACGGCCGCCCTTCAGCAGCACCACCGGCTTGGAGCGGGCCGCCCGGGCGGCCTCCTCGAAGAACTCCCGCCCCCTGTCCACGCCCTCTATGTAGGAGACTATGACCTCGGTGCCCGGGTCCCGGGCCAGGTATGCCAGGTAGTCCTCGGTCCGCAGGGACGCCTCGTTGCCGCTGGAAACGGCCTTCGACACCCCGTAGCCCGCGTCCAGGGCGTGCCCGATCAGCATGTTGAGGATGTTGCCGCTCTGGCTGACGAAGCCCATTCCGCCGCCGCGGGGGTAGAAGATGGGCATCCAGGGGTAGAGGCAGTTCGCCGGGCAGCACACGCCCTGGCCGTTGGGCCCCGCCATCGCGATTCCCGCCTCCTCGGCCATTTTCACCAGCTCGGCCTCCATCCCGGCCCCGCGCTCCCCGAGCTCCCTGAAGCCGGCGCTGATGACCAGCGCGGCCTTTATCCCTTTCGCAAGGCAGTCCCGCATGGAGGCGAGTACCTGCGCCGCGGGGACCGTGAAGACGGCCAGGTCGACATCAAAGGGGATGTCCCGCACCGACGGGTAGCACTTGAGGCCCATGACCTCCTCCAGGCCGGGGTTCACCGGGTATACCTTCCCGGAGTAGCCGCCGCACAGCAGGTTGTTGAAGATCACGAAGCCCCACTTGATCTTCGCCTGGGTGGCTCCGATGAAGGCGATGGAGCCCGGGTTGAACAGGTACTCGATCCTCTCCTGCTTATCGTTCAATGGCCTACCTTCCGATCTCCCGCGACCCGGGGGGTTCGTATCACGAAAAAGCGGCCTCGAAGAAAAGGCCGCTCATCCTGCTAGATATTACGACTAGTGGTCCCCGCGCTCAAGGGGCGGTTCCCCGGCGGGTAGATGCTCGGATATACTCACGGTCTGGAGGGTAATCCCATTCGAGGGGAGCGAGTCCGTGTGGTACTTGATAGTGACAGGGGCCGTAGCGGCGGTCGTGCTCATCGTGTTGATCCTGCTGTTCAACAGGCTCGTCAGGCTGCGCAACAAGGTGGATACCGCCTGGCACCAGATAGACGTCCAGCTGAACCGCAGGCACGAGCTGGTGCCCAGGCTGGTGGCGATAGTCCAGGGCTACGCCATCCACGAGAAGGAGGTCCTGACCTCCGTCACCGCGGCGCGCTCCCAGGCGCAATCAGCCGCATCGCTCAAGGCGAAGGGGCCGGCGGAGGACGGCCTCTCGAACGCACTGGGTGGGGTGATGCTCGTCGTGGAGAGCTACCCGGGCCTGAAGGCCGACGAGGGGTTCGAGAAGCTCGCCGACGAGCTTACGCACACCGAGACCGCCATCGCCGGGGCCCGTAAGTACTACAACGGCTCGGTCATGCAGTACGACAACGCCACGCAGTCGTTCCCGGGTAACATCGTAGCGGGCGCGCTCAAGGGCTCGTTCCAGGAGCGCGAGTACTTCGAGCTGGACGACAATGCGATGAGGCTTACTCCGGACGTAGCCGGTTGATCAACCCATGGACGATCCGTGGGGTCAGACATTTGCGTTGCGCTGGAGCACGTCATGCACACTGGGTTGTTGCGCAACGAAATTGTCTGACGCCACTCTATGTTCGAACGGGGCTTACCCCGCGCTGAAGCCGCCCCCGCCGAAGCCTCCGCCAGAGGAGCCCCCGCCGAACCCGCCTCCGCCGCCGCTCCCGCTGGACGATGGCGAAGAAGCCATGGTGCCGCTCATGCTGTCCTGCATGTGCGAGAGAGAGTCGGCCAGGTAGACGGCGCTGAACCCCGTCGCGTAGGTGCCGCGATACCAGTCCGGCGGGGTGACGTAGATGTCCTCGAACTTCTCGGCCCACTTGTCTGTGACCCCGAGTGCCATCGCGTAGGGGAGGTTGGCCTGGAAATTCTCGGGCGTCATCCACTCCAGCTCGCCCTTCTCGGCCGTGGACATGTACTCCTTGAAACCCATCACGTAGGAAAGCGCCTCCGATCCCTTCGCGGTGCGCCTGGGCATGTACCGGCCGACCACGAACACCACTATCGCGCAGGGCACCAGTGAGTAGGCCAGGACGTTGAAGTAGCCGAGGTCGAGCCATCTGACCACGAACAGGGCCAGGAACAGGCCGATGATGGCGGCGGCCGCCCCGATGAGCGCGTAGCGCCCCTTTACCTTTGCCGGGTCGCCGTCGAACATGCCCCTGGAGAGGACCTCGTCCTTCATGTCGAGGTAGATACCCGCGAGGTGGACGTAGAACTTGTCCTCGAGGTCCGACTCGCGGACCGAGCCGCCGCTCGCGAACAGGCCGGCCATGATGTCCGACTCGTACCGCGTGAGGTCGCTCTCGTCGGCGCCGGTCCGATCGAAGCCGAACTCGGTCTTGTTTTTGAAGATCCCGGGCTTCTCGTACTGGCCGATGACCAGCTTGCCGCGTATCGCGAGGTCGACGATCGTCGCGCTGATGTCCGAATCGACCGCCGTCTCGTTCACCAGGACCCCCACCATGGCCGGCTTGAGGTCGGACGGCGGCTCGTAGCGCACCACGTCCAGGCCGGGGCGCCCGACGTCGCGGCCCCTGCTCCACCACATCCAGAGCATGAGCCCGAGGATTCCCAGCAACAGGATGATGCTGATGACGATCATCAGCGTGAGGAACCACTCCGAGAAGAGCGGGGGAACCGACACGACGCCCTTGGGGAACTGCACGTCGATCGTGAAGGCGGAGTAAGGGGGGATCTCCCCGGTCGTGTACCAGACGGTGTTACCCTCCTTGCCCGACTGGACCGAGTTCGGAGCGGCGCCGGGGATGTCGTAAAACGTGTACTCGACCTTCTCCATGTCCGTGCCCTCGGGGAAGTTCACGGTCACGCGCGACTGCTTGACGGGTACGTCCCGATCGGAGCCGACGGCGTTGTAGTAGAGCCGGTCCGCCTCGGGCCCGAAGATTATCGCCCCCCTGTAGTCGTACTGGTATATCCAGGTCTTCTGCTCGTCCGTGGCGGAGAAACTCAACCGGACCACGGGGCCGTCGGAGCTCTTCCCGATGTCGACGCCCTCGACCGGGTTCCCGTTCGCGTCATACACCTTGATGTTCTTGACCCGCACCCCGCCGTATGTCTTGCCGCCGGTGAAGCTGGCCCTCCGCGTGCTTATCGGGTGGTTGAGGAAGCTGAAAGAGCCGTGGAAGTTCGCGACCACCTTCTCCCTGACCGTGAACGACGAGTCGGGGTTGATGGTGATGTCCTCGTCGATGCGCTCGATGTCCCAGCTCTTCTCCTGGATCTGGCGTGCGGCGGCGGCGCCGCCGGCCGCCGAAGCGGGAATGAGAAGGGCGACTAGGCCCAGCATAATAGCGAGGGCCGCGATCCGGAGAGATCGCCTTTCTGAAACGAGCATCCGGTCCTCCTTTGGGGGTGCACCCGTACGGTCGCTCAGCTCCCGGGACTCATGCGTCCGCGGTCGCCCGCAGTATAACATGCTGTGATGGAGTCAGACCGTGGTGCAAAATACCTCACACCATTTCTTTCAGAACCTCAGATATCCGATGACACCTCGTACGATGAAAGTTTTGGTCTGAGGTAATCTTTCACTCCTGTATCATAGGCCGAAAGGACGGACGGGCGGTGAGGAGTCTGTTAGAGAGAGATCTGATTGGGCAGCGGTTCACGGGCAGGCACGCCTTTCTCTGCGAGATGGCGGGTGACCTGACCGGCGCCTCGACGCTGGACATCGGATGCGGGTTCGGCTGGTTCGAGAGGTACACCCTCGAGCACGGGGCGACGCGTGCCGTGGGGCTGGAGTTATCCGAGCCGCTGGTGGAGCGTGCCGGGGAAGAGGCCCCGGGCGCCGAGTTCCTGCACCGGGATGCCTCGGGGGATCTTTCAGACCTGGGCTCCTTCACTGTCCTATGCCTGTTTGACGTCCTGGAGCACCTGCCGAAGGGGAGCGAGGTGGCTGTCCTCCGGAGGCTGAGGGCCGCCCTCGAGCCGGGGGGCCGACTCCTGCTCTCCACCCCGTTCAACAGCCTTCTGTCCAGGATCCTGGACCCCGCCTGGTACCTGGGCCACCGGCACTACTCCCGCGAACGGCTGGAGGCCATCCTGGCGGAGGCCGGATTCGAGGCCCGGCGGGTACGGTTCGCCGGTGGGGCGGTCGAGCAGTTCACCATGATCTGGCTCTACCTGTGGAAGTGGCTGTTCCGGCGCGAGATGCCGTTCGCCGGACCGCTGGAGCGCGCCCGGGCGCGGGAGTACGCCGCCCACTCCGCTACGCCGTCACTCAAGGCCTGCGTGACCATTTTCGCCGAGGCGGTCGCGTCCGCGGGTTAGTGAAAGACGTCAATCACCGTTCCACGCGGATGTGATATCCTTGCGATTCGGCCGGCCAGCCAGGTCAATGTATGCCGAAACTCGGCTCGCACCACGATGCGGTTCCAGTTCGGCAGGCCTACATTCACAGCGGAAAGGCATCTGACGGAGGGTGGTCTTGGCATCAGAGAGGGTCATAATCTACGGAGCGGGGATGTCCGGGCTGATCGCGGCCTGTAACCTGGCCGGCGAAGGCCGCGAGGTGGTCGTCCGGGAGCAGGAGCCGTCCTACGGCGGCTCTCACATCTTCAACCCCTCTCTGCACACCACGCCGCTCGACCCCCAGGCGACCTCCGAGTACGTCGGGATAGACATCACACCGGCGTTCGTTCCGGTCTCTTCGCTTGCGATCTACCTGCACGACTTCCGGATCGACGCGCCGGTGTTTATGGCCTACCACGTCGAGCGTTCGGACCGGCCGTCCAGCCTCGACACGCTGCTGTATAACAGGTGCCTCGAGGTGGGCGTCTCCTTCGAGTTCGAGACCCCGCTCCGCCGGGAGGACATCGCCTCCCTGCCCGAGGGTACCATCATCGCCTGCGGGCTGAACCGGCCCGCCTACGACTACCTCGGCATACCCTACAAGGAGTGGTTCGCCTGGCGCGCCTTCGGTGAGGCCGAGCACGATAGCTCGGCGTGGATATGGATGGACGAGTGCATAAACGAGTACGGCTACATCTCGTACGCCAACGGGATGTACTACAACCTGCTCTTCGCCTACGGGCAGGAGATAGGCCGAGAGGGCCTGGAGAAGTACCGCGACTTCATGCGAAGGGTGGATGGCCTGGAGGAGGACCGCTGGGACTACATCGTGGGGGCGGCGCCGGTCGTCTCGCCCGACAACCCGTGCCTGTTCAGGGACGGGCTCATCATGTGCGGGACGATGTCCGGGTGCCTGGACCCTTTCATGGGATTCGGCATCTCCGGGGCGCTCGTCTCCGGGAGGGTCGCGGCCATCGCCGTCTCGGACCGCGAGAAGGCGGCCGGGGAGTTCGCGCGCTTCACACGTAACTACCCCGGGGTGTTCAACTTCAAGCAGGAGGTATGGTACCCGCTGCGCGAGCGGGTGGACCTGCTGGAGGGACTGGCCCGTACCCTGGGGCACGACCGCTCGGTGCGGCTGCTCCTGGAGGCCCTACGCAAGGGCAGGAAGTCCTCGGCCATCCCCGGGTTCAGCCCGCTGAGCTGCAGCTAGCATCGGTATTACGAAGGAGAGAAGATGTTCGACCTGATCCTGGAACACGCCAGCGTCATCGACGGCTCAGGCTCCGAGCCCTACACGGCCGACGTCGGCATCAAGGGCGAAGCCATCGAGAAGATAGGGGACCTCGCCGGCGTCGAGGCCGCGCGGAGGATCGACGTGACGGGGCGGGCCGTGTGCCCCGGCTTCATCGACATCCACTCGCACGCGGATCTGGCCTACTTCCGGCGGGACCACCGGGAGGTGCTCTCACCGCTGGTGCGCCAGGGGATCACGACGTTCGTGGGCGGCAACTGCGGCATGTCCCTCGCTCCCATCACCGCAGAGCACAACGACGGGCTGCGGATGTACCTCGAGGTGTTCACCCAGATGGACTTCGAGAAGGACGTGCGCTGGTCCACCATGGGCCAGTTCATGGACCACATCGAGTCCGACGGTGTGCTGCTCAACACCGCTCTGCTGGCCCCGCACGGGATGATGAGGATCTCCGCCTGCGGGCTGGAGACCGGGCTCGCCTCCCCGGGACAGGTCGAGATGATGAGCCGGTCGCTGGCCGAATCGATGGAGGCCGGCGCCCTGGGGCTGTCCACGGGCCTGCAGTACTTCCCGGGAAACCAGTCCGACACCGCCGAGCTGGTGGCCCTCGGCCGGACCCTGGCTAAGTACGACGGCATCTTCACAAGCCACCTGCGCTCCTACACGCAGAGCACGCTGGACAGGGCCATCGACGAGGTCGCCGAGGTCTCGACGAAGAACAGCATCCGCAGCCAGGTCTCGCACATCTTCTCCCTGCCCTGGCTGGGCCCCCTGCAGAACCAGGCCCTGAAAGTGATCAAGTGGCTTGCGGGCCACCCGGAGTTCGCCCACAAGACCATCCCAAACTTTCTCATGTACGGCGAGATGAACCGTATCCTCAGGCACCTGGACAAAAAGCGTGCGGCGGGCGCCCGCATCAGCATGGACGTGATGCCGACCACCGCCGGGTTCACCCACCTGCTGGCGTTCTTCCCCTCGTGGTGCCTGGCAGGCGACCGGGATTCGGTCCTGGGGCGCATAACCGACCCGGCGACCCGGAGGGAGATACTCCACGATATCGAAAGCGGCAAGCCGACCTGGCCGCACCGGGGGCGCAACGACTGGTCGCTCAACGTGATGCGCCAGATGGGGTGGGACGCGGTGACGGTTATGGCCGTGCACAGTGAGAAGAACAGGCCGCTGGAGGGGCGCCGCTTCACCGAGATCGCCGACGAGCAGGGCAAGCACCCCTTCGACGTGATGTGCGACCTGCTGATAGAGGAGGACGGCGAGGTCCTGGTGTTCGAGTCGATGGCGGAGCCTGACGACTACTTCACCGAGAAGTACACCTTCCCGGCGCTGACCGACGCGCGCACCATGGTCACCACGGACACCATACTGATGGGGATCGGCAAGCCCTCCTACCTCTTCTACGGCTGCTACCCGAAGTTCATCGGGCGCTACGTGAACGAGAAGCGCCTGCTGGACATGCCGAGCGCCATCGCCCGCTGCACCTCGCTGCCGGCCGAGTGGTTCGAGATTCCGAAGCGCGGTCGTGTCCTGGAGGGCTTCTTCGCCGACCTGCTGGTGCTGCGGCCCGAGGAGTTCCGCACCGAGGCGGTGTTCCGGGACCCGGAGAGGCACCCGGAGGGTCTGGACATGGTCATCATCAACGGGAAGGTGGTCGTGGAGGGGGATACGGTGGACCTGGACTCCCGACCGGGCAAGGTCCTCCGCCGCTCCAACGGCACCAGCCCCAGCAGATAACAATGAGGGGCGTCGGACGTTTTCATTGCGTTATGTCCTTTTCGAAATCAACGTATTCCAACGGCACCGCAAACGTCCGACCCCCCGTATCGTCCATGGGTTGATCGACAACACCGTTCGGATGAGTTGCAGAAGGGCCTGACCCTTTTGCTACATCTGCTACGGTTGACGCAGCAAGGGGATCAGCCCTTCTTGCCTATCTGCTGCAGCGGGCTCTCGGGCTTGACGCCCTCGAGGTGCTGTATCTCTCCAGTGGGCTTCCTGGCGTAGACCGCGTAGGCGGCGCCGCCCGCGCCCGCGCCGGCCGCGGAGGCCGCCATCAGGATGATGACCCATGCGGCCGCACCGACGACGAAGGCGAGGACGATGCTGGACACCAGGGCCGCTCCCGACACAAGGCTTGTGGCGGCGCTGATGCGCCTGGCCCGGCGGTAGGTCGGCAGGTCCTCGATCCAGATCACGGGTCGGGGAGCGGCCTCGGCCAGGCAGGCCTCGCAGACGTCGCCCTCGTAGTCCTCCGGCAGGTCGATGCCGCACACCTCGCAGACGCCGGGGCTCTCGATGGGTATGGCGAGCCCGTCGCCCTTCGAGGGGCGCTGGATGGAGCCGCACTTGTCGCAGACGCGGCCCCAGGGGCCCAGGCTGTGCCCGCACACTATGCACAGGCGATCCTGGCTGCTCCAGCGGCTCATGCGGGCCATCCGACCTCCGATAGACGACGGTTCGATAACTTATCCGGGCCGCCTCAATCATATCACTGGGGGAGGACCGGGTTGTAGACGGTGCCATATAATGATACGCGTGAGAAGAGCCCCCGTAGCTCAATTGGATAGAGCAGCTGGTTTCTACCCAGCAGGCTGAGGGTTCGAGTCCTTCCGGGGGCGCCAGACTTACATGGGGGTGACATCGATGGAGCTCAAAGAGACCCCCGACCGAATGGTCGAGGACGGACGCATCAATGAGTTCGGGGCGTTCCGCACCCCGTTCAGGGACGTGAACATCTCGGAAGCGCGCATCACCACGGCGGGCAGGACCATGCCCGGCTTCTACTCCCGGTTCAGGCTCAAGGAGTGGCAGCACTTCGGGTTCATCGCTCCTGAAATCTACTTCGGGTTCGCCATCGTCAACGCCAAGTTCCTCGCCAACTCGTTCTGCTACTTTCTCGACCGCGAGACGGGGGCCATGGTGGAGCACGACAGGCTGGCGCCGCCTTACGTGGCGAAGGTGGCCCGCGACATCTGGCGCGGCGAGTGCGGCTTCCGGTTCTCCGGTTACGATATCCGGATAGAGAACCGGCTCGATGAGAAGAGGCATACGGCCACGGTGGATATCGCGGCCAGGGGGGACCGGCCCGCGATAAAGGCGGAGGTCGAGGTCATCGAGGACCTCGACCGCGTGCAGCCGCTCGAGCTCATCTCCATCCTGAGGGGCGACCGGCCCGCCTACACGCACAAGGTTGCGTGCCCCGCCGCCGGGAAGGTGACGGTCGGCGGAAAGACCCACGAGTTCGGCGAGTCCGAGGGCATCGCCATCATCGACGTGCAGAAGACGTTCTTCCCCTACACCTCGTTCTGGCACTGGGCGACCTTCGGCGGGCACGATCCCGACGGACGTCTGGTGGCGCTCAACACCAGCCGGGGGATCAACATCCGCACCGACGAGTTCCACGACAACGTGCTCTGGGTGGACGGCCGGATGTCGTTCCTGGGAATGCCCGGGTTCACCTTCGACGAGAGCAACGTCCTGGACCCCTGGCACATCGACGCGCCGGATAGCTTCCGGCTCGAATTCCAGCCGCTCGGCGAGAGATGCGGCAAGGTCAACGTCGGCATCATCATGTCCGACTTCCACCAGCCTTTCGGGACCTTCCGGGGCACCGCGACGGACTCCGCCGGGACGGTCCACGAGATCGACGATTACTTCGGGGTGGTGGAGTTCCACCGCGCCCGCTACTGAGGACAGGGCTGAATTGAATCCCGCGTGACCCCTATATTAGTCCCGCAGATTTGAATCACACTATTTAACAATAATAATAATTAGATATTATTAGTAACTTGAGTAACAAAGGCTCAGCCCTCCAGGATCGCTTATGGAGCGGTTCTTGTGGTTTCTATATTCGGCTGTCAACTAGTGTTGCTTATGTTATTCAAACCTGCGGGACCTGGCAGGAGGCTGACCAAGACGGTGCCAGGCGCGAGTCTATTCACCAGTCTTCGCATCGGGGTCAGACACCGATGCGAAACCGCAGAACCCGCCTGATATACTGATCGTATGAGTTCCACGATCCTGAAGATCGCCGAGATGACGAGCCCGGAGATCGACGCGCTCGACCGCGCGCGCACGCTGTTCGTGATGGCGCTGAGCCCGCTGGAGGTCCACGGGCCGCACCTTCCCCTGGGGACCGACGTGATAGTGGCAGAGGAGATCAGGGACCGCGCGCTGGCGAAGCTGTCCGAGCGCCTGCCAGATTTCGACTTCGTGCTGTTCCCGTCATACAGCCTGGGCAGCGACACGATCCCTCGCTCGATGGAGGTCGACAGCCGCGCCGTCTTCTACGTCGTGAGCGCCGCCGCCGCTTTTCTGGCCGACAGGGGCTTCCGATACCTCCTGGTCACAGACAACCACGGTGGCCCGCGGCACCAGATAGCCACGGCGAAGGCGGTCCGTAAGGCCTTCAAGCGAGGGGTGTCCGTCTGCGCGCCGTTCCTCTCCTTCTACCGCAGGATGGTCGAGAACGACCCTGTGCTGATGGACCGCCTGGGCGCGGGCCCCGGAGCCTGCGGCGACACTGACGACTGCCACGCCGGGCTGAACGAGACCTCGTTGATGCTGAAGGCCAGCCCGGGGCAGGTGCGGGGTGAATGGACCGGGCTGCAGCGCACGGCCATAGGCCGGCGGCGCTGGCCGAACCTGCTGCTGGGGAATGTCGGCCGGTTGCTCCAGGCGCTGGGTGCGGGAAAACTGGCGGCTGACGTGAGGTATCTGGGGGTGATGCTCTCCTGGGTCACGATGAAGGAGCCCCACACCTACATCGGCGAGCCGGGCGCCGCCTCGGAGCAGGCGGGCGACAGGATGCTGGACGCTTTCTCGGACGAGGCGGTCGAGGCCGTCGAGGCGGCGGTGGCCGGGGGGGAGCCGTACCATACACCTATCGGCTGGTCGCTGCGTTTCCTGGAGCCCAGCCACTGACCCTCAGGCCCGGCACCGGATTTGAATTAGAGGCCCGGAAGTTCTATCTTTTATCGTGCTCCCCGAGCCACAGACGGGAGCCAGGTTCGTTAACATCATCGAAGCGATCCGCGGTGGACGTAGCTCAGTTGGTTAGAGCGCCGGGTTGTGGCCCCGGAGGTCGGGGGTTCGAATCCCCTCGTTCACCCCAGGTTTTTCCAGGTTACCCACCCAGGGATTCGAAGCCACGACCAGGGGGGTGCCGGGGGGAGGGTTCCCCCCGAATGAATTCACTGTCAGGGGGGTA
>JAHJCO010000043.1 GCA_018831265.1 Actinomycetota bacterium
CATAGGCAACCTGCTGAACAAGACCACCGGACTGAACCCCAACGTCATCGTGCAGGCGATCCACGGGCCGACCAACAGCGGCGTGACCAACCCGCGCACCGGCACGGGATTCGATCCGAGCCAGAGTGTCCTGCGCAGGCTTCTCAGCCACGGTAAAATCAGGATAACGGAGATCGAAGCCCCTTGGTGGTGGCCGTTCGAAGACGACCCCCTGGAGCATTTTCCGGACCTCGGGCTGCCGAAAGAGAACTCGACGCAGATAGTGGACGCGCAGCTCAACGACCCCCTGCATGAGGGTGAACCGCAATGGGATCCGCAACCCTGGTAGACCAGGCGCGGCGATGACGATCGCCGGGGAAGGGAAATCGTGATGGCGAGAGTCAGTGTTCCCCCGCTCGCCGGGGGTACCCCTGGGGCTCACCATAGTGGCGCTGGCAGGACGGCCGGCCGGGCACCTCGTTCCCGGTACGGCCCCCCTGATAGTGAAAGGCTGGTAAAATGCGTGATTTCTCGAACTGCACGGCACTTGTCACAGGCGGCGCCAGCGGCATCGGGCGTTGCCTGGCCCTCGCCCTCGCCCGCGAGGGCGCCGACATCGCCCTGGCCGACCTGGACGCGGGGGGCCTCGAGAGGGTCAGGGCGGAGGTCGAGTCGGTAGGCAGGCGCGCGTCCACCCACTGCCTCGATGTCACCGATCGCGAGGCGGTGCACGCGCTGGCCGAGGTGGTACGCCCCCGGGTGCTGGTGAACTGCGCGGGGATCGCCATCATGGCTCTCGCCGAGAACACCTCACCCGAGCAGTGGGACCGTATCCTGGCCGTCAACCTGCGTGCCCCAATCAACGTCTGCGCCGAGTTCCTTCCTTCGCTGAAGGAGCGCGGCGGACACATCATCAACGTGGCCTCCGTGGACGGGCTGCTCGCGCTCGGAGGCTCCTCGGCGTACGCGACCACCAAGTTCGGGCTGGTCGGCTACTCCGAAGCGATCGGCATCGAGCTCTCCGGCCACGGGATCGGAGTGACCGCCGTCTGCCCCTGGTTCACCTGGACGCCCATGGTGGATTCCATCAGCATCCAGGGGTACGAACGCGGCAAGCTCGACCGACTCCTGCGGGCGGCGAAGCCTGTCCTTTTCACAACGCCCGAGAAGCTCGCGGCGGCGACGATCAAGGCGGTAAAGCGGAACAAGCCCCTGCTGGCTCACACTTTCCTGGCGAAGTTCATGTACCTCGTAAAGAGACTGTCGCCCCGGCTCTTCCGCGATCTGTTCGGCAAGCCTATCTGCAGGCTCATGAAGATCATGTCCGAGTAAGGGTCCGTTCCGGGAACAGCCCGGGTCCCCGACTCGCCATCTGAGTATGGGGGCAGAACGTTTGTTCCCGCAGGGAATCGATCTCATCCCCGATGGTAAGATAATCGGGTGGGCGCGCCTGCGCCCGGACTACTCTGAAGCTGTACATGGAGGTGGCTGTCCTGGCCGAGCCGAAGACGACCATAGAGGTGACTCCAGAGGGGGCCCTGGCCGACGAGCCCGTGAGCATCAGCGTCACCGGCCTCCCGCCGGGACGGCAGGTCTCGGTGACCGCCTCGACCCGCGACGACTCCGGGCAGCGATGGGAGTCCCGGGCCGTGTTCACGAGCGATGAGGCCGGCGCGCTCGACCTGGACACGGCCGGGTCGAGGGGGGGCACGTACAGTGGCCCCGACGGGGCCGGGCTCTTCTGGTCGATGACCCCCGCCTCCGAGAAGGACGCGCATCCTTTCACCAAGCAGACGATCGAGCCGCTCGCGCTGGACCTGTCGGTAGAGCTGGACGGAACCGTCGCGGCCTCGCGCCGCATCGAGCGGCCCTACCTGGCCGCCGGTGTCGAGTCCGTTCCTCTTTCCGATGAAGGCCTGGTCGGCACGTACCTGAGACCCGGGGGAGAGGGCCCGTTCCCCGGTGTGCTCCTGCTCCACGGGACGGTGAAGCGGATGCTGGTGGACTACGGTGCCCTGCTCGCCTCAAGGGGCTTCGCGGCCCTGGCGCTGCAGTACTTCGGCGTGGAGGGACTGCCGCCGGAGCTGATGGAGATCCCCCTGGAGTACTTTGGTAAGGCCATCGAATGGATGCGCGCGAGGCCGGAGGTGGACGGGGAACGCATCGCGGTCCAGGGTGTCTCCAGGGGAGGCGAGCTGGCCCTCCTGGTCGGCGCGAACTCCGAGCAGGTGAAGGCGGTCGTTTCCATTGCGGGGAGCGGCGTGGTCTTCCAGGGCCTGCCCGAGGACCGCAGGGACGGCAGCGTGAAGGCGGCGTGGACCCACGGGGGAGAGCCGGTCGGGTTCGTGACCCGCCGTGACAGCCTCGGCTTCACCTTCCACGCCGTCTGGGCGGGGTTCACCGGGGGCACCTTCTCGACTCTCTCCAGCTACTCGGGGGGGATGGACGACGGGGAAGCCGTGGCGAAGGCCACGATCCCGGTCGAGAAGATCCGGGGTCCCGTGCTCATGGCGTCGGGGTCAGGGGACATGATGTGGCCGTCCGAGGCATGCTCCAGGATCGCGGCGGACAGGCTCGCTTCAAGCGGGCACGAATACCCCGTGGAGCTGCTCGTCTACCAGGACGCCGGACACGGGCTGGGCCTGCCGTACAGGCCGACCACGCTCGGATACATACCGGCGGGCGAGAGGGCGAAACTGTTGCTGGGCGGATCTCCGCAAGGTAACGCGCACGCGAGCGCGGACCTGTGGCCGAAGGTCCTTGAGTTCTACGAGCGATGGGCCCAAACCTGAGAATTAACCTCAACCAGTATTTCTCATCGACTGTGGGAGAAGATGGTTGAGGTGAATTCCCACATTGGGGCTAGAACTCCGGGGTGATCTCCAGGCCGGCGAGCTTCTTCTCGCAGATCAGGCCGCGCTCCAGGGCGTCCGACCTCAGCAGGGCCACCAGCTCCTCCGGGGAGCGGGAGCGTTCGGTTATCGCCTCGAAGACCTGCCGGACGGCCTCCGCGTCGATGAGGTCCATCTCGTAGAGTGTGAGCCCGAGCTGCCCGGCCCCGCGGACGGGTACCACCATCTCGCCGAACTTCTCGAACTTCTCCGGGGGGGTGTTGCGCTCGAGGTGGATGAAGATACGCTCCACCCTGCCCAGCTTTCGGGGAAGGGTCTCCAGCAGCGCGAACGCGCACCTGCGGTCGTCGCGCTTGACCTTGTCGGCCCGCATCTCGGTCGCGGCGTCCCCCGGCGCCAGCTCGCCGTTGATCATCCGCGCGTACAGGTGGAACGCCGCCGCGTCCATCTCCACGTCGTCGCCGAACAGGTACTCGCGCGAGCGAGGGCGCGAGAGCTTGCCCGTAAGCAGCGCGCACAGCTTGTAGCCGACCTGTTCGCTCAGCCGCCCGGGCCGCCCCTCCAGGATGCAGCGCAGCCAGTCCTTGGAGGTGATGCCGTCGTACTCGACCCCGTCCATCAGCATCTTGTGCTCCAGCACCCTGCGCAGCTGCGGGGGTGAGGCCGACACGAAGTAGAGCGGGATCCCCTCGTATTCATCGCCCGGCCCGCGCCTCAGGCCGCGTATCACCTCGGGCATGCCGGGCAGGGCTATCTTGTCTACGGCAAACTCCAGCGGGATCCTCAGAAGCCCCCGCAGGGAGGAGAAGCTGGTCGACAGGTAGGTCTTGTCGATATCCCACACGTAAGCCGGGCCGTCGTAGTCGGCGGGAAGCTCGCGCTCGTCGTCGACACTCAAGGGATAGTGCGAATCGAACTTGAACATCATCTGCTCCTCAGGGCCGCCAGCTCGTCTCCGACCGGGATCGACATAAGCTCCGTCAGGGCCTCGACAGTGGTCTTCCCCCCGTACAGAATCCCGTAGACCGCGCAGACGATCGGCAGCTCCTCCTCGAGGCCCAGGTCGGCCGCCTGGCTGTATACGGCCTCGGTGGTGGGAACGCCCTCGGCCACCTGCCCCAGCTCCCCTATGATCTTCTCCAGCTTCTTCCCCTGCGCCAGCCCGGAGCCCACCCTGTAGTTGCGGGAGAGCGGCGAGGAGCACGTCGCCATCATGTCCCCGATGCCCGCAAGCCCACCGAAGGTGAGGATGTTCGCGCCCAGCGCCGTGGAGAAACGGACCATCTCGGTAAGGCCGCGGGTCATCACCAGCGCCCTGGTGTTATCCCCGAAGCCCATGCCGTCGCTCACCCCCGTGGCCATCGCGACTATGTTCTTGAACGCCCCGCCGAGCTCGGTCCCGACCACGTCCCGACCGCCGTACATGCGCATCCGGCTTCCCGCAAACAGTTCCTGGACGTCCTGGATGACCTCGCGATAGTGGGAGGCGATGACGGCCCCGGCGGGGTTGCCCCTCATGATCTCGACCGCCAGGTTGGGTCCCGAGATCGCGCCGATCTTCAGCGAGCAGGTCTCCTCGCGGAGTATCTCGCTCATGCGCTTGAAGGTCCCGCGCTCGAGGCCCTTGGTCGCGTGGACCAGGACCTGGTCGCCCCTGATGAAGGTGCCGACCTGGTTGGCCACCTCGCGGAACGCTTTTGACGGCACTACCATTATCACCACGGGGGCGTTCGCGGCCGCCTCCAGGTCGCATGTCGCCTTGAGCTTCGAGGGCAGTTTGAAGTCGGGCAGGTAGCGGCTGTTGGTGTGCTGCTTGTTTATCTCGCGGGCCACCTCGCCGCGCCTGACCCACAGCCGCACATGCTTTCCCTGCTCGGTCAGGAGGCTGGCCAGCGTGGTGCCGAACGAGCCGCCGCCGACCACGGCGACGTCCAGGTCCTTCGCCGCGGGCGGGGTCATGGGCCCACCTCCACGTCCTTGAGGTCGAAGCCGGTGAGGCGGTTGCGGTAGTAGTAGATGAGGTTGCGGTCGCAGTGCGCGAGCCGGTCCCCGTGCCGGACCATCGCCGCCTGCTGGTGGAACGACTGGAAGTGTGCCAGCGCCTCTCCCATCATCAGCACGGTGTCTCCGCGCGAGAGAGTCTGATCCATCCGGACGCGCCCGTAGTCCGACAGCCGGTGCAGCGCCTTGAGCGTGAGCTCCATGCGCCTGTAGACGTCGCGCAACGGCACGTCGGGCTCCACCCCGCCGGCCCGCAGGAGCTTGTAGAGGTCCACCTCCGGGTTCTGCTCGCGCAGCCAGGTGAAGACCGCGCTGGATACCAGGTTGGTGGACTTTATGACCGTGTCCCGGTGGAAGGAGTCGGTGATGGCCCGCGCGAGCTCCATCGTGTACTCCCGGTCCCGCTGCATGTCGAAGGCGGGCCGCCCCCTGCGGAAGACGTACCTCCGGCGGTCGATGACCCTGCCGCGCCGGTCCACCGAGTTGCCTTCGTCGTCCACGGCGTTGCCGAAGACGTCCAGGGGCCGCCCGACGGTCACGTGTATCTTGGAGTCCAGGCTGAACAGCTTGCGCACGAAGTCCAGCACCACCTGCGGCTTGGAGAACTCGTCGTCGGTGATGATGTAGCGACTCTTGCCGACCTCCTTGAGGTAATCGTCGATGAGGGTCTCCGCCTCCAGCACCAGCTGGTAGTTGATGCTCACAGGCACCACGAAGACGTCGGGCTTCTCCTTCTTGTTGCGGAGGTTGTGGATATAGGCGTCCAGGCCCTGGCCGAGCAGGCCCATCTTCAGGTGCTCCTCCGTGGCCCCGCTGCGGGTGCGGGTCCCGCCGGGGAAGAACATGTTGTTGTAGCCCATCTCGATGGTGCACCCGCAGTACGCCTTGAGCACGTCCTTGTACAGCTCTGCCTTCTTGCGCCTGTCGACCTTGTATGCGCCCAGGTTGTGCATGAAGAAGCCCAGGATGGGGTTGGAGAACAGGTTCATTCCCGCCCCGTAGGTGAAGGGGGGCAGCCCCAGCCGGTATATGGCCCAGCCCAGCATGATGCTGTCCATGTGGCTGGAGTGGGTCGCCACCAGGACGATGGTCCCCTTGCCGGCCAGGTCGCGGAACAGCTCGGTCTCGCCCTGAAGCACCATCTGGTCGCCCATGGTCTCAAGGTCGCCGCGTGGAATACCCCGGAGCAGCTTCAGGGGTGACATGGTGTTGAGCAGCCCGGTGATCAGCGCGGGCATGATCGTGGTGGCGGCCCTGTATACGCGCTTGTCGAAGTGGCCGCTCACCTCCTCGGTGTAGTGCCCGATGAGCCCCTGCAGCAGCTCGCGCTGCCGCTCTTGCCCCGCGATCGCGGCCTCCTTCTGCATCCTCTTGTAGTACCCGGAGAGCCGCTTGACCTCGTCCTTGTCCTTCTCAGTGCGCAGCCGCAGCCGCTCCTCGTAGAGGGTGTCGAAGAGGGCCTGCTCCACCTTGCGCGGGTCGCGCGCGTACGCGTCCATGACCCTGTGGGTCACCTCGACCACGACCCGCTCCTTGTCGCGGTCGTCCATGTACCGCTCCGCGCTCGCAAGCTGCTTTTCCGCCATCCCGCTCAGCCTTTCTAACCCGCTGTCCGAGGCGATCGAGGGTAAAGGTATCCCGGGTCGCGCTTCAAGAGTGTTCGAGGTCCGGGGTCACCTCATCCGTGGAATGATTATACAACGGCCGCATCGCTTGGGGCGGGACTTCAGTCCAGCATCAGAGTCCCAGCGCCTTCATATTGAAGATCGTCGTCACCTTCGCCAGGCCCACCAGGATGAACTGCACCCCTATAGCCGCGATGAGCAGCCCGAAGATCCGGTTCGCGATCTGCATGGCGTTCTCGCCCAGCACCCGCGCGATGGGATTGGAGGCGAGCAGCGTGACGAGGCATATGACGGACACCAGCAGCACCGCGACGGAGTAACCCAGCCAGTCGTAACCGGTCTTCGCCTGGTTGGCGTACAGTATCGCCACGCTGATGGACCCGGGCCCCACGGAGAGCGGCACCGCCAGCGGGATCATGATATCCCGCAGCCTTGCCGACGCCTCCTCGAAGTCGTTCTTACTCACGGCCTGTACCGCCTTCGACTCCAGCGTCTGCTCCGTGCCCGAGACCATGGCCAGTCCGGAGAGCAGCAGCAGCAGCCCACCCGCGACCTGGAAGGCGGGCAGGGAGATGCCGAAGAAGTCCAGGATGGCCTGGCCGGTGAAGAGGAACAGCATGAGCAGCCCGAATATCACCGCGCTGATGAGCACGGCCATGGCCCGCCGCACTCCAGGCCGCATCTCGCCCGTGACCGCGATAAACAGCGGCACCTTGCTCAGCGGGTTCAGTATCGCCAGCAGCGCCACGAAGAACCCGATAACCAGTTCCCAGTTCAGATAAATCCAACCCTCCCATAGCTCATGTCAGGAGTCCAGCAGTTCTAAGATACACTGCTTCTCCCTGCTCGCCACAAGTCGGAAGATCTGTCTAGTTTGTAGATTCGAATGCAGTGATCTTATACACTCCATGAGCATTACCCATGAAGATCCAGTTGCCAGCGTTTAATACATTTGAGTCGCTTGCAGTATGTCTTGTATCATAGGTTGCCAAGCCCGATCCATTTTCGGCTGAAATCGCATGTAGCTTACCCGAGAGGCCAAGGATGTAGAGTACTCCATTGAGAAACAGCTGCCTTCCGCTTGTCGAACCTTCTTCGTCCAAGACATGGACCCACAATGTGTCCCCCTCACGGAGCCTTAGTTTGTGTAAGTAGAGTTCGGGTTTACCTTTGGCAGCCAGAGTTAAAGCGTAGACATTGTCGCCTGTAGCTATTGGCGGCGACTGAACGGGCCCATTCAGTGTGGTCTGCCAGCGCGTTTCTCCATCAGCAGTATCAATTCGTGCCAAGACGTCACCACTGACAGCAAGAATCGAGTTATTGAAGATGCTGCACATAGGTGATAGCGGCTTTCCACCGATACACGATTGCCATACGGAGTGACCATCATGGAGCGAATACGCGTCAAGAGCGACTCCCGGGTAGTATAATGAGTTTCTATCCGCACAGGGCTCACCATAGTTTAGACTCTGCGGTAATGTACTCGTCCATTGTCTGGTTTTTGTCTCTAGATTGATTGCTTGTAACGTTCCCCCTTCGCTAACTAGCACAATAATATTGCCGCCTAGAGCGAAACCTGTGATCGTTTCGTCTATCACCCTTTCTTTATTAGTTCTGTCGTATCCGGCATCTAGGCTGGGCAGAGTATATGACACGTCACCAGTTGTGCAATCCAGAGCAACTAACTCATTGTCTCGATTTACGGTAATAACATCGCCTCGAAAGACTGCCATTTGCCTGCAATCATAGCTTGCCTCTTGATAATGCCAAATCGTGTCACCTGTTTCTGAATCAAGGCAGAACAGCTTATCTCCCTCTATGTTAACGGTCACGTGTGCGATCACATACGGCCCAACAACTAGTAATCGTGCGACATCACCAATGCGCGCAGTCCAAGCAGTCTTCATTTCTTGCAGGTTCCCATTAGTACCACCCCGTGAGTTACTACAGCCTGACTGAAGGAACGCTAGAAGGACTATTATCAGAGTCAATAGCTGAATCTGCCGGAGGTAGCTAGCTCTTCTCATTTCAAATACCCATGAACAAGCAGTTCTCCGCCGGGTATTTTCAGTCGACCAGCGAAATACCAAGGATCAACGAATGAGCGCGTTGATGCTGATAGCGAGAATTCCCAGCGAACGGTGCTAGAGTCAATCCGATCTCCTCTCTCCCTTTCCAACTGGATCCATGTACCATGTCCATAGAATAGCCACATCTGCGGATTGCGATATGTGACAGTCTCTGGGAAGATCGGCACTTCCTCATGTGCTTCCGTCGCAAGAACATATGGTGCTTCTCTCCAATATGATGGCTGCCTTCGAAGTTTATAACTTACGGTAAGGCTTCTGATACTCATTCTTCCCAAGGCGGAGAGCCCCTTGGAGAATGCCTTGACCGTAAGCGAAGCACTTATTCTGAAGTCTGGAGAATTGTTACCAGCAGCATCGTCGTATTCGACCGCACTTCCACTCTTGGTTGCCAGGGCAGGATTATTCCTGAATTCCGACTCAGGGATTGACGCCTCGAGGCACAGAGCCAACGGAGATAGCTCACCAGGTGCTGCCATCAAACCAACAAGATCCCGCATGGTCATAGGGTCGTCATTGGCATAACAATACGAATTCTGGCTGATTGGCAGTGCCTCCACTCCCTTCAGCCGATCCTTCGACGTGAACCTCCCCGTCTCCGGGTCGTAGAGCCTGGCCCCCATCCTGATGAGACCGGGGTCGTCGTAGTCCGGCCTCTGGTGCTTGCCCAGGTAGGTGTAGGGCTGTTCGGTGTCTTCGGCGGTGTTTCCCCATGCGTCGTAGTGGAGTTGCTCGAGTGGCGTTGCCGATTGGTCGGTCACCAGGGAGAGGTCGGAATGCGGGTTGTAGGAGAGGTAGGAGGTGCCTTGAGGCGTGGTGGCCGATATCAGGCCGTCGGCCCCTGAGAAGAAGACCGAGTCGATGTTGAGATCGTAGTCGAAGAGGGCCAGTTCGCGGTCTGTGTCCATGTCGTAGGAGTGGATGAGGGGAGTGGGTTGGGGGTTGGCCGGGTCGTACTCCATCGACAGGTAGACACGGTCCTGGGCGTCATACTGGAAGAGGTATGCGGCCGTGGGCGTTATCCCGTCCAGCTTCATGATGAACTCGGCCCTTCCTTTGCCATCCCTGGTGATATCAAGGGTATGGGTCCCGTCGCTCTTCTGAATGAGGTCTCCCCTGCTGTTGTAGGTGTAGGTGTTTCCTGCTGAGTCTTCGGTCAGGCGGTCGGCCGGATCGTACGTGCAGGTGATTGTGCCGATATCGGTGGTCTTCGAGGTCCGGTTGCCGCACCCGTCGTAGGCGTAGGACGCGTTCCCGGTGAAGGGGTTGGACTCACCGGTGAGGCGGGAGGCGGCGTCGTATGAGTAGGTGGTGTTGAGGCTTCCGTCTTCGGTGAGGCCGGTCACCCGCGCACAGGAGTCGCGGGCGACGGAGTAGGACTTCAGGGTCCCGGATGGATTGTCCATCTGGAGCGCTGAGAGCGCTCCACTTGAGTCGTAGCCGTACGAGGTGTCAACCCCGTTGGGATAGGACTTGGAGTCAAGCCTTCCCGCTGCGTCGTAGTCATAGGTAGTGGTTCCGTGCTCGTCAGAGCCGCTTTGCATCCTGCCTGCAGGCGAGTAGGCGTAGGTGAACTCCTTCTCTGTATCTCCCTGCCAGAAGGAGAGCTGCTTGGAGGTGATGTTGCCGTTTGCGTCGCGTGTGCAGTCGAGGTAGGACATGCCGTTATTGGCCTGGGAGAGCCTTCCGGCGTCGTCGTAGATGTAGATGACGCCGTTGTCCGGGGTGGATTTGCTCGCGGGGCGGTTCTCGCCGTCGTAGTTGAACTCCTCGACAAGGCCGTTCTGGTACCACTGGCTGGCAGGATAGCTCGCGCTCGTCATGTTCCCGTTCCCGTCGTACGCGTAGGTGGAGGTCCCCTCTCCATCGGTCTTCGTC
>JAHJCO010000044.1 GCA_018831265.1 Actinomycetota bacterium
CAATTAACTCCGCAGTCTCAGAGTTTGTCTGAGCGCCCACGAATTTAGAAGCCATAGAAAAACCGACTGCGTTTGCAATACCCTGGCCAAGAGGTCCAGTTGTGATTTCAACACCTTCGGTATGTCCAAATTCACCACCAGGACCGTATGGGGCCCGGTGGTATCAAACCCGTGCGGGGACACAACCTGTGAGATCTGCTACGGCTGGATCACGATAGAGGAGTAGCACACCGGGACCGTCCAACCATGCGTCGAGGTCCCCGCTGAGGAGTTCGGTCACCCTCGCCCCGCCCGGCGGGTCCCCTCTCGCGCTGGTCCACCGAGTGATATCATCGATGCGTCACCCTGACGGCGGCTCGAACTCGACCAGGGAGGTCTCCATGGAGAAGCTCAAGGACAAGGCGATCACCATCCAGGGTGTCGAGGGGAAGGTACGGCTGGAGCGAAACGAGTACGGCATCCCCCGCATCCAGGCCGACAGCTACGACGACCTCTTCTTCGGCCTGGGCTGGGTCCACGCCTTCGATCGTCCGGTGGAGCTGGAGCTCACCCGCCTGATAGCGAAGGGGCGGGCCGCCGAGAACCTGGAGGCCTCCGAGGAGCTGATCGCTACAGACACGTACATGCGGCGGTACAACCTTTTCGGGGACAGCAGCCGGCAGGTAGCCCAGCTCACAGAGGAGGCGGCCCGTATCGCCGACTGCTACTGCAGGGGCATCAACCACGTGCTGGCCAACGGCGGCAGGCCGTTCGAGTTCCACCTCATCCGCCACAAGCCCGAGCCCTGGACCGCGGCCGACTGCATAGCCATGACCAAGCTGATCGGCCTGGTGGATATGACCGAGACACAGGGCTGGGTAGAAAAGCTCATCGTCCAGATGATAAAGAACGGCGTGCCCCTGGACCAGATCCGCGAGCTGTTCCCGTACATGGACGACCAACCCGACGACGGGTTCCTCGAGATCATCGCTCAGGTCAGGCTCAACGAGCCTGTCATCCCGGAGACGCTTCGCTGGAAGACCCTCCCGCGCATGAAGGCCAGCAACAACTGGGTGGTGTCCGGCTCCCGCAGCGCCTCGGGCAAGCCCATCCTCTGCGGCGATCCCCACCTGGACAGCTCCCGCCTGCCCGCCATCTGGCACGAGGTCATGCTGCGCAAGGGCGACATGTGGTTCGCCGGCTGCACCGTCCCGGGCATCCCCCTGCCGGCGCTGGGGCGCACGGACCGTCTCGCCTGGTCACCGACCTACGGCTACATGGACGTCATCGACCACTTCGTGGAGGAGGTCAAAGACGGGCGCTACCGCAGGGGGGACGAGTGGCGCGACTTCCAGGTCCGCGAGGAGGTGATCAGGCTCAAGAAGGGTGAGCCGCGGAAGGTCCGCTTCTACGAGAACGAGCACGGGGTGCTGGACGGAGAGCCGGGCGAGGACGGCTACTACCTCTGCATGGCCTGGACGCTTGGAAAGGGCCGCGGGGCCGATACCCTCAATCACGGCGCGGCGCTGCTCACCGCGAGGACGGTGGAGGAGATCATGCCCCACTTCGCGGCGGTGGACTTCTGCAGCCAGAACTGGGTCTGCGCGGACGTAGAGGGCAACATAGGCTACCACCAGAGCGGCCGGTGCCCGAAGCGCCCCCCCGGTGTGAGCGGCCTGCTGCCCCTGCCGGGGTGGGACCCGGCATACGACTGGCAGGGCGAGTGCCCTGTGGACGCGAACCCCTCTCTGTACAATCCGCCGGAAGGCTACATCGGGACGGCCAACCACGACATGAACTACTGTGCCATGACCAGGGTCTGCAACACGCCGATGGGGGACTGGAGGGCTCGCCGCATCCACGAGATGCTGGCCGCCCGCACCGACCACACACCCGAATCCATGCAGAAGATGCACTACGACCTGTACTCCAAGCAGGCCGAGGACTGGATGCCGATAATCCGGCCGCTGCTGCCGGAAGGACCGCGGGGCGACCTGCTGCGCGACTGGGACCTTCGATACGACAGCGACTCCGTGGCCGTTACGCAGTTCGAGAGTATCTTCCGCGAGTTCGCCCTGATCGTGTTCGGCGAGCAGTCCCTGGGTACGGCGGTAATGCGCTACATGATGGACGAGAGCATCATCTTCAACGACTACACCGGCAGCTTCGACGACGTGATGAGAAAAGAGGAGTCCGCCTGGTTCGGCGGCAGGACCCGGGACGAGCTGCTGAAGGTGGCCGTCGAGCGCGGCCTGGCCTCCGAGGCCCGCCCCTGGGGAGAGGGCCGCATGGTGATGATGAGCAACATCATGTTCGCGGGCAAGCTGCCGAAATGGATGGGTTTCGACTACGGGCCGATAGAGATCATCGGGGGGCGCGCCACCATACCCCAGGGGCAGATGTTCACCAGCGTGGGGGGGCGCAAGGCCACCTTCTCCCCGACGTACAAGTTCGTCACCGACTTCGCCGAGGATTGCATCTACTCCGCGACGGCGGGCGGCCCCTCCGACCGCCGCTTCTCACCCTGGTACGCGAGCGGGGTCGCCGACTGGGAGGCCGGCCGCTACCGCAGGATGAAGCCCTAGCCGGGGGGTGTCACTCCGGGCCGGGGCGGTCGTCTACCCAGAAATCGCGAGCCAGCGAGCGGCGGTGGTCCCACAAGCTGGTCTTTCCGGCGAAGCCCACCACGCCCATGCCCTGGTCGGCGTCGGGCACCTGCCACAGGCCGTTGACGGCGGCCGACAGCGCTCCGCTGAACGCCTCGAAGCCCTGTGCGGTGTACAGGTCGCACTCGACCCCCCTGTTTATCATGTACTTGAACTGGCGGAGGGCCTGTTGGTTCTTGGACCTGAGCAACTCCAGCAGCCTGTCCACCTCGGCCTGGAGCCGGTCGTCGGGGACCACGCGGTTCCAGAGTCCGAGGTCGACGGCCCTTCGGGCGCCGTGCAGCGCTCCCAGCATGTTCACTTCCTTGGTCATCCGCCGTCCGATGAGGCGCGCCATCCGAGTGGTGCCACCCCAGCCGGGGGTAATGCCGACGTCCACCTCGGGCATGCCCCACCTCGCCCGCTCGGTAGCCACAACGAAGTCGCAGGCCATGGTGATCTCGAGTCCTCCGCCGACGGCATACCCGTCCACGGCCGCCACCGTCACCTTGTCGAGCTCCTCGAGATGATTGGCCATGTCCTGGTAGAGCCGGGCGCGCCGCATCACCTGGTTGGCGTCGCCCCACATCACCATCTCCTTGATGTCGTCGCCGGCGCAGAAGTTGTCCCCCGCGCCGCTTATCACCAGGAACTTCAGGTTCGTGGAATCGAGTACCCGCATGATGGCGTCGAACAGCTCGCTCGACATCTTCATACTCAAGGCATTGGTTGCCTCGGGGCGGTTGAGCACGATCCGTGCCACGTCGCCTTCCTCCTCGAAAACGATGTGCTCGTAGTGTCGATGGTCCTCCATGGCGACCTCCCCTGTGCTGGCGGTGTAAGTGGACGCATGTATCCGGACTGGGCGACGGGAACCCACGCCAGGTCACCCGGACCCGTCTTCAGGCGCTCCGGCTGTAGACCTCTCTCCCGTCCACGAAGGTCCTGTCAACGAAGCCGTCGAGCGCCCCGAGCTCGAGCTTGTGCGTCAGAAGGAACCACGGCGAGGCTATCTTCAGCAGGTTCTGGGTGAAGATGACGAAGTCGGCCCGCTTGCCCACCTCGATGGAGCCGATCTCCTCCTCCATGAAGAGCGCCCGGGCGGAGTCGATCGTCCAGTGCCTGACGGCGTTCTCGAGGGATATCTTCTCCTCCGGCGCCCAGTTCGTCTCCATCCGGCGGTTCATCCGGGTCGCGGCCAGGAGCAGGCCGTAGAACGGATTCAGGGGACTGTTGCACCAGTCGCTCCCGAAGCTCAGCGGGACGCCCTTCTTCTCCAGGCTCCTCCAGGGCATCACCTCGCTCATCTTCGCGAGTCCGACGGACCGCTCGAAAGCGTCGTCCAGGGCGAAGAAGTGCGCGGGCTGCGCGGCGAGGTGGACACCGAGCCGCGCCATCCGCTCCTGGTCCTCACGCGTGACGATAGAGCCGTGCTCTACCCTGTGGCGTGAATCCCGCCTCCCGTTCACCCGCTGCGCGTGCTCGCAGGCGTTGACTATCCGCCGCACCCCGGCATCCCCGCACCAGTGAGTACAGGTCTGAAGGCCCATGCCGTCCGCGATCTCGATGACCCTGTCGAAGTCCTCCTGGCTCCAGACCGGGTCGCCGTGGTCGCCGGGCCTGTCCGGGTAGGGCTCGAGCATGAACGCCGTGAAATTGCCCGAGATGCCATCTATGTAGAACTTCAGGCCTCTGCCGAACAGCAGGTTCGGGCCGGACTCGCTCTCGCCGAGTCCCTTCCACCAGTCCAGGTCGCCGCGGAGGGCATCCTCGTCCTCGAGCGCGGAGTGTCCCACGTAGTAGCAGCACCTGACCCGTGCCCCGTCCAGCCCCCCCTCGTCCCGGAACTCCAGCAGGACAGGTATGAACGGCCTGTATATCTGCACGTCGTCCATGGTGGTGACCCCGACGGAGACCGCCTCCTCCAGGGCCTCTCTCATCTTCTCCTTCATCCTGGTTGTCAGGCCGGGGTCTGACTCCAGGTCCGGGAAGAAGAGGAACGGGTCGAACTCGTGGAAATGACGGCACAGCCCCGTCAGCTCCCCCGTCTTCTCGTCGCGGTAGGGCCCCAGGCGGTCGAACGCCACGGGATTCCTTTCCCGCATGAGCTCCAGGGCCATGGTGTTCAGCCACCCGGACTGCCCCCCGTAGCACCAGAGGATGGTGGGCCGGTCGGGTATCACGGCGTCCAGCATCCCCTTGTCCGGAAGCGCTCCCGGTATATAGTCGTAGCGGAAGCCGAGGCAGAGCACGAACGGCAGGTCGGGGTTGTCTCTGGCGTGGACCCTCACGACCGAGTAGACCTCGTCCAGGGATTCGCACTCGAACAGGCCGCTCGACATGACCGCCTGCAGGGCGCTGATCCACAGGACGTGGCAGTGGTTGTCCACGAAGCCGGGGGTGAGCATCCGGCCCCTCGCGTTGATGACGACGGTCTCCGCGCCGATGAACTCGCGGGCCCCGTTGTTGTCACCCACGAAGAGGAACCTGCCGTCCTTCACCGCCACGGCCTGCGCCCGCGACCGTCCCTCGTCACAGGTGAGGACCCGGGCTCCCAGCACCACCATGTCGGCGGGATTGCCGCCTTCCCTGTCGAACCCGGGCTTCAGGAAGAACCCGGGCCTGTTCCACGCATCCATCGAAAACCTCCTGTACAGCATCAACAGGATTATATGACGTATGCTTTAAGCGCGCCCCCGGTCGCGACTTTCCGGGCAGGCGGATCCGGGCCGGAATCGGCGGGCGAGAGGACGAAGCGGCCGCGGATCGCATCGGGGCGGGGCTCACCGGAGGGTAGAGGGGTCTGACGGGCAGGCGTTCCTGTGGTAGACTCGCTTCTGCAGAGGAAGCGACGGCAGGGAGGGAACCCATCGACGAGAGCAGACCCAAGGTCCTCATCGTAGACGACGAGCAGGACTTCACCACCGCGACCAGGCTCGCCCTTGAGAACGCCGGGATGGAGACGGTCGTGGCGGAGAACGGCCTGCGCGCCATCGAGGAGATCGAGATCTTCCAGCCGGACGTCATCATCCTGGACATCTACATGCCCGTCATGGACGGTTTGAAGGTCTGCAAGTTCATCAGGGTGGAGAAGCAGAACGCGTCTTTGCCCATCATCGCGATCACGGCCTACGGCGACGAGACCAAGAAAGAGGAGGTCCTTGCCGCCGGGGCGAACCTCTATCTCACCAAGCCGATAGACCCGGTCGAGCTGCTGGAACACGTCCGGTCGTTCCTGGGGGGCTGAGCCCCGGGGGCCGCAAGAAGCAGAAACGAAAATCCGGCCTTTCATTGATTATTGTTATTGAACGCGGCGCCGCCCTCTGATACTCTCTTTCTAACGGCGGCCCGGCGTTGAGATTCGGACCATCCAAATATCCCCAAGAGTTGCCGCATAAGGTTCGAAGGGAGTTGGGCCGCCGCTCCCCTTAAAATCTGAGTGGCGTCAGACGTTTTCGTTGCGTTGTGTCGTTATCGAGATCGACATGAAAGAATACCTCAGACCATTTCTTTCACGATTGAAAGTTCTGGTCTGAGGTATTCTTTCAGAGGTATTCTTTCATTGCGTTGAATCGTGCCTGGCACCGGTTTGTTTCAGGCGAGCTCGTAGTGCCGGTCGCGGAACAGCCGGGTGCAGGCCCGCACGACCTCCGGGTCGTATAGCCGCCCGGCGTTGGAGTTAATCTCGTCCAGCGCCTTCTCGATCCCCCGCGCCGGACGGTACGGCCGGTGCGAGGCCATGGCCTCCACCACATCGGCGACGGCGAGTATGCGGGCCTCGAGGACTATGTCCTCGCCCTTCAGGCCGGAGGGATACCCGGAGCCGTCGAGCCGCTCGTGGTGCTGGAGCACGGTCTGGGCCACCGGCCAGGGGAACTCGATCCCTTCCACGATCTCGAAGTCGGCCTTGGGGTGGCTCTTGATTATTCCGAACTCGAACTCGCTGAGACGCCCGGGTTTGCTCAGGATGTCGCTGGGGACCACCACCTTGCCGGTGTCGTGGAGTATCCCGGCCACCCGCACGCCCTCCACCCGTTCGTCGGACAGGCCCATCTCCCTGGCGATGGCCTGGGCCAGGTCCGAGACCCGCTTCTGGTGGTTGGCGGTGTACGGATCGCGCCTCTCGGCGACCGCGGCGACCGCACGCACGGTGGCCGATGCCGCGGCCCTTGCCCGCTCGAACTCCTCGAGGGTGTTCCCGCCCCCGGACGCTGAACCCCCCGGCGCGGAGAGCGAGCCGATCTCCTGGTGGACGCGCCTGAGCTCATCCTCGATCTGTGCCTGCTTTGTCATGTCGCGAAGAACTATCAGCATGCCGTCGGGGGAGCCGTCCGGTCCCTTCAGGAACGTCAGTGAGATCTCCGCGGGGAAGACCTCGCCGTCCTTGCGCCGGCCGCTGGTCTGCAGCCGGGTGACCACTCCCCCGGTGGGGGGGTCGGCCTCCGCTTCGCCCTCCCCGCGTGGGATCCCGTCCGGCAGGACCTCCGACGCCTCCCGTCCGAGGACCTCTTCCTCGGGGTACCCCAGTATCCGTTCGGCGCCCCTGCTCCAGGAACTGATGACGCCTTCCCTGTCCACCGAGAACACCGCGTCGGAGCTGATCTCGGCGATGGTGAGAACCCGGCCCGACAGGTGTCCCCTGAGCCAGGACCGGATGGACATGCGATACACGACGAACGCCAGCGCGGCGAAGATCACGGTGTAGAGGCTCATGTTGAAGAGGACCCGTCCCCAGCTGGACAGGTCGAGCGCCCGGAGCACTATGTTGACGATCATGTAGAGGACGAAGCCTATCGCGTATGCCAGGAAGATGGACCGGGTGAACCTCCGCCGCACGGCGAGGTAGTCCAGCTTCAGCGGCCCGGGAGCGACAGGCTCACCGAGGTCCTCCACCCACTGGCCTTTTCTGTAGAGAGAGCTGTCGGCTTGCATAGGGACTTCCACGAGGTTTCGCGCTTCCTTTGATACTGTATCACTTCCGGCGCGGGTCGCGCCCAGGCATCGGCGCGGTAGAAAAAAGCCGGGGCTTGGAGAAGCCCCGGCTTTTCGCCTGCTTTATCGAAGTGCTCTTTAGGGCTCCCCGAACGCGAACTTGTAGACCACGTAGAAGTTGAAGATGGGGATGATGAGCAGGATACCCCAGTAGCTCTCGAACCCGAGCTTTTCCGCCACGTCCATGAAGATCAGGACCACCATCACGAAGGTCACTATCCCGCAGCAGAAGCTGAATATCAGCATGAGGATGAACCAGGTGTTGTCCCGGTCTCCCATCTGGCAGAACAGCCACAGGTTCAGGAATGGTATGAAGGCGAACCACCCGTTCGGTACCCCCAGCCTGTCGGCGGTCTTCATGAAGCAGTAGGAGGTGTAGATATAGGCTGCGATCCCGATCAGGAAGGTGATCAGGAACAGCGCCCATGGGAAAGAACCGGTCGTCGTGTAAGTGTAGTCCATACCCTACCCCCTGTCTCGCCCGATTGTTGACCAATACAATACCGCAGGCGGCCACGCAAGTACATATCAAGATTGACCGCTGGAACGGCGCGCCGGGATCAGAGCTTTGACAGGTCGCCTCGCACGCCGTAGCCGATGTTGTTCGCCAGGTCCCCGATCCTCTCCAGGTTGGTCAGGATGTCGATGAACACCACGCCGGTCTGCGGGCTGATGAGCTCGTTGTTGAGACGGATGATGTTGTTGCCGCGGAACCGGCCGGCCATCTCGTCTACGCTGTGCTCCTGGTACTGGTAGCGCTCCGCCTTCCCCGGGTCCTCCTCCTCGAGAGCCTCGATTATGCCGGAGAACATCTCCTCCACCGCGGAGGATAGCTGCGAGAGCTCCTCCTTCGAGGTCTCGGGGAACTCCAGCTTGCTCTCCGACTTGTTCTGTGCGAGGTACATGATGTTCTCGGCGTGGTCCGCCGCCCGCTCTATGTCGTTCACCGAGTGCATCAGGGAGATGAGCTTCCGGGACTCCCGCTCGTCGAGGACCTCGCGCGACACCTTGGACAGGTAGACCGTGATGGACTCGGCGAGGTTGTCGACGATGCGCTCCTTCTGGAGCAGGTCCTGCTTGATAGCGCGGTTCATCTTCTTGACCAGGTCCAGGGACTGCCCGATCATTTCCGAGGCGATCCTACCCATGTAGGCGGTCTCCTTTGTGGCGGCTATTAGAGAGGTCCATGAGCTGTGGAGGGTTACCGGGTCTATTGCCAGGGGATCCCTGTGGGCTGGCGGATCGTCTCCCCTGACGACCAGCTTGACGAGCTTGATGAACGGGTCTAGCAGCGGCAACCCTATCATCACTATGATGATGCTCATGCAGGTATGGGACATCGCGATCTGGCGGGCCAGGGTCATGCTACCGAAGGCCCAGGTGATGAACCTGTAGAACAGCGGCAGGAACGGTAGGATGACGAGCATCCCGAGCGCCTTGAACATCACGTTTGCGACCGCGGTGCGACGGGCCGGTCTGCTGGTGCCTATCGAGGCGAGCAGGGCGGTAACCGTCGTGCCGATGTTTGCCCCCATTACGAACGGGATCGCGACCCGAAGGCCGTCCGCGCCGCCCGGGATGACGCCCGACATGGCCATCGCCACCATCATCCCGGTGGTCGCCGAGCTGCTCTGGACTATCCCGGTCAGGACCACGCCGATCAGCAGGCCGAGGAGCGGATTTCTTATCGCCGCGTCCAGCAGGCTCTTGAACCATGCCATGTCCTTGAGCGGCGAGACCGCGGTCTTCATCAGTGCCAGCCCCAGGAAGATGAACCCCAGACCCAGCAGGCCTTCCCCGATGAACTTGTACTTGCGTCCGCTGGAGAAGAAGTAGAGGCTGAATCCGATCGTTATCAGCAGGAACGCCCAGTTGCCGATGTCGAAGGCGACTATCTGCGCCGTGACCGTCGTGCCGACGGCGGAGCCCATGGTGACCGCGACGGATGCAGTGAACGTCATCAGGCCGGCGTTTACGAAACCTACCAGCATCGTGGTGGTGACGGAGCTGCTCTGGATGATCGAGGTAACGCCGGCACCGACAAGGGCGCCGAGCCAGCGGTTACTGGTCAGTGTCTCCAGGACCCTCTGGAAGCGCCCGCCGGCCAGTGTCTGGAACCCCTCGCTCATGAGGCTCATGCCGAAGATAAAGACCGCGAGCCCGCCCAGTATCCTTACAAGCGTCCACACCTCAGACCGTTCTCCTGCCGTTTACCAGCGCATACTGGGCATAATCTATATTTGGTGATTCACTTTGTCCATGCCTGATATGGCGTCCGGTACCATGGTGGGTCGATTGGGGTAACATAGATGGGCGGTCTACTGTTGGAGCACGGGGGTGGTCGATATGTCTG
The DNA here is from genome assembly GCA_018831265.1 of Actinomycetota bacterium. Classification (GTDB taxonomy): domain Bacteria; phylum Actinomycetota; class Geothermincolia; order Fen-727; family Anoxymicrobiaceae; genus JAHJCO01. Next base: position 9,970 of record JAHJCO010000044.1, read on the forward strand.
GACCGATGTTAACCGGTAACGAGCCCGCACCGGGCGGCGGCGGGCGGGCGCTCGTGGCCCTCAGCCTCGCCGCGCTCATCGCTTTGTCCCTCCTGCTCCCGCTCGCGGGCTGCGGCGGCAGCAGGGAAAACGGCGGTGTGTCGGGCACTGTCCAGGCGGAGGTGGTCTCCGGGCCGCTCCCCGAGCGGATCGACCGGCTGGCGTTCAAGCTGCTGAAGCAGGTCACTGTTGAGGAGGCCGGCGGGAACGTCTTCCTGTCCCCGGCCAGCCTGGAGATGGCTCTCGCCATGACCATGAACGGGGCGGCGGGCGATACCCTCGCCGCGATGGCAGGGGCCCTCGAGCTGCAGGGCATGACTACGACCGAGGTCAACCGGGCCAACAAGGCCATGGCCGACTGGCTGGCCCGGCTGGACCCGAAGGTAACCCTCGAGATCGCCAACTCCCTGTGGGCGCGCGAGGGCGTGGAGTTCTCACCCGGATTCCTGGCCGCCAACCGGGAGTACTACGACGCGAGGGTAGAGACCATCGACCTCGACGCGCCCTCGGCGGCTAATACGATTAATGGCTGGGTGAGCGAGCAGACGCACGGCAAGATCGACGAGATAGTGAAGCCGCCCATAGACCCGCTGACGATCCTCTTCCTGCTGAACGCCATCTACTTCAAGGGCCAGTGGACCACACAGTTCGACAAGGGCCTCACCACCGACGGCGATTTCAAGACTTCAGGCGGCACCGACAAGGTACCCATGATGACGCAGTCGGGCGAGTTCAGCTACATGGAGAACGAGGGGTTCCAGGCGATATTCCTGCCGTACGGCGCCGGGAAGACCGGCATGTACATATTCCTGCCCGCGGAGTCGAGCAGCCTTCCGGCGTTCATCGAGGGGCTCACGCCGGAGAACTGGACGCGGTGGATGTCCGAGTTTGCGGAGCACGAGGGCGACATCACCATGCCTCGGTTCAAACTCGAGTACGAGAAGGCGCTGAAGGACACCCTGAGTGCGATGGGCATGGGGGTGGCCTTCACCGAACAGGCTGACTTCAGCAAGATGCTGGTCGAGGGCTCGACGGACGAGCCGTTCATCCAGCAGGTGAAGCAGAAGACCTACGCGGACGTGAACGAGGAAGGGACCGAAGCCGCGGCGGTGACCTCGGTCGAGGTCGGCGTGACCTCCATCGCGCCGGGCGAGCGGTTCATCATGACGGTCGACCGCCCGTTCTTCTTCGCCATCACCGACGACGCCGGGAAGGTCATCCTCTTCGAAGGCGCGCTGTACAAGCCGTAGTCATGACTCGGGCCGATTCCCCTCTCCCCTGGAGGGAGAGGGTCGGGGTGAGGGGGTCCTGAGCAAGAGAACCCGGCATCATCTTATCCAACCGCCGGCGCACGCCGGGCTTTCCCCCAGTGTCAGGTCGGACACCCGGGAAATGACCTCAACCATCTTTTCTCATCGTGAAGTGTATGAGGTGGATTCCCGTGAGAAATAATGGTTGAGGTGAATTCTCGGTCTCTAGAGGAAGATTACGTCGAGCATCTCGACGAGGACCTCGGGGTCGAAGGGCTTGTTCATGAAGCACTCGATCCCAAGCTCGCGCGCCTCTTCCACCTTGTCGTGGTTGCCGTAGGCGGACATGACCACCACGGGTACGTCGGAGGTCTTTCGCAGCTCCCTGAGCGCGTCGAGCCCGTTCAGGACCGGCATGACGACGTCCAGGATGATGATGTCGGGCTCTTCCTTGATCGCGACTTTGAGGCACTCTTTCCCGTCGCGGACCGTCATGACGTCGTAATCCCTCGGTTTGAGGACCTCTTTCAGCCTCTCCACCGTGATCGGGTCGTCGTCCGCTATGAGTACTTTTTTCATGTCGGTTCCCGCCGCGCCAATCCCGCTCTTCTGATAAAACGAGCGGACACCATTGATGTTACCATTTTATTCGAGGAGTGGTAACAGAGTGTCCTTCTTTTGCGACCCGGCACGGAGCGCAGCGGGATGATCCGGGGCGCGCGTGTTCAGTTCAGCGGGAAGGAATCAAGCGTGGGGAGCAGGGCCTGAAGGGTCTTGATATCGCGCAGCTTCTTCTCAAGCCCGTACTCCCTCATGTACCCGTAGCCCCCGAGGTTCTGGACTGCTTCGCTCGCGACGTGCTCGGACTGGGCCTTGACGAACGCGAACAGCATCGCCTCTAATCCCTCGCCGTTGCAGGCCGCGCGAAAGAGGAAGCTGGCCATGGCCTGGTTCGCTGTCTCCATCTCCGCGAGCTTCTTGTAGACGTTCTGGTGGAACACTATGGGCCGGCCTGTCTGTCGCCGCTCCTTCGCGTAGCCGAGCGCGTACGCGGTCGCGGACCTCGCCGCGCCCTGCATGATCGCCGAGAAGTACAGCTTAAGGGAGGATACCAGCACGGCGTGGCCCCGCCCGGCGTCCGCCCCCGAGGCGTGTACCTCGAAAACCTCCGGTATCGTGTCAGGCAGAGTCAGGCGCGCTGCAGGCATCTCGTCGCACCCGGAGAGGCCGACCTTCTCCGCCACGAAAGCCCTGAGCTCTCCGCCACTCGCCACGAGCAACCGTGCTCCGGGGTCGCTCCCGGTGAGCACAACCACCCTGTCCACCTTGTCGGGCGCGGGCATCGCCAGGCAGGAGTCGCTCCCCTCGCGGGTCCCGAGTACGCGGTCGGGTACGCATACCCCGAAGAGAGGCATGGGTCCGCTCCCGGCGCACGCCGCTTCCAGCACGGAGAGGCCCCCGGGGACGGACAGGACCGCGTCGACGGCAGAGTAATGGCAGGCGACGATGGACGCGAACCCCGCGCAGGTCTTCGCCAGTTCGGAGAGTATGACCACGGTGGTAATCCGGTCCATGCCGCTGCCCAGGTCCTCGGGGGCAAGACCCCAGAGGAATCCCAGCTCGGAAAACTTGTCTATGGCGGGGCGGGGGAACTCGGGCTTCTCGAGCCGCTCGAGGTCGACCACCTTACCCTCGAGCTCCCGCGCGGAGAGGTCCCTGACGGTCTCGGCGATGAGTGTCAGCTCCTCGTTCTCGAACCACTCCATCTTTCTGACCTCCTGACTAAGATGGGGGTCAGGCACCATTCAAGTCATTTGACTTGAATGGTGCCTGACCCCGTTAATAGTCACTTCATTGTCTCTTCAAAGCTGCCCGCCATCGCTTTGAAGGCGGTGATGGCGCAGGCCTGGTTGGTGCCCTCGTATATCTCCGTGAGCCTGGCGTCCCTGTACGCCCTGTCCACGCCCCAACGGGGGTCCGCCGCGTCCGGCCCCATGATCTCCATGACCTCGCCTGCTATCTTCCTGCCGGTGTAGCTGCCCAGGACCTTGGCGTGCGCAGCCAGCCCCGCCATGTACATCATCATGTCGTCGGGGAACACCCTCTCGACGAACCCGTTGATCCTCTCCCGCGATCTCTCGGACTGGATCATCCTCCTAAACGTCTCGGTGGTGAGCAGCGACATGGGTGTGAGCCTCAAGGCGAGGCGGGTATACCAGGGGGAGAGAACCCTGCACGCTATCGCGTCGAAGGCGACACAGGCCTGGATGTAAGCCGCCCTCGCGGCCATGAGATCGCGCCCCATGTTGGCGATCTTTATCTGCAGGGCCTGCCTGTCTATGAGCCGGCCCCGCCCGTCGCTGTTCTCCGCGGCCCACCTCACGAGCGATTCCAGGGCCCGCCTGCCGCAGCCGACCCCGATGGCGCCGACCGGCCCGCGGGAGGCCGCCAGGTAAAGCGTCGTGAACCGGGGAGTGATTCCGAACAGGCCGACCCTGTGGCTGTCCGGGACGAAGGCGTCCTGGCAGATCTGCTCGCTGGTCTGGGACGCCTTCTGGCCCATCTTGCGCTCGATCCTCCCTATGGAGAACCCGGGGGTGTCGGTCTTCACGATGAAAAGGCCTCCGGTACCCGCGTAGTCGTTGACGTCCAGGGCCGCGGACACCACCGCCCTCCTGGAAACGGACCCGTTGGAGATGAAGCACTTCGCCCCGCTGAGCCGGTAGCCGCCCGCTACCTTTTCGGCCACCATCCCTGCGCGCGTGCAGCTCTGAAATTCCGCGTCCCAGCGGTCCGTCCCGGCGTCCGGCTCCGTGACGCCCCCGCTCCACACGATGACCTCGCCCCGCTTCTCGGCCTTCAGGCTCTCCCGGGCGTAGACGGCGAAGAGGTACGGGTCGAACAGCGTGACCAGCTGGGCCATGTTTACGGCGATGGTGGTCGCGAACCCGCCCGACCCCACGGCCAGCTCCTCCGACATGATCGCTATGTGGGCGCACAAGTAGCCCGGACCGCCGAATCCTTCCGGGATGATGAGCGTGGGAAAACGGTAACGGGTGCCTTCCCTGACGACATCGTACGGGAAGTAGTCGGGGTCCCGCGCCACGCGTTTTTCTATCTCCTCGATATTCGGGAGGATATACTTCTCCCGGTACTCGGCTGTGTCGTCCCGTATCTTCTTCATTTTCGCCACGTAGCTGCGCGGGAGCGACCGTACCGCACGCATGTTCTCGAGGACCTCGCCCATCGAGAAGGGGATATCCCGCAGGTCCTGGTTTCTCGAGTTCAGGGCCTTGACCGAGTCGAACGCCGTGGTCGGCTCGAACCCCTCCGGCAACCCGGGGAGATCGAGGGGCTCCATGACCTTGCCGGCCCTCCCGGATACCACCGTACTACCGCCTCCCGCGTTCATCGGACTCCTCCTTTATTCAACCTTGACCCCCATGCCGTCGAGCATCATACCGACAACGGTCTCGGACCACGCCGCCTTGGCCTCTCCGGTTATCTCCGGCTCGAGGCAGAGACGCCTGGCCGCCTCCCAGACCATCCCATTGACCGCGTAGGCCGCCTCACGGGGATGGACGTCGCCACTGATGAACCCCCGCGCGATGCCGTTGCGCAGGTGGGACTCGGTGTAGGATGCGACTGCCGAGAAGGCGTCGTCGATCCTGGCCGTGATGCTCTCGTCTATCTGCAGCCCCTCGAAGAAGATGAACCTGTGGAGCCTTGGATTATCGCCCAGGAAGTCGAAGAGCCGGGAGCCTATGCGCATCAAGGCCTCCCTGTACTCTGCGAGAGATGCGATCTTCTCGGGTGGCTCCATGCTCAACGCGTCCATGGTCCTTGACAGCACCTCGTCGATAACCGATGACGCGATGTCCAGCTTGTTGTCGAAGTACCGGTAGACGGTGCTATGCCCGAGGTCGAGCTTGGAGGCTATGTCCGCGACGGTGGTGTTGCCGTACCCCTTCTCCGAGAACACCCCGAACGCCGCCTCGGTTATCTGGCTGCGCCTGATAGAGGAGATGTCCACCCTGGCCAAGAGTACCGCCTCCAGTCGAGCCCGCGGCGCGGCCCCGGACCGCACCCCGAGTGAGATACTATGTCACTAAACTGAATATTATGTCAGTATTCGATATATTATGTCATCCCGGGAGTGGATTGCAAGGGAGTGAATTGACTTTTTTCGATCGAAGAGGCACACTGTATCACAACTGTATAAGTGGACAGAGCGATGCTGGCTATATTGCCTAATATAATGGGCTTGTAATCCCTTTCATTACTGATATATTATTCCAGTAGGTAGGCAACGAGACCGGAGGCGGGTGGTGAAGGCTCCAGACTGCGTGACGGGAGACTCTGAAGCGCTTCAGAGGTTCTACGAGCGGCAGTACGAGTCATACCGGCACGGCCTCTGGCGCCGCCAGCCCATGCTGATAGGACCTGCCCTCATGAACAGGGCGGTCAGGCGCCGGGATCCGGGAGCGGGGGAGGGACCTCTCGCGCGCCGATACCGCGAGAAGAGGCACAGGGTGATGGAGGCGGTCGCCCTGCGCACGCCCGACCGGATCCCCATCGTCTCCAGCGGCCTCAACTTCTACCCGGCCTACTATGCCGGCACCTCTTTCGCCGACTACTGCGGGAACCGGAAGGCCTGCCGGGCCGCGTTCATGAAGTTCGTGGAGGACCACGACGAGTTCGACGCCGTGTTCCCATCTCACATCTGTTGCTGGGGCTCGCTCTTCACCGCGACCGGGCTCGATGTCATCCAGCTCCCCGGGGTCCAGCTCCCGGACAACGTGAGCTACCAGTTCGTCGAGAAGGAGAGGCTGGCCCCCGATGAGTACCCCCTCCTCCTGGAGGGGGGCTACGACTTCTTCCGGAGCACGGTGCTGCCCCGCATGACCCCCAGGTACCACTCCGGCAGCGGCTGGGAGAAGAAGGCGATGGCACGGGCCGCGGCCGCCGCCCTGGCCTATGGGCTCTTCTACGTGACGACCATAGAGGCTGTCGAGCGCCGCACGGGCATGCCGGTGAGCCCCGGCTCTTTCACCTTCGCGCCGTTCGACCTCATCTCTTTCCTCTTCAGGGACCTGCCCGGGGTCTCGACCGACCTGTTCAGGCAGCCGGAGATGGTCGAGAGAACGGCCGACCTTATGGTCGGGGTTTGCCTGCCGATGGCGGAGTCGGCGGCCACCGCCTCGGGCACCCGCGAGACCGTCATCCTCTGCGAGCGCGCCTTCTCGCTCTCGCCGCGACAGTTCGAGAGGTTCTACTTCCCGAGCCTGAAGCGGCTCGTCACCGGGCTCATCGAGCGGGGGATCGCGCCGCTGGTGGCCCTGGAGGGGGACTGCACCCACCTGCTCGACTACGTGGTCGAGCTCCCCAACGGCAAGTGCATCATGGCCCTGGACACCACCGACATATCGGAGGCGAACCGGGTGCTCAAAGGACGCATCTGCTTCACGGGCAACGTGCCGATGAACCTGATGGTCCTAGGCACCCCGGAGGAGGTAAGGGACTACTGCGCCCGGCTCATCGATGAGTGCGCCCCGGGCGGCGGTTTCATCATGGCCGGCGCCCTGGGCATTCCGGACAACGCCAGGCCTGAGAACGTCCGCGCGATGCTGGACTATACCCTGGAGCACGGCTCGTACTAAGTACCCCATTTCATAGGTACGGTGTCGTATCGAGACCAGCGAGGCGCCGCATCCTGCAAGACGCGCGACTGACGCGTACAAGTGTCAAAGACTTGAATCACAATAGTTAATTATAATGCACTGATATTATATCTTATCTATATATTTAACAGCCAATGCCGGTCCAAGCTCGGAATCCGGGCTATTTTCGTTGTTTCTGATTCTACGGTCAACTGCTGTTGAGGATGTTATTCAAGTCTTTGACACCGTCGAAGTCCCGGCGCCGGACCAGCCGGCCAGGAGCGCCGTCAGCGAGTCCAGCAGTTCACCCACGTCGGTCTCGGGGTTCAGCATCACCATCATCGAGGCGGTCTCCATGATCCCCATCAGCGCGAACGCGGCGAGCCGCGTGTCGATCGAGGACAGGCGTCCGCCGGCCACGGCCTGGTCCAGGTCGGATATCAGGGGCATGGCGATATCCTCGAAGATCTCCCTGAACCTCTTCTCCATGCCCGGGTTCTCGTCGACGAGCGGCCTCAGTGCGAGCACTATCTCCACGAACTGCGGGTATTCCTCCAGCGTCACCTGCGCCCGCTTACGGATGCGCAGCAGGGGGTCGGTCTCGCCTGCCAGCTTTTCGTCTATCGTCGCGAACATCTTGACTACCAGGTCGTCGAGGCACTCCAGGAAGAGCGATTCCTTGTCGGCGAAGTAAAGGTAGAACGTGCTCTGCCCGATTCCGATCGAGCCTGTGATATCGGTCACCCTGGTCTGGTGGAAGCCCCGGCGGGCGAACAGGTCGATGGCCGTGTCCATGATCTCGCGCCTGCGGTTCTCGCCCGCGAGCGTCGCCGCCCCCCGCGCCTTGGACCGGCCGGCTGCGGTCATCTCTCTTATGTAACCGAGGGGATAGCCTTCGTCGAGGAGCTTGCGGACCTGCTGCAGCTCCCGGACGTGTCTCTTGTCGTAGTACGCCATGGTCGCCCCGGTCTTGCGCGGTGGCGTGAGCAGTCCCATCCGGATGTAGTGGTGTATGGCGCTCCGCCCCACCCCGGTCACCTTCTCCAGGTCGGAGATCCTCATAGGCTTGTCGGCCATCACTTCGCCTCCCGCTGTGCTGAATTACATCACAACTGTATCAGTATTGTTTCATACTGGTCAAGTATAATGCTTGATTTAAGAGTAAATAAACAATACCATTCTACCGATAATTCATTCCGCACAGGTGCACGGCACCTGAACCCCCCTTCAGGGGGCGGGGCGAAGAAGGAGGAGCCGGGATGAACCTCTCAGAACCGAGGGTCGTGAAGCCGGGGTCCGCCGCCGAGGTCGCACGGACCATCATCGATGCGCGGAAGGACCACGAGCCCGTCTTCGTGATGAGCTCCGGTAAGAAACACCGCCACTGGCGGGGGCCGGCCGGCGGTGACGGCCTGGTGGTGGACATGAGCGCCATGGCGCGCGTGGTCCGGTTGGACCGCAGGAACCGGGCGGCCCTCGTCGAGCCGGGTGTAACCTTCGGCACGTTCTCGCGAGCACTCGAGGGAAAGGGGCTGAGGGCCAACACGCCGCTGGCGCCCCGCGCGAGCAAGTCGGTCCTCGCCTCGGCCCTCGAGCGCGAGCCTGTCATCATGCCCCGCTACCACTGGGACATGGTCGATCCGCTGATGAGCATAGAGGTGGTCCTCGGCACCGGGGACCTGTTCAGGGCGGGCTCGGGCGCCGGGCCCGGGAGCCTTCAGGAGCAGTGGGCATCCGGACAGGCGCAGAAGAGCCCGATGGGTCCGTCGCAGTTCGATCCCGTGAGGCTGGTGCAGGGCTCCCAGGGGACGATGGGCGTGGTCACCTGGGCGAGTATCCGGGTCGAGCAGGCGCCGGCCCGGACCGACTACCTGCTCAGCGGGTCTGAGGACCTCGCGACCCTGTGCAGCCTGGTCCAGCGGCTCTCCTGGAGACGGCTGGGCGAGGAGTGCCTCATCCTGAACTCCGGGGCCCTGGGCTCGCTGCTCGAGACCGATCCCGCGAATGCGGCCGCCCTTGCGAACTCGCTGCCGCCGTGGGTCCTCCTGCTGGGACTGGCCGGCTTCGCCTGGCGCCCCGACGAGCGCGTCGCGTATCAGCGCGCCGAGGCCGTCGAGATCGCGCGCGCGCTCGGCCTCTCGGCCGCACCCTCGCTGGGCGGACTGTCCGCCGACAGGGTCGGGCGCGCCGCCGGAGCCACATCGGCCGAGCCGTACTGGAAGGACAGGGCGCTCGGCGACTCCGACGAGGTGTTCTTCCTGGCGACGCTGGACCGGGCGGCGCCCCTCATATCTGTCGCCCGGGACAAGGCGGCCGAGGCCGGCTACCCATCGGAGCAGGCGGGCGCCTACGTCCAGCCGCTGGTGGGGGGCAGGGCCGCCCACGTGGAGGTGATGTTCCCCCACGAGCCGGGCAAGGCTCCCCTCAACGGGACCTCCCGGAGCCTCTCGCGGGCCCTCCTTGACGCCGGCGCCTTCTTCAGCCGCCCCTACGGGGACTGGGCGGACCTGGTCTGGGAGCGCGACCCGCGGATGAAACGGGCGGTCGAGAAGATAAAAGGGATATTCGACCCCGACGGGATAATGAGCCCGGGCAACCTTGGTATCCCGTTTCATGAGTACGGTGAAGCACCGAGAACGACGGGGCGCCGCTCCCGCAAGGCGCGCGACTGATGCGTACTCTTGCGGTACTCAGAAGGAGCGGAACACCGCGGGTGTGGATGCAGCGGCGTTCGAATGCCGGCGTATTCATGGAACGGGGTACACAGACTGGAGGTGTGAGATGAACCCGCGACACAAGCTCGACTACTACGAGAAGGACCTGAAGCGCTGCTGCCACTGCTCCATGTGCAAGTTCATCCCGCTCATACAGGTCAAGGACGCGCGCTACACCCAGGTGTGCCCGGCGATATCGCAGAAGGACTTCCACGCTTACTGCGCGGGGGGCAAGCTGCACGCCGCGCTGTCACTTCTCGAGGGTCGCATCGAGCCCGATGCCGACCTGCTCGACGTCGTGTACCGGTGCAGCACCTGCGGCGGTTGCGACGTCTCCTGCAAGCACAACCGCGACCTCGAGCCGCTGGAGGTCCTCTTCGCGCTCCGGGCGCACCTGGTCTCCACCGGCGTCGGTCCGCTGCCCGAGCACGAGCCCATACTCATGGGCATACGAAACTACGACAACGTCTGGCAGCAACCGCGCCAGGCGCGCGGGCGATGGGCGAAGGACGCGGGGGTGAAGGTGCTCCCGAAGCAGAGCGCCGAGGTCCTCTACTTCGCCGGCTGTACCTACTCCCTGAACAGGCAGCTCACCGGCGTGGCGCGGAAGACCGTGGCGCTGATGAAGTCGGCCGGGGTCGACGTGGGAGTGCTGGGCGAGGAGGAGCCCTGCTGCGGCTCACCCGCCTTCACCATCGGCGACCACGAGCTTTTCATGGAGAAGGCCGCCGCGAACATCGCCATGTTCAACAGGCTGGGCATAAAGCGCCTGGTCACCTCCTGTGCCGGCTGCTTCGGCGTGATGAGCGGCAAGTACCCGGCGGTGGGGGACATGTCGTTCGAGGTCGTCCCGGCCGTCTCGTTCATAGAGGAGCTGGTGCGCGAGGGCGGGATACGGCTCACGCACCCGGTGAACATGACGGTCACCTACCACGATCCGTGCCACCTGGGGCGCCAGTCCGAGCCCTATATCCCCTGGGAGGGCAGGGAGCTCAAGAAGCTGAACTCGGTGGTGGTACACGACCCGCCCAAGGAATACCGGCGGGGCACGAAGGGCGTCTACGACGCGCCGCGCGAGGTGCTCGCAGCGGTGCCGGGCCTCACCCTGACCGAGATGAAGCGCATCCGAGAGTACTCGTTCTGCTGCGGGTCCGGGGGCGGGGTCAAGTCGGCGTTCCCCGAGTTCGCGCTGACCGCGGCGCGGGAGCGGGTGGCAGAGGCGGAGGAGACGGGTGTTCGGGCCATCGTCACCGCCTGCCCCTGGTGCGAGGCCAACCTCGCGGACGGGCTGGCCGCGGGCGAGAGCGGGATGGAGCTCTTCGACCTCGTCGATATCGTGACGCGTGCGATGGGAGGTGAGTGAGGTGACCGTTCAGACCGCGAGCCGCGAGTCGGCCTACCTGGAACTCGAGCACATCGTCGGGCCGGAACACATCACCTCGAGCCCGGTGATCATGGACAGCTACACCTTCCAGTTCAACGCCGACAACATCACCGGCACCAACTGGGGGCCTTTCCGTCCCTGGGCGGTGATCCTTCCGGAGTCCACAAGGCAGGTCCAGGCGATAGTGCGCGTCTGCAACGAGCACGAGGTGCCGTTCAAGGCGATCTCGACCGGCTGGGCCATCATGGGCGCTCCCTCCTGCGAAGGCTGCCTGCAGATAGACCTCCGCAGGATGAACCACATAATCGAGATCGACGAGGAAAACATGTACGCGGTAGTCGAGCCGTACGTCTCGGGGGCCGCCCTGCAGGCCGAGGCGATGAAGAAGGGCCTGAACTGCCACATCCACGGCGCGGGGTCCAACGCCAGCCTGCTGGCGAACGCCACCTCGGTCTGCGGGCAGGGCAACACGGGCATGTCCACCTCGCACTCCAACAGGAACCTGCTCGGCGTCGAGTGGGTGACACCAACCGGAGAGGTGCTCCACCTCGGGAGCCTCGGGCAGACTGGCCGGTGGTTCACCGGCGACGGGCCCGGCCCTTCCCTCAGGGGTGCGATGCGGGGCTTCCTTGGAGCCTTCGGCGGGATAGGCGTGTTCACGAGGTGCGCGCTCAAGCTTTACCCCTGGTACGGGCCGAGGGAGCCCGAGGTAAAGGGGACCACGCCCGACTACTGGCTGGAGGGCCTCGACCGGATACACGTCTTCCAGGTGGTCCTGGAGTCCTGGGATTCCTTCGCGGACTTCTGCTACAAGCTGGGCGAGGCGGAGATAGCCATGGTGGCGTGCCGTAACGCGCCCGTAGTGGCGGTGGCGGGGGTGGTGGACTCCAACGAGGAGTTCGTCGAGATCTGGGAATCGGAGTACTTCCAGTCGTTCCCCTACGCTCTCTCGGTCGTGATCGACGCGGGCAGCGACGCGGAGTTCGCCCACCGCACCAGGGTCCTGCACGACATCGTGGATGACTGCGGGGGCCTCATACAGTTCGCGACGAAGACGCGCCCTTCTTACATCAAGTACCAGCTCAGGATGCTCAACTGGTTGAGAAAGCAGCACGGGACGGTCGGCGCGGTAAGGGTGCTCTACAGGGCCGCCCGCTCCTTCGGGAAGATCGTCCACGAGAAGGGGATGGACCACCTGGCCCGCACCATGGCCGCGGCGATGATAAAGGCACACGCGAACGCGCGCGCCATCTTCCGGTTCGGGGGCAGCTTCATCACTACCTTCGGGGCGCTGGAGACCATCGACGCCGCGGTGGCGGGGGCGAAGAGAGGCATCGAGGTCAAGAAGCCGTACATCGAGCGCGGCGTCCTCATGGACGACACGGGAGACAACGCCTGGGGGACGATATACGAGCAGGGAGCCCTGATGCACCTGGAGGAGGTCGCCGCGTACGACCCCAGCGACCCGGAGGCCGCCGCGGGAGCGACCCGGTTCATGATCGACGCGATCGTGGCCAGCCGCGACGACCACATCGGCTTCTGCTTCAACGGGTTCTCCGACCTGGGCCACGGGCTGCTCTCGGACCAGACATCCGGCTACTACCGTTGGCTCGCGGCGCTGAAGGACGCGTTCGACCCGGCGGGGGTCTCCGACGGAGGGTACTACGTTTCGCGATCCGAGGAGGTCACGGCGCTGGTGGACGGACTCCAGAAACACTAATACTGGTGCCAGGCACATTAGCCCCCAGGTATTAGCCCTTCACCGAGCATAACCGAATCCGGAACGGCATCTGACTAATAATCCAGGGCTAATGTGCCTGGCACCTTAGACCACCTCGTGGACCAGGTCGGCCTTCCCCTTGGCTTTGACGGAGTACATCAGCCTGTCCGCGTGCCCGATCATCTCGTCGACGGTTCCGGGCAGCGCCTCGAAAGTCGCGACCCCGATGCTCGCGGTGACCGGCCACCCCCGGCCCTCCATCTCGCGCAGGAGGGACTCCTTGACGTCCAGCATGACCGTCGAGGCGGCGTCGCCTCCCGTCTCGGGAAGCAGGACCGCGAACTCGTCCCCGCCGAGGCGCGCCACCCGGTCCGTGGCCCTGAGGTTCCCCGTGAGTAGCCCGGCGACCGCCTGCAGGACCGCGTCCCCCTCGGCGTGGCCGAACCTGTCGTTGACCTCCTTGAAGTTGTCCAGGTCGATGTATGCGATGCTCACGGGGTGGTTGTAGCGCCTGGCGCGCTCCAGCTCGGCCGATGCCAGGCTGGTGAAGTGGCGCCAGTTCAACAGGCCGGTGAGGCCGTCGGTCCTGGAGAGCTCCTGCTCGCGCCTCATCGAATCCATGAGGAGCGTCAGCAGGACCACGAAGACGACGAAGAAGACCAGCGGGACGGTCACGTGCCAGAAGAAGAGCCCGAATTCGTACTCGAAGCCGTTCCGGAGTGCCCCGCTGAGACCTATCGAGATGACGGAGAGCACGGACATGGCGATGCCGGCCATGGGCCTCACGAACCGCGTCACCATGAGGATGGGAACGAGGTAGAAAAGCGATGACGTGATGTCCAGGCCGGTCAGGTAGTCGAGGAACCCGATGAGCACCACCATGACCACCGCCGCGACCATCAGCTGCGTTGTGGTCCTCCGCTCCATGATCGGCGTCATTCGTCTCTGGATCGCACGCAACTGCTTTCCGGGGCGCGTCTTCATGAAATCAATCCGTATCTGCTCGAACTCCGCCATGTGCTCTCCGTTCGCCGTCTCGGCCGCCCGTTCCTCATTATTGTAGCGGAGGGCGCAGGACTACCGGCCGGAATATTGCATGCACACTCGTTCGGCTACCGCACTGAACTCGCGGCATGATTCAGTAAAAACACCTATTGACATACGCCCCTCTCGTGATGCAGAATTAATCATACGTATAATTATAACTAGTGTTAGATTTGGAAAGGGTCGATCGGAAGGAGGCTGTCATGGAAGGAAAGGCAAACGGGAGCAAGCCCTACTCCGGGTGGCAGAAGGCGGTGCTGGCAGGCTGCCTGATCGTTGCCGTACTGGGCACCATCATGATGGTGGGGGGCATGGTCAAGCTGGCCGGCACCATCTCCGAGTTCGGCGGGAGCGTCGGGGCGCCGCTGGTACTCTCCTTCGTGATGGGCCTCCTGTCGCTCTGGCTCTTCGCCGGCGCGGGCGCTCTGCTCGTCTACATCGCCAAGAAGAGCGCGGAGATAGCCGACCTGGTTCGCGTGGGGCAAACCGCGTAGAAGCCGGGCGATGCCGGTGCGGTCGCCGCGAACGCGGCCTGCCCGGCTCCGCGAAGAAGACCGAAGGAGGACCCAGTGAAAGAACTCAAGGACCCCGGTACCCTCAGCCACGGCGGGCGCGAGGATGCCCGGCCGGACCTTTCCCCGGGGATAGAACGCCGCGAATTCCTCGGTAAGGCGGGCACGCTGGTGGGAGGCCTCTTCGTCACCAGGTACCTCTCCATGCTCTCGCCGCTGGAGAAGGAAGCCCGGCGCCTCTCCACCAATGGGTTCACACCGGCGACGTTCGACCTGGTCAGCCTCTTCCCCGAGCAGATGCTTGCGCCGAAGACGGGCAAGACCAAGACGTTCTACATCGTAGACGTGCGGAACATCACAGACGACGACTCGGAGGTGTCCCTCTCCGTATCGAGCGAGTCGAATCAGTTCAAGGCCACCATGAAGCCGGCGAAGGTCAGGATCAAAGGCAAAGATGGTACGGCCAAGGTGAAGGTCAACGTCGAGTGCCGTGCGGGGACCCCCGAGGGTACCGAGGGCTGGTTCAAGGTAACGGGCACCAGGGGCTCCGAGAGCCACTGGTTCTGGCTCAAGGCCACGGCCCTCTCTTCCAGCCCCGAGCTCAGGATACCCAGGGGACTGAACCTTGGCGACCTGGACGGCCAGGGGTACGCGGACCCCGTTCTCCAGCCCTACGTCGGCAAGCCCGTCGTGTGGGGTCTCGTTGCCACCAACAAGGGCGGCGCGGCGGACACCTACAAGCTCACCTTCGAGGCGGACTTTCCGTGCGAAGTCACCTTCCGCGACAAGAACGGTAAGGTGGTCACTTCGGTCAAGCGTCCCTCCCTGACCCGTAACCTGATGTTCGCCAAGCCCCTCGCGCTGAAGGCCGAGGTCGTGCCGAAAGAGGAGCTGCCAAAGAACCAGCCGAAAGAGGTGCGCCTCGTCCTCGGCCCGGGGAAGCTCACCAGGGACAGGTCCGAGGTCGTGGTACAGGTGATGAACCCGGGGATGCTCTTCTGTCTCAACGATCTTGCGGGTACCAAGCCGAACGCGCACCAGGTGATGGCCGGTGAGACTACCACCTTCATGTTCCACGTCTCCAACCTGGACGCGAAGAAGGCGGACATCACCCTGACGGCCACGGAGCCGCCCGCGGGCTGGAGCGTCGTGCTGGAGGAAACAACCATCAAGGGCCTGAAGCCGAAGGAGACCGCCGAAGTGGTGATGAAGGTCGTCCCGCCCGCCGGCGCACCGGTTGGCGACAGGCTCGAGATCGAGGTGACCGCCGAGAGCAGCACGGGCCGGAAGGACGGCGTGAAGGTCGCAGCGGATGTCACCGACAAGCGCAAGCTCTACTTCTTCTCCGTGGATTCGATGGACCCGGGGTACCTTTACATGAACGCCAGGGGCACGGACATGGGCAAGGAGGGCGACTGGCTCATGCCCAACGTGCGTGCCTTCATGAAGGAGACGGTGAACTACAAGGACGCGAAGGTCTACCTCCCATCCGCGACCGACATGAACCATACCAACGCGCTGGCGGGCACCTACTCGGGGACCTCTGGCATCTACTCGGTGGGCGGGACTCTCACCTCCTTCGGGCCGCACGGGGAAGCGAACGTGGGACCCAACACCATGGACCTGATGCTCTACGGGCCGGACGGCAAGGAGGTGGAGCGTATCTACGAGGTGGCCAAGCGCTACACCGACGGTAAGGCGATATGCGGGTTCTGGTCCAACAAGAACTGGCTGGTGGAGCTCGAAGCCGGCAGGACGCTGGACATCTACGGCCACAGCGAGCACTGGCCGCTGTTCTTCAAAGCCCCGTACAAGTACGCGGCCGCGGGCGACCCTCCGACCGATAAGGACCCGAAGGACCGGCTTTCCGACACCTTCAAGTCCTGCCTGCACAGCAATAACGTGAGGGCGGTGCTGATCCCGACCCTTCTCGGGCAGTTCGACGCGATGGCGGGCGGGCGCCTGCTCGCCACACCCATCTCGCTGCTGTTCGGCAAGATGCCGGGCACGCATGCCGAGGACCGCTATATCTACGAGTCGTTCGTGCGCACGGTCATCGAGGAAGACCCCGACGTGGCCTACCTGAACCTCGCGGACCTCGACAACACCGGGCACTTCACGGGCGCCTCGTCCATCCAGACGTTCGACGAGTGGGAGAGCACCGGGACGGCCAAGGCGGACGACGACTACAACAAGTTCAGCCCGTGGATGCGCAGGGAGGAGGCCCTGGACATCATCCGCGAGGTCGACGTGCTCTTCGCCGATTTCGTGAAGCTGCTCAAAGAGAGGGGTGTCTACGACAGCAGCGTCATAGTCTTCCTGTCCGACCACGGCATGGACAACCTGAAGGATCCCAAGAGAGGCTACGAGCTCATGGACATCAGGAAGATCCTTCGGGACAGTGGGTTCGTCTACCACGATGACTACTTCGAGTTCGGAGTCGCCGAGATGAACTGCGTATGGTGCAGCGACAAGGACAAGCTAGCCAGGATCCAGAAGGTGCTCGACGAGCATGCGGTCGAGGACAAGGAACTCGGCAGGATCAATCCCCTCATTACCATCAACCAGCAGCAGATGAAGGACGGCCTGGACCTCGGCAAGGAGGGCAAGATCAGGCCGGGAGAGCTGTACTCGGAGTACTGGATCTCTCATACGGACGTCAAGGACGGCAACGTCTGGCCGGACCTCTATATAATCCCGCGGCACAACTACCAGGTGGTGGCACACGGTGACATCTTCAGGCTGATGAACGCGATCGGTTTCAAGTTCGACATGAACATCCCGGAGACGGTGGCGCTTGCGTTCCCGGCATCCCACGGGGGGCTGCGGACAACCCCGATACCGCTCATCCTCAAGGCGCCCGCGGGCTACGCGGGATACCTGCCGGGCACGGAGCACGAGCCCGAGGTGGAGATCGGCGATATCGCCCCGACCGTCTACACGATAATGGGCTGGGACGTGCCCGGCTGCGTGGACGGAAAACCCCTCCCCGGAGCCTGAAAGAAAACCTCAGACCAAAAATTTCACCTGAACCGGAGTTCAATCGGTTCTGACCCCTGGTGAAAGAAATGGTCTGAGGTTTTCTTTCACGAGTCCTCCTCTTCCTCCCCCTCCTCCCACGTCTCGTATCCCTCCATGCAGAGGAAGGCGACGATTACTAGCCCCGCGATGGGGTCCGCCTGCCAGAAGCCGAACAGGTAGTTGAGGCCGAGGCCCACCAGCAGTGCCAGGGAGAGGAGCGAGCAGACCAGTGTCTCCTTGGAGTCGGCGATGAGGGCGGTGCTGCCGAGGCGCCTGCCCACGTCGTGCTTCAGCCGGGCCAGGATGGGCATGATGACGACCGAGATCACCGCTATCACGACGCCGGGAAGGGACGCCTCCGGCCTCTTCCCGCGGACCAGTGTCGATACCGACTCGTAGAGGACGTACGCCGCGAGGACGAAGAAGGTCACGGCGACGATCCGGGTCGCCTTGCGCTCGATGCGCTCCTCCTTCTCGGGCGCCTCGCCGTGCTGCCTCAGCCGCCAGATGAGCACGACCGCCGACAGCGACTCCATGACGCTGTCGAGCCCGAAGCCGACAAGCGCGACGCTCCCCGCGGCCAGCCCGAACAGGATCGAGGCGACCGCCTCGGCGACGTTGTAGGCGACGGTGAAGTACTCGAGGCGAAGCCCCCGCCTGTACAGGCTTGCTTCCTCCATACCGCCATGTTACCAGAGGCGCCCCTCGCCGGACCGGAGCGCGGGCCGACGGGATATACTGCGATGGAGAGAGCGGTTCGCGGGAGCGGCCGGGTGATGGGCACCGGAAGGGGTACTTAGTCATGGAAGAGTACGATGTGGTCGTGGTGGGCGCGGGGCCGGGTGGCTCGATGGCGGCGTTTACGGCCGCGGGGCTGGGCCTCGAGACGGTGTTCCTCGAGCGTGGCAGGAAGCCGGGCGACAAGAACTCGTCCGGCTGCGGCCTGGGTCAGCGCTGGTGGCGGGACTTCCCGGAGATAATGGGCGAGCTGCCCGGCCTGCCCTCCTACCGCAAGGTGGAGATGGTGGTAATAAACCTGGTGGATGAGGACAATCGCCTGCGGATGCGCTCGGGCACCACCGGCTCCGACCTCGACGCGACCCGTTGGCCCCATGGCATGGAGGGGGCCAGCGTCTACCGTTCCTGTCTGGACCCCTTCCTGGCGAAGCGGGCCACCGACGAGGGCGCTGAGCTACGCACCGCCACGCTGGCCTCCGACGTGATCATGGATGACGGCCGAGTGGCCGGGATTGTGACCGACGCGGGCGAGAGGATAGGGGCGAAGGTGGTGATCGCCGCCGACGGTGCGATGTCCACCATGGCGCGCGCCTCGGGAATGAGAAACCGCTGGGGAGCCGGGTGCACTCTGGTGCCGCAGCTCGACTTCGGGTGCGACGAGGGGAAGCTCGACGATGTGATAGGTAACGCGGAGTGGTGCTGGTTCGGGCCTTTCTACGGCGCCTACCAGGTGAACTTCCGGGAGGGATTCCACCTGGGGGCGGGTCAATGGCTGCGCCGGGACTGGGACACCAGGCCGGTCGACATGCTCAAGCGGGTCATGGCGATCCCGGCGTTCCAGGCTATGACGCGTGCGGTGGACGCCAGGCCGCGCGAGTACCAGGCACACCTGCTTCCGTGGATGGAGAAGCCCGCGAAGTCGTTCTCGGCCGGGCTCATGCTGGTGGGGGACGCGGCCGGGTTCCCCTGCCCCCTGGAGGGCGAAGGGGTCTGGCATGCATGCACGTCCGGAAGGATCGCCGCCGAGACCGCCGCCTACGCTATTCGGAAGGGCGACTTCTCGGAGAGAACCCTCTCCGAGTACGAGAGGCGATGGCGGGCCTCGTCCCTGGGCCTGGAGCACGAGTTCGGACGCGAGTTCGTGGAGCTGTGGGATAACAGCGCCTTCGACCCCGAGAAGATGGGCCGGCAGATACAGCTCCTGCTGGAGCTGAGCATGCTCAACCCGTTCTCGATCTGCTTCGACTGGGGGGACGCGCACATGGAGTGCCTGAACATGCACCTCTCGCACTTCCTGGACATGCTCCCCGAGTTCGGCGAGTTCGGTGGCCGCTACATCAAGCCATTCGCCCGGGGGATCTCTCCGGGCAACGTAAGGCGGATGCTGTGCATGATGAAGCCGAGGCTGCCCGCGCTCCGGCGCCTGTCCGACGAGCGGTACCTGTGGCTGCTGGCCCGCTTCTCGAGGTCGCTGAGGCCGTACCTGGAAGGACGGGAGGGAGAGTGAGATGGAGGAGATGAAGATAGACCTCAAGAAGCTGGTCAAGCGGGTGGGGGAGACCGGCGAGTTCATAACCTGTGACGAGAGCCGTTGCGACGGCTGCGGCCGGTGCGCGGACGCCTGCTCCATGGGGCTATGGGCGGTCTCGGGCGGCAAGGCCAGGCTCTCGCCGCGCTACACGGAGCTATGCCTGGAGTGCGCGGCGTGCTGGGAGATCTGCGAGCGCGAGGCCGTGGACTTCCACTATCCCAGGGGCGGCACCGGCGTGGTCATCGAGTACGGGTAGAGAAGTGTAGCAAAAGTGCCTGACCCTTTTGCTACACTCTAGTCCTCCGCGAAGGAGGAGCGAAGCTCTGTCTTCAGCACCTTGCCGGTCGAGTTCATCGGCAGCTCCTCGGTGACGATCACCTTCTTGGGTGTCTTGAACCGCGCCAGCTTGTCGCGACAGAACTCGACGATCTCTTCCTCGGTGACGGTCTCCCCCGGCTCGACGATCACCAGGGCCAGCGGCACCTCGCCCCACTTCTCGTCCGCCAGGCCGATGACCGCGACCTCGACGACCTTGGGGTGGGTGCATATGGTCTTCTCCACCTCGGCGGAGTACACGTTCTCGCCCCCTGAGATGATCATGTCCAGCTTGCGGTCCGCTATGTAGAGGTAACCATCGGAGTCGAGGTAGCCCACGTCGCCCGTGTGGAGCCACCCGTGCCTGAGGACCTTCTCGGTCTCCTCGGGGCGGTTCCAGTAGCCCCTGAACACGTTCGGGCCCTTGATGATTATCTCGCCCATCTCCCCCTGCGGGACCTCCATCTCGTCGTCGTCGATTATGTCCACGTCCACGTAGAAGAGCGGCTTGCCGGCCGAGCCCCTCTTGCGCAGGGAATCCTCCTCGGGCAGGGCGGTCACGCCCGGGGCGGCCTCGGTGAGGCCGTAGCCCTGGTTGAAGGTAACCCCCCTGGCAAGGTACTTCTCGATGAGGGAGACGGGGCAGGGGGCCCCGCCCGCGATGAGGAAGCGGAGCGAGCTGAAGTCCGTCTGGTCGAACGCCTCGCACTCCGACATCATCCTGAACATGGTGGGGATCCCGAACATGGTCGTTACGCGATGAGCCTCTATCATCCTGAGGGCCTCGGTCGGGTCGAAGAACCGCATGAGGATCACCCGGCCGCCGGCGTACAGGGTCGGTGTGGGGCCGGCCGAGAGCCCCGCGATGTGGTACATGGGCGTAGCCGCCAGGTTGGTCTCGTCCCGGGAGAGGTCGTAGGCGAGCACGGCGTTGACGGCGTTCCAGTGAGTGTTGCCGTGGGTCAGGGTGGCCCCCTTGGGGTTGCCGGTGGTCCCCGAGGTGTACATGATGAAATGGACGTCATCGAAGGTCGGCTCGCCGTCCACGAACGGCTCGCTGTCGCGGCTGCTCTTGATCCGCTCGTCGTAGTCGATGTCGCCCTCCTCGCCGGGGCCCCCGACACAGACGAAGTTCTTTATGCTGTCCACCTTGCCCCGGATCCCGTTCACCTGCTCGGCGAACTCGGGGGTGTAAGCGAGAGCGACGGCGCCGCAGTCGTCCAGGATGTAGACCAGCTCGGGGGGGGTAAGGCGGTAGTTGAGCGGGACCATGATGGTCCCCGTCTTGGCCGCGGCGAACCAGGACATGAGGAACTCGGGATTGTTGGGGAACAGGGTGGCGATGCGGTCGCCGCGCCCGGCACCGATGCCGGGCAACGAGTTGGCGATGCGGTTCACCCCGGCGTTGAGCTCGGCGTAGGTGTACGCGCGACCGTCGTCGCTGATTAGCGCGGTGGAGTCCGGGTGGAGCATCGCCCTCTTGGTTACCCACTGTCCGATGTTCATGGCAACCTCCCGTT
Organism: Actinomycetota bacterium; assembly: GCA_018831265.1. GTDB lineage: Bacteria > Actinomycetota > Geothermincolia > Fen-727 > Anoxymicrobiaceae > JAHJCO01. Next base: position 31,418 of record JAHJCO010000044.1, read on the forward strand.
CACATCGAGTGCCGGCCGCGAGTGTAAATGTCAAGAGTCTACCACCGGATTCCATCCGCCCGCCAGATTTCCAGCGGAAAAACCCCGATCGCCGACCGGTCGCCAGGCCCGTGGAGAATCTTGCCTGCATCTTGGCGGGTATCGTAGTATTAGGCACCAAGTGTTCCGTTCCATGAGCACGGCGAATCACCGAGAACGTCGATGCGCCGCATCCCGCAAGGCGCGCGACCGACGCATACTCTTGCGGTACTCGGAGGGAGCGGAACGCAGCGGGTGTGGATGCAGCGGCGTTCGAATGCCGGCGTATTCATGGAATGGAGCACCTAGTAGCGGTACCTTTCGGACCCGGCCGTCCGACACAGCGTCAAGGAGGATCCCTATGGCAGGCGATCAGCTCACCACCACCGGCGAAGGCGAACTCCTGTGGAGCCCCAGCGAGGAACGCGTGAAGTCAAGCAACATGTACCGGTTCATCCAGTACGTGAACGAGCGCTTCGGCAAGGAGTTCACGGAGTACGAGGAGCTGTACCGCTGGTCGGTGGAGGATATAGCCGATTTCTGGTCGGCTCTGTGGGACTTCACCGATGTGCTCGCGTCCCGGCCGTTCGAGGAGGTCATAGAGGACGCGACCAGGATGCCCGGGGCGAAGTGGTTTGCCGGCGCCCGCCTCAACTTCGCCGAGAACCTGCTCCGTTTCCGTGACGACCGCGAGGCCCTGGTGTTCAAGGGGGAGGGGCGGGAGCCGGTGAGGATGACCTACGCTGAGCTGTACGACCAGGTCGCTCGCCTCCAGAAGGCCCTCAAGGAGGCCGGGGTGGGCATCGGCGACCGGGTGGCCGGCTTCATGCCCAACATGCCCTCCACGGTTGTGGCGATGCTGGCCGCGACGGCCATCGGGGCGACCTGGTCCTCGTGTTCGCCCGACTTCGGGATCAAGGGCGTGCTGGACCGATTCGGCCAGATCAAGCCGAAGGTACTCTTCGTCGCGGACGGCTACTACTTCAAGGGCGGCAGGTTCGATTCGATCGAGCGGGTGGCCGAGATAATCAGGGACTTGCCCTCGGTGGAGAAGATCGTGGTCAGTCGATACACCACCGACGAGCCCGACCTGAGCGGGCTCCCCAACGCCGTGCTCTTCGACGACTTCAAGTCGTCCGAGGAAGGCCTGGAGGTCGAGTTCGAGCAGCTGCCGTTCGACCACCCGGTGTTCATCATGTACTCCTCGGGTACCACGGGGCTCCCCAAGTGCATGGTGCAGTGCTCGGGTGGTATCCTGCTGCACCACCTGAAGGAGCTCATACTGCACACCGACCTGAACAGGGACGACACCATCTTCTACTTCACCACCTGCGGCTGGATGATGTGGAACTGGCTGGTCAGCTCTCTGGCAGTGGGGGCGAGGATAATCCTGTTCGACGGCAACCCCTTCCACCCGGACGCCGGGGCCCTCTGGGATCTCGCGGAGAAGGAGAAGATAACGGTCTTCGGCATAAGCGCGGGGTACATCGCCGCCCTCATGAAGTCGGGGCTGATACCGAAGGAGAAGTACGACCTGTCCAGCATAAGGGCGATACTGTCCACGGGCTCCCCGCTCTCGGTCGAGGGTTTCCACTTCGTCTACGACAGCATCAAGGAGGACGTGCAGCTCGCCTCCATCTCGGGAGGGACCGACATAAACGGCTGCTTCGCCCTGGGCAACCCCATGCTCCCCGTTTACGCGGGCGAGCTGCAGTGCCGGGGGCTGGGCATGGCGGTAGAGGCGTTCAACAGCGACGGCAGGCCGGTTTACGGCGAGCAGGGAGAGCTGGTCTGCACCGCCCCCTCGCCGTCGATGCCCATCTACTTCTGGGAGGACCCCGGGTTCGAGAAGTACCGGGACGCCTACTTCTCGGTGTACCCGGGGGTCTGGAGGCACGGCGATTTCATCGTTGTGAACGAGCACGGAGGGGTGGCGATCTACGGCCGCTCCGACGCCACCCTCAACCCCGGCGGGGTGAGGATCGGCACCGCGGAGATATACAGGCCGGTCGAGAACATGCCCGAGATCGAGGACAGCCTGGTGGTGGGCCAGCACTTCAAGGACGACGTGCGTGTGATCCTCTTCGTGAAGGTGGCCCCCGGCTACGAACTGGACGACGGGCTCAGGAAGAAGATAAAGAAGGTCATCCGCGAGGCGGCCTCGCCCAGGCACGTCCCCGCCAAGATCATCGAGGTGCAGGACGTCCCTTACACGCTGAACATGAAGAAGGTGGAGCTCGCGGTCAAGAACGTGATCGAGGGCAAGCCGGTGAAGAACAAGGATGCCCTCAAGAACCCCGAGTCCCTGGACTACTACGCGGACCTGCCCGAGCTCGAGGAGGGCTAGCGGCCGGCGCCGCCCACGTTCTCCTCGATAAAGCGGACGATGTCCTTTGTGTTGGTGCCCGGGCTGAAGACCGCGTCCGCGCCCTCCTGCTTGAGGGCCTCGTGGTCCGCGTGAGGGATCGCGCCCCCGACGATGATCAGGAAGCTGTCGCGTGCGCCCTTCTCGTCGAGCGTCTGGCTGAGCCTGCGGGTCCACTCGTGGTGGGCCCCGGAGTGGACGCTGTAGCCGATCACGTCGACATCCTCCTGGAAGGCGGCCTCCACGATTGTGTCAACCGACTTGAAGCCCTCGAAGATGACCTCCATGCCCGCTTCGGTCAGCGCGCGCGAAACGGTCAGGATGCCCCGCCAGTGGCCGTCGATGCCCGGCTTGAACAGAAGGACCCTTATCTTCTTCATGTCACCCCCAGGTTACAGACCCACCTCTTGAGCCCGGCCTCTCCAGTTTAAGCCCGGCCTCTCAGGCCGGGTGATCCATCCACTGCGGGGCTGAGAGCCCCGCCTCAATCAAGCAGTCATCCCGTTCGATCAAGGTCCGTTTCATCCCATCATGGGGCAGTCCCACAGGCCCCACATCTCGCGGAATGTGTTCGTTATCTCTCCCACCGATGCCCCCTCGGCGGTGAGCCTGCTCACCACCGGCAGGACGTTCTCCCGCGTCTCGCATACCCGCTTCAGCTCGTCAAGCAGGCCGGCGACCTTCTGGTTGTCGCGCTCTTGCCTCAGCTTCTCCAGCCTCTCGATCTCGATCCGCGCGGCGTCGGGGTTGGTGCGGAACGGCGGGCAGGGCTCCTCCTCGTCCACCACGCAGGTGTTCACGCCGATGACCTTCTCCTCGCCGGACTCTACCGCCTTGCGCCTCTTGTCGAAGGCCTTGTTCATCTCGCGGTACAGCCAGCCGCTGTTGAGGGCGGCGACAATCCCCCCCGCCTCTTCGATCTCCAGGAAATACTCCCAGATCCTGTGCTCCAGCTCCTCGGTCAGCGCCTCGACGTAGTACGAGCCGCCCAGCGGGTCTATGACGTCCGTCACACCGGTCTCCTCGCGGATGACCTGCTGGGTCCGCACCGCCAGCAGCACGGACTCCTCGGCGGGAAGGCACACGGCCTCGTCGAAGGAGTTGGTGTGCAGAGACTGGCAGCCTCCCAGCACCGCCTCCAGCGCCTGGTAGGCCGTGCGGATGATGTTGACCGTCGGCTGCTGCGCGGTGAGCGAGCTCCCCGCCGTCTGGACGTGGAAGCGGAACTGCTTGGACACCGGCTGCTGGGGATTGTACCTCTCCGTCATCAGCCGGTACCACAGCTTCCTGGCGGCGCGGTACTTGGCGACCTCCTCGAAGAAGTCCCTCTGGGCCGCGAGGTGGAAGGCCAGCCGGAAGGCGAAGTCGTCTATCTTCCAGCCGCGCCGGAGCATCTCGTCTATATGCGCCACCGCGTTGGCCAGGCCGAAGGCGATCTCCTGGACGGCATCGATGCCGCCCTCCCGGTAGTTGTAGGTGGTGAAGTTGACCGGGTTCCACTTGGGCGCCTCGCCCATGGCCGTGCAGTACTCGATGAGGTCACAGGCCAGCTTGAGCAGGTCCTGCGGCTTCAGGGGGTGCCACGGGACGTACCCTATGGTCATGGTGAGGATGTCGTTCTGGGTGGTCCCGCGCAGCTGCGACTTCGGGATGCCCCTCTTCTCCGCGACGTTGAAGTACATCGAGGTGATGGCGGCGCTGGTCTCCGGCTCCACCACCAGGGCCACGCTCACCTCGTCGATGGGTATACCCTCCACCATCGCCTCCATGCCCCGGATGGAGTACAGGGGCACACCCTCCTTGCCCACCTCGGACTCGAGCCACTCGATGGGGTCGTCGGGGTCCACCCCGGCGAATGTGAGCGAGTCCACCGCGGAGCTGAACCCGGTCTCCCCGTGGTCGTAGAGCATCTTCCAGCGCTGGTTGGTCTCCTCGGGGGTCCCGAACCCCGAGAACATCCTGATGGTCCAGAGGCGGCCCCGGTACATGTTCGGGTAGACGCCCCTGGTGTACGGCGGCATCCCCGGGAACCCGTCCTCCTCCACGTAGTCGATGTCGCCGACGTCCAGTGGCGTGTAGAGCGGCTTCAGGGGGATCCCTGCGTCGCTCACGAACGCTTCCTTGCGCTCCTTTACCCCCTCGAGCTGCAGGAGCCACTTTTCCTGCTCCTCGGAGATCTTCCTCGCGTCGTCGCTCATCTCAGTGCTCCATTCCATGAATACGCTTGCATTCGAACGCCGATCCATCCACACCTGCTGCGTTCCGCTCCCTCCGAGTACGGCAGGCGTACGCGTCGGTCGCGCGCCTTGCAGGAGCTGCGCCTCGACGTTCTCGGTGCCACACCGTACTCATGGAACGGAACACTCTCCTCACTTCCGTCCGAGGGATTAGATCTTGCCCAGCAGCCGGCGGGAGATGACCACCCGCTGCACCTGGTTCGTCCCCTCGTAGATCTGGGTCACCTTCGCGTCCCTCATCATCCGCTCCAGCGGATGGTCCTTCATGTACCCGTAGCCGCCCAGGACCTGCACGGCGTCCGTGGTCACCTTCATAGCCACGTCGCTGGCGAACAGCTTGGCCATCGCGGAGTTGATGGACAGGTCGGGGTGGTTCATGTCGCTCAGGGTCGCCGAGCGGTAGACCAGCTGGCGCGCGGCCTCGACCTGGGTCTTCATATCGGCCAGCAGGAACTGTATGCCCTGCAGCTTGCCGATGGGGCTGCCGAACTGCTCGCGCTCCCTGGCCCAGTCGACCGCCACGTCGAGGGCGCCCTGGGCGATGCCCAGCGCCTGCGCCCCCACCAGGGGTCTCGAGTTGTCCAGCGTCTTCATGGCCACGGTGAACCCCTCGCCGCGCCCACCCAGCATGTTCTCCTCGGGCACGAAGCAGTCCTCGAACATGATCTCGGAGACCTGGGCGCCTCTGAGGCCCATCTTGTCCTCTATGTGCCCGACCGAGAACCCCTCGCAGTCCTTCTCCACCACGAAGGCGCTTATGCCGCGCACGCCCTTGTCCGGGTCGGTCATGGCGAATGTGGAGTAGACCTCGGCCAGCCCGCCGTTGGTGATGAAGCACTTCTCACCGTTGAGTACGTAGCCCCCGTCAACCGCCTTCGCCATCGTCTGGGTCGCCCCGGCGTCCGAGCCGGCCTTCCGCTCTGTCAGGCAGAACGAGGCCAGGCACTCTCCGCTGGCCACCCTCGGCAGGTACTTCTTCTTGGTCTCCTCGGAGCCCGCAAGCACTATCGGGTAGGCGGCCAGCTTCTGGACCACGAATATCAGCGAGGTCGTGGCGCAGGTGCGGGCCAGCTCCTCGGCGACCACGCAGTTGGTGAGCAGCGACGCCCCCGAGCCCCCGTAATCCTGGGGTATGGCCAGGCCGAGCAGATCGTTCCCGGCCAGCAGCTTCTGCATGTCCCACGGGTAGACACCCTCTCGGTCTATCTCCGCCGCGCGGGGCGCGACCTTCTCCAGCGCCATCTGCCTGATCTGGCCGCGCAGGGCCTCCTGTTCCTCGGTCAGCGCATAAACCATTGCTCCTCCTGGGTAATTAGGACCTAGACCTCTACCACCACGGCCTCGCCCTGGCTCCCGACCCCGCAGAGGCCGGCGACTCCCACGCCTCCGCCGCGCCGGTTGAGCTCGTAGAGCAGGTGGACGAGTATTCTCACTCCTGTGGCTCCCACGGGGTGCCCGATGGCTACCGCCCCGCCGTCCACGTTCACCTTCTCGGAGTCTATCCCCAGCCTGCTCATGGTTATTATTGAGACCGCCGCGAACGCCTCGTTGATCTCGAACAGGTCGATGTCCTCGAGCTTGAGGCCCGCCTCGGAGATCACCTTGTCGATCACCTGCGAGGGCACGATGGGGATGTTCCTGGGGGGTCCTGCCACCGTCCCGTAAGCGAGTACGGTGCCGAGCGGCTTGATCCCCAGTTCCTTCGCCTTGTCGGCCGACATCAGGACCACGACGGCCGCGCCGTCGTTTATTCCCGGCGCGTTGCCGGCGGTCACTGTGCCGTCCTTGGTGAATGCGGGCTTCAAACCGGCAAGCGCCTCCAGGGTCGTCCCCGGCCTCGGGAACTCGTCGACCTCGAACTTCTTGGGGTCGCCCTTTCGCTGCGGTATCTCCACCGGGACGATCTCGTCGGCCAGGCGGCCGGCTTCCTGGGCCTCGGCCCAGCGCTGCTGGCTGCGAAGCGCCCAGGCGTCCTGCTCCTCGCGGGTCACGCCCTGCTCGCCGGCCACCTCGTCTCCGTACGCACCCATCTGCACGTGGCCCACCGGGCACTCCAGCGCCAGCGAGCAGCCGTCGACGAGCACCGAGTCCCGGAACTTGAGCCCCCACCGAGCATCCTTGATCAGGTAAGGGTACCCGCTCATGGACTCCATGCCCCCCGCCACCACGATGTCGGCCTTCCCGGCCTCTATCATCATCGCGCCCAGCGAAACGCCGAACAGCCCCGAGGTGCAGGCCGCCGACAGGAACATCGCGGGGACGTCCTCGGGCAGCCCGGCCTGCAGCGCCGCGTTGCGCGCCGGCACCTCTCCCATGCCGTCGGCGCTGGCCGCTCCCATCAACACCCAGTCGACCATGTCACCCGAGACGCCGGCGCGCTCCAGCGCACCCTTGATCGCGATCGAGCCCAGGGTCGTTGCCGGTATATCCTTGAGCGTACCCCCGAACCGGCCCACCGCGGTCCTCGCCCCGCTGACAATGACTACTTCTTTCATCTCAACACTCCCTGCTGGTCTTTCCAGGCCCCCGGCCTAGAACGTGAAAAGGCTTATGCCGCCCGACACCTCGATGGCTTCGCCGGTGACGAAGCTCGACTCGGGGGAAGCCAGGAAGGCGATGACGTTGCTCAACTCCTCGGGATCTCCCGCCCTGCGCATGGCCACCCTCTTGATTATCCTCTCCCTGAACTCGGGGGCCACCTCGTAGAAGCTGCCCCCGTCGAAGACGCCCAGGACCACGGCGTTGCAGGTTATGTTGTTCCTGGCCCCCTCCAGCGCCACGGTCTTGGTCAGCCCGATCAGGCCCGCCTTGGTGGCGGCGTAGGAGCATTGGCCGAACCCGCCCATGGTGCCGGTGACCGAGGAGACGTTCACTATCCGCCCCCACTTCTTGTCCTGCATGCCCGGCATCACGGCCTTGATGGTATTGAAGGCGCCGGTCAGGTTGATGGCCAGGTCCTTGTCCCAGTCCGCCTTGTCCATCTTGATGATGGTGGTGGCCCGCACTATCCCGTAGGCGGCGTTGTTGACCAGGATGTCGATGGTCCCCAGCCTGTCAATGATCTCCTTGACGCCCTTGTTCACCTCGTCCGGGTCGGAGACGTCCATCTTGACCCCGATGGCTTTACGGCCGAGCGCCTCGAGCTCCGCCGCCGCCGCCTCCGCCTTCTCCAGGTTGCGGTTCCCGGTAAGAGCGACGTCACAACCCATCCTGGCCAGCACCAGGCCGTGGACACGGCCAAGGCCACCTGAGCCTCCCGTGACCAGTGCCACTTTCCCTTCCAGCGACATGGACTTCACCCCCGTGTTCGTACTACCAAAACCTGACGTTCAGACTGTACCTGCTCCCATGCTGCGTGTACCGTGAGATAGAAATATATCACGTCCGCGTACCCCCCGGATTTCGTTGAGCGGACTGAAGTCCGCCCCCAATCCAGAATAGCCTTCAGTCCTCAAGCGGCCGGGCGGTGTGGTAAGCCCAGCCGGTGCACACCGCGACCATCTCGCCCGCCGCGTTGCGGACCTCCATGCGATAGTGGCCTCCCCGGCCCGCGCGGGCGTCCTCGCGCACGTCCGCCTCGAGGTACGGCGTATCCCCGGGAGGCGCCAGGTAGTCAATACTGACGTGAATGGCCATCGCCTTGGTCCCGTTGGAGTTCGCCGCGGCCCCGAAGGTGGAATCGGCCAGCGAGAAGATGGCACCGCCGTGGACCAGGCCCATGAAGTTCAGGTGCCTTTCGTCGAGGGGCATCCGGGAGACGGCGTGTCCCTCCTCGATGAGTACGAACTCAACCCCCAGGTGGGCCGCATACGGGTCCGACCTTATTATCGCCGCCGCCGCCTCGATATCGGGCTTGTCCAACTGGCCTCCTCGCAGAGCTCCCGGGTCGAAATATTCACAGAATAATAGCAGAAAAGGTCGGCAGGTGCCGGTGCCCGGAGGCCGCCTCCGGAACGGTGTCCGCTTTTTCCGGCGCCGGCCCGGATTGTCTTGCTTCATGGCGCGGCCCGTTTCTTCGATACTAATATCGGGTAGTCGAAGTGGAGGTCCACATTGCTAACGCGCGATAACCCGATGACGGTCAAGACGAAGCTCGTGGTGGGATTCTCGGTCCTCGGCGCCGTGGTCCTGGTCCTGGCGGGGCTCCTGACCTGGGCGCTGAGGGCGAGCGTGGATAACCGCAAGACCCTGATGGAGGCGCACGGAAGCCTCGAGCATGCCCTCGAGCTGGACGGCTACATCAGCGGACAGGTCGGCGCGGCACACGCCCTGGCGACCGGGGCTAGCGACCGGGAGGATTACGACCGGTCCAGGGAAGGGGTCGAGGCCTGCTTCGTGGAATGGATCGGCCCGGGGGAGGGTGAAGGAACCGGCAAGAGTGCGGGGCAGTTGACCGAGGTGCTGGACATCCGGCGCTCATACGAGGACATGGACGGTCGGCTCAACGGCGCGGTCTCCCTCGCCAGGGAGGGCCGGCTGGAAGAGGCCATGATGACGTTCGACGGGATTCTCGCGGGGAGCTACAAGAAGCAGTTCGTGCCGAGGATCCGGGCGCTCATCGACCGGGAAAGGCTTGACGTGGCCAGCTCGGAGGCCGCCACCAACAGGGCCGGCGGCGCCGCCCGGGTACTCGGCTGGCTGGCGGTCGCCCTGGGGGTGCTGGTCGCAGTGACGGTCCCGGTGGTGCTGACCAGGGAGGTGTTCGGCTCCCTGGACAGGCTGAAGCGTGGAATGCAATCCATGAGCAGCGGAGACTACGGTTCGCCCATCGAGGTCGGAAAGCGGGACGAGTTCGGGGAGCTGGCCGGGCAGTTCAACAGGATGAGCGAAGACGCCGGACGCCTGCTCGTTTCGGAAAAGGAGGCCGCAGCCGCGAGGGCCGAGGTGGAAGCGGCGGAGCGTCACGCCGAGGAGCTGAGAGACCTCATCGACATCGCCGCGCACGAACTGAGGCACCCCGCCACGATGTTCATGAGCTACTCGGAGATACTGCTGGAGCGCGGTGGTGACCTCGACGACGAGGTTGTCAGGGATGCCCTGGAAACGATAAAGAACGCTTCGGTCAGGCTCACGCACATAGTGACCGAGCTTCTGGACACGTCGAGGATGGAGCGCGCGATCGAGATACGTCCCAGGGACTCGGACCCGCGCTCGTTGATCGAGACCGCGGTCCGCGAGCTGGAGACCGGCGGCGTAAAGGCGAACGTGAATGTAGACGTCCGGGCGACCTCTCGATACGTATCCCTGGATCCCGAAAGGGTGTGCAAGGTCCTGGTCATTCTCATGGAAAACGCGGTCGAGTACTCCCCCGAGGGCAGCGAGGTCGACGTCTGCTACGAGCGACTCGCCGGCGAGGCGTTGTTCCACGTATCGGACCGGGGCCCCGGGATTCCCGAGGAGGACCGGGAGCGGGTGTTCGACAGGTTCTACCAGGTCGGCGACGTCATCCACCACTCGCTGCCGGGGATCGGGCTGGGGCTCTTCATCGCGAAGGAGATAATCACCGCGCACGGTGGATGGACCAGGGTGGGACCGCGCGAGGGAGGTGGCTCGACCTTCACCTTCGCCGTGCCCGTCCCCCGGTAGACCTCTTGCTTGGGTCGGGACTTCAGTCCCTGAAAGAGACCTGGCTGCCTGAGAGGCCGGGCTCAAGAATCGGACTCGTTCTCCGGGTACAGGCCCTGCGGGAAGATCTTGCCCTTGGAGTCCATGCCGATAAGACCCCGGAGCACAGCCTGGCTCATGATCTCGACGAGCTTGTCCTCGTCCACCACCTTCTGCAGGTCCGGAGGCGCCATCCTGGTTATCCAGAAAAGGCCGACCTCGAGCGCCAGCATGAAGACCGCCGCTTCCAGCGGGTCGGGCAGCTCTATGCCCGTCACCTCTCCGGTCTTTTCCAGGAGCTGCTTCATCAGGTTGAGGACGTCGAAGAGCACCGCCTGGTACCGGCCGACCAGGTCCGGCGGGAAGTTGTCCCAGGACTTGTCATCCTGGATGAGGACGATCTCGCTCAGACCCCGCCTGCTGGCGTGGAAGCGCCTTATCAACCGCGAGGTGTCGGAGATCACCTGGGGGAACTCGATCCCCTTGTCCTTCAGCGCCTGGAGGTCGTCGCGCAGCTCCTCGAGGCTCTGGATGAGCAGGCTGAAGTAGATCGCCTCTTTGTTCTTGAAGTAGGAGTAGATGGTGCCCTTGCCGAGCTCGGCCTGCTGGGCTATGTCGTCGACGGTGGTGGCGTTGTAACCCTTCTCCTGGAACAGGCCCATCGCCACGTCCAGGATCAGGTCCCGCTTGGCTTCCTTCTCGCGCGCCCTTCGCTCGGCTACCCCCAACGCTCACCCCTTGTCGGAAGGTCGGCAATGTCCAAACTCTAGTTCTCTGCACGGATGACGCCGCCCTTCATGTGCAAAAGTGCCTGACCCTTTTGCACATGCGTCGATGCATGGCGATAACGCGCTTACCGGCCCTCGAACTGCGGCTGTGTCTTCATGTTGAAGGCCAGCAGCCCCTCGGCGAGGTCGAGGGTTTTCGTCAGCTGCTGGATGCCGTCCCGCTCGGCGGCCAGCCCGGCATCGAGCCCCTCCATCTCACCGGTCAGGATGGCCTTCTTTGCGCAGCCGATGGCCACCGTGGCGGCGCCGGCCAGGGTCCTGCCCAGGGTCCTGGCCTCCTCAGCGAGCAGCTCCGGGTCGACGGCCCGGGTGATGAGCCCGATCCTCTCGGCCTCATCGGCGTCCATCCGCCTGGCGAGCGATATCATCTCCAGGGCGCGGGCGTGGCCGACCACCCTGGGCAGCCTCTGGCATCCACCGGCGGCCGGGATGAGCCCCAGCCCGACCTCGGAGAGACCGATCTTCGGCTTTCCCCTGGCCATGAGCCGGAAGTCGCACGCCAGGGCGAACTCGAGGCCGCCACCGAGCGCGTGGCCACCGATGACCGCGATCGAGGGCTTGGGCAGGCTCTCTATCCCGTTCATGACCCGCTGAGCCTGCTCGAGCATGCCCGCTATCTGCCCACCCACCTTCGAGAGTATGAAAGACATGGACTGCTTGGGCGTCCAGGTCGGGTCCATCTGGCTCAGGTCCGCTCCATCGGGGAGCGCCTTCAGGTCGGCACCCACCATGAACGCCTTCTCCAGCGCGCTCTCGAACAGCACGCAGCGGATCTCCTCGTCGGTCGACACCTGCTCCACCATCGGCTCCAGCTCGTGGAGGAACTCGTCGGCCAGCGCGTTCCCGGGAGGGCGGTTCATCGTCACCACCCCCAGCCCGTCGTCCACCTCGATGGTCAGGAACTCGTAATCCATCCTTCTACCTCCTGTTGTATGGGATCCCCAGCCTCTCCATGGCCACCTCGCGTACGGATTGATAGGGGAGCTTGCCGGAAGCGGACCGTCCCAGCGACTCCACCAGCACCCAGTGCTTGGGACACTTGAAATCGGCGAGGCTCTCCCGCAGGAACGCGGACAGCTCTTCCTCAAGCCCGCCGCTCCCCCTCGCGCTCTCCCTGGGCTCCACCACCGCCGTCACCGCCTCCCCCCAGCGGGGATGCGGCACACCCACCACGGCGACGTCGAGCACCTTCTCGTGGCACATCAGCCGGTTCTCGATCTCGATGGGGAAGATCTTTTCCCCGCCGGAGTTGATGCAGGTCTGCCCGCGGCCCATGAGGTTGATGGTGCCGTCCCGGTTGACGGTGCAGAGGTCTCCCATGGTTATCCAGGTCTCGCCGTCGATGCGCCTGTAGGTCTCGGCGGTCTTGGCCGGGTCCCTCCAGTACCCCTGCGACTGCGGCCCCCCGTAGGCCAGCGTCCCCACCTTCCCGGAGCCGGGTTGCACGAACCCCCCCTCGCCGTCGAGCACCCGGACCGGGAACCGGCCCCCGTAACGGACACTGAACCGGGTGTTGGAGGCGACCTGCGACCCCGTTGCCGTGACATCGAAGATCGCGCCCCCTCCCTCGGTGGCGAGCAGCGCGTCCAGCACCATTGCGTTGGGCAGCTTCTCGTGGAGCTTCTCCTTCAGGTGGGGAGAGAGCTTCACCGCCCCCGTCCCCAGCACCAGCAGGTCGTCCAGGTCGTACCGCCTGCTCTCGAGGCACTCCATCATCGGGGCGACGTATGCGTCCCCGACAACCACCACCAGCATCAGGTGCTCCCTCTCTGCGAGCTCCCAGACCGAGGCCGCGTCGAAGCGCGGTGAGTCGCCGAGGAAGTGGATGGTCCCGCCCGCGGCCATCACGGGCACACACGCGACCCAGGCCGCCCCGTGCATCAGGGGGGAGGCCACCAGCGCCCTCAACGAGCCCCCTATCCGGTTGACCGCGGGCCCGAAGCCGGGCGGGGTGAAGACGGCCCGCTCGAGCAGCGAGCCCACGTACTCCATGGCGGTGCCGCTGCAGAGCACGCGGCGGTAGAAGCGACGGGCTGCCCCGCTACCGGCCAGGGGCAGGCTCATGGCCCGGACGAACCGGTCCATCGAGCCCGGCGAGGCCTCGGAGAGAAGCCCCACGTTCTTGAGCATGGTGTTCACCACGTTGTAGCCGAGGAACCGCGAGATGCTCCCCCATGTCCAGATGACCCCCCTGGGCATCCCGGTGGTCCCCCCGGTGTAGAAGAGCAGGACCGCGTCGTCCCCACCCGGCCCCCAGGGAGGCTCGGGTCTGGCGGGGGAGGAGCCGCCCAGCAGCTCGTCCCAGGAGAGGTTCGCGGGATCGGCGGCGCCCGGGCAGACGATCACACGCTCGAGCGCGGGCAGGTCGGGTCGTATCGACTCGACCAGGCCCTCGTACTCCGGGTTGCACACAAGCGCCCACGCTTCGGCGTCCCTGAGGACGTGCTCGAGCTCGACGGCCTGGTAGCGGTAGTTGACGTTGAAGGAGGTGGCCCCTACCTTCGCCACGGCGGCGAACGCCTCGACGAACATGTTGGAGTTCCGGAGCATGACCCCGACGCGGGCGCCTTCCGTCACGCCGAGGTCCAGAAGCGCGTTGGCCAGGCGGTTCACGTTCCGATCGAGCTGCGCCCAGGTGATCCGCTTCTCACCGCCGCACACCACGGCCTCGCGTCCGGGGAACAGCCTCGCGTTCCTCTCTATTATGTAGTGGAGCGTATGCCGGCCGCCGAGTGCCATTCCCCTCCTCCTACTCGAAAGCGCTCAGGCCCAGCACGTCCCGGGACACGATGAGCTTCTGTATCTGGGTGGCGCCGTCGGGGATGGTGAACATCCTCGCGTCCCTGAACAGCTTCTCGCACGGGAACTCCTCGGAAAGGCCGTTGGCCCCGTGTATCTGTATGGCCTTGGAGGTGACCTCGACGGCCATCTCGGTCGCGAACCACTTGGCCATGGAGGTCTCGCGGTCGCAGCGCTTCCCCTGCTGGAGCAGGGAGAGGGCCCGGTAGGCCAGCAGCCGGGCGGCATCCACCGCAGTGGTCATGTCGCAGATCATCTCCTGGATCATCTGGTGCTCTCCGATGAGCTTCCCCCACTGTTTGCGCTGTTTCGCATATGTGACGGAGTGGTCGAGTGCCGCCTGGGCCATGGCCACGGAGCCCACCGCCATGAGCGTGCGCATTATCTCGAACCCCTGGAGCACGAACTTGAGGTCCCCGGAGGCCGAGGTCTTCCGGCTCCCCCCGCTCCTCTCCCCTCCCAGCAGGTTGGCGGCGGGTACCCGGCAGTCGGTGAAGTAGAGCTCGGAGGTGGGAAAGGCCTTCAGGCCCAGGTGGGGAAGCTCGCTGGCCTCATAGGGGGAGACCTCGCGGTCCACCAGCAGGATGCCTATGCGCGAGTCCTCTTCTCTCTTCACCCTGCAGATGACCGCGGCCAGGTCGGAGACGTGCCCGCAGGATATCCAGGTCTTGGTGCCGTTGAGGACTAGTGAGTCCCCGTCCGCCACGGCGGATGTCTGTATCTCGGCGGCGTTGGAGCCCACGTCGGGCTCG
>JAHJCO010000045.1 GCA_018831265.1 Actinomycetota bacterium
CATAGGCAACCTGCTGAACAAGACCACCGGACTGAACCCCAACGTCATCGTGCAGGCGATCCACGGGCCGACCAACAGCGGCGTGACCAACCCGCGCACCGGCACGGGATTCGATCCGAGCCAGAGTGTCCTGCGCAGGCTGTGGGGGTACGGCGCGACGGTGATAACCGGGGTCGAGGGCATACCACCGTGGTGGCCGATCCCCGAGCTTCCCACAGAGGGTTGGGTACAGATAGTGGACGCGCAGCTGAACACGTCGCAGGGGGAGCCACACTGGGTTCCACAACCATGGTAGACGAGAGGCCAGGAGAAACAGATGCTGTATAACCGCAGCCTCCAGACGCTGATAAACGCCACGGTGATAGTCCTCATAGCGGGACTGCTCGTGGTCGGGTTGGTGGGATTCCTGCCCACCAGGAGCCCACTGGGGCCCCTCATCGGCAAGATGAGCTCCGACGCCAAGAGCACCAGCGCGATGCTGGGTGCGCTGGACCCGAAGGCCGTGGGCGAGGCGATCAGGGAGAACCCTGAGTTCGTCAACGAATTGATGCGCTACATGGACCCCACGGGAACCGCGAAGGCGATCAACGAGAATCCCCAGTTCCTCAGCGAGGTGCTGGACCTCATCGACGGGGCGGTCATAGCCAAGGCGCTGAACGGGAACGAGGAGTTCTTGAGCGCGATGATGAAGAACTCCGACCCGAAGGTCACGGCCACCATCATAAACAAGGCCGGACCGTTCCTGAGCGACCTGGTCGGCGAGCTCGACGCCCAGGTGATCGCCAACGCGATAAACGAGAACGGCGAGTTTCTGGTCCTGATGGTCCAGTACACCGACTACCAGGTTGCGGCGGAGGCGATGAACTCCAACCCGGCGTTCACCTCGTCGTTGGTCGGGTACCTCAATCCCGACGCCATCGCGGGCGTGGTCAACGCCAACGGCCCCTGGATCACTCAGCTCCTCGGCAAGCTGAACGCGGACGCGTTGTCGCAGGGCATGGCCACCAACTCGCAGTTCATCCTCACACTGCTGCCCCAGCTCGACCCGGGCGTGATCGCCGGGGTGGTCAACGGGAACGAGAGCTTCCTCTCGAGGCTGCTGGGCAGCATGAACCCCGATGACCTGGCGAGGACCTCGCAGCAGACTTCCGGGTTCGTGTACGACGTGGCGATGAACATCAGCCCGAACCTGGTCGCAACCATCGCGAACAACCAGGCGTTCCTCACCAAGTTCATCAGCAAGATGAGCCCGGCGGGTATGGCCGCCAACATGGCATCCACCCAGGACTTCACCTCGGCCCTGATCGGATACCTCGACCCGAACGCCATATCCTCGATAGTGAACAACGTGGCGCCCTTTATCTCGGCTACGCTGGGCAACCTGAGCAACGAGTTCCTGGCCGCGGTCGCCAACAACGCGACCATGATGAACAAGCTGCTCGCGGTGCTGGACCCGGTTCCGCTGGCGCACGTGGTCAACGCCAACGGGGTCTTCCTGGCCGGCCTCATGTCCAACATGAGCACCGCGGGAACGGCCGCGGCCATAAACCAGAACCCGGGATTCCTGAAGGCGTTGCTCACCTACCTCGACCTGGACAGCCTCACCTCCATGATGGATTCCACCTGGTCCTGGACGGCTCAGATGGTGGGCAAGCTCGACCCCAACGTCATCGCCGGCATCGTGAACAGCAACGGGGCGTTTCTGACCCAGCTGGTGAGCAAGCTAGACCCCGACGCGATGGCCAGCGGCCTCAACTCGGACCCGTCGTTCGTCATAGCGCTGGTCGGCAAGCTCAACGCTCAGGTGGTCGCGGGGGTGGTGAACAACAACGGGACCTTCCTGAGCAAGCTGATGGGCAAGCTGAACATACAGGCGACGGCCGCGGCGATCAACGCGAACGTGACCTGGATCGCCGAGCTGCTGACCTATCTCAATCCGCAGGTGATCGCGGAGGTGATGAACGACTCCTCGTCCTCCACCAGCGAGCTTGTCCAGTACCTGGACCCGGCGGTGGTGGCGTACGTAGTCAACCACAACGGACCGTTCCTTGACGGTCTGCTGGCGAGCCTCGACGCGGACGTGCTGACCACCGCGCTCAACACCGCGGCCGGCCAGGCGTTCCTGACGGGCATGCTCAACCCGGCGATCGGCATGAACCCGGCGCTGATGGCGCAGTCGCTCGACGCCAACCCGGAGTTCACGCTTGCGATGCTGGACCAGACGAGCGGTATCAACCCGGGGGTCCTGGCGAGCGCCATCAACAACAACCAGGCGTTCCTGGTCGGTCTCGTCGGCGCACTCGACGCCGACGTCATCACGGACGCCATGAACGCGACCACGTTCGTGAGCTACGGCGCCGATCCACCGAGCCCGCCGTTCCCTCCGGGATCGACGGCCCCGTACGGCATGCTCTACGAGATGACCAAGCCGGTGGCCCAGGGCGGGCTGAACCCGGCGGTGATCGCCGCGATAGTGAACGCGAACCCTGCATTCCTGGGCAACCTCATGGGCGGCATGGACCCGGTCCAGACCGCCAACACGCTTGAGACGCCTCAGGCGCGCACGTTCATCAGCAACGTGGTGACCATGATCGGGAACGAGCCCGGGGCGCTGAAGGGCCTTCTCGACGCCCTGGCGACGCCCGCGGCTATCGCGATGTCCAGGCAGTTGATGATAGGGCTCGCGGACCAGGCCGGGTTCATTGCCGGCCAGCTGAACCTGGCGGGGACCAACAGCGCGCTCAGGATGGTTACCATGAAGACCTGGACCAACAACGGCCTGCTGTCCAGTCCGTACATGTACGGCGTGTTCCAGAGCGCACAGGTCATGCCGTACCCGCTGCCCTACTAGGAGGACTATCAGGAGGCGCCTGACCGGATCTCGGCGGAACCAGAAGACACGGCAGCGGGGGCGGACGTGCCCCCGCTTCCTTTGTTGGTGAGCAACTCGAGTGCCCGTCCTCTACGGGCGATATTCACGCAGGTAGTCAATCGAGAGCAGTGGCTGAGCGGGGGTTGAGACGTTCTATATCATGCAGGCGGAAGATCCCGATGGAGTCGGCTGAGATGAGGTTCATCCGGTCCCGAAGAAGAGTTGCATCCGCGAGATCGGCGGCGGCGGTACTGCTGGCGGCGGCGCTCCTGTCCGGAATGGCGACGTGGGCGTGGGCGGTACCGGTCCGGTCGGCCGACTCATGGGCGGACACCTTCGACTCCACGCTCGGGATCTCCGAGTTCTCCGGCACGACCTCGAGCGGCGGATCGCTGCGGTTGGCCGAGGCCGATCCGGTCGACCTCGGTGAACCTGTGCCGGGAGAGAGCACGGTCTACTCGGTGCTTTCGACCGACCTGGGCATGCACGCAAAGGACGTCTTCTGCGGCACCGGCCAGAAGGGGCACCTCGTCGAGTATGACCCCGGGGAGCTGTTCCAGGAGATGTACGAGGGACCGAGCCACTGGGGGATCTCCAACAGCAGGGGTCAGGCGGTGACCTCCCCGGTGGTGCAGACCCGGGTCACGGCCCTGGCGCAGGCGGGTGCGCTGGTGGTGGGTGGCACCCATCCCGACGGCCACCTGTTCTCGTTCGACCCGGCGGCGCCGGGTTCGCCCCCGTCCGACCTCGGTTCCTGCCCGGACACCTCCGGGGCCGTCCTGGCCCTGGCCTACGACACCCCGCTGGTCTACGCCGGCACCTCGGGCGGCGACGTGTTCACCTACGACGGGAGCTTTGCCGACCTGGGGCAGCCGTCGGGCGCCGATGACCCGGTGGGCGCGCTTCTCCATACGGCCGGCGCGCTGTACATCGGCTCGGGCGACGGAAACCTGTACCGGTACAGCGGGGGAGGTCCGGGCGCTTTCACGGACCTGGGATCGGTGGGTGGGGGCGCAATCGACGCGCTGACCTCCATCGGCACGGTCATCTATGTAGGTACCGCCTCGGGGACGCTCTTCAGCTACGACACCGCGGCGCCCGGGGCGTTCAACGACCTGGGACAGCCCCCCGGCTCCAGCGGGGCCATCAACGCGCTGGCCGCCGGCGGCTCGAGCCTCTACGCCGGCCGCGAGGACGGCCACGTGTATGTGTACGAGGGGGGATGGCCGGCGGACGCCGACCAGGGAGCGCCGCCCGATTCGTCCGGCGAGCCGATCAACTGCCTTTCCGTCGGCCCGGACGGGGTGCTCTACGGGGGCACCGGCGACGACGACGGGGCCGTGGCGGGGCGCCTCTTCAGGATGTCGGGTTACGAGGACTACGGGCTGGCTCCGGGTCCCAGCCCGGTCACCTCTGTCACCCGGTGCGCGAACAGGGTCCTGCTGGCCGACCAGGCCGGGGAGCTCTACTCCTTCACCTCGCCCGGGACCTTCAACCCGCTGGGTTCGCCTGACGGCAGCGCCGTCAACGACATGGATTCCACCACGGGTACGACCTACATTGGGACCCAGGCCGGGAACCTCTACTCGTTCACCGACGGGGGCTCCATTCAGCCGGTAGGTGCACCGGCGGTCCTGTCCCCGGTGAAGTCCGTCCTGATCCACTTCCCGTTCCTGGACGTCGGTCTCGAGGACGGCCGCATCTACCGGATGGCCTTAGGGTCACCTTTCCCCGACACGCCCCTGGCCACGCTGCCGGGGGGTGCCATGCTGAACGACCTGGCGTGGATGGACTCGGCCCTGTACATAGCGGGGTATGACGGGGCGATGTCCGAGAGCCACCTCTACTCCTACGATACGGAGTTCACCGACCACGGCAACGACGGGGACGCGAGCGAGATCTACACGCTCGCCGTGAGTGGCGGCGAGGTGTACGCGGGACACCAGAGCGGCAGACTATACTCCTTCGACGGAGCCGCATGGTCCGGCGAGCTGGGGGACTGTGGCAGCCCCGTGGCCGCGATGGCTCCCGGGGACTCCGGGGTCGTCTGCGGGACGGACGCCGGGACGCTGTTCATCTACGATTCAGCGCTGCGGGACGCCGGGAGTGTGCCCGGCCCGTCGGCGGTGAACTGTCTCGATCAGATAAGCGGTTACGTCTTCGGCGGCACGGCCGAAGGCCGCCTGTTCTCGCACGACGACTCCTGGCTCGCCGACCGCGGGCAGCCGGTGGAGCGGCAGATCGAGGTCTTCTGCATGGAGCACGACCCGTACACCGGGCTGTTCTACGCGGGCACCTACCGGAACGGGCACTTCCTGGTCATCGACCCTGACGCCGGAACGGTCGTCGACAGGGGGCGCCCCATCAACGGAGAGCGCGAGATCGAGGACATAGTGGTGGCGAGCGACGGTACCGTCTACGGCGCGACCTACGGGGGGACCAGCGAGAAACACAACCCCGCCGGTGGACACCTGTTCGAATTCGACCCGGCGAGCGGAGCCTTCACCGACCGCGGCAGGGCTCCAGGTCCGGAGGAGAGCTGGTGGATATCCTCCCTGGTCGAGGTCGTGGACGGCCCGGGACCCGACTACGACATCTACGCGGCGACCGGCAAGGTCGTCCCAGGCCAGGAAGGCACGGTTTTCGTGTACGACCCGGTCACCCAGACCTCCGCCCACCTGGGGGTGCCCGTTGCGGGCGAGGGGACTATGACCATGGCGCTGAGGGGCGACCGGGTCTACGGCGCCACCTGGGACCCCGAGGACGCGTCCGGCTCGACCAGTTCGGTCTACAGGTTCGAGCCCGGCGTCCCGTTCTCACCCGAGGTCCTTGGAGCCGCTCCTGCGGCCCCCGGCGGGAGCACCAACAACAGGGTCGTCAACATACTGCTCCCGAGCGGAGGCCTGATATACGGGGCCCAGAACAACGGGTACCTGTTCAGCTTCGATCCAGACGTTCCCTACGACCCCGTCGTTACCGGAAAACCGTTCGACGCCACCAGCGTCAAGCCCCTGTCCGGGGGACCGGGCGGCTCGCTGCTCTGTGGGACCATGGCCGAGGGCGGCGGCCACGTCGTGGGCTACGACGACGAAGGCTTCCAGGACCTGGCCGTACCCGGCGTCCCGTTCCAGGACGGCGTCGCCAGCCTTGCCTACGAGCCGGGCTCTCCCGGGATCATCGTCTGCGCGACTCTGGGCAGCCCCACCGGCGGCCCCGACGACCGCTACGCCGCTCGAGTCTTCACCATCAGGGGGTACCAGGCCGGCGGCGGGCAGTACGCCGTCTCCACCGATATCAAGCCCGGTGTCACCGAGCTGGACCCGCCGGTCACGGGGCACGAGTCGGTCGGCGCGATCTGCCCCGCCCCACAGGGGGAGATGATGGTGTACGGCGGCACCGCCAACGGCGAGACCGGTCCGGGCGCCGAGTTCTTCGTGTACAAGACCGGGTTCGGGGTGGGGCCGGACCACTGGACCGTCCCCGGCGGCCACAAGGGGATCGGCGCGATCTGCCTGGGCACCGACGGGCGCGTCTATATTGGAACCGCGGACGCGCAGGGAGGGCTGGACGCCGAGTTGCTGCGCTACGACCCGGACGATCCGGGCAATATCGTTTCGCTCGGCGTGGTACCGCTTGCCGGGACCAAAGGCATCTTCTCTCTCGCGGCGGGCACGAACGGCAACATCTACATCGGGACCGGGGACCGATGGCTTGGTGCGGCATGGGACCGGTGCCACATAGTCGAATACGCACCCGGCACGGGGACCTTCACCGACAGGGGAGAGGTGGGGACCGGGCCGAACAGGCTGTCCTCCCTGGTCATGGGCACAGACGGCTACCTGTACGGCGGCGCCGGTTACGTACCCGGGACCGAGATCCCCGGGATCCAGTTCATGAAGTACAACATATCGACCGGGAACCATTCCGAGAGCACGTCGGGAGAGTTCGGCACCGAGTCGTCGATAGACGCCATGGTTGTGGGGCCGGACGGCAGGCTGTACTGCGGCAGTGGGCCGGGAGGCCGCCTCGTGTCCTTCGTGTTCGCCTCGCAGACGTTCACCTGGGAGCAGTCGGGGTGGCCGTACAGCGGGCAGCCGGTGACGGCCCTGACCTCGAGCGACGACGCCGTGATAGGTTGCGCGGGCTCGAACGGAAACCTCTTCCGTTTCGTTCCGGGGTCGGGGTACACGGATATGGGTCTGCTTACGTACGACGGGGTGGAAGTCGCCTGCGCGGTGACCGACAACCTCGGCAAGCAGTACTTCGGGACCGCCGGCCCCCACCCCCTGGTCCGGTACGATCCCGACTACCGCTTCTTCTGGAGCACGGTCGATTTCACGGAGAGCGAGCCCGGCACTACCACCGCCACCGTGGACATCCTGAACGAGGCGGGCAGCTCGACTCTGCTGGCGGACGTCACCGACGGCCAGGATATCTCGACCGTACCCGCGAGTAACGCGGGGATACGGCTCAGGGGCAACCTGTCCTCCGTCGATGGCGTCCAGACACCGACGATAGACGACTGGGGGGTCACCTGGGACCCGTGGCCGAACATCGACGCGGTCACGCCGGCGGAAGCGTACAGGGGTGACGTCATCTACATCTGGGGCTCCAACTTCGGGACCGTGCCCGGAACGGTGACCGTGGACGGTGCGCCTGCCACGCCGACCGGTTTCTGGACGGAGGGCTTCATATCGGTCTTCGTGCCGGAGGCGGCGGACGAGGGGACCGTGAACGTCGATATCGATATGGGAAAGACAGCCGACGGCAGCTTCACCCTTCTCGATCCACCACACCTGGACTCGATAGACCCCACCAGCGCCCATGTGGGGGACGTGGTTGAACTGCACGGCACGGGGTTCACGGACACGAAGGAGGCCGGCGACTACGTATCGTTCAATGGAACGGTGGCCGCAGACTACCCCCAGTGGTCGGACACCCTGATCAGGGTGAAAGTCCCCGCCGGCGCGACGACCGGAGCGGTTAGGGTGGTGGTGGACGGGAACGAGTCGAACGGCAGGACGCTGACCGTGCTCTCCGGTGGCAATCCGACGGTCGAGGTCACCGCCCCGGCGGACGGCCAGAGTGTGAGCGGCACCGTGGCCGTCTCCGCGACGGTGCAGGCCGGCGCCGCGGTCCAGAAGGTCGACTTCCTCGTCGACGGCGCGGTCGTAGCCACCGATACCAGCGCGCCGTACGGTTGCACCTGGGACGCGGACTCGGCGGAGGACGGGGGCCGAACGGTGAGCGCCAGGGCCACGGACGCCGCGGCTCGCACCGGCTCGGATTCCGTCACCGCCTACGTGAACCACACCGTTCCCACCGCGGCCACGCACTGGTACTTTGCAGAGGGGTGCACCGACTACGGCTTCGAGACCTGGGTGCTCATCGCGAACCCGGGTGATTCCGCGACCGTGGCCCAGGTGAACTTCATGGACGAGGACGGCGAGACCTGGAACCGGCCGCTGGACCTGCCGCCCGACAGCCGGGTTACGCTCAACGCGTCCGAGGTCGTGGGGAGCGCGAACATCTCGGTCGAGGTGACCGCCTACGAGCCGGTGGTCTGCGAGCGCGCCATGTACTGGTCGGGGCGCGAGGAAGGCCACAGCTCGGTGGGGGCGACCGCCCTCTCCCGGGAGTGGTACTTCGCTGAAGGGTGCACCGACTACGGATTCGAGACGTACCTGCTGCTGGGCAATCCCGGCGACTCGGACGTGGAGGCGACCGTACGCTACCTGAAAGAGGACGGCACCCAGTATGAGACCGCGCACACCCTCCCCGCCCACTCGAGGCTGACCGTAGACACCGTGACGGAGCTGGGAGCCGCTGAGTTCTCGATCCAGGTCGAGTCGGGGGCGCCGGGGATCGTGGCGGAGCGCGCGGTCTACTACGGTTCCAGGCGTTGCGGCACCGAGACCATAGGGTGCCCGAAGCCCTCGACCTCGTGGTTCCTTTCAGAGGGCTCCACCGACTGGGGATTCGAGACCTGGCTCCTCATCGGCAGGCCGGGGACCGGGGATGCGACCGTTACCGCGACCTACCGCAAGGGCAACGGGGAGACGGTCCAGAGGGTGTATCCGGTAAAAGCGGGCTCGCGCTTCACGGTCGACCTGGCGACCGAGGTGGGGACAGCCGACGTCTCTACCCAGGTGGTGTCCGACGTTCCCGTGGTCTGCGAGCGTGCCATGTACTGGAACGGGCGCACGGCGGGCCACTGCACCATCGGGTCGCCCGGCTCGAGCCTCACCTGGTACCTCGCGGAGGGGTGCACCGACTACGGTTTCGAGACCTGGCTGTTGCTGGACAACCCCTGGGATACGGAGATAGGCGCCCAGTTGATGTTCCTGAAGGAGGACGGGACCTCGGTCCCGTTCAGCGTGAGCCTGCCCGCGCATACCAGGGTCAGCCTGGACGCCTCGAGCTACGTGCCGGGCGCGAGCTTCTCCACCGAGATCACCGCCGAGCGGCCGGTGATGTGCGAGCGGGCGATGTACTGGTCCGGGCGGTCGGGGGGGACCGGGTCCATCGGGGCCAGGTAGAGCGCGTCGAACCAGTGTTCCGTCCCATGGGTAGCTTGACGCACCGAGAGCGTCGGGGCGCCGCGCCAGCAAGGCGCGCGACCGAGTCGTACTCACTGAGTACTCCGAGGGAGCGGAACGCGGCGGGCGTGGATGCAGCGGCGCTCGAATGCCATGGTATCTATGGGACGGAACACTAGGTCGATGTGAGGGCGGGGAGTATGACTTATAATTAGGAACAGGACCGATATGGAGGATACTCTTGGAGTGTAAGTGGCATCCGCTTCAGACAACCGACCTGGTGTGCCTCAAGTGCGGGCAGGAGTTCTGCCGGGAATGCGTCGTGGAGACCCGGGAGTCCCACTACTGTCCCGACTGCCACCAGGCCGAGGTCGAGCGTATAGCATCGCAGTTCGGCGCGAAGCCGGCCGCGCCCAAGGTCAAGAAAGAGAAGCAGGCCAGGGAGCCGAAGGCTCCGGCGGAGGCGCCCGAGGGCGAGCCGAGGGCGCGCCGCGAGCGGAAGCTCAGAAAGCCGGCCGAGCGACCGGCCGAGAGCCTCGCCGTGCCGGGCCTGGACGAGGTGCCGCCGGCCCCGGTTCCCGAACCGCCACCCCCCCCGAGTATAACGCCGGAGGAGAAGGCCGCGTTCTGGGGCGACATCGAGGAGCCTCGAAAGGCGAAGCGCAGGGTGCGGGAGCCGGAGAGGACCGGGGGCCTTCCGCCCCCGCTCGCGGTCGAAGGCATGCCCCCCGCGCCGTCGGTGCCCGTGGCGTCGACAGGCGGCGGGCCGGAGATAGTCCCGGAGAGCAGGAAGAAGCGCCTCGTGCCCGAGGAGGTAAGGGAGAAGGCGGTGATGACCGCCGAGGGGTTCCCCACGGGCGAGGCCCCGGCCGAAACCGCCGAGGTCCCCGGGAGGGAGCGGGCACCGCGAAGGGAGCGTTCTTCGCGCAAAGCCCCGGGCTCCGGGGTCGTGGCCATGCAGGTCCCCGATGATTACGACGGGGAGACGACGACCGCGCCGAGGTACCTCAGGGCGGTGCTGGTGGCGCTCGGGTCCTCGATCCTGCTGGCCGGGGCGTACGCCGGGTTCGAGTGGTGGCGCCACTCGGGCCGCTGGATCTTCGGCTGGTTCATCGGGTTCATCATCGGCGTGGTGGTGGTGCTGGCCAGCGGACGGCACTTCAACTGGAAGCTGGGTCTCATCGCGACCGGCTTCGCCTGGTTCTCGCTGTGCCTCGGCCAGCTCACGTTCTCGATCCTGGACGTGCGCTTCAACGAGATACTCCCGTTCAAGCTCGGTTTCTTCAGCCTGCTCGACAACGGCGTGCGCACCCTGGGGTCCAGCTTCCTCACGCTCTGGGTGGTCCTCTTTGTGCTCACGGGAGCGGTGGCTTTCCTGGTCTCGTTCAGGCCGTGGCCGGTCCGGCTGCAACTCCAGGGCCCGGCCGAGCCCCGGAAGGTGGCGCGGCGCGGCGCCTGACCGACAGGCATCCAGCTTGTAAGCGCAGGGGGTCTGTGCTTTAATCTGAGCCAATCGAATACGTAAAATCTCCGACCCGAAGGGCCTAAAGCGAGATGCCAGGGCCCGAGGGCGAAAGGGTCAGGCGGGAAACCGCCGGGCCTCCCGTGCTTGGAAAGGAGAGACGCTCGAATGAGCCCGCCTTTCCGGCGGGTTTCTTATTATCGTGGGGTCGGATGTTTGCGGTGTGCTGCAGCACGTCGGATAGCGTTTGGCCTTTGCACAACGAAAACGTCCGACGCCACTGTAGATAATCGAGGGGGTGAGGTGCGAGGAACGGCTTCTCCGACCCGAAGGGCCTAAGGTACTGGCGGCTACGGCCCGAGGGCGTGGGTGCCCCCTTTGGGGGACATCGAAGGGTCGGGTGGGAAACCGCCCGGCCTCCCGTGCTTGGAAAGGAGAGACAGGAGCAAAGATGAGAAAGACACTGGTTATTCCGGCAATCGTAGTGATGGTGATCAGCGCCCTGGTGGGTGCCGCGGGGTGTGGCAAGAGCGCGCCCACGACCGTCGTGCTCGCCACGACAACCAGCACCCAGGACTCCGGGCTGCTGGATGAGCTGCTCCCCACGTTCGAGAAGGAGTTCAACCACACGGTGAAGACGGTCGCCGTAGGCAGCGGTGAAGCTATAAAGATGGGAAAGAGCGGCGACGCGGACGTGGTGCTCGCACACGACCAGGCGGCCGAGGAGAAGTTCGTGGATGAGGGCTACGGGCTCCAGCGGGTGAAGGTGATGTACAACGACTTCATCATCCTCGGCCCCGAGAGCGATCCCGCGGGGATCAAGGGCGATAAGTCGGCCTCGGACGCCTTCAAGAAGATAGCCGACGCGGCGACGGCGGGAAAGACCGCGTTCGCGAGCAGGGCCGACGGTTCGGGTACCAACGTGGCGGAGATGAACCTCTGGAAGAAGGCGGGGGTAGACCCCGAGGGGCAGTCCTGGTACATAGCCACCGGGCAGGGGATGGGTGAGACCCTGAAGATAGCGGACGAGAAGCAGTCCTACACCCTGGCCGACAGGGCGACCTACATAACCCGTCAGGGAAACAGGCTGGTCATCCTCTCCGAGGGGGACCCGGCGCTCTACAACCAGTACGGCGTCGAGGCGGTCAACCCCGAGAAGCATCCCGACATCAAGCTCAACGTCCAGGGCGCGGGTGACTTCGTCGGATTCCTCACCAGTGAGGAAGGCCAGAAGATGATAGGCGAGTACGAGCTCAAGGGTGTGGTGCTCTTCCACCCGAACGCAGCCGGCGAGACCCGCGGTATGGGAGACTACCGGGAGTAGAGTCCGCGCCGAGCCGCCCGGCGGCGGTCGCCGCGCGCCGACGATTAAGACGACGAGGAGAAGGTGAGGGCGATGGTTACGGTATCTCAGTTCTGGCATGCCCTGTGGCTGTCGCTGGTGGTGTCCGGCCTGGCTACCGTCATAGGGGCGGCCATCGGCGTGCCGCTGGGGACGCTGATGGCGGAGTATTCGTTCCCGGGCAAGCGGGCACTGCTGACCGTGGTCCACGCCTTTATGGGACTCCCGCCGGTCGTGGTCGGCCTGTTCACGTTCCTTATCATCGCGCGCAGCGGCCCCCTGGGCGACCTCGGGCTCATCTACACCGCGGCGGCCATGGTGATAGTCCAGGTCATACTGGCGGCACCCATAGTCACCGGCCTGACACATGCGACGCTGAAGGATATCGACCCGCGCCTGGGACTCCAGGCGCGAAGCCTGGGGGCCAGCGCGCTCCAGTCGACCATGGTCAAGATCCGCGAGGCGAGGGCGGGCATAGTCGCCGCCGTGATCGCCGGCTTCGGCAGGGTCATCGCCGAGGTGGGCGCCGTGACGATAGTGGGTGGGGCGATAAACGGCAAGACCGATACCCTGACCACCCTCACGGTGAAGCTCACCCGGCAGGGCTACACCAGCCTGGCGCTCGTGGTGGGAGTGGTCCTGATAGCGCTGGCGCTGGTCGTAAACGTCTTCCTCACGCGCCTCCAGACCGACCGGGAGCAGCGCGAGGAACACAAGAGAGTGACCGGCTATGTCGCCTGAACGTACGACCCCGGTAATCGTAGCGGAAGGGCTGAAGAAGGTCTACTTCGACCGGACCGTGGTGGATGTCGAGAGCATCGTCGTAGTGCCGGGAGAGACACTGGTCGTGCTCGGGCCGAGCGGCTGCGGAAAGAGCGTGCTGCTGCGCATGCTGAACCTGCTCGAGGCGCCCACCGAGGGTGTGATCCGATTCGAAGGCAGGGAGATCCAGGGCC
This sequence comes from Actinomycetota bacterium, assembly GCA_018831265.1. Classification (GTDB taxonomy): domain Bacteria; phylum Actinomycetota; class Geothermincolia; order Fen-727; family Anoxymicrobiaceae; genus JAHJCO01. The sequence continues at coordinate 13,172 of JAHJCO010000045.1, forward strand.
TGAAGGGACAGGACCGGGTCGATGTGTCCAGGCGGATGGCGATGATATTCCAGGACCCCCTGCTGTTCAGGGGAACCGTGGGGCGCAACGTGGAGTACGGGCTGAAGGTGCGGGGCGTTCCGGCGGAGCGGAGGACCGGGCCGGCCGGGGAGATGCTGGACCTTGTAGGCCTCGGCCACATGTCCGGCGAGCAGGTCTCCACGCTCTCGGGCGGTGAGGCCCAGCGGGTCTCGGTGGCGAGGGCACTGGCGGTGGAGCCGGAACTGCTCCTGCTGGACGAGCCGTTCGCCAACCTGGATGTCCCGACCAGGCACGAGTTGCAGAACGAGCTGAAGGCCCTGCTGTGCGAGAGGCATATGACCGCCGTCTTCGTCACGCACGACCAGGAGGAGGCCGCGAGGCTGGGTGACCGCATCCTGGTGCTCGACGCCGGCCGCGTGGAGCAGGAGGGCACTGCCAGGGAGATCTTCTACCAGCCGGAGACCGAGTTCGTAGCCCGTTTCGTGGGGATGGATAATATCTTTCAGGGGATTGTCGCGAGGGCATCAGCGGGCCTGGCGGAGGTGGAGGTGGGAGGCGCCGTATTCGAGGTTGCCACCGGCAACGGGATCGGGCAGTCGGTAACCCTCGGTGTGCGTCCCGAGGACGTGACGATAGTCCCGGAAGGAGAGATAAGCGCTCCGGCGAGCAGCAGGAACACGTTCCTGGGAGAGGTCAGGGGCCTGGAGCTGAGCGGCCCCCTCGCTAAGGTGAGCCTCGAGTGCCCGTTCCCCCTGGTGGCGTTGATCACAAGACGGTCGGCCGAGGAGATGGGCATCGAGGCAGGGCGGCGCTTCGGCGCGAGGCTCAAGGCGGTCGCCGTGGCGGTCATCGAGAGGGACGGGGAGGCCGTGTCCGATGTCAAGGCACCGTTGGAGGGCTGAAGCTACAATAGAAGCGCAATTGTTATGAAGACCGGACTATCAACCCCTGTACGAACCGTGGGGTCAGAGGTTTGCAGTGCCGTTGGAATCTATCAATGCCGAAAAGGACATAACGCAATGAAAACCTCTGACGCCATTCTATATTCGAACATGGTGCGCTGACGACATGTCCCGACGATTCCTGGACCTCATACACCTGTCGGAGGCCGTGGACCTGCTGCTGTCCGGCCTGCCGCCGGGCCCTCACGCGACTGAGACGGTCGCCCTCGGCGAGGCTGCGGGCCGCGTGCTCGCCTCGGATGTCGTCGCGCCCCGGGACCTCCCGGGCTTCGACCGTTCGACCATGGACGGCTACGCGGTCAGGGCGGCCGGTACCTTCGGTGCGGGTGAGTCGCTGCCGGCTTACATGGCGGTGACCGGGGAGGTGCCCATGGGCTCGGCACCCGGCGTCTCGGTCGGTCCCGGGGCGGCGGCGCGGATCTCCACCGGCGGTTTCATGCCCGACGGAGCGGACGCCGTGGTGATGGTCGAGAACACCCAGGCGGTGGGAGACACAATAGAGGTGCTGCGGGCGGTCGCCCCGGGCGAGAACGTCCTGAGGCGCGACGAGGACGTCGCGGCGGGGTCGGTGCTGCTCCGGCGCGGATCGACCCTCGGGCCGGCCCAGCTCGGGGTCCTGGCCGGCCTGGGGATAGGACAGGTGGAGGTCTACGGGGTCCCGGTGGTGTGCATCATCTCGACCGGCGACGAGGTCGTGGACTGGAGGAGCGAGCCGGGACCGGGACAGGTCAGGGACGTTAACTCGCCGGCCCTTGCCGCGGCGGTGGAGCGGGCCGGATGCGCTGCGAAGGAGTACGGGATCGTCGCCGACGAGAAGGGTGCGCTGCTCGAGGCATCGAGACGTGCGCTCCGGGAGTGTGACGCCCTGCTTGTGAGCGGCGGCTCCTCCGCGGGGGTGCGGGACCTCACCGTAGAGGTGCTGGGCGAGCTGGGCAGGCCGGGCGTGCTCGCTCACGGCATCCACCTCAAGCCCGGCAAGCCGACGCTGGTGGCGGTATGTGACGGCAAGCCCGTGCTGGGGCTCCCCGGGAACCCCGCGTCCGCGCTCGCGGTCTTCAGGGAGATAGGGCTGCCGCTGCTGCGCCGCCTGCGAGGCGAGGAGCCCGGCCCGGGTGTAAACCCCTACCGCACGGTCCGGGCCGCGATGGGGAGGCCCGTATCTTCGGAGACGGGGCGTACCGAGCTGGTACCGGTGGACCTGGAGGAAGGTGAAGAGGGCCTGGTCGCGGTGCCGGTCATGGGCAGGTCGAGCCTGATAGGGACGCTGGCTAGGGCGCGGGGACAGGTGAGAATACCCGAGGGCTCGGAGGGGTTGGAGCGGGGCGAAGAAGTGACGGTCGAGCTGCTGGATTGAGGACGGCATGGAAAGAAACATCTACCTGGACAACGTGCCCCTGGAGGAGGCGCTCGGGCGCTGGATGTCGGCGTGCCGCGACGCCGGGGTCACTATACCGCTCGGGGTCGAGGGGGTCCCCGTAGAGGAGGCACTGGGGCGTGTGACGGCACAGGCCGTCTTCGCGCTCGAGTCGTCGCCTCCGTTCCACTCATCGGCGATGGACGGCATCGCGGTGGTAGCGTCGGACACCTACGGGGCGACCGAGACGACCCCCGTCCGGATCGAACTGGGAGAGAGGGCGGCACTGGTGGATACGGGCGAGCCGCTGCGGCGGGGGCTCGATGCCGTGATCATGGTGGAGGACCTCGACGAGATCTCCCCGGGGGTCTTCGAGATCATCAGGTCCGCCGCTCCATGGCAGCATGTTCGGCCGCTGGGCGAGGACATCGTGAAGAGCGACCTGGTGCTGCCGCGCGGCCGCACTGTGCGCCCGGTGGATATCGGTGCGCTGCTGAACGCTGGCGTGACGGAGCTCACCGTCCGCAGGCGCCCGCTGGTGGCGATAATCCCGACCGGCACCGAGCTGGTGGAGAGCCCCTCGGAGCTCGGCGGCGGCAAGGTGATGGAGAGCAACTCCCGCACCATCGCGGCGCTGGTGAGCCGGCGGGGGGCGGAGCCCTGGCGGATGCCGCTGGTACCCGACGACCGTGAAACGATACTCGCTTCGATAGAGGAGGCGCTCGGGCGCGCCGACCTGGTTGTAATAAACGCGGGGACCTCGGCGGGGCGGGAGGACTACACCCGGGAGCTTGTGGCCGGCCTGGGCGAGGTCGTCGTCCACGGGGTGGCGATGAAGCCGGGGAAGCCGGTCCTGGTCGGCCTGGCGAGGGGCAAGCCCGTGGTCGGGCTACCCGGGTTTCCCGTGGCGAACTACCGGGGCGCCGAGGAGTTCGTGCTTCCCATGATCGACGCACTGTCGGGGGCCTCGCCGCCGCCGGCGGGCCGGCTGCGGGCGGACGTCGCGCGCCGCCTGTTCAGCTCGGCGGGATTCGAGGAGTTCGTCCAGGTGAAGCTGGGCCGCGTGTGGGGCCGCGTGGTCGCGGTGCCGCTGTCGCGAGGCTCGGGTGTTTCGATGTCGCTGGTACGTTCCGACGGTGTGGTCAGGGTTCCCCGCGGGAGTGAGGGAGTGGACCGCTGGGAGACGGTGGAGGTCGAGCTGCGGGACTTCGCTCCCGACATAGACTGGACCATACTGGCCATCGGCAGCCACGACATCGCACTCGACCTGCTGGACGGCGCCCTCAAGGAGCGGGATCCACGCCTTTCAATAGCCTCTGCGAACGTCGGCAGTCTGGGTGGCATCGTGGCGGTGGCCGAGGGGCAGGCCCATGTCGGGGGAACGCACCTGCTGGATCCCGCCACGGGTGACTTCAACACGCGCTACGTCCTGGAGCACGCCACGCCCGGGGAGGTCACACTGGTGCACATGGCCTGGCGTTCCCAGGGTTTCCTGGTGCCACGCGGAAACCCCCGGGGTATCCGCGGGGTGGAGGACCTGGCGGCCGGACGGCTGGTATTCATCAACCGCCAGAGGGGCTCGGGGACCCGTCTGCTCTTCGACGACCTGCTGGACAGGGCCGGGGTGGCGCCCGGGGATGTGAACGGCTACGGGATGGAGGTATTCACGCACACCTCCGTCGCGGCCGCGGTGGCGGCGGGGAACGCGGACACCGGCCTGGCGGTGCTGGCCGCTGCTCAGGCCCTCGGCCTGGACTTCGTGCCGGTGGCGAGCGAGCGGTACGACCTGGTGGTCTCCAGCAGCTTCGTCGGGACCCCGCAGTTCGAGGCGTTGATGGCCGCGCTTCGCGACCCCGCCTTCCGGGCGAGGGTGGAAGCGCTGGGAGGCTATGATCTCTCGCGCGCCGGCGACACACTTCCACTAGGTGGGGAGGGATGATGGACGCCGACGGTCTTTCCACCGGCGCGACGCCGATAGACTACCTGCGGATATCCGTCACGGACCGCTGCAACCTTCGCTGCATATACTGCATGCCCGCCGAGGGCGTCCACGGCCTCGACCACGACGACATCATGACGTACGAGGAGCTGGATCTTTTCGCCCGCGCGGCGGTCGCCGCCGGCATAACCAGGATCAGGCTCACGGGCGGCGAGCCCATGGTGCGCAAGGGCCTGACCGGGTTCATCGAGATGCTGTCGCGCATCGAGCCGGCGCCCAGGCTCTCGCTGACCACCAACGGCGTGCTCCTCGCCGGACGGGCGGCCGAGCTCAAGCGCGCCGGCCTGGGCAGGGTCAACGTGAGCATCGATTCCCTGGACCCGGAGGTGTACCGGCACATGACCCGCATAGGCGACCTGGACAGCGCTATGGCGGGGGTCAGGGACGCGGTCGAGCAGGGGCTGGACCCGGTCAAGCTGAACGTGGTGGTGCTGAAGGGGGTCAACGACGACCCGACGGCGTTCGGCGAGCTGACCCGCGAGCTGCCTGTGCACGTGCGCTTTATAGAGTTCATGCCCTACTTCGACCGGAAGGACCGCTCCTACGTGCCGGGTCACGTCATCAGGGAGAGGCTCGGAGGGCTGGGACCGCTGGAGGAGGCCGAATCGCCGGAGGGCTGGGGCCCGGCCGAGTACTTCCGGCTGCGCGGAGCGGTGGGGACGCTCGGGACCATCTCCTCGGTGAGCTGCCACTTCTGCCCCTCGTGCAACCGGTTGCGCGTAACCGCCGACGGCCGCATGAGGACCTGCCTGTTCGACTCCGACGGGGTGGACGTGAAGGCCGCGATACGCGCCGGAGCTGACCCGGGGAGGCTTCGTGAGATAATAGAGGGCGAGCTGGAGCGGAAGAGGGCCGAGGGCGACAGCAGGAAGCCCGGCCCGGGCTCATCGCACCGGGCGACGGACCACATGTCGAGGATCGGGGGTTGAGCATGCCGGAGGAACCGGGAGCCGGAGACGGCCTCTCGCACCTGGACTCGTCCGGCGCGGCCCGCATGGTGGACGTGGGCGCCAAGCCCGTGACGTCCCGCCAGGCGCGGGCGGGCGCCTGGGTCGAGATGAGCCCGTCCACCCTCGACCTCATTGCCTCCGGGGATGTGCCCAAGGGTGACGTGTTCTCCGCGGCGAGGATCGCCGGTATAATGGCGGCGAAGAACACCCACCACCTGGTCCCGCTCTGCCATGCCCTCAAAATAGACAGTGTCTCGGTGGAGTTCGAGGTGGACCGGCCCGGCTCCCGCCTCGGCATCCAGGCCGTGGCCAGGGCTTCCGACAGGACCGGGGTGGAGATGGAGGCGCTGCTGGCGGTGTCGATCGCCGCGCTGACCGTCTACGACATGTGTAAGGCGGTGGACCGCGGGATGGAGATCACGGGTGTCAGGCTGATGTCCAAGTCCGGGGGCAGGTCCGGTGCCTGGGAGCGGGAGGAACGGTAGTGGAGGACACGGGGGCGACCGTGGTATCGGTCAACATCTCGGAGGCCACCGGCGAGAAAAAGCACGACGTCGGGACCTGCGAGCTGCTCGAGGAGCACGGGCTCAGGGGCGACGCCCACGCCAGGGACTGGCACCGGCAGGTCAGCCTGCTTGCCTTGGAGAGCATTGACAAGATGAGGGACGCCGGGCTGGACGTCTCGCCGGGGGACTTCGCCGAGAACCTCACCATCGAGGGGCTTGACGTGAAGTCCCTGCCCGTGGGGACGCGGCTCTCCGTCGGCGGGGGAGTGCTCCTGGAGATCACCCAGATAGGCAAGGAGTGCCACGAGCGCTGTGCCATCTACTACCAGGCCGGCGACTGCGTCATGCCCCGGGAAGGGGTGTTCGCGAGGGTGCTCGAGGGCGGCAAGGTAAGCGTGGGCGACAAGGTGGTGGTGGTGGCTTGAGCTCCGGGGACGATACCGCTTTCAGGGCCGCCGTGGTGACCGTGTCCGACAAGGGGGCCGCGGGGGAGCGGGAGGACAGGAGCGGCGCGGTGGTGCGCGAGATGCTCGAAGAGGCGGGGCTGGAGGTGGCCCGCGTCGAGATAGTGCCGGACGACACCGCGCGGCTGGAGGCGCTCCTGCGCGACGTATGCGATGCGGGGATGGATCTGCTGGTCACCACCGGAGGTACAGGTGTGTCACCCCGGGACGTGACCCCGGAGGCCACGCTCCGCGTCATCGATCGCGAGGTCCCCGGTCTCGCCGAGGCGATGCGGGCGGAGAGCCTCAAGGTGACCCCTCACGCGATGCTGTCCAGGGCGGTATGCGGCCTTCGCGGCTCCACGCTGATAATAAACCTGCCGGGGAGCCCGAAAGGCGCCCGGGAGTGTCTGAGTGTAGTGCTGCCTGCCGTGCCCCACGCGCTGGAGGTCGCGGCGGGTGCCGTCTCGGAGTGCGCGAGTCCGTCCCCTGATTGACTTGCCCGCTCCCGCTGCCTGATAATCTGTTGGAAGCGAACCAGGGGGACGAATGGCTCTATCGGACGCGCTGGTACAGATAATCGAGGAGAGGGCGACCGAGATCGCCCAGAAATGGTACCGGGAGACCAGGCAGACCCCCTACGTCCCCAGTCTCAACAGCATCTCGGAGGACGACGCCCTCGAGATGGCGACGAACGTTTACCGGAGGCTGAGCCACTGGATGACGCCGTCGGGCGAGGCCGAGATCAAGGAGACGTACCAGAGGTTCGGCGAGTCCCTCTTCTACCGGGGGTTCCGCATGGAAGAGGTGGTCATGATCCTGATCCTAATCAAGCGGTACCTGTGGCTCCATCTCCTCGAGCAGGGCGTAATGACCACCAACCTCGACGTCTACCAGGCCCTGGATGTCAACAACAAGGTCGTCCTCTACTTCGACCGGGCGATCTACTTCGCACTCATCGGCTTCCGCGAGGCCAGGGCCGCCAACAGGAAGGCGATCGCCGGCGCCTGAGTGTAGCAAAAGGGTCAGGCACTTTTGCTACACTTCTCAGATCCGGGCCGCGGACACCGTACTGAACATCGGGGGGCGCGTGTTCCTCTACCTCGTCCGTCACGGGCAGACAGACCTCAACAGGGACCGGAGGTTCCGGGGCCTCGTCGACGCGCCGCTGAACCCGGAGGGGCGCGTGGAGGCGGAGGGGGCGGCGGACATCCTGCGATCGGTGGAAATCCCGGTCGTCTTCTCCAGCCCGGTGGAGCGTGCCATGCAGACCTCGCGGATCATAGCCGCCAGGACCGGCAGCGAAGTCCGGCCCGACGAGCGCTTCACCGACGTGGACTACGGTGCCTGGCAGGGCCTCACGGTCGAGGAGGTCCGCCAGCGGTTCGGCGACGGGGCCATCCAGTCCTGGAGGAGCGACCCGGGCTCCTTCACCTTCCCGGGGGGAGACAGCATGGCCGACGTGCGCGCGCGGATGGAGAAGGCCCTCGTGCAGGCCGCCGGATCGGGCCCGGAGCACGTAGCTGTCGTTAGCCACCTCGCCGTCCTCAAGGTCTGTTTCGTCGCCGCCCTCGACCTGCCGTATCCCTGGTTCTGGCGGGTGAACCTGACCGAGGGTTCCGTGAGCGTCTTCTCATGGCGGGCCGGGGACGGTTTCACCCTCGAGAAGTGGAACGAGACTGGGTAACAGGTGGTCGATGGAACAGGTCGCCTATCCGCATCCGGACCCCGACAGGGGCAGGACGGTCGCGCTGGTGGCGGTCATCACCGGCGTGCTGGTTCTACTGGTGGTCCCGGTTGTGCTGCTCTTCGCGGGCGTCATCCGGTTCGGCACGCCCCGCGCGGGAAAGGTGGAGACGGCGGCCTCGGTCGACTCGGGGCTCAAGCCCGTCGAGGCGGCGTCCCGGTTCGGCCCCGACGACGAGCGCATATACTGCTGCGCCGTGGTGCGCGCCTACCAGGACACGGTGGTGGGGACGCAGTGGCGCAGGGGCGCTGCCACGGTGGCCTCCATGTCCGGCCGGTTTGGTGACCTTGCGCGCGGGTCCGCCACGAAGTTCCTGCTCTCGAGCGGCCGTGTGGCGTTCTACCTCCTGAAGCCGGCGGGAGGCTGGCAGCCCGGCTCCTACACGGTCGGGCTCTCTATCGACGGGAAGGCCGCCGGAGAGACGTCCTTCGCTGTCTCCGGCGACGGCACAGCCAGCCGGGGCACGACCTACGGGGAGCCCTCGGGCCGGTTCACCGTGGAGGTACCGACGGGATGGATCGAGATGGACCAGCGGTCGACCGGCGGCGCGCTGGCGGGGTTCATGGCGCCTGCGAGCGGTTATGCCCCGAGGTTCGTGGTCGTCTCGACTCCGATGACCTCGGCGACGCCGGAGAGCCTGAACGCGACCCTGGCCGCCGAGGGCGTGCCCGAGCAGGAGAGGTTCACCGCAATAACCCTGGGCACGCTGGTAGGAGCGCGTCGCACCTACGAGTGGGACCTGGAGGAGAACGGCGGCAAGACTCGCCTGAAGTCGATACAGGTGGTCGTGGACATGGGCAACGGAACCGTGCTGGAGATAAACTGCCACTCGCCGGCGGCGGAGTTCGACGAGAACCTGCCGACCTTCAACTCGGTCATCAACAGCTTCCACTGAGAATTTACCTCAAACCATTTTTCCCACTTAAACATCTACCTCAAACCATTTCTCCCACTTGAACATCTACCTCAAACCATATTTCCCACTTAAACATCTACCTCAAACCATTTCTCCCACTTGAAATATGCTTGAATTGCTAATATGATACTGCCATGTCGTACCCCGAGCGACCGCAGTTTCCGGGGGCTATATACCATATTATGTCCCGCGGGAACGGCAAGAAGGACATCTACCTCTCCGAACGAGACCGCCGTCGATTCCTGTCCTTCCTCAAAGAGGTCACTGAGGAGAAACGCTGGCTTGTTCTTTCCTACTGCCTAATGGGGCACCACTACCACCTTCTACTCGAGACCCCGGAGCCGAACCTGGCCATCGGCATGCAGAAGCTAAATGGTTTATACAGCACATGGTTCAACCACGTTCACCAGCATGTCGGACATGTCATGCAGGGTCGTTACCGCTCGCGAGTTGTTGACGAAGACGGCTACTTCATGTGGTTGACCAAGTACATCGCTTTGAATCCCGTGCGCAGTGGATTCGTGGACAGTCCCGAGAAGTGGCCCTGGAGTAGCTACGCCTGGATGGTCGGAAAGGAGACGGAGCATCCTCTCCTGTCTCCCGCCCGTGTCTTAAACACGTTCGGTTCGGGCCGTGCCGAAGCCGCCGTTGAGTATGCTAGGTATGTCACCGAGGGAATCGAGGAGTCACTGGAGATCGCCGAGGAGCGGAGACTGACCCTCGAGCAACTGCTCAAGTGCGAGGGCGGCAACAGTCCGGCTGACGAGAGGTTGTGGAGAGCCTACTATGTCCATCATTTCGGAATAGTCGATATAGCTGCTGCGTCGGGGGTGAGCCGGTCAGCGGTGAGCAGGATCATTCGGAGATATCCGCAGAGGAAGTACTATCTCTGAGCCGGCAATCCCTCAATCGAAGTCTAATAAAGTCTTCCTTCGCGCGCGCGTGCTTGCTGGAACCGTCTTGAGCAACGTTTGTTTCCTATCCATGAGAATTATGGTTTGAGGTAGATTCCCACATCTTGAGAATTATGGTTTGAGGTAAATTCCCTCCCGTCCAACCGATCGACGTGTCTGGGTTAGGGGTTCGATTGGAATCCGGAGGGCTTTCAAAGACGAAAGATGAGAAAAGATGGTTGAGGTGAATTCTCACACCAGGCGGAGGGGGGGTTGGCTGAGCTTGGTGCGCTTTATCCAGGCGGCGGGGTCGCAGATCTCGTCCATGTCGGGCATTCGCTCGGGGCCTTCCCAGACCCGGTTCAGGAACTCTATGCCCTCCCGCTCGACCACGGCATCGACGAACGCCTGGCCAAGCTTGTACTGCTGCAGCTTGAGGCTGATGCCGATCAGGCGCTGGAACAGCTTTTCGGCCCCGCTCTTCGTCTCCCGCCGGCGGTCGAAGCGTTCCTTCATGGTCTGGTAGGTCGGCAGCAGGTCCCTGCCCACCTGGTCCATGACGTGGTTCGAGTAGCCTTCCAGCACAGACATGACCGCCTGCAGCCGCTTTAGTATCTCCCGCTGCTCCGGGCTGGCCACGATGGAAAGCAGCCCCCCGGCCTTCAGGGCGTCGTCCTGCCGCACGTTCCCGGGCCGCATCCGTCGGAATATCTCCGGGCTGGAGATGCCCCGCCAGTCTATGGTGTTGAGGTACTCCTGCATGGAGTCGGTCAGGTATCCCCGGAGCCAGTCGTTGCAGTGGAACTCGAAGGAGTGCGTCACCTCGTGCAGGGTTATCCACTGCCTGAACTCGCGAGGGTGGAGCTGCATCTCCACCTCGATCCGGCGTACGTTGGGCTCGACCACGTAGAGGCGCCCTCCCCGCTCGGGCTCGGGGATGGACAGGTCGAACTGCCCCAGCACGTTGCGGGACATGTAACCCATGATGATGCCCACCTGCGCCGAGAGGATGGTCCGCGCCATCCGCCGGGCGCCGCGGGCCGCCCTGGCCTGCTGCTCCTCAAGCTCCGCCATGGCCTTCACGTACCTGTCGCTGATGGGGTCGAAAAGGAACTTGAAGGAGGTCACGTTCGCGTTTATCCAGTCCGCCTGGCTGAAGACCTCGACCGCCTCGGGCAGCCCGGTCGCTTTCCGTCCGGTATACCCCTCGACCTGCCTCTCCGCGTCGTGCAGCATCACGTCATACTGCTCGATCATGTGATCGGATATGGGCTCTGGCTTGCCCTGCTGCAGCCCCAGGGTGGCCAGTGCTATCTCCGTGACGTGCTCCCAGGAGATGAGGCCGGCGCCCTCCGAGCGCATGGCGTTGCGGATGCCCCGGCCCAGCGGGAAGAAGTCGACGACGCGCCGCGCGACGTGGTCGATGGCGCTGAATATCTCCTCGAGCAGAGACGGCGGCAACGGGGCTGGCTTCTCGGGAGGTGGCTGTACTGGCATATATCTTTCCGGCTACTTGCTCTTTTCCCACTTCTCCAGGTAGGCGACCTGTGAGAGGGTGCTTCCCCTGTTGATCTCCTCGCGAAGGCGGTTCTCCTTCTCGAGAACGTCCATCGCCCTGTTCGCGAACTCGGAGGCCCGCGCCTTGGGGATTATTATCACTCCATCGTCATCCCCCACGGCCCAGTCACCGGGGTGAATACGCACCCCCGAGATCTTTATCGGGACGTTGATCTCGCCGAAGCCCTTCGGCTCGCCCGCGGTGGGCATGACCAGGCGCGCCCAGACCGGGAACCCGAGGTCCTTGATCTCCGGAGTGTCCCGGACCGCCCCGTCCGCGACCACGCCGGAGATACCGCGCTGTATGGATGAGTGCGTAGCCAGCTCGCCCCACATGGCCGGCCCCTGGCCGCCCGCGTCGATGATTATGACCTCGCCCTCGCCGGCCACGTCTATCGCCTCGACCGGCTTGGCCCAGTCACCGGGGTAGGTCCGTACGGTCACCACCGGCCCCACCATCTTCACCCCGCCTGTGACCGGGCGGATGCCGGCGAGGTCGCCTGTGCGGTGCATGGCGTCGGAGATGTTCGCCGTGGAGACCATGTCCAAGGCTTCGCGGATGCTGTCCTCGTCCACGCGCTTGTAGAGAGTGGTCGAGCGCGAGACCCCGGTGACCATGGCCTCCTTGATCTCGGCGGCCGCCTTGCGCGCGTCGGTGGACTTGATGATGGCCCCTCCCACGATGACGACCCGCGCTCCGTGCGCCACGGCCTGGGCGGCCGTCTCGCTGTTGATCCCGCCCGCGCAGGCGACCGGGATCTGGACGCTGCGGCAGACCTCCTCGAGCACGGCGAAGGGGTCTCCCCCGGTCATCTGGACGTCTATTGCGGTGTGCACCGCTATGTAGTCCGCCCCCGCGGCCTCGGCCGCCTGCGCCCTGGCGACGGGGTCCTCGACCTCGATCATGTCCACCACTATCTCGGCCCCGTAGTTGCGCGCTGCGTCCACGCACTCGGCGATGGTGGCGTCGGAGGAGGCGCCCAGGACGTCGATGATGCTCGCGCCCGCCTTGGCCGCGGTCTCCACCTCGGTACGCCCGGCGTCGATGGTCTTCATATCGGCGATGATCTTGTGGTTGGGGAACTCCCGGCGCATGGTGCGCACCGCGTTGAGGCCCTCGCTCTTTATCAGCGGCGTGCCGACCTCTATCCAGTCGACCCCGCCCTCTACGGCCTCGCGGCACACCTCCACCGCCCGTTCCAGGTCCACGAAATCGAGCGCTATCTGGAGTACCGGCTGGTCCATGGTTCATTCCTCGCAAGTCAAAACAGAGGCGGTATCGCACCGCCCCTTATCTGTATCCGAGCGGGCATAAGTATAGCACAGGGGAGGCGGCGGAAGGCCGGACACCGGGCCGAAAAGGCACGGCCATGGGTTAGAATAAAGCTGTCAGCAACGATCCGAGGGGAAGGACACCCGGACTTGGACGACAGCCCGCGCGCCGATGAGATCGCTTACCTGCAAGCGCTCAAACGACTTACTCCGGAGCAACGCCTCGAGCGCGCCCTGGAGCTGAACGAGCTTGCCAGAGACCTGCTGATCCATGCGCTGCGTCGAAGGTTCCCCGAAAAGAGCCCCGAGGAGCTGCAAGCCCTGTTCCTGGAGCGCCTGGACCTATGTCACAACTCGAACTACTGAAGAAGGTCGTCGACACGCTTGACGAGGCCGGCATCGAGTACATGCTCACCGGCGCAATGGTCTCCGCCGCTCAGGGTGTCCCTCGCCTGACCCACGACATCGATGTCGTCGTCGACCTGCGGGAGAATGACGTCGGCTCCCTCCTCAATGCGTTCAAGCAGCCGGACTACTACCTCAGCGAGGAGAGCATCCGCCAGGGTCTCGCCGATGGGGGTTCCTTCAATCTCGTAGAGCCCTCGACAGGCAACAAGGTCGACTTCTGGCTGCTGACGGACGAACCGTTCGACAGGTCCCGTTTCTCGCGCCGCTACCGCGAGGAGTTCAAGGGCGTCGGACTCGAGGTCTCGTCACCAGAGGACACCATCCTGATGAAGCTGAAATGGGCCGAGGATCTCGGCGGCAGCGAGAAGCAGTTCATCGACGCGCTGCGCGTCTACGAGGTGCAGTTCGAGGTCATAGAACAGGAGTACCTATCCACGTGGGCTGAACGACTGGGGGTAGCCGATTCGCTCGACAGGGTGAGGACCGGGGCAAAACCAGTCCGGGGCTGACTAATCCCGGCTGAAAAACGTTATTATGGAACGGGATACCTGTTCCTTGTACTGCAGACAGGAGATGGCGATGGCGGAGTCCCGGGACGCGGTCAAGATAGGCCTGCTGGGATGTGGGACGATAGGGTCCGGCGTCTTCCACCTGGTGCGGAAGAACGCCGCGGGGCTGACCGAGGCGGCCCGCCGCCCGGTCGAAGTCTCCGGCATACTGGTCAAGGCGATCGACGAAGCGCGGCCGTTCGAGGTCGATACATCGATCATGACCACGGAGGCGTCGAGTCTCCTTGACGACCCCGGCATAGACGTATTCATAGAGGTCATGGGAGGCACCGAGCCGGCGCGCTCCTACGCGCTGGAGGTGCTGGGTAAGGGCAGGCACCTGGTCACCGCCAACAAGGAGCTAATCGCCCGCCACGGTCGCGAGCTCATGGAGGCCGCGGTCAGGACGGACGCGCAGGTCATGTTCGAGGCCGCCGTGGGTGGCGGCATCCCCATCGTGCGCCCCATGGAATTGTCCCTGGGCGGCGACGTAGTCAACAAGATACTGGGGATCGTCAACGGCACCACCAATTACATCCTCACCCGGATGAGCGCCGAGGGGAGCACGTATGCGGAGGCGCTGGCCGAGGCACAGCAGCTCGGGTACGCCGAGGCCGACCCGTCCGCGGACGTGGAGGGTGGGGACGCCGCAAGCAAGCTGGCCATTCTGTCCTCGATAGCGTTCAAGGCGGGGATCACCTCCGACCAGGTCTACAGGGAGGGCATCTCGAGGGTCAGGCCCGAGGACCTGGACAACGCCGCCGAGCTGGGTTACGCGGTAAAGCTGCTCGCCATCGCCGAGCGGGCCGAGGCCGGGGTCAGCGCCAGGGTACACCCGACAATGCTGCCGCGGAGCCACCCCCTGGCCAGTATCTCCGGCAACTTCAACGCCGTGTTTGTCATCGGGGAGTCCGTCGGCGACCTGATGTTCTACGGCCAGGGTGCGGGCTCTCTTCCGACCGCCACCGCCATCCTCGGGGACGTGGTGAACGTGGTGCGCACCATGGGAAGCCCGCCGGCTTCCCGGCGCTCGTACTGGTCCCGGCCGGGAGAGGTCCTGCCGATGGAGGAGGTGGTCTCCCGCTTCTACATGGTGCTGAACGTCGTGGACCGCCCCGGGGTCCTGGCCAAGATCGCGGGCGTCTTCGGTGACAACAACGTCAGCCTGGAGAGCGTCGTCCAGAAGGGCATAGGCGACGGCGCTCAGATCGTGCTTATAACCCACGGGGTCGCCGAGAGGAGCTTCCGTGCCGCCACGGAGGGTCTGGAGAAGCTCGACGTGGTGCTGGAGATCCCAAGCGTCATCCGCGTGGAATCATGATCGTCTCCAAGAACCTGGTGGATCGACATGAGTGAAGAACCGACGAGGGCGTGGCCGCGCTGGCGGGGCGTCATCGAGGAGTACAGGGAGTTCCTCCCCGTTACGGAGAAGACCCCGGTCATAACCCTGCTCGAGGGCAATACCCCGCTCCTGGAGGCAAGATACCTCTCCCGCATGCTCGAGCTGGACGTCTACCTCAAGTACGAGGGGGTGAACCCGACCGGCTCCTTCAAGGACCGCGGCATGACCGTGGCCATGAGCAAGGCCGCCGAGGAAGGAGCGAGGACCGTCATCTGTGCCAGCACGGGCAATACCAGCGCCTCGGCGGCCGCGTATGCCGCCGCCGCGGGCATAACCTGCGTGGTGCTCATCCCCAGCGGCGCGATAGCGCTGGGAAAGCTCTCGCAGGCGCTCATGCACGGAGCACGGGTCCTCGCCGTCAACGGCAACTTCGACGACGCGCTGCGGGTCGTGCGCCTGATAGCCGACGAGCACCCGGTGGTCCTGGTCAACAGCCTCAACCCGAACCGCATCGAGGGTCAGAAGACCGGGGCCTTCGAGATCTGCGACGTGCTGGGACGCGCGCCTGACGTCCATGCCATCCCGGTCGGAAACGCGGGCAACATCACCGCCTACTGGAAAGGGTACCGTGAGTACCTGGAGGCGGGCCGGATAGGATCAACGCCGCGCATGCTGGGTTTCCAGGCCGAGGGAGCCGCGCCGATCGTCCGGGGGCATCCCATCCAGAAGCCCGAGACCATAGCTACCGCCATAAGGATAGGGAACCCGGCTTCCTGGAAGAGCGCCGTGGCGGCGGCGGACGAGTCCGGCGGCTCGATCGACATGGTCAGCGACGACGAGATACTGGACGCTTATCACCTGCTCGCCTCTGAGGAGGGCCTGTTCGTGGAGCCGGCTTCCGCCGCTTCCGTGGCAGGACTCATGAAGGCCCGCCGCGCGGGCCTCGTCGACGCAGGTCTGACCGCCGTCTGCATCCTGACCGGGCACGGCCTCAAGGACCCCGAGAGGGCGGTATCCGAGTCGGGGCGGCCCCCCCTGGTCGAGCCTGCGCCGGAGGCCATCCTGGAGCACCTCGAGGTCAGGACCTGATGGCGACCTGCCCTCCGTTCAAGGTGGCCGTGCTGGTCCCAGACGGGGCCGCCGACCGTCCCCTCGACGAGCTCAACGGCAGGACGCCGCTGGAGGCCGCCTCAATCCCCCGCATGGACGAGGTGGCGCGCCTGGGCCGGATCGGCACGATGGCCACCGTGCCGCCGGGGATGCCTGCCGGCAGCGACGTAGCCAACCTGTCACTCCTTGGCTACGACCCGAGGACGCACTACGGAGGCCGCGCGCCGATAGAGGCGGCCAACCTGGGCATCGAGATACCTCCCGGCTGGACCGCGTTCCGCTGCAACCTGGTGAGCACCGACGGGGAGCGCATGCTCGATTACAGCGCGGGGCACATCGGGGGTGAAGCCGCCGCAGGGGCGGTGGCGAGGTTGCAGGAAGCACTGGGCGACGCGCACACGCGTTTCTTCCCCGGGAGGTCCTACAGGAACATCGTCCTCGTCGAGGGTGACTTCCGGGCCCTGGAATGCACGCCTCCGCATGACATAACAGGCGAGCTCCTGGTCGCCCACCTGCCCGGGGGCGACGGGGCCGCCAGGATCATCGACCTCATGGAACGGTCCCGGGAGGCCCTGGCCCCGTCAGCGGACGGCGGACGGCCGGGGGCGGACATGGTCTGGCTGTGGGGACAGGGGACCGCCATGAAGCTCGAGCCGTTCGCGGAGCTGCACGGCCTCGAGGGCGGAGTCATCAGCGCGGTCGACCTGGTGTGCGGACTCGGCCTCCTGGCGGGACTGGAGGTCATCGAGGTCCCGGGCATCACGGGCTACCTCGATACCAACTACCGCGGAAAGGGTGCAGCGGCGGTGGTCGCCCTGCAGGAGCGCGATTTCGTGTTCGTCCACGTCGAGGCCACGGACGAGGCATCGCACATGGGCAGCATCGAGGAGAAGGTAACGGCGCTCGAGCGCTTCGACGAGTTCGTGGCGGGTCCGGTGCTGCGGTTCCTCAAAGAGGGCGGCCACCCCTACCGCCTGGCCGTCTGCCCGGACCACCCGACGCTCATAAGCACGCGCACCCACGATCCCGCACCCGTGCCATACGCGGCGTGCGGGGCGGGAATCGAGCCGTCGGGGGCGAACTCGTTCAGCGAGGAGACGGCGCGCGGGGGAGGGCCCGCTTTCGACGAGGGCTGGAGGATGATGCACCACCTGACGGGCGCCGTCTCGTGGTGCGAATGAGATGGGGGGAGTGAGTCCGTTGAGGGGGCCGAGCCAGCCGTTGAAGATCTGTCACCTGTCGGATATCCACGTCGGCAGCAACCACTTCATATCCAACCTGCTGAACCGGGCCATCCACGAGATAAACGAGATGGGGCCGGACATCGTGCTGGTGTCCGGAGACGTCACCAATGACGGCTTCCGGCAGCAGTACTCCGCGGTAAGCGCGTACCTCGACAACCTCTCCAGCGGGCAGGTGGTGGTCATACCGGGCAACCACGACTCGAGGAACGTCGGTTACGTGCACTTCGAGGACCTCTTCGGCGAGCGCAACAAGGTTGTACAGGTGCCGGGGCTGACCATGGTCGCAATGGACTCGTCGCAGCCCGATCTCAACGAGGGGCGGCTGGGGCGCCAGAACTACCGCTGGATGGTCGACCGCTTCGACCGACCCGACGACTTCAAGATAGTCGCCCTTCACCACCACCTCCTGCCTCTACCCGGTACCGGCCGCGAGCGCAACATCATCGAGGACGCCGGGGACTTCCTGGAGCTGCTGGTGAACGTGGGGGTCGACCTCGTCCTCTCCGGCCACAAGCACGTGCCGCACACATGGCGTTTCGAGGACTTCTTCATAAGCAACGCGGGGACGGTCTCCAGCCTGCGGCTCAGGGGCTACGCCGAGCCCTGCTACAACGTGATCGACCTGACGCCCGGGGCCTGCCGCGTCTCGCGCAAGTACCCGTTCGGCGAGACCGTCGAGGTGGTCGAGTTCTCCATGACCGAGCACACGCCTTCGAGCCGGAACGACGAGTACTCGAGAAGACTTCTCGAATAAGACAAGAGATTTACGAGACAACGTGAGACAAGGGCGCTAGCTGGCAAGAACGGGGTCCGACACGATAGGGGTCAGACACTTGCATGCGCTCGATGATGCTGCCCGAAATATAGACATAGCGCGTGAAATTGTCTGACGCCTCGGTGAAAAAGACCATGACAAGCAATACAAGAAACACCACAGCGGCCATAGCTCTCATCGACGGCGAGCACTACCCGCAGGTGATCGCCGACACCCTGGCCTGGCTGGAGGAGGACGGGCGCTACCGCCTGGTCGCGCTGGTGTTCCTGGGGGGGACCGAGAAGGTCTCCTCACTGGACAGGTTCGAGTACAGGGGATTGCCGTTGTACGCCGGCGGGGACATGATAGGTAACCTGCGCCGCGCCCTGGATTCGCACCCCGCCGACGTCGTGCTCGACCTCTCCGACGAGCCGGTGCTCGGCTACCGCGAGCGGTTCCGTCTCATAAGCGAGACGCTGGCGAAAGGGGTCTCCTACCGCGGCGCCGACTTCTTCTTCCAGGCACCGGCACTGCCCTTCCTGTGCGACAAGGTCTCCATCGGAGTCTGGGGCACCGGCAAGCGGGTGGGCAAGACCTCCCTCGCGGCGCACGTGGCAAGGCGCCTGGCGGTGCGCGGCCTCCGGCTCTGTATCGTGACCATGGGCAGGGGCGGACCGCGGGAGCCCGAGCTGCTGGGAGCACCGCCGGAGATCACCGACGAGTACCTCCGAGGCCGCGTTCGCCAGGGCGGGCACGCAGCCTCGGACCACTTCGAGGACGCCATGATGGCCGACGTGGTTGCCATCGGCTGCCGGCGCTGCGGGGGCGGTATGGCGGGGGTCCCCTTCTACTCCAACGTCCCCGAGGGAGCCCTGCTCGCCTGCGAGCGGCACTCGGACGTGGTCCTGTTCGAGGGGAGCGGGGCGGCCAACCCGCCGGTGGGAGTCGACGCGGTGGCGCTGGTGGCTTCCGCGGCCCAGCCGGAGGAGTATCTGCTGGGCTACCTGGGTCCCTATCGGCTATTGCGCTCGGACCTCCTTGTGGTTACAATGTGTGAAGATTTTCTGGTATCCAGCGAGAAGCTTCGCAAGCTCATAGATGGCGTACATGCCATCAATCCCGAGGTCAAGGTCGTCAAGACCATATTCAGACCCAGGCCCCTTGGTGACTTGAGCGGCAGGAGAGTATTCCTGGCGAGCACCGCCCCGCCGGGGGCCCTGGAGGTGAAGGCGGAGCACCTGGAGACCGTGTTCGGTGCCAGGGTGGTGGCATCAAGCCCGAACCTGGCGGACCGGGACAGGCTCGCCGCCGACCTCGACGGGGCACGCGACGCCGAGGTGCTGGTGACCGAGTTGAAGGCGGCGGGCGTTGACACCGTATCGGTCTACGCCGAGAAGAATGACAAGGAGCTGGTTTACCTCGAGAACGTGCCCGTCGCGCTGGACGGGGACCTCGAGGAGGAGATAG
Organism: Actinomycetota bacterium; assembly: GCA_018831265.1. Taxonomy (GTDB): domain Bacteria; phylum Actinomycetota; class Geothermincolia; order Fen-727; family Anoxymicrobiaceae; genus JAHJCO01. Next base: position 32,665 of record JAHJCO010000045.1, read on the forward strand.
ACGGTCTGGAGGCACTGGCACGGAGGCGCCGCGAGCGCAGGTAAGGTCCGTGCAGGGGTTGGGATCCTCGAAGGCATGTCCCACGTAGAACCTCCCGATACCCGCTACGCGGTATCGAACAACCGGGGAATGGCAACCTGATGCCGGAACGGCTGCAGAAGATCATAATAGTGGACGAGGAGCACCACCTGCCTTACTCCAAGGGGCTGATGGCGGTTTCGGTCATGGCCACCGGCCTGTCGCCCGACATCGCGTACTCGATCGCCGCGGACGTGCAGGAGCAGCTCCGCGGGGAAGGCAACCCCACCGTCACCATGGAGTACGTCCGTGGCGCTATCGAGAAGATGCTGGAGAAGCGTGTCGGTCCCCACTACGTCGAGATCTATCGCAAGTGGCAGTCCCTTTCCGAGGTGCACAAGCCGATCATCATACTGATGGGTGGCGCCACGGGGGTCGGCAAGTCCACGGTGGCGACCATGCTGGCGGCCAGGCTGGGCATCACGCGCCAGGTTTCCACCGACATCATCAGGGAGGTCATGCGCTCACTGCTCGCCCCCCAGCTGGTGCCGTCCCTCTACAGCAGCTCCTTCAACGCCTTCGAGACCCTGCGCCTGCCGCTGCCGCCCTCCACCGATGAGGTCATCGTGGGGTTCCTGGAGCAGGCGGCCATGGTCTGGGTGGGCATACGCGCCCTGATCGCCCGTGCCGTGGTGGAGCGTACACACTTCATAATCGAGGGCGCGCACGTGGTGCCGGGTATCGTGGACCCCAGGTTCTTCGAGGACGCCTACGTGGTGCAGCTGGTGCTCGCCGTACCCGATGAAGGCCAGCACAGGAGCCACTTCGAGATCAGGGAGGTCGAGACGGAGGGCTCCAGGCCCTTCTCCCGCTACATCGAGAGCTTCGAGAACATCCGCAAGATCCAGGAGTACGTCCTCGAGCTCGCGACCGAGCAGGGCGTGCGGGTGTTCGATTGTGTGAACATGGACGCGACCATCGCGGACGTGCTGGACTACGTTATCAACCAGGTCTTCGTGGAGTACACGGGCTGCCTGCCGGCCGGGGAGGGAGAGGCGGCCTGCGACGACCGGGTGCGCAGGCTTGGGGACCTCGCGGTAACGGAGCGCTACATCAAGGGAGGGAACAGGTGAGGCTGTTCATAGACACCGCCAACGTAGAGCACATACGCGAGATAAACGACTGGGGGGTGCTCGAGGGTGTGACCACCAATCCCAGCCTCGCGTGCAAGGAGAAACGCAACTACGCCGACTGCGTGGCGGAGATCTGCTCGATCGTGAGCGGGCCGGTCAGCGCGGAGGCGGTGAGCCTGGAGGCGACCGGGATGGTGGCAGAGGCCCGCGAGCTCTCGAAGATCGCCCCCAACGTCAACGTCAAGATACCGATGTGCCCCGAGGGCCTCAAGGCCATCAAGGCGATCTCGTCCGAGGGGATACAGACAAACTGCACGCTGGTGTTCTCGGCCAACCAGGCGATGCTCGCGGCGTCCGCCGGAGCGACGTTCGTGAGCCCTTTCCTGGGGCGCCTGGACGACATCGGGAACGACGGGCTCAGGGTGCTGGCCGAGATAGTCGAGATCTACGAGTACTACGGGATCGAGGCGCAGGTCATCTCCGCCTCGCTCCGCCACCCGCAGCACGTCATCGGCTCGGCCCTGGCGGGGGCCCATATATCGACCATTCCCTACGACGTCTTCAAGGCGATGGTGAAGCATCCGCTCACCGACATAGGGATCGAGCGTTTCCTTGCCGACTGGGAAAAGATCAAGGACCTGTAGGTATGACTCGAACGAGAACGTCCGCGCGAAACCCGAGGAGGTAACCAGGAGATGGAAGCAGTCGACCGGAGAGTCCTGGAGGCCAAGCTGCTGCCCGAGCTGCAGGAGATAGGCCTGGCCCTGGACATAGACGGCGTGAAGAAGCTCCGGAAGAAGGAGTTGATCAACGCCATCCTCCAGGAGGCGGGAGTCATCACGGAGGAGAAGCCGCACCTGGAGGAGGTGCCGCCCCCGCCGGAGGTGGTTGTCAAGGAGGAGGAGGAGGAAGATGAGGGCATAGGCAGCGGCATACTCGATATCCTCTCGGACGGCTACGGGTTCCTTCGTACCTCGGGCTACCTCCCCTCTGAGAAGGACATCTACGTATCGATGTCCCAGATACGCCGTTTCCGCCTGAAGCGAGGCGACGAGGTCCGGGGGCAGATAAGGCCGCCCAAGGACTCGGAGAAATACAACGCGCTGCTGCGCATCGAGTCCGTGAACAGCGACGATCCCGAGGTGGCCCAGCGGCGCAGGCAGTTCGAGTCGCTCACGCCCCTGTATCCGGAGGACAGGCTGCGGCTCGAGACCAAGACCAGCAGCGTGACCTCGAGGATAATCGACCTGATAGCGCCGGTCGGCAAGGGGCAGCGCGGGCTGATCGTCTCGCCTCCCAAGGCCGGCAAGACCACGGTGCTGAAGCAGATAGCCAACAGCATCACCGACAACAACCCCGAGTGCTACCTGATGGTCCTGCTGGTTGACGAGCGGCCGGAGGAGGTCACCGACATGGAGCGCTCGGTCTCCGGCGAGGTCATAAGCTCCACCTTCGACCAGCCCTCCGACAACCACATAGCGGTCAGCGAGCTGGTGATGGAGAGGGCCAAGCGACTGGTCGAGCACCACAGGGACGTGGTCATCCTGCTGGACAGCGTCACCAGGCTCGCGCGCGCCTACAACCTGAGCACGCCCGCGAGCGGTCGCATCCTGTCGGGTGGCGTGGACTCCACGGCCCTCTTCCCGCCAAAGCGGTTCTTCGGGGCGGCGCGGAACATCGAGTTCGGCGGGAGCATGACCATAATAGCCACGGCGCTGGTGGACACCGGCAGCCGCATGGACGAGGTAATCTTCGAGGAGTTCAAGGGCACCGGCAACATGGAGATACACCTGGACCGCAAGCTGGCGGACAAACGTGTATTCCCGGCAATAGACATCGAGAAGTCGGGCACGCGCAAGGAGGAGCTGATCATGGAGCCCAAGGAGGCCCAGCAGGTCTGGAAGCTCCGCAGGCTCCTGCACGCGCTCGACCCCAACTCGGCCATCGAGCTTCTCATAGACGGGATCAAGGCGACCAAGAGCAACGCCCAGTTCCTCGCCCAGGTCAAGGAACCCCGGTAACCGCCTTACAAAAGCGGCGGACTGAAGTCCGCCCCCAAGCAGTCACATCTTGACCTGCATGTAGGTCGAACAAGAGCTGGCTGATCATGTGCATCCAAATAGGGACGTCTATTCGACCTGGCTGGGCCGGGACTCCAGTCCCGGAACGAGACGGCCGCACCAGCGGTGTCAAAGACTTGAATCCCACTAGTTAACTATAATTCACTAATATAGTATCTTGTCTATACAAATAACGGCCACTGCGGGTCCGAGACCGGTTTTCAGGCGATTTTCGTTGTTTCTGATTCACCAATTAACTGTTGTTGAGGATGTGATTCAAGTCTTTGACACTTTACATACCATCGACTCGCTCAATCCAGCATGCTCTCCAATCTCGGAGAGCTTGTAACCGAACACCAGGTGGGCCCGGCAGATGGCTTGATTCCGCGCTTCGGTCGAGTCGCATCCTTCGAACAGCTCGAACAGCGTCGGTCGCTGTCTCTCCCTGACCCTGCAGGTGGTAACCGGCTCGCTCGAGTAGTACCTGGACTTCATCTCTCGTTCCACCTCCGGCGAGGAACCGCTCACGAAGTCGATGTAGGTGTTGCGGGCTCTACGGACGTCCTGTGAGAAAAGGGACAAGACCGGCTGGACACTCAGGAATTCCGGGCCGCGGGTGATCCCCGCGGTCGCGCCGTAGCTGCTCCATGGCCACTCACCGGGATGGGCGCAGATCCCGGCGTCCACCGGATTGGTCGCGATGTACTTCACCGCGTTGCGGAACCTGTGCTCATGATCGATGCGGTCGGACATGAAGTGCCTCCGAAACAGGCACCCGCTGCGCCTGTGACGCTTGTTGAACCTGTGCGTGTGGACGCTGTGAAGAGCCTGAATACCTCGCGACAGGCTCTCGGCGTCGGTGTCGACGATCAGGTGATAGTGGTTATCCATCAGGCAGTAGGCGCAGCAGATCCACCTGAACCGGTAGACGACGCATCCGAGCAGCCTCAGGAATGAAATCCTGTCGAAGTCGTCCAGGAATATCATCCTGTCGCCTACACTGTGGGAGGCGACGTGGAACACCCCGGGGAGAAGGTCGCTCCTGGCTTCTCTTGGCATGTTCTCGACTACTTTTCGTTCTGGCTCGGGCGAAGCATAGCAAGCAATAGCATATCAAGCAACTCGTTCTGCATCAATGATGCGCTGCGGCTGGAAGGATCTGCGTGAAGTGGTCGGGAGGATACACGGTGAACCCCGTGGTGAAGGACCTGTCAATCTTCTACTATGCCGAACCCTCCACGAAGGAGAACCGAGCCCTGTTCCCTGTCTATGCCTTCATGAGCGGGGATTGCTGTATCTATGTGCCTGCGTTCGGGGAAAGAATAGGTCCTTGACGGTTGTTCAACTACTTGGAGGACGCATTTCATGGCACGAACCTGTTCCATGTGCTACCATCGTTGGGCGTGAACGAGGCGGAAACACGGAGAAGACTGTGAAAAAAGACATACATCCCGAGTACATGAAGACCATCGTCACCTGTTCGTGCGGTGACTCGTTCGAGACCCGGTCCACCAAGCCGGAGCTGCACGTGGAGATCTGCTCGCAGTGCCACCCGTTCTACACCGGCAAGCAGAAGCTGGTCGACTCGGGCGGCCGGGTCGAGCGGTTCCAGAAGCGTTACCAGTCCCACCTCGACGTCAAGGGCAGCAAGTCGAAGAGGAAGCCGAAGGCCCCGAGCGCCTGACGGCACGCCCCCCGATGAATTGAAGGGCGAACCCGCACACAAGCCCGAGATCCAGATAGGCGGCCAGGCCGTCATCGAGGGCGTCGTCATGCGCGGTCCGGACCGCTGGGCTCTCGCCGTGCGGCGCCCCGACGAGAGCCTGTTCATCACCGTGAACCCCACCCGGACCCTGGCCCAGCGCTACCCGCGCGCCAACGTCTTCGGCGTCAGGGGGATCCTGGGGCTGGCCGACTCCCTCATCATCGGCTACAAGTCGCTCTCGATAAGCGCCGGGATTTCGCTTGAGGAGGCGGAGGCGGAGGTCCCTTCGGGAGACGAGGCCGCACCCGCGGCGAGCGAAGAAGAGCCTGCACCGGAGAAGAAGAAGGCCCGCCGCCGCGGGGAACGCCCGGAAAAGGAGCGGCGCGAGCGTGAGCCCGGCGAGCTGGGCCCCGAGATGTGGGTGGCCATGGCGATCGCCCTGGTCCTTTTCGTGGGGCTCTTCATCATCGTGCCCACCCTGATCGCGAAGCGGCTGGACGCCTACCTGACCAACACCGTGGTCTACAACCTGGTCGAGGGGGGCATCCGCATCGCGTTCTTCGTGGCGTACCTGGCGCTCATGTCGCTGATTCCCGACATCCGCCGCGTCTTCGCCTACCACGGGGCGGAGCACATGGTGGTGCACGCCTACGAGCACGGAGTGACCCTTAACCCGGAGTCCGCGGAGCACTACTCGACGGCCCACATGCGCTGCGGGACGGCGTTCCTGCTGATCGTGCTGGTGGCGAGCGTGCTGATCTTCTCCCTGCTGGGGAGGCCGGCGGTATGGCTGCGGATCCTGGAACGCGTCGCGCTGATACCTTTAGTGGCCGCGCTGGCCTATGAGATAATCAGGTTCGCCGGAAGGCACGAGGACTCGCGTATCATGAAGGTGATAATGGCGCCCGGGCTCCTGCTGCAGAGCCTGACCACCCGGAAGCCGGACAGGGAGCAGCTGGAGGTCGCGATAGCGGCCCTGGAGGCGGCGGTGGGCCCGGAAGAAGCCGCGGCGTGACTGTATTGCGACGGTAATGATGTTCGAAAAGCTGAAGACCCTTGCGGACAGGTTCCAGGAGATAGACAGGCAGCTCGCCGATCCGCAGGTGATAGCGGACATCAAGGGGTACCAGGCACTCGCCCGCGAACGCGCCTCCCTCGCGGATACGGTCGAGGCGTTCCGTTGCTACCAGGATACCGAGGTCCAGCTCGCGGAGGCGAAGGAGCTCGCCCGAGTGGAGACCGATCCCGAGATGGCCGACTTCCTTACCGAGGAGGTCCGCGACCTGGAGGGTACGCTTGCCGACCTCGCCGAGCGCCTCAAGGTCCTGCTGATACCGAAGGACGAGCTCGCCGACAAGGACGTCATAGCCGAGATAAGGGCCGGCACGGGGGGCGACGAGGCGGCCATCTTCGCGGGGGACCTGTACCGGATGTACTCGCGCTTCGCCGAGTCCCGCCGCTGGAAGCTCGAGCAGCTGTCCGGCAGCCCCTCGGAGATGGGGGGGTTCAAGGAGGTCATCTTCTCTCTCAAGGGCCCCGAGGTCTGGAGCGCCATGAAGTTCGAGTCGGGCGTCCACCGCGTACAGAGGGTGCCGGCCACCGAGTCCCAGGGACGCATCCACACCTCCACCGCCACGGTCGCCATCCTTCCCGAGGCCGAGGAGGTAGACGTCCAGATAGACCCCAACGACCTCAAGATAGACGTCTTCCGCTCCACGGGCCCGGGGGGCCAGTCGGTCAACACCACGGACTCGGCGGTGCGGGTGACCCACAAGCCGACCGGGCTGGTGGTGTCCTGCCAGGACGAGAAGTCGCAGCTGCAGAACAAGGAGAAGGCCCTGCGCATCCTCAGGGCGCGCATGCTGGACGAGGCCCGGCGCGCCCAGCAGCAGGCCGAGGCCGCGAAGCGCCGCAGCCAGGTGGGAACGGGTGAGCGCTCGGAGAAGATCCGCACCTACAACTTCCCCCAGGGCCGGGTGACCGACCACCGTATCGGGCTGACCCTGCACAAGCTCAACGCAATCCTGGAGGGCGATCTGGGCGAGCTGGTCGAGGCGCTCGCGGAGGAGGAGCGCGTAAGGGCGCTCAAGGAAGCGGGTTAGCTTGAACCTCGTCGAGTACCTTGCCAGGGCGACCGCGTACCTGGAGGAGAGGGACGTCGCCTCTCCGCGCCTCAACGCCGAGCTACTGCTCTGCCACCTGCTGGACATCGGCAGGCTCGACATATACACGGGGTTCGAGCGCGCCCTGACCCCGGAGGAGGCGGAGCGGTACAAGAACCTGGTCAAGCGCAGGGGGACGGGCTGTCCCCTTCAGTACCTTACCGGCGAGTGCGGGTTCCGTGGCCTCACCCTGGAGGTGCGCGAGGGGGTGTTCATCCCGCGGCCGGAGACCGAGCTGCTGGTGGAGAAGGCGCTGGGGGTCCTGCCGGGCGGCGAGGCGGACGTGCTCGACCTGGGGACCGGGTGCGGGGCTATCGCGGTCTGCATAGCGACCGAGCACCCCGGGGCCAGGGTGATGGCGACCGACCTGGACCCCGAGGCGCTCGCGCTGTGCGAGCGCAACGCGCAGAGGGCGGGTGTCGCGGGCAGGATCGAGACGATGCCCGGGGACCTGTTCGAGCCGCTGGCCGGGAGCGGGAGGACCTTCGACGCGCTGGTCTCGAATCCACCGTACGTGCCGTCCTCGTGCGCCGGGTCACTCAGCAGGGAGGTGCGCGAGCACGAGCCGCCCGCCGCGCTGTTCGCCGGGACCGATGGGCTGGACGTCATCAGGGTCATCGTCGCGGGGGCGCCTCCGCTGCTGCGGGAAGGCGGATGGATGCTCCTGGAGATCGACGAGTCACAGGGAGACGCGGTGCTGGAGCTGCTCGCCGGCGGTGGATGGGCGGACGTCGAGGTCTTCGACGACCTGAACGGACGCCCCAGGGTCGTACGGGCTAAGAAGCCATGAGCAGCATGTACAGGGCGGAGCGGATCGAGCTCCGAGGCGGACGTGGACCGGAGGCCGCAGAGCGTGTCGCCTCTCTTCTGAGGGAGGGGAGGGTCGGCGTGGTGCCGACCGACACGGTGTACGGGATCGCCGCCTGCGCGCTGGACCGGGAAGCGGTCGGGCGGGTCATGGAGATCAAGGTGAGGCCGGCGGACAGGCCGCTGCCCCTGCACGTTCCCGGGGTCGAGGAGGCGTCCCGGCTCGCGATCACGGACGGCCCGGAGGCCTCCGCGTTGATGGAGGCGTTCTGGCCGGGAGCCCTCACGCTGGTGCTGCCGCGCAGGAAGAACATCGAGCTTCCGTTCCAGGGCAAGGAGTCGGTCGGCCTGCGGGTGCCCGACAACCGCTTCATGCTCGACGTGCTGGACCTCTGCTGGCCGCTGGTGGTCCCCAGCGCCAACCCGCCGGGCGAGGACGCGCCGCGTTCGGGATCCGAGGTGGTCCCCTCCATACTGGAGGCGGTGGAATTCGTGGTGGAAGAGGGGCTTTGCGACGGCGGGGTGGAGTCGACGGTGGTGGACCTCACGGGCACTCCTCGAGTGCTCCGCGAAGGCGCCTTGAGCGAGCGTGAGATACGGGAGGCCCTCGGTGGCCCCTGAGAGCAGGTTGGGACTCCTATTCGTCTGCACCGGCAACATCTGCCGCAGCCCCATGGCCGAGGGTCTGGCAAAGCACTGGCTGGAGCAGGATTACCCGGGGACCGCCGGCGAGGTCACGGTGGCCTCCGCGGGGGTCAGCGCCCTGGTGGGGGAGGGCCCGACGGCTGAGGCCACGGCCGTCATGGCCTCCCGGGGGATAGACATAGAGGCGCACAGGGCGCGCGACGTGGAGCGCGGGATGCTCGAGGAGAGCTCACTGGTCCTGACCATGGAGGACAGGCAGACCCGCCATGCCCGCTCGATCGCGCCGGCCGCGGACGTTCACAACCTCCTTCGCGCCGCGGAGGTCGCGGGGAACCTCCGGGCCGGGCCGGGGGGCCTGAGCGGCGCCGGCGGGCCGAAAGAGCGCCTGGGGCTTCTCCTGGAATCCCTTGGCGAGGTGGAGCGGGAGGGCCTCTGGCTACTGGAGCCCGGAGCCTACGACGTGGAGGACCCGTACGGGCGGGCCCGGGACTTCTACGAGTGGGCGGCGTGCCGCCTGGAGAGACCGGTCTGCAACGTCCTGGACGTGATGTTCGGCGGCCGGGAAATGGAATGATAGAATCCAGTTGAATTCCGTCCGGGGTGGCCGATTTCCCCCTCTCCCTCGAGGGGGGAGGGTCGGGGTGGGGGTGAATGTTTTTACCATGAGCGGAACAGTAGCCATAGGGAGCGACCACGCCGGTTTCCTGCTGAAGGAGGCGCTGGAGGACGAGCTCGTCTCCGGCGGTTACACCGTTGTCGACTTCGGGACCGACAGCGAGGAGTCGTGCGACTACCCCGACTTCGGTCTCGCGGTGGCCGAGGCGGTGAGCACGGGGGAGGCGTGGCGCGGGGTGCTCGTGTGCGGGACCGGGGCGGGCATGGCCATGGTGGCCAACAAGGTCCCGGGCGTGAGGGCGGCGGCCTGCAACGAGCCGTACACCGCGGAGTACTGCCGCCTGCACAACGACGCGAACGTCCTCACCATGGGCGCGCGGATAGTCGACCCCCAGGCCGCGAAGAGGATACTACACGCCTTCCTGGACGCGGAGTACGAGGGCGAGGCCTCGCGCCACGAGCGCAGGCTGGGCAAGATACGCGATGTCGAGCGGAAATACATGAAGGAGGCCTGAGTTGGACCATGGCGAGGGCGGCTCCGAGCTGGAGCGATTCGATCCGGATATCTTCGCCGCGGTGGACGGTGAGCTGAAGCGGGAGCGAGAGGTAATAAACCTGGTCGCGTCCGAGAACTACGCCTCGCGCGCCGTGCTTGAAGCGCAGGGCTCGGTGCTGACCAACAAGTACGCCGAGGGGTACCCCGGGCGCCGCTACTACCCGGGCTGCGGCCCGGCCGACGACGCCGAGGCGATCGCAATCGCGCGGGCGGTGGAGCTGTTCGGCTGCGGCCACGCCAACGTCCAGCCCCACGCCGGCGCACAGGCCAACATGATCGCCTACATGGCCGCGCTCAAACCGGGCGAGACCATCCTGGCCATGGACCTGCGATGCGGCGGCCACCTGACCCACGGCTCGGCGGCCAACTACTCCGGGATGTTCTACCGGGCCGTGCACTACGGGGTGGACCGCGAGACCGAGATGCTGGACTACGACCGGGTGGCCGATATCGCCCGCCGCGAGAAGCCACGAATAATCGTGGCCGGGGCGAGCGCCTACCCGCGCGCGATTGACTTCGAGGCGTTCCGCCGGATAGCCGACTCCGTGGGTGCGATGCTCATGGTGGACATGGCACACTTCGGCGGCCTGGTGGTGGGCGGCGTGCACCCCGACCCGGTGCCGGTGAGCGACTTCGTGACCGGCACGACCCACAAGACAATGCGCGGGCCCAGGGGCGGCTTCGTGCTCTGCAGGGAGGAGCACGCCGATCACGTGGACGCCGCGGCGTTCCCGGGGACTCAGGGCGGGCCGCTGATGCACGTCATCGCGGCCAAGGCGGTGTGCTTCAAGGAGGCGATGGCGCCCGGGTTCAGGAGCTACCAGCACCGTATCGCCGAGAACGCGAAGGCACTCTGCGGGAAGATGGCCGAAGAGGGGTTCAGGATAGTGTCGGGAGGGACCGAGACCCACCTGTTCCTGGTGGACCTGCGCCCGCAGGGTACAAGCGGCAGGGAGGCGCAGGCGGTCCTGGAGTCGGTGGGCATCTGCGCGAACATGAACGAGATACCGTACGACGAGACCCCCCCCACGGTGACCAGCGGCATCCGGATCGGGACCCCCGCGGTCACCACTCGTGGCATGGGCCCGGCCGAGATGGAGGAGCTGGGCGCGATGATCTCCACCGCGCTCAAGCAGCGTGACTCGGAGTCCGCGCTCGCCGGTGTACGCTCGCGAGCCCGAGAGCTCGCAGACGCCTTTCCCGTCTACCCCCTGTGTTAAACTTGGCGGGTGTGTCGAAGGAGGTCGGTTGAGCGACGAGATCGAGAGAGTTGCGAGGATACTCGACGCGGCCGGAAAGGTCGTCGCCCTCACGGGCGCCGGGATCTCGGTCGAGTCGGGCATACCCGATTTCCGTTCCCCCGGGGGCCTGTGGACCCGCTACGACCCCTCCGTGTACGCGACATTCGAGTCGTTCGTGAACGATCCCAGCCGGTTCTGGGAGATGGCCGAGGAGCTCAACCCCCTGCTGGAGAACGCCGAGCCCAACCCCGCGCACTGCGCGCTGGCCGAGCTCGAGCAGCTCGGCAAGTGCGACGCGGTGATCACCCAGAACATCGACCACCTGCACCAGCGGGCCGGCAACACGGACGTCCTGGAGCTGCACGGGACGTACCGGACCGGCACATGCCTGACCTGCTACACCAGGCACGAGTTCGAGGAGATAAAGGAGCTGGCTTCCGACGGGCGAATCCCCCACTGTAAGAGCTGTGGAGGGGTGATAAAGCCCGACGTGGTGCTGTTCGGCGAGCCGCTCAACGCCCCCGTGCTCCACCGGGCCATCGAGCTGGCAACCGCCTGCGACGTCATGCTGGTGGTCGGCGCGGGACTCGAGGTGTTCCCGGCGGCCTCACTACCGACATACGCGCACCGCAGCCACACCGAGCTGGTGTTCGTCAACATCGCGGAGACGGCGTTCGACGATATCGCCGACGTACGGCTGACGGGCAAGGCGGGCGAGGTGCTGCCGCGGCTCGTGGAAGCGTACAGGGCTCTATCCGGGAACTGATAAAACCGGCCAGGAGGTCCAAGTTATGCCGATGAATTCCAACGTCGAGGACTTCGCCAAGAAGCTCCAGGAGGTCAAGCTCTCGAAGCTCAAGGACAGGTTCAAGGGCTCTTTTACTAAAAGGCGCGTCCTCATCATCATCCTCCTGGCGCTCATCATCTTGTTCTTCGCGGTGATAACCCCGTTCGCCATCTTCTACACCGATGCCCTGTGGTACAACCAGCTGGGTTTCCAGAACCTGTTCTGGAAGACGATCATCGCGAAGATCCTGATGGTCGTGGTGTTCGGCACGTTCTTCTTCCTGCTGCTGTACGGGAACATATTCCTGGCCCGCAAGATACCACCGGCCCAGGAGCTGGACCTGGAGGGCTCGCCCCTGGAGGCCGTCATGACGAAGGCGCGCGCCGTCTGGAAGAAGGCGGTGGGGTGGGTCCTTGTGCTGATCGCGGTGATCGCGGCGTTCATCGCCGGGCTGAGCTGGGCGCCGCGCTGGGAGCTGGTGCTCAAGTTCCTCAATCACACGAGCTTCAGGCAGACCGACCCGGTCTTCGGCAAGGACATCAGCGTCTATGTCTTCAGCTACCCGTTCCTGCGCGCGCTGGTTGACTGGCTCCTGGGCGCCGTGATCTTCGTCTTCATAGTCACGGCGGTGGTGTACGTGCTCGACGGGGGGATCCGCCTGAAGCGCGGCCCCGATATGTTCACGCCGCACGTGAAGGCCCACCTGTCGGTGCTGCTCGCCATCCTCTTCCTCATTAAGGCATGGTCCTACCGCCTCAACATGTACGAGCTGTTGTTCAGGAAGACGGGGGTTGTCTACGGCGCGGGTTACACGGCGGTCAAGGCCCAGATCCCCGCGTTGTGGATCATGCTGGTCTTCTCTCTGATATGCGCCGTGGCCCTGCTGGCCAACATCTGGTACAAGGGCTGGATAGTGCCAGCGGTCACCGTGGGGGCCCTGGTGGTGGTCGCCCTGCTGGCCGGCACCGTGTACCCGGCGCTGGTCCAGGCGTGGGGAGTGAAGCCCAATGAGCTCACGCGCGAGACCCCTTACCTCGAACGAAACATCGCGTTCACCCGCAAGGCATACAACCTGGACAAGGTCGACGCGACTCCGTACGCGGCGGTCCCGGACCTCACCAAGGCGTCCATCGACCGCAACCAGGCGACCGTCAAGAACATCAGGCTGTGGGACCCGCGTCCCCTGCTCAACGCCGACGAGCAGCTACAGTCCATCCGCCAGTACTACAAGTTCAACGACGTGGACGTTGACCGCTACGACGTCAACGGCACCTACAGGCAGACAATGATCGCCGCCCGCGAGATGGTGCAGTCCAACCTTCCCACGGCGGCCCGCACCTGGATCAACAACACGCTCATATACACGCACGGATACGGGGTTGTGATGAACCCCTCCAACGACGTGACGAATGAGGGCAACCCAGCCTACATGCTGAGCGATATCCCCCCCACTGGCCCGACCAACGTGCAGAACAAGGTGCCCGGCATCTACTTCGGGGAGCTCTCCGAGGACTACGTGGTGGTAGACACCACGGAGAAGGAGTTCAACTACCCGAGGGGTGAGGGGCAGGCCACGAGCATCTACAAGGGCCGGGGCGGGGTGAAGGTCAACTCGATCTGGCGGAAGCTGCTTTTCACTATCCGGTTCCACGACATCAACCTGCTGTTCTCGGGCCAGGTTAAAAACGAATCGCAGGTCATGTACTTCAGGAACATAAGAACACGGCTCGCCCGGTGCGCGCCGTTCCTCAGCTTCGACCGGGATCCGTACATGGTAGTCGCCGACAGCGGCAAGCTATACTGGATCGTAGACGCGTACACGACCGCGGAGACCTACCCGTACTCCCAGCCCACCCCGGGACTGGGCAACTACGTCCGTAACTCCGTCAAGGCCGTGATCGACGCCTACACAGGGAAGGTGTGGCTATACATAATCGACCCGGGCGACCCGGTGGTCGCGACATACCGCAAGATCTTCCCTTCCATCTTCTCCCCGTTCGAGGAGATGCCGGCGGACCTGGTGCGCCACCTTCGCTACCCGGAGGACTACTTCGTGGCCCAGGCCAACATGCTGCGCACCTACCACATGACCAACCCCAGGGAGTTCTACAACAAGGAGGACGAGTGGGACTTTCCAAAGGAGACCCTGGACGGCCAGGACGTGGATATGGTCCCCTACTACGTCATCATGAAGATCCCCGGCGAGCAGAAAGAGGAAATGGTCCTCATGCTGCCGTTCGTGCCCCACAACAAGCAGAACATGATCTCCTGGCTGGCGGCGCGGATGGACCCCGGGCACTACGGCCAGATGGTGAACTTCCTGTTCCCCAAGGGAAAGCTCATCTACGGGCCGGAGCAGATCGAGGGCCGCATCGAGCAGGACCCGGAGATCTCCCGGCAACTGTCCCTGTGGAGACAGGAGGGCTCCCAGGTCGTCAGGGGGAACCTGCTTGTCATACCGATCGAGCAGGCCATCATCTACATCGAGCCTCTCTACCTGCAGGCCACGCAGATCAAGATACCGCAGATAAAGCGGGTGGTACTCGTCTACGGGCAGCAGGTGGTGATGGAGCCGACCCTGGAACAGGCGCTGTTGAGGATGTTCGCGGGCGCGCCCTCGGCGGTGGAGCCCACCCCGACGGGGCAGCCGACCACCCCACAGGCGGACCTGGCGGCGCAGGCGCTCGACCTCTACAACAAGGCGGTGGAGGCGCAGAAGGCGGGGGACTGGACGGCTTACGGGCAGTACCTCAAGCAGCTAAACGACGTGCTACAGCAACTGGCCGGCCAGTGACTGAAAAAGGGGTCAGGCACAATTCAAGTCACGCGACTAGAATCGGGGTCAGGCGGGATTCAAGTCACACCGTGCAAGTTGCTTGACTGGAAAAGGGGTCAGGCACAATTCAAGTCACACCATACAGGTTGTCCGGCATTGAAGCTGACATTGAATTGAAAAGGGGTCATGAAAAGGGGTCAGGCACAATTCAATTCACACCACACAGGTCGGGCGGACCTGAAGCTGAAATTGAATTGAGCCTGACCCTAGATGATGCCGAATCTCCTGGCGAAGTCCAGGTAGCCGCGCATGATCAGGCGTGAGTAGCCGGCGTTGAACTCGTAGTCCATGTAGCAGCCGTCGCGCTGGCGCTTGATGCACTCCCTGGCGCGGGAGACGAACTCCTCCAGTTCGTCGGAGGCGGCCATGTACTCGCAGGCGGCCCTGTTGAGGTCGACGGTGATATCGGGACTGACGAGCCCTCCCTCGGTGACGACGAGCCGCCCGTTCCGCTTCGTGAGCGAGAACGTCTCGCCCTCCACCGTCGCCTGCAGCGCGGCGCCTTCCCTCAGCGGCTTTCCGAGCTCGGAGCCCGGAGGCTCACCGAACGCATCCTCCAGCAGCTTCTTGATATCTCTTGAGGACTTCTTTTTTGCCATGACTCAACTAGATTCTAACAACTTTCTGGGTGCGCTGTCGTCCGTTGATATCGACCTGGACGTAGTTGTAGTAGGAGCCGGTTCCCAGCAGCGGGGCGCCCGCCCCGCCCGTGATCGTGACCAGCACCCCTTCGTCCGTGGATTCCATGTAGGTATGCACGTGCCCGCAGAACAGCTCCTCGACACCCCCCTCCGCCAGGAGAGGCACCATCTCGTGGTTGTTGTCCAGGCCCGGTATCTGGGAGGCGCTGGCCTTGGCCGAGTAGGGAAACCCCGGGGGCACGTGGGCGACCGCGATGACGTGGTCCGGTTTCCTCTTCCGCGCGGCCGCGAGGTCCTGCCGCGCCCACTCCTGCTCGGCGGGGTAGAAACCCAGCTCCTGGTTGCAGTTGTCCAGCAGCAGGAAATGGCAGTTCTTGTGGTCGAAGGACTGATGGGCGGGGCCTATGTACGGCACGTAGCCCTCATCCAGCGGCTGGGTCGCGATATCGTGGTTTCCCGGAACGGCGTAGTACTTCACCCCGCTTGTGTCCATGTGGGAGACAAAGTTCTCGAACTCGGTGTCGGTCCCGCTCCCGGTGAGGTCACCGGCGATTATCAGGAAATCGACGGAGCGGGCGGCGGCCAGCACCCGGTCGAACACCTCGTAGTTGTTCTGGGGATCGCCGCAGACGATGAAGCTGAACGACGGTCCTCCCGCCTGCGGACCGGTGGATGGAGCGGAAGAGCCTGCGGGTTTGCCGCCCGACCCGCACCCGGGCAGTAGCAGCGCCGCGACGAACGCGAGCACGAGCAACGCGGGCAACATTCGCGCCGGATGGCGGCCTGTTCCTTTTCCAATCATACGATACGACTCCGGGTGCTATCGGGCATCGCCGGTTCAAACGAAAATACGGCCGCCCCGGATACGTCATGCGCCGGGATTCATGAAACGCTTCTGGAGTGAACCTCCGGGTCGACGGCCGCGGGGCCGTCTCTCAACGCGCGTAGCGGGCGAAGCCGGCCACGTCGCTCCTGGAGGAGAGCTTGGTGATCTTCACCACGTCACCGGTCCGTGGAGCGTGGATGAACATGTCGTTGCCGATGTACATGCCCACGTGGTGGATCGGGGACCCGAAGAAAACCATGTCGCCCGGACGCGCCTTGTCCCGTGAGACCTTGATGCCGTGGTAGAACTGCACGTCGGCGGTGCGGGGGATCTTTATGCCGTGCAGCTTGTAGACGTACTGCATCAGCCCCGAGCAGTCGAAGCAGATGCGGTGCACCCCCGTGGGGCACCGGCCCGGGCCCTCGCCGGCCCAGTGATATACGACGCCCAGGTAGCGCATGCAGGTCTTGGCCAGGCTGCCCTCCGGGATATCGGCCAGGGTCTGCTCGGCCTGCTGGTTCAGGGCGGCGTCGGTGACGGCCTGGATCCGCGCCTGCTCGGCGAGCAGCCGCTGGATATCCTGGTTGACGCTGTTTAGCAGGGCCTGCCTCTCGCCCAGCTTCTGCTCGACGCCGGACTTCTTGGCGGCGGCCTGAGCGACCAGGCCTTCCTGCTGGCGCTGCTGCTCGGCCAGCTGGCTCTCCAGCATCGCCACCGAATCGCGAGTGCTCTTGATCCTGGTGATCAGCTCAGCGTCGCTATCGGCGAGCTTGGAGACGTAATCGGCCTGCTCGAGGAACTCGACGAAATCCCTGGTGCGCAGCAGGACCTCGAACATGGACGTCCTGCCGTTCTTGTACATGGTCGCCGCGCGCTTGTTGAGGATGATGCGGCGCTTGCGCAGGGTCTCCTTGATCTGGGTCAGCCTGGAGCGCGTCTCCTCGACCTTACTTGTGATGGCGTCCAGGTCGACCTTGACCCTGTTGTACGCGTCGCTCGCGATCTCCAGCTCGTTATCGAGCGCGTCTATCTGGCGGGCTATCTCGGCGGCCTGCTGGCTCTTGGATGCCAGGTCCGAGGGCTGGGCGAGGAGTCCCTGAGCGGGCGCGAACGCGACAAGGAGGATCGCCGCGAACAGCAGCCCCGCGATCGCCTTGTTTCCCGCTGTCGTCTTCCGCTTCATCCTGCCTCTTCGCCTTGTGCGACCCGCATTCCTGATACGTCCGGGGACAGTAAAACTGCCCTCGAGCTTTCGGCCTCCGGGCTCCATCCCCTATACGGTTGGCAACTTACTATTATCCCGCTTTCCAATGTTAACAGTCAATAGTTATTGTTAACTACTGTTAACTGCCGTACTTATAATGTCGGCACTGTTGAATGATAAGTTTACTGTTTTCAAGAGTTCACTCTTGTTAATTCAAGAGCGGGCCTACCGATCCGGCAATGCCCGTTCACCCTGTAGAACGTACGAGAGTCTCAGCGGGTGCGTTCCACGCGTAGAAATCTGCCCCGTCGGGACCACGTAGATGCGCTGACTGACGCGCGTGCTTGCATCGCGCAGCGCAATTGAGGACAATATAGTCCACGAAGCGATGCGGGGTGGAGCAGTCTGGAAGCTCGCTGGGCTCATAACCCAGAGGTCGCCGGTTCAAATCCGGCCCCCGCTACCATAGACCACTCGCCGACTCTTTACCGAGTCGGCTTTTTTGTGGACCGGATTTGAACCGGCGACTCATGGAGCGCCGGTGGAAGCATTCCCCCGATAGAAACTCATCTGTGGGGGTCAGCAATCCGCCTTCTCTATGATGCGTAGTGCCACGAGCAGGCAGTCCACGAAGTCCTTAAAGTCATCCTTATGGTTGTTGACACTCTGGGATCAGGGTATTCACGGCCGGACTTGTTGCATTTGTGGACCGGTCGCACACGTCTACACCGCTCTCCTGAATAGATATATGCTATTAGTTCGGGACAGCTCTCACGGCGGCATGCTCTGGGGGACCGGATGAACAGGAAAAGGACCACCTCAAGATATCTTCTGAACCTGGTGCCACTATTCGTCCTGATTGTCGTATTAATAGCCGTCCCAGCCGCCTTGCTCCTTTTTACGATGTCCGATGCCGTACAGGCAGGAGGAAAAACGGGGTTCAAGATAAAGGTTTTGGCTAAAGAAGGCCCACCTATATACATACCTGTCGATGTCAACGATTCAGAGGTTAGTGGGACTTTCTCAAGAACCATCCCCGCCGAGCTTGGTGGACATAAAGACCAGAGTTGGTCCTATACAGGGAAGATAGACGAGAGACAGATTACCGGCCGTCTCTCTTTCCACGAAATATGCAGCATTCCGAATTGCGGTGAGTCGGAAATGAATTACGAAGTCAGCAGCACCGTTCTAGTGATAGACGACAACAATGCCAGGTCCGATTGGGTAACTACTACCGGTAACGGTCGCAACAAGAAGACGAGTTACACCTTCCCTGTTACGCTCAAGCTCACCGCCGACCTCACCCCCCTCATAGAAGCGGGCTACGAGTTCGGCCCCGCTGGCACCACCGGGAAGACCGATGGCAATAAGACGCTCGCCACGACGACCACCAAGAAGGAATCGGACGCGAAATCCAGGGGGGCAGTGGCAACAATAACAGCAGCACTGGCGATCCTGCTGGCAGGCGCCGCATCCAAGTTCGCAGCCGCCGCCGCCGCCCCGGCCACCATGAGCGCTACGTCTGCCTTCGCGGAGACGAAAAGACCTTCAGCACTTGCGGATTACGCAGAGATGGGCGACATACCGGATAATCTCATCCCGGTCTGGAAGAACACGTTGAGCATGGAAAAGCAGGCTATGCTGGATGAGATTCGCGGGATGCGCGAGGGTGGAGAGATCGACGTTTCAGAGTACAAGATCCTCACGGCTGACGTGTTCAACCCCGGGGTCACTGAGAACGAAGCGGTTCTGAGGATCAACGTGGCGCGCGAATACAAAAATGCCTTAAGAGAAACGTCACTTGGATCGGCAGGTCGGCCGGTGGATACCTACAGGGCCTTCCGCGAGACCTACGGGGTCGGTCGCGAAGAATTGATTCGCATGAGGGAGAAGGCCCAGCAGGAGTACTGGGACTGGAAAGGCAAAGAAGGAGAGCTTAGAGAGGACTACGAGATAAAAGACGCGTATCACCAGGCTACCCGCCCGGACAGGTTGCCAGACTACGACCCGACCGGGATTCTCGACGGCCTCCCGCCCAAGCCTCCAGAAGCGGAGTTCGTTGACGCTGACCAGCTCAGTAAACTGGCCAGGCACCGGCTGGACGTCGCCAACGAGAAGATGGCGTCCGCCGAGACTCGCATCAGAGCGATCAATGCAAGGCTCAAGTTCACAAGCAAGGCGAAGGGAAACAAGTGAACGAAACAGAAGGCCAGACTGCACGCGAGGTCCGCAAGGAATCAATCCTCGCCATCCGTCAGAACTTCAACTACCTCGTCGAACTGCTCCTGTACGACGAGATGGAGGAAGACGAGTTCTTCAAGAAACTCGAAAGCCTCTTCTATATAGATGAGTCCGGCGCTCCCTGGTTGATCTCCGTGAAGAATGGGAACTGGTACAAGCTTACAGAGGACGGTCCTGTCCTCGGGGAGCCTCCAGACTTCCTATACCGGCCGGTCGACCTGCCCGAGATCAAGGAAGAACCGACAGGCGAGTTCTGTGCCGATTGCGGCAAGCCGCTGTCAGAAGGCAAGGAGTTCTGCTCGGGATGCGGGAAACCGGCGTAGAGGTGGTGTGACATGCCCTGGTGGGGATGGATACTTGAGATAATAGGCTTGGCAGTGCTGGCGGCATCTATCGTTTTCGCCGTCCTGTGGACAATGAAGAAAAAGTCAATCGCCCCTATGTCACTACTTATCTATGCAATTGCGGCCGTAGTCGCGGCTATCTTGTTTGTCTCGCTGGGCCCCGCCAGGCCGCCTACGTACCTTATCGTTCTATCCATTCTCGCAGGTATTGCAGCAGGAGCAGCCCTTTCTATCCTGGCAAAGCTCAAGGTCGAAGAAAGACAGATCGCCTCTTCACACGGTCACCTTCACATAGCCATATGGTCTTTCCTGCTGATCATCTCTTCCATCCTTGTCATCTCGGGTACCGGTGCGGCCAAGGTTTCTGTAGCCATCATGCTCTTCGCGTCCCTCGGCGTTGCCGCCTACTGTATTGCCATCTACCTGAGGTACCGGACGGGAGTGCAAGGCGTCGCCCAAACCGCAGGAGCATCTGGTATCTGATTCACGTATGTTTATGCTCTTCCGCTAACACTGCCTTCAATAGAGAAGCAGAACAGCGGATTAATAATTGTGATCTATCCCCGCTTCTTCGATCAACTGTTGCGCTTCGACCCACTGTTCATTCTTTGGAAGTCGCACAAGTTTCTTCATTCTGTGATGGTTTAGGCGCCGTCCTCCGGGGAGTGGGTCTCCGAGCGAAACAAACAGCTCTTCCACTATCGGATCCAGTCTGGTGAGGGCCAACAGGGTCTTGACCAGTGTCATGCATACGCCTAGAGATGAAGCTAACTCAGCCTGAGTTCTCCACCTCCCGCCTTTCAATTCTTTTCTCAGTTCCCGACCGACTACTGCCGGGTTTCGGTATCCTGCCTGCTTCTCGCCACGTGCTATCAGCAATCCGGTCTTGAAACGGGGCAATATGAACGTCGATGTGAAAGTTCTTCGTTTTATGATGTCCGGGCTACCACCCAGGTCCGTTAAACCCCGTCTCGGCTCGCACCACGATAACGGTAGATTTGGTCAACCCTTATCTACGCAATTGAACCATGACGGTGTATTGGCGCCTCGTTATCAGGGATTTGAACCGGCGACAGGGGGATAGCTGACTGAGGAGGGGGTCAGGCGGGAGTCTATTCAATATGTCGCATCCTTGCTGTGAGTGTAGACTGTCCAAGACCTGCGCGTCGTGGTGCGGCCCGATGCGACCGCCGAATCGACCTGGCTGACTTGAATCGTGCCTGACCCCCATTTGAGTCAGAGCACCTTCATGTCTGCGACGCCAATGTCACATGCCCCTGCGGATGGACTCCTTGACCTAATCGAATTTATTGGCCAGTGTCCACAAGAGGATCGGCACCAGTAATTTCCACCTGCGATGCACGACGGCCGGCGGTGTCAAAGGCTTGAATCACGGTAATTAACTCTTGTACTCATTAAATCGACCTGGCCACTTCAATAACTGCCGAAGCGGTCAGGAGACCGACTTCGGGGCGAGATCTGTGACCTCTGCGTTTAGCCGTTAACTACTGTTGGTCATGTTATTCAAGTCTTTGACACCTGAAGTGGTGTAGCATAGCGGAACCAATATGAGGCCGGGAGGTGAGGCGAATGGTCAACGAGTCCATAGTGGGCAAGGAGTTCCCGCCGTTCGAGTTTCTCGTGGAGAGGGGCAAGATAAAAGAGTTCGCCCGCGCGCTCGGGGACCGGAACCCCATCTACACTGATATCGAGGTTGCGCGAAGAGTCGGGTTCGAAGCCGTGCCGGCGCCTCCTACATACACCGCGTCGTTCATGCACCAGGTCCCCGACGAGAACTTCCTGCTGAACCTCATGGCGGAGATGGAGATCGACGTGGCACGGAGCGTGCACGGCGAGTCGGAGTACGAGTACATCAGGCCGATCGAGGCCGGGGACGTCCTGACCGTGACGATGACGGTCAAGGACATCCAGAAGAAGGAGGGCAGGCGCGGCGGGGCGATGACCCTCATCACCACCGAGGCTACTTATGCGAACCAGGACGGAGAGGTCGTGCAGAAGGACCGGATGGTCTTCATCGAGCGGGCCTCCGTGGCCTGAAGGAGAGTTGAGATGCCCGAGGAGAAGCTGTTTTTCGAGGATGCGAGTGAAGGTGACGAGGCCCCGGAGCTGTCCCTCGAGGTAACCAGGACCCATATCGTGAAGTACGCGGGTGCCGGCGGGGACTTCAACCCCATCCATACCGACGAGGCGTTCGCGAAGGCTGTGGGCCTGCCGTCGGTGTTCGCCATGGGACTGATGCAGGGTGGATACCTGGCGCGGATGCTGACCGACTGGCTGGGAGTCGGCAACCTGAAACGCTACAAGATCCGTTTCACCGGCCAGGTGTGGCCCGGAGAGACCATCACCTGCAGGGGGAGGATCACACGTAGACGTTCAGCAGACGGGGAGAACCTCGTCGACTGCGAGCTCGCGGTCGTAAACCAGGACGGGCAGAGTAAGATAGTCGGTGAGGCGACCGCCGTCCTCCCATCGAGAGGATGACCGCTGGCGAGGTCCTCCGGGTCCCTTCCGCGGGCCCTTTGGCGCGGTGTCCATCTGGTTGATGACCTCGTCGGAGACGGTCTTCTCGGGGAGCAGCCCGCCCTCGATTATCCCTGTCATGGTCCGGCTGTTGAGGCCCTGCGGGTCCTGCTGATGGATGTACTCCATCAGGTTGAAGAGCACCTCGGCCTGTGACCGCACACTGTGTACGACCCCTCCGAACGCCCCGGAGTCCATCCGGTCGAAGACCTGCCGGGCCGACGCCTCGTCCTGGTAGACCTGGTAGTGCGCCAGCCACTTGCGCTGTATTCCGTTGACGTTACCTACCGTGATGAAGTCGTTTATCGCCTTGGTAGGGGTGGGGTCCATCTCCCGGACGCCCGGCTCCCCGTGGTTCGCGAGCCCCGAGCCCGTGCCGTATAGTATCTGGTCGGGCATCTCCCGCTTGTCGGGCTCCTCGTTCAGGCACCCTGACTTTATCCCGGGGTCTATCCGGTACAGGTGGGCCATGTAGTCGTCCAGCGTACCGTGGTACTCCTCCGGGGGACTGTGGCCCTGCTGGACGCGCAGGGCGTCCGCCTCGACCTCGGGGTAGCTCGAGTACCCGTCCCAGGAGCCGTGCCAGACCCCGTGGTGATGGGCCGACATCTCGTGCCCGGCCGCCTTCCAGGACCTGACCTCCGCCAGGCGCTCTGGGCTCTCGGCGATGTAGTCCGCCCACTGGGCCGAGAACATTAGGGTGAGCTTGATGTTGCAGGAGTCTGCGCGGGCGACCATCTCCCGGAGGGCCCCGTAGGCCTCCTCGATCTCCGCCCGGCCGTTCGGCCTGTTGAACGGCTCGTTGTGGACCGCGAAGAAGTAGTAGGGGAGACCGCTTACGGCAGGCTGCGGTTGTGACGAGGCGGTCATCCCGGGAGCGCTCGAGCCGTCGGCGGTGCCGGTCGAGGTCGCACCACCGCAGCCTGATGCGACGATGCACGCGACTGCGACGAATACTGCCGCCAGGACCGTAACCGATCTCTTCAAGTCTCCCACCTCCAGATCAGGGGCTTACACGGATATCCTCTCGCCACGGTATTAAGCGGTATCCCGCGCGCCGTTAAAAGCCGGTTAATCGCGTCCCTGTGATAGAATCGCGACGCGCGGAAAAGCCTCGGGGTTTGCGGCCCGGGCATGGGATTCGAACGTCATGCAAGAAATGGTCTGAGGGAATCTTGCAGAGGGAATCTTGCAAGAAATGGTCTGAGGGAATCTTGCAAGAGGAGGTTACATGTTCTGCCTGAACTGCGGTGCGAAACTGGACGACTCGGCGGCCTACTGCCCGACCTGCGGTCAGGCCGTGTCCCAGGAGCCCACACCCGTTCCGGCACCTGCATCCACGCCGCAGGAGCCGCCACCGGCCCATGGCCGCCCGCCCATGCCTCCCCCGGTCCCCGGCGTTCAGGTGCAGGTCCAGCCCCCACCGGTGCCGGGTCCACAGCTTGCACCCCCCCCGCCTCCGGTCCCCGGTCGGCCGCAGGTGCCGCCCCAGCCGTACCTGCCGCCCCCACCCCTGCCGTATAGCCCACAGCAGATAGCGGGGTACATGCCGATGACGGCCCGGAACGAGGGGCTCTTCATCGCGTCGATGATCCTCGGGATCTGCTCGCTGCTGTTCTATCCGCTGGGCGTTATCCTGGGGGCACTGGCGATCGTCTTCTATGCCATCGGCTTGAAGCACCTGGCCCTGCAGCCCGGGCTCAGGGGCAAGGGCATGGGAATCGCCGGGCTGGTCACCGGGATAATAGGAGCGCTCGGGAGCATCCTGTTCTGGGTAGCTATTGCATTCGACTCGAGTCTGCTCAACGTCTGACGGTTCAGCGGGCGGGCGGAAGGCCCCACGCGGAAAGCGAGCACATCTCTGATGCAGCCGGTCAAGAGGCTGGAGATAGATTACAACGGCGAGAGGATCGAGATCGTCTCGTCCATCGCCGGTGAGGCCGGCGAGCTCGACGAGGTTAAGGACTTCGTGCGCCTGGAGTACCAGCGCCGGGGCTACATCCCGCCGGACCTCTCAGAGTTCAGGGACGAGTACGACGACTCCAGCATCTACTTCGGCACCTACGCCAACGACCGGCTCCTGGCCGCCGCCCGGCTGATCGACGCAGAGACCCTTCCGACCGAATCGATATACTACAGATTCGAGGTGCCCGACCCGCTCAAGCCTTGCCCGCGCGGGCTCCTCAGGGAGGTAAGCCGGCTCACGGCGGTCCGGAGGCCGGGGAAGAACCCGCTGCCGAGGCACTTCCTCACGACCACCATGATATCGGCCCTGATCGACTACGGGTTCAAGGTCGGGCTCTGCGGAGGGGTGAGCGTTATCAAGCGCTCGTTCATGGACCTGTTCGAACGCCTGGACCTGCCGGCGCTCCACGAGATCCCGGAAGCGGAACTGGTGTACCCGCGGGGGGCCCAGGGGTCTGGGTTCTTCTACGAGGAGTCGAACCCGCCGGTGCCGATCTACTACCTGCACGACGAGGCAAAAGCGATATTCGACGGGCTGTTCCGCAACATGTCGCGCACGGGCATGACCCTGCTGGGGGAGCCCCTGGAGATATCCTCCTACGAGGTCCTGGTATAGATGTGCCCGGACGGGCGCCGGCCCGTCAGGCGAGAAGCTTCTCCGCGTGCGCCAGGAGGACGTCGGGCTCGACGGGTTTGTCTATGTAGTCCTCGGACTGAAGCTCCATCCCCCTGCTCCGCGGGATGTTGGTCTCGACGCCGCGGGAAGCGAAGCTGGTCAGCATCATGATGGGGATATCGGTCAACTCCGCGTCGTTCTTCATCTCCTCGGCGGCGCTGAAGCCGTCCTCGGTCGGCATTATGACGTCGAGGATGATCAGATCGGGCTTCTCCGCCCTGGCCATCTCGATCCCCTTGTCACCGTCGTAGGCAACGATGACCGCGTATTTCTCCTCCAGAACCGCCCTGGTGGACTCGACGAAATCCTTGTCATCATCAACCAGAAGTACCTTCTTCATACCGTCCTCCCGCTTGTGCTCATGAATGATGAATTATTATACATCAAGGCCCTTGCGCGCCAGAGAGTTGTGAACCCGCTCCAGGACCACGTCCGGATCGATGGGCTTCTCGACGTAATCGTCGACGTCCAGGCTCAGCCCGGTCTCGAGTTCGTACCTCCTCTGGCTGACCTCCTCGCGCACGGAGGTCAGGATGAGGACGGGCATGTCCCTCCATTTCGACCAGCGCGGGTCCTGCAGCTGCTTGCAGACCCCGAACCCGTCCAGGACAGGCATCAGCAGGTCCAGGATGACCATGTCGGGGTCCTCTTCCCTGATCGCCTCGAGACCCTGGGCACCGTCGTTAGCGGTCACGACCGCATACCCCTCGCCCTCGAGCAGTTCCGTCAGCACGTCCCTTATATCGGGATCGTCGTCCACAACGAGTATCTTCGCGCTCAATTCGCTCCCCTCCCTAGAGCGCCGGCCTGGGCAGCAGGCCGGCCCTCTCGATAATCTCCGGGACGATCTCCTCCCAGCCGACCGCCTGGACATGAATCCCGTGCACGCCGGGTATCACCTTGACCTCCTCGATTATCTCGAGGATCACCTTTATTCCCTCTTCGCGGACGTCCTTGGCCTTCTCCAGCCGCTTGATCATCGCGTCGGGGATCTCCACTCCGGAGACGTAGTCCCGCATGTAGCGCGCCATGCCGACCGCCTTTACGGGTATTATACCGGCCAGGATGTGCGTCCGGCGGTCTATGCCCTCGGCACAGATCTCCTTCATCCACTCCGCGAACCTGGGCACGTCGTAGACCGCCTGGGTCTGGATGAAGTCCGCGCCCGCCTTGACCTTCTTGGACAGCCTGGCCGTGCGATACTCGAACGGGTCGGCGTACGGGTTCTCGACCGCGCCGATGAACATCGGGACAGGCCCCGCGACCTCCTCACCGGAGATGAACTTCCCTTCCTCGCGCATGGTCTTCACGGCGGCGATCAACTGGACGGAGTCTATGTCGAACACCACCTTTGCCTCGGGGTGGTTGCCGAACTTCACGTGGTCGCCGGTCAGGCACAGCAGGTTGCCGATCCCGAGCGCGACCGCTCCGCAGATATCGCTCTGCAGCATTATGCGGTTGCGGTCGCGGCAGAGCATCTGCATGACGGGGTCCAGTCCCATCCTCTTGAGGATACCGCAGGCCGCGAGGCTGGACATGCGCACCACGGCGGTCTGGTTGTCGGTCACGTTGAACGCGTCCGCCGCGTGCCGGATGGCCTCGCCCTTTGTCTCTATGGCCTTGGACGAGCCCCCCTTCGGGGGACCTATCTCGGCCGTCACGGCGAACTGGTCGGCCTCCAGGACCTTTTCGAGATTCGTTCCCGCTTTCATCGCGCAAAACCCCTTCCGAGTCTATTCCATAGCCCCGGTCCGCCTCAAACGAACGGTAAAGGAGAACCTGGTTCCCCGGTCGCTGCCCGGCGCCGGGCTCTCGGCCCATATCCTCCCGCCGTGCAGTTCCACGACACGCTTGCAGATTGAAAGGCCGAGCCCCGTGCCGTCGGCGTCGTGATCGCCCCTGAAGAAATCGTCGAATATCCGCGGCATGACCTCGGGACCTATTCCCGACCCGTCGTCCTCGACATCGACCCGCAGGTAGTCACCGTCCAGGCCCGCGCGGATCGCGATCGTCCCCTTCTCCGGCGTGTAGCGGACGGCGTTGGACACGAGGTTGTTGATGACCTGGGCGAGCCTCTTGCCGGAGGCGTAGACGACCGGCAGGTCGCCTGCCACCTCCGCGACTATCCGGATCTGCTTCTGGTGGGCGAGCCCGTCCGCGGTCTCCACGCAGTCGTCCATCACCTCGCCCAGCGCGGTCATCTGCATCTCGGGCGCCACCTGCCCTGTCTCCAGCCGGCCCACGTCGAGCAGGTCGCTTATCAGCTCGAGCATGCCGTCGAGCCTCACGATGCTGCGCCGGAGCCACGTCTCCTGCTTTTCCGTCAGCGGGCCGGGGGTCCCGCGTAACATCACCTTGAGGTAGCTCTCGACCGCGCCGACCGGCGCCTTCAGGTCGTGCGCCACCATGGAGAGGAACTGCACGAACTCCTCGCGGTCGTCCTCGAGCTTCTCGATCTCGCACTTGGCGTCGTCGACGTGCCTCATCAGCGTGTCGTAGGCTTTCGCCTTCTCGAGGACGATGCCGCCCAGGTCGGCAATGGAGACGAGGAAATCCATCTCACCTTTCTTGAACTTCGTAACCTTCGTCGTGTAGATGCGAAGGAGGCCCAGGATGTCGCCCGATGTCCCCCGGATCGGGATCGAGAGCAGGCTCGCTATCCCTTCCCGCAGGGCCTGTTCTGGATACTGTATGCGCGGGTCGTTGGCCACGTTGATGATGTTGACCGGGGTACCGGAGAGAAGCTCCTCGATCGACTCGTCGACGGCGATCTCGCCCTTGCTGAGGTAGGTGTCGCTGAGGCCGTAGGAGACAAGGTGCTCGAGCGTCAGGCCGTCGGCCGAGAGGGTGAGTATGGAGCAACCCTTCGAGCCGGTTCCCTTGGCGGTGCTCTCCACGATCGAGCGCAGGACGTTGTCTGCCCCCACGGCCTCGATGACCGGCTTGGCGATCTCGTAGAGTAGCTCGTAGCGCATCTACCCTCTTACTTTCGCTGGTTCATGGAGTAGTGCCCGGGCCCGCCCGAGAAGGACTTGCTCCAGTCGCGAACGGGGAGGATCTCCTCCAGCAGCTCGAGCCGGCCCAGGGCCTTGAGCCTGTCGTAGATCATCTGCCAGCCGCAGGGGACCCCGCCGCCGATCTCGCACAGGCCCCCCACCGATCCGCCGCATGGCCCGTTGAACAGGCTCTTGGCGCACCTGGTGATGGGGCAGATGCCTCCCGTCAGCCCCAGGACGCAGTCGCCGCACTGGCTGCACTCTTCCTGGAATTCGCCCCCCTGCTCCTCGCGACCGACGAACATGGTGTTGAGCGCGGGAAGTGTGGGCACGGCCAGGAGGTCGGACACCTGTCTCACGCCGTAGGCGCAGGACATCACGAAGACGGACTCGGCTCCATCCACGACGGCGAGGAACTCGCCGCGCGCCTCAAACGGCAGCGGCTCGCAGGCGACCGGCAGGACGATCGTCCCGACGATCTTCCTACCGGATTCCGCCAGGGACGCGGAGAGCTCGGCGACCTGCTCCACCCCCCCCGTTCCGATCAGGGTCGGGCAGGTGCCGCATCCGACGACGAAGACCCGTTTTGCGTCGCCAAGGAGCTCGAGGAGCTCCTCGAGCGGCTTCCGGGTCGTTATGCTCTTCATCTGGACTCCTTAATCCCCCGACAACCGGCAGACACCGGCCGCGCACTTCTTTTCAGTGACATGCTCCTCGAACTCGGAGTAGAAGTTCTCGAGGGCGACCCCGACGGCGTTCAAGACCTTGCCCCCCTGCGGGCACAGGGACGTCTCCCTCATCAGCTCGATCGTGGCGCGGATCTCCTCCAGGTCGACCATGTCGCCGTTTCCGGCGGTTATCTTGCCGATGAGGCGCCGCACGCAAGCGGGCCCGAGCCTGCCCGCCACGCACGCCCCGCAGCAGAGGCGCTCGCCGAGCCAGGTGAAATACTCGCTCCAGGCGACCATGCAGGTCCCGCGGTCTATGAGGAGCATCTGCCCGCTGCCCGTTCCGTCCAGTCTGCCGAACAGGCTCCGAAGCCGGGATTTGAGGGCCACCGGCCTCAATGGCCCCCCGAAGACGCCTCCGAAGTGGATGGCCTTGAGGACGCTGCCCTCCCGGAGACCTCCGGCCGAGGCGGCCACGAGGTCCGCCGGGGTCGCCGTCAGCGGCGCCTCAGCGACGCACGGTGAGTTGACGCAGCCGCCCACCGAGATCACCCTCGACGCAGGCGTACGGCCCGATCCGCGGGCGAGTCGCGAAAGCCTCAGGAACACCTCGGCGCCGGAGACGAGGGTCTGCCCTCCCCACAGCCCGGCGCTCGAGGCTCGCGCGCGCGACACCGCCTCGCTCAAGGTCAGGCCGTGATACAGCGCGGCGATACCTATCTCGCGGTCGCAGGGAATCAAGTTGGGACCGGAGAGCAGGGCGAGCTCGACGGACGGCTGGATATCCACTCCGGCGACCGCGTCCACGACCCGTTCGAAGGCCTGCACGAGCCGCCCGTGTTCGTACGGCACGAAGACGAGCGCCCGCCGGGCCCCCGCCGCGCGCGCCGCTATCAGCACTCCTTCGATGACACCCATTGGATCGAGCCAGGCGAGCACCGGCCCGGCGTCGTTCTCGGGCTCGACCCCCCCGGTGTCGCAGACGATCATCGCGGAGCCCCCGGCGGACGCCCTCACCGAATCCACCATGTCGGCGACCTCGTGCCCGGTCATGGTCTCAACGATCCGGGAGGCGCGGATACGCTCCAGGACGTCGGTCGAGGAGGTGCGGTCCAGGTATCGTTTCAGCTCCGCGGCGTGCGACTTGAGGTATGCAGCCTTCGTTCTTCGCGCTCCCAGGCCCCCGAGGATGCCGCCCCGGCCGGAAATCAGGTCCGTGGCCGGCTCGGCGGACGTCGAACGGGGCGCTCGGGCGAGCTCATCGGGGGAGACGGCGTCCGCCTCGACCTTCCTCGATACCGCGGCCCCCTCGCGCCCGGGGACGACCGCCAGGATCGGCTCATGCCAGTAGGGGCTTCCAAGCAGGGAAGCGACCGGGACGTCGGCATGCGTCCCGAGCGTCTCGACGAGCGTGGAGGAGCCCGCCAGCTCGCAGGCGGGTCCCCTGCAGATCGCGGTGACTCCGTCCGGGCCGGGCGCGAAGCGGAAGTGCCGGAGCTGTCCGGCCACGGCCCGGACCCTGCTCGCCGGTACGCCGAGCTCTATGGAGATCTTCTCCACCGCGGCGGCCTGGAGAAACCCTTTCCTGTCGTTCTCCTCGAGCAATCGCTCTATCAGCACGCTTCCGGGGCCCTCTACCTCCACATCCCACTCCTCAGCCGGACGCGCCGGGCTCCACCCTGACGGCGCATACCTTGAACTCCGGGATCTTCCCCTCACGGTCCAGGGCAGGGTTGGTCAGCCTGTTGACCGCCTCCGCCCCGAAATGAAAGCTCATGAACACCACACCCTGGGGTGAGCGCGGGGTCAGCCGCGCGTGTGTCCTCGTCGAGCCCCGGCGCGAGGTCACCGTTATCGGCATGCCCTCGCTGATGCCCAGGCGCCTGGCGTCACGCGGGTTCAGCTCCGCCCAGCCCTCCGGCACGTACTCCTCCAGGGCCGCCGACCGGTGCGACATGGAACCGGTGTGGAAGTGATAGAGCATCCTGCCCGTGGTCAGAACCAGCGGGTACTCCTCGTCCGGCATCTCCGCCGGTTCGATGAACTCGACGGGATGGAACTTGCCCCGGCCCCGCGCGAACTCACGGGCGTGCAGTATCCGGGTGCCGCGGTGCCTGGTATCGGGGCACGGCCAGCGTATGCCCCCGTGCGCGAGCCGGGAGTACTTGATCCCGGCGTACGACGGCGTGAGCGATGCTATCTCGTCCATGAGACCGGACGCGCTGAGGCGGGGCATGGGGCTTCCCATGCGCGCGGCGACGTCGAAGATGATGTCGGCGTCGGTCCTCGCCTCACCCGGCGCTTCCAGGGCCCTGGCCGAACGCTGCACCTTGCGTTCGGTATTGGTGAAGGTCCCCTCCTTCTCCACCGAGGCCGCGCCGGGCAGGACCACGTCGGCAAGCCTCCCCGTCTCCGTCAGGAATATGTCCTGGACGACCAGGAACTCGAGCTTCTCCAGCGCCCCGGCGGCGTGCGACGCGTCGGGCTCGGTCATCACGGGGTTCTCGCCGATCACGTACATGGCCGTAACGGCGCCGCCGCCGGCGGCGTCCATCATCTCGGTGACCGTGAGCCCGGGAGTCCCGGGCAGGGTCGCGCCCCAGGCCTTCGAGAACTTCGCCCTTGCGGCCTCGTCGCTCACGCGCTGGTACCCGGGGTAGAAGTCGGGCAGAGCGCCCATGTCGCAGGCTCCCTGCACATTGTTCTGTCCCCGCAGGGGGTTGACCCCGGTGCCGGGCCTGCCGATGTTACCGGTCACCATCGCGAGGTTGGCAACGGCCTTGACATTGTCAGTGCCCGTGGAGTGCTGCGTGATGCCCATCGCGTAGTAGATGGCGGCGGCGTCGGCAGACGCGTACAGGCGGGCCGCCTTCCTGAGGTCGGCCGGACGGATGCCGGTCAGCCGCTCGACGACCGCCGGTGCGTAGCGCTCGACCGATTCACGCCAGGCGTCGAAGCCCTCCGTCCGCCGCTCGATGAACCGCTCGTCGGCGAGTCCCTCCGAGAGGATGACGTTCGCCATCCCGTTCAGCCAGGCGACGTCCGTCCCGGGCCTCGGCCTCAGCCTGACAGTCGCGTACCGTGCCATGGAGATGTCCCTCGGGTCGGCCACTATGAGCCTGGTCTTTCCCGACAAAACGGCGGTCTTCATCATCTGCGCTATCACGGGGTGGTTCTCGATCGTGTTGGTGCCGGTAAGGAGGATGACGTCCGCCTCCGCGAGGTCCTCCAGCGAGTTGGTCATCGCCCCGCTTCCGAACGCTGCCGCCAGACCGGCGACCGTGGGGCTGTGTCACAACCTTGCGCAGTGGTCTATGTTGTTGGTGCCTATCACGGAGCGCGCGAACTTCCCGATGAGGTAGTTCTCCTCATTTGTAGCCTTCGCGGAGGCGAGGACGGCCACCGAGTCGGGCCCGTGTCCGGCGACGGCGCGCCCCAGGCCGTCCACCACCCGCGACAGGGCCGCGTCCCAGGAGGCCTCCACGAGCTCGCCGCCCTCGCGCACCAGCGGCGCCGTCAGCCTGTCCGGGTGGCCGACGTAGCCGAGCCCGTACCTGCCCTTGGCGCACAGGCTCGGTCCGTTCACGGAGCCCTCCACGCCCGCGGAGACCCGCAGGATGCGGTTGTCACGGACCGCGAGCTCGAGCGTGCAACCGACCCCGCAGTACGGGCAGATGACCGCCCTGCGCTCGTCCTCCGTCCCAGCGTGCCGGCCGGGCTTCTCCAGGAGCGCGCCCACGGGGCACATGCTCACGCACAGCCCGCACAGCTCGCATGCCGAGCCGGCGAGCTCGGTGTCGGCCGAGGTCATCGGACGGGCGCGGACCCCGAGATCAGTGAACTCGACGGCTTCGGCACCCTGGATCTCCCGGCAGGCGCGGACGCATATCTGGCAGCCTATGCACTTGGACAGGTCACGGTGGATGAACGGGTTGGCGTCATTGATGCCGTAGAGTCGGCCGACGTGCTTCTCGCTGGTCAGTGACAGGCCGACGGCGGAGGCGAGGTCGCGCAACCGGCAGGCGTTCCCCTTCTCGCAGATGACGCACGACTCAGGATGATCGGAAAGGATCAACTCCAGGGTGCGCCGGCGCGCCTCACACGCCCGAGGGGAGTCGGTCCATATGTCCATCCCTGCGGCGGCCGGGGTGTTGCAGGCGGTGAGGAGAGTGCCGCTGGCCCGGTCCTCGACCACGCAGACACCGCAGTACCCCGAGGGTGACAGCAATGGGTGGTCGCACAGGGTCGGAATCTGAATTCCGAGGTCTCGCGCCGCGCCGAGTACCCTCGCTTCAGGGTATACGGAAACCCTTTTGCCGTTGATACGGATCGAGGTACCTGTCACCTGTGCTCCTCACCGGCAGGCGGTAAGTGGAGAGTGACCGTTGGCTATCTATATTACAGTAATCCTATAGATGTGCAAGAAGAAACTCTCCCGGGTGAGAAACAACCTCAACCATGTTTTCCCATCGCGGGCCGTTCTATCCGTGAGAAGAAGAAGAGCCTGCTGTGTTATCTCGGGGTCTCAGGTCGCCTCGAGGGTCCGCCGGCCGTCCGGCATGTCGATAGGCCGGTCCGTGTGCTGCAGGACCGCCGCCATGGTCTCGAGGAAGAACCCGTCAACCTTCTCCTTGTCGTAGCCCTCCAATTCGAAGAAGGTGGTGAAGTTGAACGCCTCGTGCATCCTGACTATCGCGTAGGCCAGGAGCCTGGGGTCCGCCTCGCGGAACGCTCCCTCCCGCATGCCCCTCTCCACGATCTTCTCCACCAGGCCGATTATCGTGCTCTCGAAGTCGAAGGCGACCCGTATGACCTCCGGCGTCAGGAGGTCCGGGTCTCTGATCGCGATCCCCTTGAGGAACGAGTCCTCCTCGAGGAACTTGTCAACGGAGATGAACATCGAGTCCAACTGCTCTATCGCGCTCTCGTCCTCGTCGAGGTACTCCACCCCCCTCGCGATGACCCTCCGGCCCTCCCACTCCACCAGGGAGAGTAGTATGTCCTCCTTGCCCTCGAAGTAGGCGTATACGGTCGGTTTTGTGATCTCCGCGGCGCGTGCTATCTCCTCCACGGTGGTCTTCTTGTAACCGTACCGTTGAAAGAGAGCGCGCGCGGCTTGAAGGATGGAGTTGCGCCTGGCGGCCTCGCGCCCGCCCACGGCCTGTTCGCCCGGGGCGGACAGGCTCACTTCGCCACCCGGGACCGACCCTGTCACGCCGACTCCCTATTCGGCCGGCCGCCCGGCGTCGGTTCCCGCGGGCGCTTCCTCATTGTCGGCGAGCGTCAATATGTCCTTGAAGTCCAGGTTTTCGCCCCCGCCTTCCTCGATCAGCTTGATGAGGGTCTCGGTGATGCCCCTGTTGATGTAGGTCGATGCCTCGGATAGGTTGGCGGGGTCGAACTCCTCCTTGATGCCGGCGACATGGTGGTGGTAGTTCATGACGTGTGGGCTGTACCAGGCGTGGAACGGGTCCCCGGTGGCGTTCAGGCTCATGGCCAGGTGCTTGTCGATGGTGGCCTTGACGGTGTCGGTTACGTACCCCATGCTCCCTTCCACGCAAACGGGGTCGGACTGGTCGTAGAACGCGACCTCCTCGCAGTGCGCGTAGGCCCCGCTCTCGTAGAGCATGCCCCAGCCCTGCTCCGCCCCATCGTCCATCAGGATGCCCTTCTCTATCCACCCGCGCTTGATGCGCTCGCCCTCGATGGCGTTCTCGATGCAGCAGTCCCAGGAGGTGAGGCCGCCCATCGAGGTCCAGAACGAGCCGCCCGGCCTGAACACGCAGCGGGCCTGAAGGCACTGCTTGATGAGGCCGAGGTACAGCGCTTTCGCGAATAGCGCGGGCGTACGCCCGTTACGCCACTCGGTTGCCATGTACGTCAGGAGGGCGGGGGTTCCGCGGAGGGTCTTCTTTATCCCCGCCTGCCGTACCAGGCGCGACAGCGCGACGGCCAGGTCCATGTAGTAGCGCGGCCCCGTGATCGAGCACAAGGCCACTTTGCCGCCGGTCCACTTGATGACGTCCTCGAGGACGTCGCGCTGGTAGGTGAACTCCTCGGCGTTGCCGGCCGTGAGGACCACCTCCAGCGAGTACTTCATGTGCTCGAAGAGCCCGCTCTTCCAGAGGTCGTGGAACTCCTTGTTGGACCGCGTAACCCCCACGACCGCCGGTGCCGCCGGCGTATGGATGAGCGCGAAGGCTATCTCCGCCTCGCCTACCATGTTCCCGAAGTCCTTCATGTCCTGCCACCCGCGGAACGAGATGAGATAGACGGCGTGGTTCTCGGGGACGGTCGCCTCGTAGTCCGGGCTGACGCCTGTGAGCTCGAGGGCGCGCGGCCCGTACCAGGGGTAGAGCTTGACCGCGCACTTCGTGAACACCCCGAAGCCACCGAACGCCCCCGCGAACCCACGGATGACACCACGCAGCGACGGTCCGGGCCCGTCCCCCGTGAACCATTCACCCGAGTCCTGGAGACACCCCACCCGTAGAAGCTCCCCGTCGGGCATGACCCACTCGAAGCCCAGCAGGTTGCGGTTGGAGAAACCGGTGAATACACCTGTGGCGCCCTGCCCCATCACGCTGGTCGCGCTCGCCAGGAGCGAGGTGTTCGCCCCCGAGCCTGCTATGTGGCAGTTCAAGCCCAGCCCCATGGCCTCAGCCTGCAGTGTGGCCCCGACCACGTACGGCTCGACCACGGCGTACATGTTGTCGGCGTCGATCTGCAGGATGCGGTTCATGCGCCGCAGGTCGAGCTGGAGCATCCCCGGAGCCGGTGACCCACCGTAGGCGCCCCAGCCCGTGGAGATCGCCTTGTAGGGGATGGACTCACGGTTGCACAGGCGGACTATCGCCTGTACCTCTTCGGTGCCACCGGGCATGACCACCGCGCAGGGGCGCCCCATGTAGTTGTCCCCCACGATCAGCTCGGCGATGTACTGGAACGCGTAGGTGTCGAGGATGGCGGGCTCGCGTGTAGCGTTATCGGCCCCGACGATCCCCTGCAGCTCGAGGAAGACGTCATCGGAAAGCATGGCCTGGCCTCCTTATCCGGCGAGCTCCTCCGTCTCAGTCCCGGGCCCGGTCTGGACGAACTCGTCGTTGGCCAGGTCCATTATCTCCCTGAAGTTGAAGTTGCCCCCGCCGTCCTCGATCATCTTCATGAGCGACTCGACGATACTCCTGTTGATGTACACCGAGGCGTCGGACAGGTTGGCGCGGTCGAACTCTTCCTTGATGCTCGCCACGTGATCGTGGTAGTTCATCACGTGCGGGCTGTACCAGGCGTGGAACGGGTCCCCGGTCGCGTTCAGGCTCATCGCCAGGTGCTTGTTGATGGTCGCCTCGACGGTGTCCACCACGAAGTCGATACCGTGGTCTACGCATATCGGGTCGGACTGGTCGTAGACGCCCAGCTCCTCCAGGTGCCCGTAGCAGCCGGACTCGTACAGGCCTCCCCAGGCGTTCTCGGCCCCGTCGTCCATGAGCACGCCCTCGTCTATCCACTTGCGCTTGATCTGCTCCCCTTCCTTCGCGTTCTCTATGCAGCAGTCCCAGGAGGTCAGCGCCCCCATGGAGGTCCAGAAGGAGCCGCCGAAGCGGAAGATCCCGCGCGCGTTGAGGTGCTGCTTGACCAGCGAGATGTACAGGGTCTTGGCGAACATGGAGGGCCTCTTGCCCGCCATCAGGCTCTTTATCATGAACTGCGCGAGCGGCGGTATGGTGCGAAGCGTAGCCATGGGACCGGCCTGCCGGACAATCCTGCCCAGGCCGAGCGTGAGGTCGACGTAGTAGCGCAGGTCGTTCTTCGAGCTGATTATCTCGCGCCCCTTCGTCCTGCGGATGATATCGCGCAGGACGCCTTCCTGGAAGGCCAGCTCATCCTCGCTCTGGGCGGCGATTACGACCTCCAGCGAGTACTTGAAGTGCTCGGCCAGGCCGCCCTTCCACAGGTCGTAGAAGGCCATGTTCGACTCCATCATCGCGGCGATCATCGGCGCGGGGGCGTTGTGGCACATCGAGAAGGCTATCTCGGCCTCGCCGACCCTGTTGCCGAACTCCTTCATCTCCTCCCAGCCCGGGAAGGCGATGAGGTAAGCGATGTGGTTCTTGGGCATCTCTACGTCGTACTCGGGGGTGACCCCGGTCAGCTCGATGCGCGACGGGCCGAACCAGGGGTAGAGCTTGACCGCGCACTTCGTGAACACGCCCAGCCCGCCGAAGGCGCCGGCGAACCCCCTGATTATGCCCCGGAGCGAGGGACCGGGCCCGTCGCCGGTGAACCACTCGTCGGAGTCCTCGAAGCAGCCGACCCTCAGAAGCTCGCCGTCGGGCATCACCCACTCGAAGCCCAGCAGGTTACGGTTGGAGAACCCGGTGGAGACGCCGGTGGTGCCCTGTCCCATCACGCTGGTGGCGCTGGCCAGTATCGAGGTGTTGGAGCCGGCCCCCACGATGTGACAGTTGAGGCCGAGCTTGAAGGCCTCCGCCTGCAGGGTGGCCCCCACCACGTAGGGCTCGACTACGGCGATCATGTTGTCGGTGTCGATGTCCAGGATGCGGTTCATCCGGCGCAGGTCGAGCTGGAGTATGCCCGGCGCGGGCGACCCTCCGTAGGCGCCCCAGCCGGTGGAGACGGCCTTGTAGGGTATGGACTCGCGGTTGCACAGGCGCACTATGGCCTGTACCTCCTCGGTGCTCGCGGGCATCACCACCGCGCAGGGGCGCCCCAGGTAGGAATGGCCCGTCAGCAGCTCGGCTATGTACTGGAACGCGTACGTGTCGAGGACGGCCGGCTCGCGGCTGATGTTGTCCTGGCCGACGATCCCCTTGAGCTCCTCGTATACGGCTTCCGGGAGGTCGACGGTCTCTACCACCTCGGTCGTCATGACAGCTCACCTCCTCCGAGGGCGTACGATACGAGCTCGATGATGCTGGCGCTCTTCAGCCTGCTGCCCGCGTCGGCGATACCCTCCGACAGGTTCGACTCGCACCAGGGGCACGCCGTGACCAGCATCTCGGCCCCCGTCGACTCCGCCTCGTCCACACGCTCGCGGGCGGTGGCCAGGGCGAACTCGGGGAAGGCGCTCTTGGCGCCGCCGCCGGATCCGCAGCAGAACGAGAACTCGCGTATCCTCTCCATCTCGGTCAGCTCCAGCCCGGGCAGCGCGGCCAGCACCTTCCTGGGAGCCTCGTAGACCCCGTAGGTGCCCCTGTTGAACTCCTTGGGCGGGTCCTGGATGACCAGGTGGTTGAGCACCTTGCGCTCGACCCCGTGCCAGGGCTTGTAGGTCTCGCTCTGGCGCCCCAGGTGGCAGGGGTCGTGGTAGGTTATTGTCCGGTCCAGGGGGCGTGAGAACGACAGCCTTCCCTGCTCGACCAGCTCGGCGAGCAGCTCGGTCACGTTTACGACCTCGAAGTTGGCGGGCTCGACAAGAGGGTACTTGGTCTTCAGGACCCCGAAGCAGCCGGCGCAGGATGTCACCACGCGCCGGACCCCCAGCGAGTTGAGCGCCTTGATGTTCTTGCGCGCGTTCTCGACGAACAGCTCCTCGTCGCCGATGGTGTAGGCGGGGGAGCCGCAGCAGAGCTCCTCCTCGCCCAGGATGCCCAGGTCCACGCCCGCGCTCTGCAGGACCTCGACGGTGGTCCTGGCTATACCCTGCATCTCGGGGCGCAAGGAATAGGTGCAACCGGCAAAGTAGAGCGTATCCACGGGTTGCTCCTTGGCGTTCTTCACGTCGAGCTTCTTCGCCCATGAGCCCTTTTTCTTGCGGGGCTGCTGCCAGACGTTGTCGTAGTTGCGCATGGAGTCGAGTATGGGCCGGTGGGCGGGCAGAGGTGCCACGCCGTCCTTCACGCAGGTCGCGCGCAATGTATGCAATATCTCCAGGGGCTCCAGGTCGCGGCTGTACTTGCAGGAGATGTCGCAGGCTCCACAGACCGAGCAGCGGTAGATGACGTTGAGCATCTCCTCGGAGTAGTCCACCCGGCCGCGCAGCTTGGACAGCCCGATTATCATCTTTCCGCCGCCGGAGTAGGAATGGAAGTTGTACTTCGAAATGGCGGGGCACACCTGCGAGTAGCGGATGCTCTTGACCTGTGCCAGCGGCGGCCACTTGCACAGGGAGCAGCGGGCGCAGCGGGTCATGTCCTTCTCGTAGTCTTCGAGGGTCTTACCGAGCATCTCACACCACCTCCTTGCAGAACAGAACGTCGGGATTCATCACGCCGTCGGGATCGAATATCTTCTTGGTGCGGCGGAAGGTCTCCACCAGCAGCGGCTTATCGCGGTAGGCCAGGTCATCCCAGTTCCCGGCGGGCCGGGAGAAGTAGGCTCCCTTCGCCGCGGCGGCCTCCGCCAGCGCGCGGGTCATCCGATCGGCCTCCTCGCGCGGAGCGAATACTGTAGCCTCGAAGTGGGTCACCCTGCCCCCCAGCTGGGGCTGCAGGTAGAGGCCCACCTGCGCGCGGTCGAACTTCTCCTTCTTGCAGGTCTCGTCTATGACGCTCACGAAGTCGGGCGCGCGGTTCATTGTGGTGAGGAAGTAGACGTCGGCGTGCTCGGCGGGGGAGCCCTTCCAGTACGGGTCGCTGGGGGAGGTAATGACCTGCAGCATCCTTCGCCCTCCCACCCCGGCGATCGAACGTGATACCCGTGCTCCTTCCGACGAGATGATCCCCTCGATTCCCCTCTTCTGGTAGGAGACCCTCTGCTCGGGCCGGTAGTCGAAGCCCGCCACGCCCACCAGGAGGGCGAACGCGGGCATGCCCGGCACCCCGGTGAGCCTGGTGAGGTTGTTCGAATCCAGGATGAGGCACTCCTCGCCCCAACGGGCGTGAGCGATGCCGTACACGATCCGGATCAGCGGGGCCAGGTCGTCGGAGGGGAGCATCAGCAGCTCGTGGACACGGGGCCGCAGCTCGCACTTCATGGAAGCCCAGGTGACGATCCCCATCGAGCCGCGGGACCCCTGCACGATCCTGAAGAAGTCGAACGCCGAGGGGCCCATCGGGTTCTTCTGTGCCTGACCCGTGGCCCACTGCTCCTCCAGCGTCCCTGGGCCGGACGAGCAGCCGGTACGGAAGAGCTTGCCCGAGCCCATTATCACCTCTGTGCACAGCAGGGGATCGGAGAGGTCCCACTGCGCCCGGGGGACCAGCGTGGGGGTGCGGTCCAGGTAGGACGCGACCACGCTCTTGCCCGTCCTCGGTGCCAGGGGGGTCATCGCCCGCAGGCCGACCCTCTCCAGGGCCCCGTCCAGCTCCTCGAAGGTCACGCCGACCTCCGCGAGGGCGACGCGGTTGCGCCTGTCGGCCCGCACTATTCTTTTCATGCGGGACAGGTCGCACACCACATAGCCTTCTTTCTGGACCACCGCGCTCTCGTGCGGCGGGGCGCTCGAGACGGGCAGGATCTTCCGCCCGTTCTCCCTCGCCCACTTCGTGAGGCCTACGACGTCGTCCGCCGTCTCGCAGAAGACCACGGCGGCCGGTAGTGCGCCTTTACGGCCGTTCCCGGCGCCGTAGTCTTCCATCAGCTCCTTTTGCGTAACCACGCTTCCGGAGCTCACCGCCTCGCTCAATCCTTCCACTCCCATCACCACCTCGGTTTCGTTTTACCGATTACCCGAATTGGTAAAATGGTATAACCATCGGAGAAGGGTGTCAAGAGTCCCGCTAATAAAATACAAGATGGTGCCAGGCACATTAGCTCCCGGGTATTAGCCCAGAAGACGATTCCGTTTTCGGGGGATCACGGGGCTAATACTTCTCGACTAATGTGCCTGGCACCAGTATTAGCGGAGTAAGCGGACCTTCACCATCAGGGAGTTCATGAATGCCATCAACCCCGGCGGCAGGAACCATGTCCTGTCCATCTGCGTGAGCTCGACGAGGTTACCGTCGGGATCCCTCGTGTAGGCGAAGCGTCCAAGGGTCCCCCGCGACAGCCTCATCCCCGTCGGACCGATGAACGGCTCCGCGCCCGCCTCGAGCACCCGGGAGTAGGTCCCGTCGATGTCCGTGACCTCCAGCCCGAGCTCCAGTATCCCCGTGCCGCCCCAGAAGATGCCTTCCTGGAAGTGCTTTCCCTCGAAGCTGGTGGCCTGCACCAGCCTGACCATGCCGGGCTCCCTGGGGAGGGTGTTCCCGGGCCGGCGTGACCGCTCGAGCACGACGGTGCGGGCCCGTGACTCACCGTCGGAAGGGTCGAGAGCGGGAGCCGCGCCCTCGGAGTCGAAAGCGACCACGTCGAATCCCAGCGCGCGCGAGTAGAAGTCGACGGAACGGTCCATGTCGGATACCCCGATCAAGAGGTGGCTCAGGCCGCCCACGGCCGGCTTCCGGTAATGCGGCGGCTCCGGGGTCTCGAGCAGCTCCACGGGCGTCCCGTCCGGGTCGCGGAGGAACGCCGACCTCCAGGTCGAGCCGTTCGCTGCCTTCACGGCCGTCACCGGCGTTACGGGTCCCACACCCTTTCTCTCGAGGGCGGGGAGCAGATCGTCCAGCCTGTATGCCTTCGCCCCCATGCCCAGGAACCCGATGTCCCCCCAGCGCTGCTCCCCGTGCGGGTGGGCCGGCTGGGAGATCGGCTGGGCCATCTCGATCATCGCACCGCCCAGGGGGTTGATGAACATCCTGACCTTGATCCGCTCCGGCACGTACGGTGTTGAACGCAGGAACTCCCTCGCACTCTCACCCGCTGCGTCATCACCGACGATGTTCTTGTAATCGTCCTCGAACTCATCGACTTTCACTGAGAACCCGAGCGTCTTGCTGTAGAACCTGGTGGACCTCTCGATATCGGAGACCCCGAATCCCGTGTGATTGAAGACCTCGATCATAGATCCCTCCGGTTTGCGTCCTCAGATCCGGTCGATTCTCCCGAGGATGTCGATAGACAACCGCCGTTTAACGACGGTCCAGTCGAGCGCTATTGGAACACGGACGGGGGCGCGTCGGGGTGGTCGGCGGGAAGCAGCGTCGTGCCGCGGTCCACCACCTGCCAGGAGCCGTCGACCTTCCTCAGCAGCCAGGATGCCTTGTCGGCGGACCCGTCCGCGGGCTGCATGTCCACCCTCGCCCAGTCACCGACTACCTCCACCGCGAGCACCCGCAGGTCTCCGAGCCCGGGGCTGGTCGCCTTCGCGTCCGCCACGGCGGCGGCGCTGGCGGCCTCCACGTCGGTGGTCTCGTTCCCTGAAGGTGTGGTGGCCGGCCCGGTCTGCGGCGCGGTCGGCTGAGTGCCGCCCGAGGGCGTGGTCGGAGCCGTCCCGGGCGAGGTCGTAGATCCAGCGGGCGTCGTGCCGGAGGACGATGTCCTGTCGCCGCCGCCGCATCCGGTGAGTATGATGGCGACCAGGGCAAGCGCGGTCACCAACAGCAGTAACGTCGTGTGGTTCAGCCTCGGGCGCATTACGACCTCCGCGGTGTGAGTTCCGCAGAATCCTTCTATGTCAGGAGGTCTGCTACCTCTCCCGCATCGTTTCGTGCTTGAGGCGGGGCTCTCAGCCCCGCATGAACACGACGATCCCGGCCTGAGAGGCCGGGCTCAAGTAGTCCGGGCTCGAGGTAGGAGCTTAACGTAGGAGGGCCTTCGCCCTCTCCACCACGTTCTCGACGGTGAAGCCTGCCTCCGCCAGGGCGATACCGCCGGGGGCGCTCATCCCGAAGCGGTCGAACCCGATCACGTCGCCGGAATCGCCGACGTAGCGCCGCCAGCCCATGGTCACCCCGGCCTCCACTGACAGGATCCTGTCCCCCCGGGGCAGCACCGAACTCCGGTATTCGGCGTCCTGCTCGTCGAACAGTTCCCATGAAGGCATGCTCACCACGCGCGCGTTGATGCCGTCCGCCGCGAGCGCTGCCCTCGCCTCGAGTGCCAGGGCCACCTCGGAGCCGGTCCCGACCAGCGTCAGGCCCGGCACCTCCGAGCCCGCAAGGACGTAGGCGCCGCGGAGCAGCCCCTCGGCCGCCGCCAGCTCTACACGGTCAAGCACCGGGAGGTCCTGCCGGGAGAGCGCCAGTGCCGTGGGCCCGTTCCGCGTGAGGGCCACGCGCCAGGCCACCGATGTCTCGTTCGCGTCCGCCGGTCTTATGACGACCAGGTCGGGCATCGCCCGCAGGGAGGCCAGTTGCTCGATCGGCTGGTGAGTCGGCCCGTCCTCTCCCACCCCAAGGCTGTCGTGCGTGAACACGTAGACGACCTTCAGTCCCATCAGGGCCGCCATTCGGATGGCGGGCCGCATGTAATCCGCGAAGACCAGGAACGTCCCCCCGTAGGGGATTATCCCCCCGTGACGGGCCATGCCGTTCATGATCGCGGCCATCCCGTGCTCGCGCACGCCGAAGTGGATGTTCCTGCCGGAGAAGTCACCCCGGCCGACGCTGCCGTACCCCTTGATGAACGTCTTGTTGCTGGGGCCCAGGTCCGCCGAGCCCCCGACCAGCTCGGGCATGACCCCGGCGAGCGACGCCAGCACCTTGCCCGAGGCGCCGCGGGTCGACACCTTCGTGCCGTTCTCGAACGCGGGCAGTTGCTCCTCCCAGCCCTCGGGAAGGCGGCAGGCCGTCACCCTGCGGTACTCCTCGGCCTCGGCCGGGTACTCCGAGGTGTACGAGTCCATCATCTCGTTCCACTCGCCCTCCAGGGCGGCGCCCAGCTGGAGTGCCTTCCGCATGTTGAGGAGCACCTCCCCGGGCACGCAGAACTCCCCGGAGGCCCAACCGAGGTTCTCCTTGGTGAGGATGGCCTCGTCCGCCCCGAGGGGCGCGCCGTGCGACTCCTCGCTGCCCTCCAGGTTCGGGCTGCCACAGGCAATGTGCGAGTGCACCATGATGAGGCTGGGAGCCGAATCCTCGAGCCGTGCGGCGGTGATGGCGTCGGCGACGGCCTCTACGTCGTTCGCGTCGCTCACCCTCTGGACCGCCCAGCCGTACGCGCTGAAACGTCCGGCGACGTCCTCCGAGAACGAGAGGGCCGTGGTGCCCTCGATGGTGATGTGGTTATCGTCGTAGAGGACTATGAGCCTGCCCAGGCCCAGGTGCCCGGCAAGCGAGCATGCCTCCGAGGCGACCCCCTCCATGAGGTCCCCGTCGCTCGCGATGACGTAGACGTAGTAGCCCCCGAGGTCGTAGCCGGGGCGGTTGAACCGCGCGCGGACGAGCTCCCGGGCCAGCGCCATCCCCACCGCGTTGCTGATCCCCTGCCCGAGCGGGCCGGTCGTCACCTCGACCCCCGCGGTGTGGCCGTACTCCGGGTGCCCGGGCGTCCTGCTCCCCAGCTGGCGGAACGCCATGAGGTCCTCGGGGGACAGGTCGTACCCGGTCAGGTAGAGCAGGCTGTAGACAAGCATCGAGGCGTGCCCGGCTGAAAGGACGAAGCGATCGCGCCCCGGCCACTCGGGGTTGCCGGGATTGTGCCTGAGGAACCTCTGCCACAGGGTGTAGCCGACGGGCGCCAGGCCCATGGGGGCCCCGGGGTGCCCGGAGCTCGCGCGCTCGATGGCGTCTATGGCCAGGCACCGGATGGAGTTGATGCTGAGGACGTCGAGTTCTTCGCCGTCTGTCATCTGGTGGGACACTCCTTTCACGCGGTGGTTCCGTTGCGGTTTCCGGCCCCTCGAGCTATGGACCGGAGCGATCCCCGGGCTCGAGATTTCACGCTGCCCGGATTCAGCGGCCCTGATTTAAGCGATACTATAATGCATACGGGCCGGGGGTTGCACGGTGGTGGC
The DNA here is from genome assembly GCA_018831265.1 of Actinomycetota bacterium. Taxonomy (GTDB): domain Bacteria; phylum Actinomycetota; class Geothermincolia; order Fen-727; family Anoxymicrobiaceae; genus JAHJCO01. The sequence goes on from JAHJCO010000045.1 coordinate 77,071, forward strand.
CTGGAGGGCGATTGGCAGGATTGACCACAAGAGACTGGGACAGGTTGAAGGCCGAGACCGCTCGCGTGTACGCCGCGAACGAGGTCGAGGCCGGGGACGCCTACTTTCACATGCCCAACGCCCACTTCTACCCCTCGCTGTTCGCCTGGGACTCCGGCTTCCAGGCGGTCGCCATGTGCCACCTCGATCCGGTGAAGGCGGCGCGCGAGCTCGCCACCCTTTTCGCCCAGGTCGCACCCGACGGGCACATGCCGCACGAGGTCCTGCTGCCGCCGGCCGCCTCCAGGGCCAGCCTGGCCCGTAACTTCACCCGCTGGCTCGTCCAGTGGGAGTACGACTCGCGCAGGGCCTCGCACCTGGTCGATCCGCCCACATACGTCTGCGCCGCCGAGCAGGTGTACGAGCTGACCGGGGACCGGCGGTGGCTCGAGTCCGTATGGGAGAACCTCCGCCGCTGCCTGGACTACCTGGCCGACGAGCGGGACCTGTTCGGCGACGGCCTGGTGACGATACTGCACCCCTGGGAAGCGGGGACGGACCTGTCCCCCCAGTTCTTCGAGGCGCTGGGGGTCGACCCGCGCAGGGACCTTTCGGTCATCGATGCCACGTTGTACGCAATCAGGCTCTACCGGTTCTGCAATAGAAGGGGTTGGGACCCGACGTTGCTGTTCGACGAGAACCGGTTCGCCATCGAGGACCTGACCGTGAACTGCATCACCGTCAGGGCGCTGCTCTGCGCATCGCGGCTCGCCTCCGAGGTCGGAGACGAGCTGACCGCCTCAAACTTCCGGTCCCGCGCCCGGAGTATGGCCGACGCCATCGACCGCATCTGCTGGGACGAGGGCGCCGGGTGCTACTTCCCCCGCTGGAACGCCGCACAGCCGCGCCTGAGCCGGGTCAAGACGGCTGCCTCGCTGCTGCCGCTGTTCACGGGGCTATGCGACGCCGGGCGGGCGACGAGGCTGGTGAAGGAGCACCTGCTCGACCCGGACGAGTTCGCCGGTGAGTACGTGGTGCCCTTCAACCCGGAGGACGAGCTCGCGGGCTTCCGTCCCTGGGTCGAGAAGAAGCTCTGGGCGGCGCACTGCATATGGATCAACTTCAACTGGATGCTCGCCATCGGCCTCGCCGAGAACGGCTTCGAGGAGGAGGCCCGGCGGGTGACCGAGAGCACCGCCGAGCTGGTCGGGCGTGAGGGGTTTTGGGAGTACTACGATTCCCGGACCGGTGAGGGCCGCCGCATGAGGGACTTCACCTGGCCCGGCCTGGTCCTGGACATGATCGCCCGGCACTGCCCTGAGGCCCTGCCCACCGAGGGGTAGTGGAGCCACTCGGCGAGCACCGATCCGGATTATTAATCTCCGACCAAGTGCTGGCAATCGCCCTGCCGGCTGCGTGTTCAGGAGGCGGTTCGGCCTGCTTCTTTGGTATATAATCCTTGAGCCGGCCGCGCCGGCCGGGCATCGAAGCGCTTTGAACCTACGGGGGTCGAGATGGCACAGAAAGAGATCGCGGGCAAGTGGGCGCTGGTCACCGGGGCCGGGAGCGGCATGGGCAGGACCACCTCCCTTGCGCTGGCCAGGGAGGGCGCGAACCTCGTCCTGGTCGATATCTGCGGTGAGGCGCTCGGCAACGTCGCACGCGAGGCCGAGACGCTGGGCGTCGAGGTCGACACCTTCTGCGTGGACCTGACCAGGTGGGAGCAGGTCAAGGGCATGGCCGACACCATCCACGCGCGCCGGGGCGCCGTAGACATCCTCATCAACAACGCGGGCATCGCCCACATGTCCTGCATGGTGGACGCCCCCATATCGGACTGGGAGCAGTTGATGGGCGTGAACGTGTGGTCCGTAATCTACATGTGCAAGGCCTTCGCCCCCGAGATGATGAAGAGGAAGTCCGGGCACATAGTCAACATCTCCAGCGGACAGGCCTTCTTCGCGGTCCCGACCTGGGGGCCGTACGCCACCACCAAGTTCGCGGTGGACGGTTACTCCGAAGCCCTCCGCTACGAACTGTACTGGCACGGCATCGGCGTGACCTGTGTGTACCCCGGCATCGTGAGGACGCCCTTCTACGACCAGATAACGGGAGGCTGGCTGGTAAAGGTGGGAATGAAGTTCCTCATGGCGACCGCCGCCAAGCCCGAGTCGATAACTAAGCTCACCATAAAGTCGATCAAGCGGAACAAGAAGATGGCCATTCCGCTGGTCGTCTGGCCAATCTACGCGCTCAAGCCCGTCTGCCCCTGGCCGTTCGAGATTGCCGGCAGGATAGTAGCCTGGGCCCTCCGCAAAGAGGGGAAGTGCCCGCAGTAGACCCGATGCTCGCCGGCAACGGCTGACGTGAAAGAAATGGTCTGAGGTAATCTTTCACGATGCTCGCCGGCAACGGCTGACGTGAAAGAAATGGTCTGAGGTAATCTTTCACGATGCTCGCCGGCAACGGCTGACGTGAAA
>JAHJCO010000046.1 GCA_018831265.1 Actinomycetota bacterium
CCACCCACGAGCGAGCAAGCAGCGGGTCAACGTCGACGACATCAACGTCTTCTTTCGCCGCTTCGGCTCAGGCGATCCCGTGCTGCTGCTGCACGGCGGGTTCATGTTCGCCGAAACATGGGCCGGCCAGATCCCCGCGCTGTCGCGGGACCACCTGCTGATAGCGCCGGACGCGCGCGGCCACGGGCGAACGACCCTGGGCGACGAGACCATGACCTACCGCCGGCTCGCCGATGACGCCGCGGAGCTCGTCGAGCGGCTGGACCTCGGGCCCGTGCACGTGGTCGGCTGGAGCGACGGCGGCTGCGCCGCGCTCGGCATGGCGATCAAGCATCCGGACGTCCTGCGCAGCATCTCGCTTCTCGGCACCACGTGGAACTTCGATAACTACAGCGACGAGACTGTCAGGAAGATGACCTCGATCACCGACCCGCACAGTCCGGTCGCGACGGCCATGGTGATGCTGCGCAGGTTCCTGACGCCCGAACCGTACAAGGGCGTGGAGTTCCTGCGCGCGGTCAGGCACATGTGGCTCGACACGCTCGATTTCACCCTCGAGGAACTGGGAGGGATCACCACGCCGACGCTTATCATCGCGACCGACCGGGATGAATTCCTCTGTGCGCCCGACGACCCGACCCGGCTTTTCAAGGAGATGGCAGAGGCAATCCCCGGCGCGGTGATGGCCGAGATTCCTGGAGGGACCCACCTCGTGAACCTCATGCAACCACATGCCGTCAACCGCGTCATCCTGGATTACTGGGCGAGCGTTCGCTGAGGGCATCAGAGTGCCAAGAGCACGCCCGGGGGTTGGTGTCGGACGCTTGAATAACATAATCAACAACAGTTGACTGAAGCATAACATATTCACAAGAATCGCCTCAATGAGGCCCTCGGAGCCGAATCCGATGTTATTCCAGTTGCCAGGATTGCCTATCGTACAGAAGCGTTATCTATTGAGATTCAAACGTCCGACACCGCCTGGCGCGCGTAATACACTCAAACATGTCCTCGCCGGATCGGAATAAACAGCAGTATGACTCAGTGCCTGCGACTCGTGTCAACGCCCCGTTCAAGCCCTCGTCCTGAAGGCTACTTGGTTCCTGGCCACGTCGTCTATCTCGATCCACCATTCGCAGGGGGTGTCGGGCTCCAGCGGCAGTCCCATGAAGTATTGTTAGGCAAACGTCCGACACCAGGTGCCCGGCGGTCCACCGGCCTCAACCGGCTTGAATCGCCATGGTCGCGGCTGGTCGCGGCCGCTGTGTCCTCCGTCATTGAGTTTTCCCGGGGGATGCCGATATAGTTGGAGGCCACGCGGGTGAAAGGAAGGTCTGATGTATAAGTCCCGGTTCGCGCGATGCGCCCTGCCGTTGTTGCTGGTCTTCGCTCTGCTTGTGCCCGTCCTGGCGGCGGGCTGCTGGGAGTCGCCCGCCCGGATGGCGCTCAACAAGGCGGAAGACCTCCAGGAGCAGGCCATGCTGACCAGGGCCGCCGCCGAGTACGAGCGCGCGCGGAAGCTGTTCGAGGAGGAGGGCAGGAGCGCCCAGGCCGCCCACTGCAGGGACGAGGCTCAGAGCATCATGCTCGTCCAGGCTTCCTACCCCGACCTGAAGGCCGACGTGGAGGGGAAGCTGGCCGAGCTGTACCCGCAGGTGCCGGCGGCCGAGAGGGCCGGCTGGGTCAGGAACGGCGAGCTCGAGCGCATGACCTGGGACGGCAAGGTCCACTACTTCAACCAGGCGGCCGAGAACATCGCGACCCGCCACTTCGACGTGGCCTACATGAACACCGCCAAGTCCCAGACGGTGGCCGACCTGGTGCGCTACATCGAGTCCTCAGCGACCGCCTCCACCACGCCCTGGCAGCCCTACTCGAACCCGCTGACCTGGCTCGGCACCGAGTCAATCAACGTCCCGCGCGACAAGCTGCCGGAGACCGGCCTTCTCAAGCTGTGGTTCCCACTCCCGGTCGTGATGGGCCCGCAGAACCCGGTGACGGTCCTGTCCGTCACCCCCGATACCTGGCTCCAGCAGCCGCCCTCCACGACCGAGGACCTGGCCGACGCCTACTTCGAGGTCCCGCTCGACAAGCTGGAAGGTGACCTTAGCATCACCATCCAGTTCCAGTTCACGCACTACCAGGAGAACTTCGAGGTGGACCCCGCCAACGTGGGGACGTACGACAGGACGAGCGCCCTTTACAAGGAGTACACGCGGTCCTACGGCAATATCTATATCTCGGACGAGATCCGCGCCACGGCGAAGAAGGTCGCCGGCGGCGAGAAGAACCCGTACCTGGCGGCGAAGAAGCTCTATGACTACATCCTGAAGGAGATAAGGTACAGCTACATGCCCCACATGGCGGCCTGGCCCCGCGGTGAGCGCGAGTCGGTCTACGTGCACAGGATGAAGCGCGGAGATTGCGGTGCCCAGGCCATGTACTTCTCGGCCCTGTGCCGCTCGCTCGGCATCCCCGCGCGGACGACCGGTGGCTGGCAGCTCTTCACGGGTAACTTCGCGGGGCACTTCTGGGCCGAGTTCTTCCTGCCGAACTACGGCTGGTTACCCGTCGATCCCACGGCCGCGGACATATCCGACTGGACCGACAAGATCAGCGAGCAGGAGCGCTCGGACTTCAAGGAGTTCTACTTCGGCAACCAGGACCCGCTGCGCTGCAACGTCCAGCTCGACGTGGACGAGGCCCTGGTCCCGCCACTGGACGGAGAGGTACTCGTTCCGCTGGCCCTGCAGTCCCCGGTCGGCACGTGCTCGACCATGGAGGAGCCCGCGACCATCGTCATCTCGGAGTACACGACGCTGAGCGCGCAGCCGCTTTCCGGCCAGGCTCCCCCGGTGTCCGGTTCGGTGCACTGAACGCACCCGCTTGGGGGCGGACTTCAGTCCGCCATTGACGACCAATGCTTGGGGGCGGACTTCAGTCCGCCGTCTCGCTTCCGGGACTCACCCTGTTGGGGGCGGACTTCAGTCCGCCATCATCGATCTCTACTTCGAGACCGTGAAGCTGTCTATGACCGTGCCGTCCGGTGTCCAGGTCTCGACCTCCAACGCGGTCGGGCAGGCGTCCTGGTACAAGAAGGCCGGGGCGGCAGCAAATCCTTTCACATATAACAAGTTGCTTGCTATGCTATTGCTTGATATGCTTCGCTTGAGTTACAACGAAAGTGTGGAGTCGAGACCATGCCAAGAGAAGCGCGGAGCGACCTCCTCCCCGGGGTGTTCCACGTCGCCGCCCACGGTCTGGGCGACCGGAGGATATTCCTGGACGACTTCGACAGGGTTTCATTCCTGAGGTCGCTCGGATGCATCGTCTACCGGTTCAGGTGGATCTGCTGCGCCTACTGCCTGATGGACAACCACTATCACCTGATCGTCGACACCGACGCCGAGAGCCTGTCGGCAGGGATCCAGACTCTTCACAGCGTCCACACCCACAGGTTCAACAAGCGTCACAGGCGTTGCGGGACCCTGTTTCGAAGGCACTTCATGTCCGACCGTATCGATCATGAGCACAGGTTCCGCAATGCCCTCAAGTACATCGCGACCAATCCGGTGGATGCAGGGATCTGCGCCCATCCCGGTGACTGGCCGTGGAGCAGTTACTGCGCGACCGCCGGGATCACCCCCGCTCCGGGTTTCCTGAGCGTCCAGCCGGTCCTGCCCCTGTTCTCGACCGAAAAGAGGGAGGCTCGCAACACCTACATCGACTTCGTGAGCGGTTCCTCGCCCGAGGTCGAGTCCGAGATGAAGTCCAGGTACTACTCGAGCGAGCCGGTTACCACCTGCAGGGTCAGGGAGAGACGGCGACCGACGCTGTCCGAGCTGTTCGAAGGCTGCGACTCGACCGAAGCGCGGAATCAAGCCATCTGCCGGGCCAACCTGGTCTTCGGGTACAAGCTCTTCGAGATCGGAGAGCAGGCTGGTCTGAGTGAGTCGATGGTTTGTAAGATCGTGAAAAGTGTCAAAGACTTGAATAACATCCTCAACAACAGTTAACAGGTGAATCAGAAACAACGAAAATCGCCCGAAAACCGGTCTGGAACCCGCACTGGCCGTTAATTATGTAGACTAAATACAATATTAGTAAATTATAGTTAACTATTGAGATTCAAGTCTTTGACACTGTCAGCCTCGCGGTGCCAGGGACGTCTCGCTCCGATCTTGAGCCCGGCCTCTCAGGCCGGATTTGATGCGGGGCTGAGAGCCCCGCCTCAAGTGCCCGGTCTCGCTTCCCAGGCTGAAGTCCCGGCCCAAGTTCTATAATTGGGGGCGGACGGGAGCTGACAGCCGGAGTCCCGCTGGAACAACCCGAGTGCAGGAGCGTGTGATGGGACAGACGCCGAAGATCACGATGGTGGGAGCGGGCGGGATGTCGTTCGGCCCGTCCATGGTTAACGACGTGGTAAACACCCCGGAGCTGGCGGGGAGCCGGCTGGTGCTCCACGACATCAACGAGAAGCGCCTCCGGCGCGCCTACGTCTTCGCGGCGAAGCTCAACGCCGCCCACGGCGCCCCCGTGGTGCTGGACCGCACCACCGACCCAGCCGAGGCGCTTCAAGGCGCGGACTTCGTGATCAGCAGCGCCGAGATCGGCCGGTTCCGATACTGGCAACAGGACTTCGAGATAGCCAACAGGCACGGTGCCCGCCAGATCAACGCCGAGAACGGTGGGCCGGGTGCGGTGTTCCACTCGCTGCGCAGCATCAAGACCACCCTGGGTATCTGCGCCGACATAGAGAAGTACAGTCCGGACGCGTTCCTGCTCAACCTGTCGAACCCGATGAGCCGCGTGACCCTGGCCGTCAACCGGGGCACGAAGGTCCGCAACGTCGGCATGTGTCACGAGATGCCCATCGGCGTGTACCGGCTCGCCCTGTTGTTGCGCAGGCGGTCCCGCGATATCGAGGCGAAGGCGTCCGGGATCAACCACTTCACCTTCTTCACCGAGTTCCGCGACCGCCAGACCGGCGAGGACCTCCTGCCCCACATCCGCGACCTCTTCGCCAGGCGGATCTTCGACTACCCCGGCCCTACCGTCGCACTAGTGAGGATGCTCTCCAGGTTCGTGCTCCCCGCGGCGTGTGCGGACCAGTTCTACTCGCCACTGGTCGTCCACGTGGTCCGCGAGTACGGCATCGTGCCTTGCTCGGTCGACAGCCACATCGGGGAGTATCTGCCCCTCGCCCTCGACGTCGCCGGCGACCACGCTCCACCCGTGGAGTTCTTCGAGCATCTTGACCGCCGCCTCGAACGCCTCGCGAACTGGGCCATCGCCACCCACGTCCCATTACCGTACCACCGCGTCGGACGCAGCCTGGAGGAGGTCGTCCCCGTTATCGCCGCAATGTGGACCGGCACACCGGCGCGCGTCATGGCCGTCAACGTACCGAACAGCGGCTACCTTCCCAACGTCGCCGAGGGCGCCATCGTCGAGGTCGGCGCCACGGTCGACGGCGACGGGATCCACCCCGAGACCATGCCGCCCGTCGTCGATCCCATCGCGGGATACATCACCACCCAGGTCGCGCTCCAGGACCTCATAGTCGAGTCCGCGCTCACCGGCAACCCCGACCTCGCCCTTCAGGCCATCATCCAGGACCCATGCTCACCCCCCGACGAGAGCGCGTGCCGGGAGATGTTCGACGAGCTCCGGGCCCTCCAGGCCGCCCACCTCCCCTTCTGAGCGGGCGTTACCCTACCCTTCCGTTCCTGAAGACGAGCAGGTCCAGCCTGTCCTTGCGTTTCCACTGCCCGTGCACAACAATTGATGCACGGGAGGCGGTGGGAATTGGCTGAAGGGAAACCGCGGCGCAGGGGCAGCACCCTGGTGTCGTTCCTGGTCGGGGGCGGCGTCCTGCTGCTGGTGTTGATCCTCTACGTCTCCGGGGCCCTCTCCATCCAGCAGCTCAAGACCATCGACCTGCGATTCCGCATCCGCGGCACCACCGAGCACACGAACCGAATCGTCATCGTCGCGGTGGACGACGCCAGCGTCTCCAGGCAGGAAGGCGCCTGGCCGTTCCCGAGCGGCATCTACGCGCAGGTCGTCGACAGGATCTCCTCCAACGGGCCGGAGATGGTCCTTCTCGACCTGCCCCTCGGCGGCGCTTCGCAGGACCCGGCGGGTGACGAAGCGCTCGCCGCGGCCATGCGAAAGGCTGGCAACGTCGTCATCCCGTCCTCCTACGCTCCCCTCGACGGCGGGGAGGAGTACCTACCCCCCGGGAGCTACGGCGATCCGGCGCCCTCTTTCAGGGAGGCGGCGGCGGCCACGGGTTTCCCCGGGTTCCCCATCGACCGCGACGGGGTGGTGCGAAGGGTAATGCTCGCCAGGGATGAGGCGGCCGGGGATCCGGATAGCTACGCCGTCTCGCTGGCGATGCTGGCCCTGTCCGAAGGAGTGGACGCGCGGGACATAGCCGACGACGGCGATACGATAACCGTCGGGGAGGAGACGATCCTCACGGACGGTGAGGGTCGCACCCTTATCAACTACGTCGGCAGGCCCGGCACGTTCGAGCGCGTCCCGTTCAACCGGGTGCTGGAGGGCGGGGTTCCCCCCGGGACCTTCTCGGACAGGATAGTCCTGGTCGGCGTGACCGCGCCCGCCCTGCGGGACGACTACAACACCCCTTTCGCCTACGCGCAGCAGATGCCCGGCGTGGAGGTCCAGGCGAACGCGCTGGACATGCTGTTGAGGGACGACTTCCTGTGGGTGGTGCCCCCCTGGCTCACCCTGTTGATAATCCTCGCGCTGGGGCTCCTTTCCATCGCCGTCACCATCAGGCTGTCTCCCCTGCGCAGCCTGGCCGTCGTGGGCGCGGCCTGGCTGGCCCTGAACGCCGCGTTCATCCTCTCCTTCAGGGCGAACGTGGTCTGCAACGTCACCGACACCTGGCTGGCACTCGTGCTGCCGTTCCTGGGCGTCTCGGTGTACCGCTTCGCCGTCGAGGAGAGGGAGAAACTCAGGATACGCGGCATCTTCTCCCGCTACATGGACCGCGCGCTGGTCTCGGAGATAGTGGAGCGCCCGGACGAGCTGCCCCTGGGTGGGACCCTCCAGGAGGTGAGCGTGCTCTTCTGCGACATCAGGGGATTCGCGGCCCTGGCCAGGGAGCTGCCCGCCGTGGAGGTGGTGAGCCTGCTCAACGAGCACTTCCAGGAGATGGCCGCCATAATCATGGGCAACTCGGGGGTCCTCGACAAGTTCATCGGTGACGCCGTGATGGCGTTCTTCGGCGCGCCACTCGACCTCAAGGACCACGCCTGGTTCGCGGTCAAGTCCGCCTGGGAGATGCACCAGGCGGCCGTCCGGCTCTCGGCGGTGAGGGAAGCGGCCGGCAAGGCCGGGTTCTCGGTCGGCATAGGGGTCCACACCGGCGAGGCGGTCATAGGGAACGTCGGGTCCGAGCAGCGCATGGAGTACACGGCGATCGGGGACACTGTGAACCTGGCCTCCCGCCTGGAGGGGCTCACCCGCGAGCACGACAGCGCGATCATCCTGAGCGGAGACACGTACTCCAGGGTGCGGACCAGGGTCCGGGCCGAGCTCGTCACGCGGGTCCAGGTCAGGGGACGCCCCGGGGACGTCGAGGTATACAGGCTGCTCGGTCTGGCGGAGGGCGACGACGAACAAGTCCCACGTCCGAACCGTGATACCATGTTGAATCGCACGGATTGCGAACGGCTTGCCGCTGGATCGCGGAAGGCGAGGTCGCGGTAGGGTGCGTAGATCCAACGAACGGATGGGAGCCCGCATGTACGTTCAAGCGTCGTTTCGATCGGGCGGATACGCCCCGGTCATGAGGGTGCTGTGCCTGATCCTGGTAACCACGCTCGTGCTCACCGGCGTCTCCGTGGCCTCGGCGCCGGAGCGTGCCCGGGCTCAGGCGATCGAGGTCGTCAAGGTCGTCGCGAGCATCGCGAACGCGGTGTCGTCCATCATCAGGACCGGCTTCTCGATAGCCAGCTACTTCACCGGCGGCCCACCCACACAGCAGCTCACGGCAGCGCTGCAACAGATATCCGCCGACCTGTCGCAGATACTCATCGACCTGGACGACATCAGCGCGGAGCTGAACGCGATCACAAAGGCGATAAACCAGATCGCCGGGCAGGACGTGCAGGAGCTGGCCTGGGACTACATACCGGACCTGCAGGACATGTTCGGCACCCAGGCCGCGTCGCAGGGGACTCTCTACGGCTACTCACAGGACGCGTACGGCACCGTGTCCGCGGACGAGATCGACACACTCATGAACAAGGTCATGGGGATCTCGAGCCCCGGCGCCACCCCCACCGACACGATCTACAAGGCCATGATGGCTTTCTACGACGTGCTTACCACCGGGCCGCTGCCCGGGGTCAACAGCGCGCTCTACTACGCCACCAACGTAGCGATAATGGACTACACCGGCGCGTCGGGATCCGAGGACTTCTCGACCACCGTCCGCTCCACCAACGGCGTGCCGGTGGTCGCCGAGCGCCCCATGTACTTCAACTACGAGGGAGCCTGGCCGGGAGGCCACTGCAACGCCGGGGTTTCCGACCCGGGCACCACCTTCTACTTCGCGGAGGGGACCACCCGACCGGACTTCGATTCCTTCATCTGCCTGCAGGACCCCGGCGGCGCCGACGCGAGCGTCAGGATAACCTGGATGCGGGGAGACGGGACCACCCTCGAGCAGGACCTGGTCGTGCCGGCACAGGCCCGCCTGACCGTAAACGCGGGCGACGTGCTGGGACACGCCGACTCGGCCGCGAGCGACTTCTCGGCGAAGGTGGAGTCCACCAACGGCGTACCGATAGTCGCCGAGCGCCCCATGTACTTCAACTACAAGGGAGCCTGGGCGGGCGGCCACTGTAACTCCGGGATCCCCGCCCCCGGCGCCTCCTTCAGCTTCGCGGAGGGGACCACGCGCCCTTACTTCGACACCTACCTCTGCCTGCAGAACCCGGGGCTGGAGGCCGCGCGGATCGAGGTCACCTACATGAAAGGCGACGGGACCACGCAGGAGCAGGAGCTCACGGTGCCGGCTCATACCAGGGCCACCGTGAAGGTGAACGACCTCTTCGGCGGGACGGACGACGTGTCGAGTGACTTCTCAGCGACGGTCGAGTCCACCAACGGCGTACCGATAGTCGCCGAGCGCCCGATGTACTTCAACTACCGGCAGGCCTGGCTGGGCGGTCACTGCGAGTCCGGCAGGCTCGAGCCGGCGAAGAAGATCTACTTCGCCGAGGGGACCACACGCCCGGACTTCGATACCTACATCTCGCTTCAGAACGCGGGGCAGCAGGAAGCCCTGGTGCAGGCCACCTACTTCAGGGGCGACGGGACCACCGGGTCGCAGAGCATAGCCGTGCCCCCGCGCTCCCGCGCGACCCTCTCGCCGCGTGACGTCCTCGGCTCGGCCGACGGCCCGGCCAGCGACTTCTCGACGGCGGTGGAGAGCACCAACGGGGTCCCGATCCTGGCGGAGCGCCCCATGTACTTCAACTACAAGGGCATGTTGAGCGGGGGACACTCGGAGTCCGGGCTGCTGCAGCCCGATGACCTTTTCTACTTCGCGGAGGGCACCACGAGGGACGGGTTCGAGCCGTACTTCTGCATACAGAACCCCAACCAGGCCGACGCGGCCGTGGAGATAACCCGCATGGGAGCGGACGGCAAGACCAGGGTGCAGGACCTCGTGGTCCCGGCGCACTCGCGCTCGACGGTGTCGGTCGCGGACCAGCCGAGCGCGCTGATGGAGGCCTACGTCGACGACATAGAGACCATCTTCGTGGGGAACATCCTGTACCAGCTACAGGCCATCCGGCTCCTCTACGAGGCGGTGACCCGCAACCCCGGCTATCACGGCTACGCCAGCGCCGACGATTTCGCGAGCGCGGTCTTCGGGCAGGGCGGGATCATCCAGGCGGAGATCGACGAGTTCCTGACCTCGGTGGAGACCCTGGTCATGTGCCAGGCGGACACGACCAACATGCTGGGGAAGCCGACGATAACGGTCACGCCCGACGCGCAGGCGGTGCTCGCCAGGGCCGACGCGGTCGCCAGGGCGCTGGCCGGCACGGGCTCCGGGCTCTCCGGCAGGGTGATCGCCTCCCAGGACGTCATCGGCCAGGGGGGGAGCTACAACCTCACAGCCTACAACAGCGCTACCGGCCAGGCGTACCCGCCTTCTTCGACGGTCACGGCGGACGTCCCGGCCGTCTCGGCGGTATCGGGGATCGACCGGACCCCGTTCTACTACGACGACTGGAGCGGCCAGACGGTCGGGGCGAGCGATACCTGGACGGCCGTCAGGTACTCCTACGACGGCCTGCCTGCGGGGAACTACTATCTCCTCGACGACAACTCGAATAGGATCGTACCGAGCGTCGACGTCGAGCAGGAGACGTACGTGGACCCGCAGGACCCCTCGAAGTCCGTGACCGTCGACTTCGGCGACTTCTTCGTCCCGATCAAGAACGGGGGGACCAACGCCGTCTGCAACACGTCCGTGTGGCAGCCTTTCATCACGTTGAACAACACGGCGAACGCGTCAGTCAGCCTTTCTGACATGTCCGTGCAGGCCAACCTCGACACCGGATACCCCAAGGGCCAGTACTCGCAGAAGGCGGACTGCAGCCTTCAGCGAACGCAGAACCTGACGGTCGCATCAGACCCGTCGGGCTTCACCCCTTACCTGAACTACGAGGTCGACTTCTCACAGACGACGGTGGAGTTTATCAACGGCGTACTGTACGCAGACGGTGAGGCCAGGGCTACCTGGGCGATTCTAGCGACCGACACCAACACCGGGTTGCAGAACTACGTGACGGGGTGCTGGGTCGACATGGTCGACCTCGGACTGACCGAGACGCAGCACGTCTCAGGCTCGAAGGGACAGATGCCGCTGATAAAGGGCCACACCTACGAGATAGAGTTCACAGCGGATTTCTACGTTTACACGTATACCGGGAAGAGCCTGACTGGGGAGGACAACGGCACCCGCTGCCTGCTCAACGTCGCGGGGGGGATAACGCAGCTGCAGGTCGAGTACCAGGCGGGCACGCCTCCACAGATATGGACTATAGCGCCCACCTCGGGCAGCTCGGACGGAAAGACGCAGGTCACGCTGACCGGACAGGGGTTCGGGTCATCCCAGGGCGACTCTTCAGTCACCTTCGCGGGGACGGCCGCCGACGTGGTCTCCTGGTCGGACTCGAAGGTCGTCGTGAAGGTTCCCAAGAAGATCGCCTCGGGCAACAGGCCGGTGATCGTGCATGCGGCCTCCGGCGACTCGAACGTCGCGCTGTTCCATATCAATTAGACCCGCTTGGGGGCGGACTTCAGTCCGCCATAATCGATCTCTACTTCGAGACCGTGAAGCGATCCAGCACCGTGCCGTCCGGCGTCCTGGTCTCGACTGAGAGCGCTCCGCCGGCCCCGCCGCCGACCTCGATGCTCGTGTAGCAGTACTGCCTGGCCAGCGTCGCAATCCACGGGGCCGGAGCGGGGTCGCCCAGCGGCGCTCCCCCGCACCCGGTGATGAGGTAGATGGTGCCGCCGGGGCTCGCGTACCGGTCGGTCGAGGTGTCGACCACCTGCCCGCCCTTCATGGGGAACGACCTCTCGTAGTAGTGGACGTGCGACGGGATCACCAGGTCCACCCCGAAGCGGTCGAAGACCGGGACCCAACTCGAGATAATGTCCTGCTGGTCGCCAAGGTCCCCGGACGAGTACGGCGAGCGGTGCGTGTAGACCACGGTCCAGCGGCTGCCGCGCTTCTTCGCTTGCTCGAGGTCTCCGGTGAGCCAGCCCACCTGCTCGTCGAGCAGCGGCCCCTCGGCGTAGTTCATGAGCCCGGTGTCCAGACAGACGAAGTGGACGTCGGACACGTCGTAGGAGTACCACCTCTCGTTACCCGGGAGCGCGAACCTGTCGAAGAAGCCCATGGCGTAGCTCTCGTGGTTCCCCAGGCAGGGCATCATTACGCCTGAGTCCGTGAGCGGCTCGGCGGCCTCGAGCCAGGAGGGCCACAGCCTGTCCTCGAAGCCGAGAAAGACCAGGTCCCCGTTGATGATGGTGAACAGGGGCTCGGTCCCATCGGCCGCCGAGGCGACCTTTCCCCACTCGGTCACGTCCGTAGAATCCGGCGAGGCCGACCTTGTGTCTCCCGCCACGCAGAAGGTGAAGCCCTCACCGCGGGCGGGCGGGGTCCGGAATGTCCGGACGTCGCTCCATCCGAAACCCTCCGAGCCGCAGCGATAGTAGTACACGGTGTCCGGGCTCGGGGTGGGGATCCTCGCCTGGTGCTCCTCCCGGCTGCCGTAGTGATGGAGGAAGGAACTGCCTGCGGCGGTCCCGTCCGTGGAGTCCGGGCTGCGTCCGTACCTCACGCCCGCGGAATAGCCCCTGAGCCACTTGCCGGTCTCCCAGGTGACGGTCGCCTCCCGGGCGGGGTCTACCTGCCAGGAGACGCGCGCGTGCACGGGCTGTCTCCCCTTCCCGGGCACGCTGCCGTGCAGGTAGTCCTTGTCCACCTGGTAGGCGGCGTTGAAGTGCCGGGAGGATTCCTCCATGCAGGACAGCTTCTTCTCGCGGTCGTCGTTGATGGGAATCTCGAGGTCGGGCGCCTGCCCACTCTGAGCGAAGGCGCTCATCATCTGGTTCTGCTTGTCGGCCATCGCCGAGGCGTAAGCGACGGACGCGGAGACGTCCTGGAGGCAGGCGAGCATCTCCCTGGCGTATGCCTTATAGTTGGCCGCGCCCTCCAGCCGCAGTATCTTCCCGTACTCGTCCCGCGCGCTCTCGATGGTGGATTGTATCTCCTTCGCGTCCGTTTGAAACGCCGGGTAAAGGGTGAGATCCCCCGGCTCCTGCTCGCCGACGACCCCGGAGTAGGACTCACCGACCTTGTAGAGCGCGGTCTCGACGTCGGCGTGCTGGGACTCCATCTCGAGCACGAACCGGTCCCCGGCCTTCTTGTACCCGGACGCCTGCCCGGCCTCACCCGGGCCGCATCCCCCCAGCAGTGCCACCGGCACGATCAAGGCCAGGACGACAAGGACGGTGATCGCTCTCTTAAACCCTTTCAACACCCTTCCCCAACTCTCGCAATACGGCGATTGACATGAAGCGCGGTTAATTATAGCGTATTACAATGTAATAACGTATTTGGGCCCGGCCTCTCAGGCCGGGATGCGTGGTCAGGGAGGATAAGTCTTGGCTAGAGTCTCCAAGGTATTGTCATTCTCACTCCCCCCGGAGACGGCCGGCAAGATCGAAAGCCTCGCCAGGTCCGAGAATCGGTCGAGAAGCGAGCTGCTCAGAGAGATGGTCAGCGTGTACGAGCGGTACCGGGCCGAAGAGGAGTGGCAGGAGCTGTTCGCGTTCGGCGAAGAGACCGCCAGGCGCTTCCACATCAAGAACGAGGACGAGCTCTTCAAGATTCTCCGTGGTGCCGCTTAGTGCTGCGGGTGGTCTTCGACTCTAACGTCTACATATCCGCGCTTCTTTTCGACGGGCCACCCAGACAGATTCTCGAATTCGCCGTGAAGCGGCAGGTGGTGTTGATAGCATCGGACGCGATCATCGCCGAGACCGCCGGTAAACTCGCGGACAAGTTCTCCTGGCCGGAACACAGGATCGAGCAGTTCGTGCGGGCGACCGGCCGGCTGGCGGAGCTCCACAAGGCAGAAGAGAAGATAGCCGTGGTGCACGATGATGCCGATAACAGGGTACTGGAATGCGCGGTCGCGGGCGATGCGGACCTCATAATCTCCGGGGACAAGCACCTGCTCGGGCTCAAATCCTATCAGAACATACCCATCCAGAAACCGAAGTACCTGACATACCTCTTCGAAAAGGAAGAATGATTGGGGGCGGACTTCAGTCCGCCATTGTTGACCGACTTGTGAACGGACTCCAGTCCGCCACATTTTCGGACTGAGATCGGGGTCAGGCAGG
Organism: Actinomycetota bacterium; assembly: GCA_018831265.1. Lineage (GTDB taxonomy): Bacteria > Actinomycetota > Geothermincolia > Fen-727 > Anoxymicrobiaceae > JAHJCO01. Next base: position 13,978 of record JAHJCO010000046.1, read on the forward strand.
AGTCAAGTCAAGACGTCTCGTGAGGAGTGACCTGCATGGCAGTTCTACAGTCGATCCGCGACAACCTGGGGATGGTCCGCACGATCGTCGCGTCATCCTGGATTTCTGGTGTGGCACGCAGGTTTGAATGACATCTTCAACAATAGATTACATTTGGGTATAGAAACCACAGAAATCGCCCGGCCAGGGGCGTTCAAGGCCGAAATCGCCGTTACCGAAGTTGCTTGTTATCGATCAAGAAGTCAGGTGCAAGGGGCGTGATGCTATCTACTGGAGGTCCAGTTCCCGGGCCAGTTCCGCCGCCCGGGCACGTACTACTTCGAGGCGGGGCAGTATCTCCTGCCTTCTCGCCTCGAAAGCCTGGAGGGCGGCCGCGACCGCCTGGGCATCGGGCGGGTTGATGACGAAGAGCCGCTCGACCTCCGACGCGAACTGTTTCGCCGCCGATGCATAACTGTTCTCCAGGTCGACTTCCTCGGTCTTGAGCTTGGAGTACTCCACGTAATCCTCTCCCGGCGCGTAGTACCTGATGCTCGAGTAGTGGCTCCTCGCGTTATCGTTCATTGATTTGGTGATATCCGCGAGAGCCATTACCGACGTGGCGTTTATCGAGAGTTCAACATCTTCACTTATAGTGAGGGCGAGCGAGCCCGAGGCGGACTTCGCGTGGAGGAACGTTCGCATCGCTTCCAGGGACTCCTGGTACGACGGTATGCTCGATGTCATCCTTTCGGCGGTCTCGACCCTGCTCTTAGCGACCTTCTCGAGTATCCAGTTGGTAGAGATGAAATCCCACGCCCTGCTCTTGCCCTCCCAGGGAAGAGCGAGGGTGAGGGTGAGGGCCACCACGACCGCGACGGTGACGGCGAGCGCGGCGGTGGTCTTGCGCTTTTCACTCGCAAGCGGTTCTTCGAGCGGGCTGGCCCGCCCGCTCTCAATGGCCTGCAGGTTCTCGACGCGCCTCCCGACGGCGGATCTCGCCTGCGCCGCCTGCTCCTCCCAGTTCGAGATATCGTCGTCAGTGGATACGGTCACCTGGAGCGATACCTGGCCTTGCCGCGGGCTCGCGACCTGGAGACCCTGGAGGATTCCCCAGGAGCGCTGCACCGGGACGAACAGGTGGGAGGGGTATCCCGATGTCGTGGAAACCGGTCCGGCCTGTCGTACATACGAATCAACAAACCCTATTGCTTCGCGGAGGGCCGCAGGGTTCATCGTCACCTGGGAGGCGAGGCTGTCGGCGAGAATCGCGTTGTGCACCTGGACTTCGCCGGAACGCTTCCTGACCCCGAGGAGCACCGCGACGAAAGAGAATATGAGTATCTCGGCGATGAGCAGGAACAGCAAGAGCGGGTTAACCACCACAACCGCCACTACCGCGAGGAGGAAGAAAAGGACCGCGAGGCTCCGGGCCAGGGCCTCGAACCTGGCGCTGCTCGAGGCCAGGAAGTAGTCTCCCAGGGCGATGCGGGCCATCTCGTGCGCCATGATGGCCTCTTTCGCGGCGGAGTCGAGGTGGGCCGCGAGCAGTTCCGGGGTCACCCCTATCGCCGGCTCACCCCTGAGGTCGAACGCTATGGCGTTGGCGGCAGGAATGTCCAGCACGAGGAGGTGGGACATCCGTTTACCGGAAGCCACCGCGACTCCCTCCAGCGCGCTACGGAATCCGGCGAACTCCCTCTCGTCGTAGGTCGCGGCGGGTTCGAAAGGGTGCTTTTCCCGCCGGAGCTTGGCGAACACCGTGCCTAGTGTAATGAGCCCTATCAGGAGGAACAGCCCGGCGATGACGACCCTCGCCGCGGTCTCATTCACGTTCAGGAGCATGTTGTACAGCCAGAAGCGGTTCTGCCGCATGGCTACGACGATGATGGCCGTGCAGAGCCCCACGCCGAACAGGAGGGGGAGCAGCGTGGTTATCTCTTTCTGGATGGTAGATCTCTTGTGGAATTTGATACGCTCGAGTACTTCAGGTTCGAATCCCAACCGCGCGCTCCAGTACCGGTGACAGGGGCGGAAACCCCGGGGAACAGGTCCTGCTGATAGCCGTATTATATCCGCAAGTCGGGCGGCCGGCCGACCTCGAACCGGCTCTCCGATAATACTAGTATGACTCAGCGGCAGCATTGACCCGTACGATCGAGCGGGGGTATTATTTAGACTGGTATTAGACTGGTTTATACTAAGGTGGTTCCAAGTGAAGACCGTTGGGGCATACGAGGCAAAGACACACCTGACCCAACTCCTGGAGCGCGTAGCGAGAGGCGAGCGGGTCACGATCACCAAGCACGGTGTTCCCGTGGCGACTCTACAGCCTGCGGGTCCCTCCACCCGGAAGATGACCGCGCGAGAGGCCATCGACGAGTTGAAGGACTTCCGCCGGGGCCACCGTCTCGACGGGCTTACGATACGCGAGATGATAGAGGAAGGAAGGCGTTGACGTTCCAGCGGTTCGTGGTCGACAACTCGGTAGTGATGTCGTGGTGTTTCGAAGATGAGGGAGACCCCTATGTCGGAGCAATCCTGGAAAGCCTCGAGGATGGGGAGGCTTTCGTGCCAGGCATCTGGCCCCTGGAGGTGGGCAACGTTCTGCTCGTTGCGGAACGCAAGAAGCGACTGAGTGAGGCGTCGGTCGTCCGCTTCATTGAACTGGTCTCCAGCCTACCCATGAACGTTGATCAGGAGACGCCGGAAAGGGCGCTCCGGGAGGTCATATCGCTCGCTAGAGAGCAGGGGATCTCGACCTATGACGCTTCCTACCTCGACCTCGCGATGAGGATGGGCTTGCCTATCGCAACGCTCGATACATCGATGCGGAGAGCGGCTGGTAGGCTGAAGATCCCGACCTACCAGCCAGCCGGGCCGGAGCAACAGTGAGCGCAGAGCCGCTCTTCGGGTAGACCACACGACGAACGTGTCAGCACGCTGAACATCCTCTCGCAACACGGCGATTGACATGCTGCACTGTCAATCATAACCCCTTCCCACCCAACCTCTCAGGCCGGGATGCGCGGCCGATGACGCTGACTGACTCAGCCATTAACGCTACAATGCTTGGGAGGCGGACTTCAGTCCGCCACCAACCGCGGGAGGAAATCATGAACGCAAAGAGCGGACTACTCAACCTACTCCTTCTCCCCATCGCGAAGCTCACCGAATGGTACGCGAAGTGGAGCTCCCGCTCGGAGTTCAAGATCCCGGAGCCGGTGCAGGCCGAGGGGGAGGCAAAGGACAGACCGCTGGTGCTGCTGGTCACGGGCAGCATGATAGTGAGCGACTTCTTCGACCCGCTGGCCGACAGGCTCACGCGCGAGGGGTTCCGGGTGGTGGTCTTCCAGCCGGAGGACCTGCTGACGGTGTCCCTGGAGAAGAGCGCCCGCGACATAGACCGGGCGGTGCGCTCGGTGCTGGCCACCACGGGCGAGGAGAAGCTCACGATGCTGGCGGAGTGCAACGGCGGGGTGGCGGCCAGGTACTGGCTCACGCAGATGGGCGGCGACCGCTACGTGGACCGCCTCATCACCTTCGTCTCGGCGCACCACGGTACGGCCCCCGCGGTCATCCGGGTCTGCCCCTCCTTCAAGGAGATAGAGCCGGGCAACCCGTTCCTGAACATCATGGACCTCACGGGCCTGCCCGAGGGCACGGAGATGATCTCGGTCTACATGGAGAAGGACGAGGTGATGTGGCCCTCCTCCACCTCAGCAGTAGAAGGAGCGCTCAACATAGAGGTCACGGACGAACAGGTCAACAGGCGCTCCCGGGCCCGCATGCTCCACCCACCCCGCGTCCACCAACTGATGGGCAACATAATGAACCGCACCTGCCCGATCCACTTCGCCGGCTTCTACGACGAAGCAATGCACGACCTCTTCGTCTCGTGCCTGAAGGACGACCTGGAGACGGTGAAGGCTTTCGAGGGGTGCAAGGTGAGGGTTAGCTAATAGCGAGTGCCTCTCGCTCTGCATATCTACGACATGTACTTCGAGGTGGCGAACCTCAGGCTGGGGCGGAACTGCAAGAGAACCCCAAGGATAAGCGAGCGATAACAGGGGTTATCGTGAGCTGGTCTACTAGTAGCCGGTGAAAACACTATGGCTTATACCGCATTCCCCTTCCAGCAATCAAAGCAGTCGCGCAATCACTTCGGCGACTCTGGGTGGGAATCGCCTGGTGTATTCGTCGAGGGTCCGTTTGGATAATGGTCTCAGGTCCAGTTCCTCTGATGGAATTGTGGCTTTGCCGAACGAACTGAAGTAGGCAAGGTCAAGCAACGCTTTCTCAGGTTCCGCGACATATAGACCTTCTTCATGAGTAAAGCCGAAAAAGAGCTCCTGCTTTAGATGCCTGTAGACCACCCTGCGTCCCAGCAACATCATTGATTTTGTCTTCCTGGTGGTTGCGAATGACAGCGTATAAGGCACCAGGTTCAGCACGCCAGATCTGGACAGTGCTGATTCAAACGATAGGTAACCTGGGAAGTAGGCCTGCCCCGCGATCGCTTCGAGATTGACCGGCTCCCCACCGACGACATAGATGTTCCTGCGGGCTCTCTCAAGAACGCCTTTCTTGACCCACCTGTTAAGGGAAATAGAAAGGCTCTTCCTGTCCAGGCCGGTTATCTTCTCGAGATCCGAAATGGTGAAGAACGCTTTCGGGGTAGACCTCAGGTTCTTGAGAAGTTCCGTTTCTCTCAAAGCAAATCCTCGATTACTCCCTGGTAGTCGGTCGGAAGGTACTTCGCCAGGTCACGCTTCAGCTCTATTGGGGTGATTCCAGTGTCAGGTGGCTTGTATTGGATCCCCATCTTCTGAGAGATGAACCATAGATCGAAGATGTCCTTTGGCGCCGCTCGATCCATGATGCAGTCTTGCTTGTCTTGAAGAAGCTGCTCGAGAGTAGCGACCCTGCAAAGAGCCTGGATGGGCGTGGTAGGTGATGTAATGAGGCGCAGTTCGCTCCTGTAACCGGGAGCCGGCCTTCTCGATATTTCCAGTTTGATACGGAAAGGCTGTGCGAGATACTCCTCGGTGATCCTGATCTCGCAGAGGTACGTCCAGCGTTTGGCGGCCAGGTCGGTGATATCAGCTACAGCTAACGGTTTGACGAGCCCCGCGGTCGTCTCCTTGAAGGTTCCTCCCAGGTTGTTCTTTAACAACGAGAAGTCGAGGTCCTCGGAGAAGCGCGGGGAGCCGTAGGCCAGTCTGAGTGCAGTACCCCCCTTAAACAACAGGTCTCTGCTCCAGGGCGATTCAAAGAGTCGGTTAAGGAGAACAACCTCCCAGTACTCCCTAACCACCTGGGTTACGTCTATCTTCAGTTCGAGAGCCAGACGCTCCGCTAATAGCTGTTCCATGATAATTAACAACTATGTTAAGTTATTGGAATCACATAATCAAGGGTTTCAATCCCCTGAACCGTTCCCATAGAACCCTGGCCGGCTACGGCATGGGCTCCATAACGGGCGTTAGCCCGGTGCATGCGTTCGATAAGACGACTTGTCAAGCCAACTTCAGCCATAGGTTACGTGCTATAATGTCAGCGAGTTAGAGTTCTTAGGTAGTGAAGTTATTGTCCCGAGGATCGCATCTCGGGGCTTTTTTTATGCACAAAGGGGGTGCAGAAGAATGAAGATATATGTTGGAAACCTCAGCTACTCAACCAGCGAGGAAGACATCAGGACGGCTTTCGCCGCGTACGGTACGGTGGATTCGGCCGACTTGATCATGGATCGCGGTACCGGCAGGTCGAAAGGATTCGGCTTCGTCGAGATGAGTGTCGACTCCGAGGCGAAGGCGGCGATCGATGCCTTGAACGGCAAGGATATGGACGGCCGCAACCTGAACGTCAACATTGCAAAGCCGAGGGAGGAACGGCCCGAGCGTTCGTCCCGTTACTAGGTAGCCTTATGTGTGCTGGTCCGGCGGACCTTAGACGGTTCGCCGGTCCGGTTACACGTGGGTCATCACACCTGGCCGAAACCGCCGTCTTGGAGCCGCCATTCACGGCTGACGGATGAGTGCGTTTCTGCGCGTTATCATTACCTGAGAATCCGATGCGACAGGAAGATCTGTGAATTGGCACGGAGACCGTTGAAGAAGACCGACGAGAGCCTCCTCCGGGAGTTGCTGGCCAACGGCTGCGATCTCAGCACGAGCCAGGACGTCGGGGTCGCATTCCGCTTTTTCAAACCACGGTTCAGCTGCCAGCACTGCGGCGAGCCCCACCCCTCCTGCGTCATGTTCTACGACCGGGAAAGGAATGCCGCTATCAACCCCAGGTACGTGGACCGGGTACGGTGGCACCGGGACGATGGGAGAATAACGCCCGATGAAGTGCTTGAGGTCCTGAGGAGCAAGGAGGCCCTGTGCCTCAACTGCTACCGTAAACGGTACCACGGCGACGGGCGCAGGTATTCCAAGGAACAAATGAACATCCTCGCGGAACTTGACGAGATAAAAGGGAGGCAGGGGTGCTCCAGCTGCGGCGAACGAGACCCGTCGTGCCTGGACTTCCACCACAGGGACGGCTCCGAGAAGCTGTTCAACATCTACGGAGCGGTGAAGGGTACCGGTCGAGCGGAGATCTTGAGCGAGACAGAAAAGTGCGACGTCGAATGCGCAAACTGCCACAGCAAGCTTCACTGGGACGAAAGAGTCCGCGAAAAGAGCGAGGCGCGAGGCGAGGGGGCCTGACAGCGGGGAACGGCCATGGTCATGTTATCGATGATGCCGCCTTGAGCGTTCAGGGTCCCGGCATGACCGCTCATGAAACAAGGTGGCCCTCGCCGCACAGGGAGGCTATTGACCGCCTTACCTCCTCCATCAACTGCTCCTTCTCATCCAGCGTATAGCGGGAGGCCTTTATTGGCGCGCCGATGCTGATCGTGACCTCCTGGTCGAGGAAGAAGTCAAACGTCTTCGGTCTGAGTATCTTCTCCGATCCCTGGATGCCGACCGGAATAATCGTTGCACCCGATTCTATCGCCATAACGAAGCCACCCTTCTTGAACGGCCCTAGCTTGCCGTCCCGGGAGCGCGTTCCCTCCGGTGCGATCCATAGGACTATCCCGCTCTCCATTATCCTGCGCGCCTCAGCGAGGTCCTTTATCGCCTGCTGCAGGTCCGAACGGTCGATCGATACGAACTCACCGGCCTTCAGGCCCTGGCCCCAGATCGGGACCTTGAACAGTTCCTTTTTTGTGAGCATGCGGAGGCTGTTGGGCATGCTGAGTACGCTCAGGGGGATATCGTAGAGGCTGCGGTGATTTACCATGATGATATAGCGCCCGCCGGGCTTTATCTCCAGGTTGAACGGGTCGTTGACGGAGTACCTCACCCTCGTGACATCGATGATCTTCCTCGCGTACCAGTGGAAGACTCTGTCCCCGTAGGCCCTCTCGTAGTCACGCCTTATATAGACGTGGTAGACCGCCCCGAGGCTTATGCACACGGTCGCATAGGTGGCCGTCGCCATTATCCACAGCTTGCGAAGCAACTTCGCGTGCATGCAAAACTCCCGCCCTCACCAGGTCGAAGAAGTAACAGAAGACGAAGAGATCCCAAAGAGCTGGTATCGATCAGAGAATTGAGATCACCGAGCTGTCAGGCCGGCATGTCTACTGGCAGCACTTCTCGTCTGTGCCACAGCAGGTAGTGCATCCCTTGTTCATCTGGAAGTAAACGACCGCGCCGATAGCGGCTACTAATAACAGGCCAATAAGCAGTTTCTTCACTATCTCCTCCCTCAAGATCAAGATCTTCCTGGATTCTACGACATTATCTACGACATTATATGTCTATCGCCCCCCCAGCCCAGCTCCCCATTCACGCCGCCCATCTCTCGGCTTCCGCTTAATCAGTTTTCGCCTTTTCAGTTTTCGCCTTTTCATCTTCCCGGTCTTCAAGTTTCCATCTTCCAGTGTTCCCAGTATCAACTTCTTCTGTTTCCCAATACCCAATGTCCCAGCTTCCACTAGTCGAACGAAATCCATCAGGGGCTATAGTCGACAGTATTCTATCACCACCGTTTTGATGGAAGATCCCTACCAGGATCAGCGTTCAGGTATCGCTTCATCCGTGGCATCCACGGTCGATGCCTCTACTCCGGTCTCCTTCGAATCATCACCACCATCTCACAATCAAGCACCTTGTCCCCGTTCTGGTTTACGCCGGTGAACCGGCTGGTAACGATTCCCCGCCCCGGCTTGCTGCTCTCGCGCTTGCCGGTGACCTCCACCTCCGCGTGGATTGTGTCCCCCGGTGTTACGTACTTCCCGTAGGAGAGGTTGTTCATTCCAAGAAAGGCCAGGATAGTGCCCTCTGTGTATCCAACACGTTCGTGCAAGCCGGTGAGTATGGAGAGGGTCAACAGGCCATGGGAGATCCTCCCCGGCAATCCGATCTGCCTGCAGAACACCTCGTCCGTATGTATGGCGTTGAAGTCGCCCGAGAGGCCCGCGAAGGCCACGATATCTCCCTCGGTGACAGTCCTGGCCGGAGTGGAGTACTTCTCTCCCACTTCGATATCCTCGAAGAACTTGCCCATTATGAAGACCTCCTTGATCGTCACACCGGCCGTGTCAGCAGAGATCATTCATCGGAGGATGCTTTCTTGTGGAACAGCATCTGCTCGTAGATGGCCCTTCCTTTTTCTTTCGCCTTTACGCCCTTGAGATCCACCTCGAGCTCCATGTCCGCTTCGAAGTCGTAATAGTAGGGATTCGTGACCAGGTGCACCAGGGGTCGCAGCACCGCCGGGATGTCAGACAGGTTATCGAGGGCCTCTATCATCTTCGGGTTCCTGATGGTCATCACTACGCTGCCCTCCTCGGCCTCCCAACTGAAGTCGAGCTTCGTCGGGTAAGTGCGCCCGCCGGGGCCTTCGACGAAATCCGAAGTGGTCAACCGCAATGGGAACCCGTCGTCCGTAAGTATGTCCTCCCCTTTCGACAGGAAGAACACGTGCAGCTTTACCCCTCCGAACCCCAGGATCGAGGCGGTGGTCATCTGGGTGAAGATGATCGTGAAATCCCCAACGTGCGCCCTGCCCCAGTACCAGTGGTCCAGCATCTTGGCCAGCATGAAGTTGCCCCAGTTGTGGTCGTGATAAACCGTGCCCTTGACCTGCTGAGACTCCCCACCGACGGAAACGGTACCCTCCACGGATCCGTAGGGCACCGGGACGACCCACGCGAAGTACTTCTTCTTCTCGGGGTCCAGGTACGTTATCGCCGCACCGGGGCGCCAAGAAGGCGATTCCCTCGATATCCTGAAGTCCGCACTGAGGTCGCCTGCCTCGGCGTGCAGCTCGTAGGTGTCGAGGTCGCCTTTGACCCAGCTGGACCCGATACGCACGTCGCAGGCGTCTTTCGAGGCTTTGAAGTCCTCCGGCTTGCCCTTCCAGGTCTCTCTTCTACTCTCTCCTTCTGGAGACCGCCTCATGATCAGGACGGTCGGAACCAGCGGACCGGCAGGCTTTGTGTTCGGCTTATTGCTGTAGGTGATGACCACAGCGGAACCGTCGTCGAGCTGAGCGTCGAAGTACCACCACTCGAAGGCGTCGTCCCTGTCGGCAGTGCGGTGACCGTCCTCCCACGGCTCGACGCGATCCGGGTTCAATCCCTCGCGCTTCAATGCGGCGAGATTGTCCTCGGCCATCTTCTTCCTGATCTCATCAGTTATCTCGATCTCTGTTGCCATTGACGACTCCTCCCTTGACGGTCACAAAGGCGAGCTACTTCAAGACCATGTCCTGGGGATCTCTCTGTCCTCTATTTCCTTCTTCACCTTGGTAAGGATGGCATAGTAGAAACCGGGTGCGCCGGCATCCTTTGCGCGCCGGGCGACCAGGTCCTCCAGCTTGCCGGTGTAGGGTTTCTCTTCCAGCTCTTCTATTACCGAGGACACCGCTTCATCGATGATCTTGTTTGCTTCCATTGTGACCTTTCCCTTCTCGATTTCCGCCCGGGTTACTCCTTCATTATCTTCCCGAGGGCCCTGTCCGCCGCCACACGGACCCTCACGCTCTTGTCTCCCTGCAACCGGGTCAGGGACTCGACCGCCCGCGGGTCTCCAATCTTGCCGAGGGCGCCTGCCGCTTCCCGTCGGACGGTCCGGCCCTCATCGCCCAGCAACCGGGTCAGGGGCGCGACTCCCCGCGGGTCTCCTATCACCCCGAGAGTTTGCGCGGCTCTCGCACGGACCCGCCAGTCCTTGTCCCACAGGGCATGGATGAGGGGTTCAACCGCCGGTTTTCCTATGTTCCCGAGGGTGCTCGCCACTGCCGCCCGCATCCGCCAGTCCTCGTCCCGCAGAGCAAGGATGAGGGGCTCGACCGCCGGTTTCCCCATGTTCCCGAGGGCCCTTTCCACTGCCACGCGGACCGAAGGCTCCTCGTCTCCCAGCGCCAGGATAAGGGGCTCGATCGCCCGTGGGTCCGCTATCTTCCCGAGGGCGACCGCCGCCGACACACGGACCCGATAGTCCTGATTCCCCAGGGCCTTGATGTGGTCCTCTACCTCATCCACTCTATCTCCTTGCCGCCATTCCAAAATCGTAACACGCGGAACCTCGTCGAGGACAATCGGAGGACGGAAGACGGGAAGGTTGGAGGTCAGCAGGGGGGAGCAGGTCGCGAAGCGAGGTCAGAGATCGAAGAAGGAGTCCTTGCCGAGGTGCGGGCAGAACTCGCTAGCGAGGCGCTCGATCGAGTCCGGCCCGTCGATATCCATCCAGAACATCTCGTCCATGAAGACCATGCGCTCCGCCGTGAAACGAATTCCATTCTTCACACCGGGGCCCTCGTCTCCTCCCACCTCTCCAGGAGGAACAGAACCCGCTCGAACCTGTCCATGTGCTCGAAAAAGCGCGACACCACGAGGACGTCATAGTCGAACGCGACCCCGGCGAAGCCCGTGGGGCGTAGCGCAGAACGCGTTACAGACGACACTACCGGGGTATGGTCTTGGGTGTCCTTGTCTTGGAGAGCGGGAAGCTCAGCTTCGCGGTTCTGGAATACGGTCGAGGATCGCTTCGAGGACCTCAGCCGCCAGGTCGACCGCTTCGCGGGCCTCGTCGATATCGGGCTCCTCCGCGTCGCCCGGGTAGCGAAACCTCCACGAATACTCGGTCAGGTACGCGGCCTTCCTCAAGAGCGGTTCGAGATCCGGTTCGAGACGCGCGCTCTGCTCGCCCAGCTCGACCAGGTTGTGCGTCTTGCGGAATGGAACCTCGTGGCGGCTGAGGAATGCCTTGAGCGATTTCTCTACGACCTGCTGGGCGTGAAAGACCATGTCGCCGGTGATCGGGGGCTGTGCCGTCGCGCCGTGCTCCGCCGCCCTCAGGTCACCCCGCGCTTTCGACAGCCATTCCCGCGCCTCGGAAGCGCCTGCGTCCTCAGGCGGCATAGAGGAGCCTCCCCTCCCTGAGGACGGTCGCCGCGAGCGATGCCCTCGAATCCGCCCTGCTCTCGAAGTAACCCCGCGTCCAGACGAGGACGTCGGCGGCTACGCCGGTTCCCCAGAGCTTCTCGTAAGCCATCCTGCTACGGCGGCGCTCGTCGGGCGCGTCGTCCGGCACTATCAGCATGATGTCGTAGTCGCTGTCACGCCCCGCTTCGCCCCGGGCTCTCGACCCGAAGAGGTAAACGCGCTCGGGGTGGTAAGCCTCGACGAGCCTCGCCACCGCCTCGTCGAGCGCCCGGTCTCCCGTCGCCCGTGGAGCATGGCCGGTCTGACAGGCGGCGACCCCCTTCTCGAGGAAAGCCCGGACGGCTTCGGGTGTCACCCTGATGAGCCGGCCCGCGTGGAAGCCCTCGAGCTTGCCGGTTCGCACCCACTGCCTGACGGCGGCGGGGGTCACGGAGAGCATCTCCGCAACCTCGTTGGGGCTCATGTAGTCTCTGCTCATCGTGTTACAGCCTCCGGGCCCAAGGATATCACTAATGTTATCCAACGTAAATTATATATGTTTATGTATGTCTGTGTAACGCGGACGTAGCATGGTGTCGCCGTCCATCAACCCGTGGACGGTGGAGTCACCTGGCAAGAGACTTGGCGAGAGTCGTCTCCGTGATGCGTTGGCGACACAACGCAGATTTGAATAACAACAATACTATATCGTTAACAATACTGTTAATTAATATGCATAAACCACAGCACATCCGCGGGAAGCAGGTCCAGACTGTTGCTCAAGAACATTACATTTCATTATTGAATAATATTGTTAGCTATTGCGATTCAAACCTGCGGGATCAGTCACTTCTTCAACGTACCTTCGACCCCGTCTCGCATTGATCAGGGAGGCGAGACCGTCGGGATCGGGCACCGAGAAACCCAGGACGTCGCTCCCGGCGCTGCCGTGGTAGCGCACGGTCAGCAACGCCCGTGAGGCTCGGCCGGCTTTTGGTGTCATCCCCGCCTCGTCGACGAAGAAGAACGGCACGTGGAGCCGCCTCCGGGGGATGAACGTATGAAAGAAGAGGCTCCCGGGGGTTATCACCAGGATACCCCTGCCCTTGAAGCGAAGCCTGCCCCGGCGGTCCAGCCTGTAGATGCCGGTTACCCGGAGCTCATCCACCCGCCCCTCGGTTACAGCTTCGGCGAGGGCGGAGGCGATCGTCGACCGCTTCCGGTTGAGGCAGGCGACGACCGTGAATGCGAGCCCGAGGGCGACCGCCGTCGATGCTGCGATCGCTGCGAGCCGGACAGTGGACATCCGTGACTTTCCCTTGGTCGATCAGGGATCGGGGCCCCGCCGGAAGCGCTATTCGAAGTCCGAGAAACCCCCGATGGTGTCGGTGCCCGCGCCCCGGTCGTTCCAGTACATCGAGCGCTCGACGAGTATTCCCCGTCCCTGGGTAAGGCAGGTGACCTCGACCGAGGCCCTTCCGGAGCCCACGAAGTCGGCCATGTTGAAGGTCCTCCGCGACTGCGCGGGCACCGTGGTGATGAAGCTCGACGCGCCGGCGCCGTCGGCCAGCAGGTACATCAACTGGACCTGCACCGCCTCGTCGTTGGGATTCTGGACCAGCGTCCAGGTCTCCCGGCCCGCCGACGTCTGACCGTCGGGCAGGCAGAATGACGGGTACGGAGACGAGAGTCCGATCGAGTCGTGGCAGGCCTCCCCCAGCGGGGTGCCCGCTCCCCAGTACATCGAGCGCTCGGCGATAATGGGCACGTCCGCCTGGACCATGGTGGAGAGGTCCGTGTTCGACACCTCCGGTATGTCGTTCAGCTTGACGGTCCGCCGCGAGTTCGCGGGCATGGTGAACGGGTCCTGTACGACGGTCTCACCGGGGGTCATGAAGGTAAGGGTAACGTCCGCCTCTGTGTCGTTGGGGTTCTGGACGAGCACGAAGGTACTGAACCCCCACGCGGTCGATCCCTCAGCCAGGAAGACCGCGTCGGACGGGGCGACGGCGCCGATCGAGCAGTGCCCCTCCCTGCGCTCGTTCCTGTACATGGAGCGCTCCGCGATCACCGGCAGATCCGAGATCACCCTGGTCGAGGCATCGGCGGTCCCGATATCGTCGCTCATCGAGTAGGTGGCCCTGGAATGGGCTTCCACCGTGCGGGTTATGTCCACCGGCCCTCCACCCTCGGGCATGTAGGTGAGAGTCACGATCGCGGGCGTGTCGTTCTGGTTCTGGACGAGCGTCCACGTCTCGAACCCCCAGGCCGACGAGCCCTCCGGCAGGTACCAGGAGGTTTCCGGGGAGGTAACCCCGATCGAGTTGTGGCCCTCGGGCGAAGGCGCCCCCGGCCCGGTCCAGCTCATGGTCCGGTCCACGGCGATGGTCTCTCCCTGGACGCACCGGACCATGGTCGAGAAGTCCGCCGCCCCCACCACGGGAGTCGGATCGATCGTGACCTGGCTGTCGGCGGGAAGACCGACCTGCTGTTCGGCCGTTGTGCCGTCGGCGAGCATGTAGGTGATATCCACGTTGAGGTCGTTGGTGGTCGGGTTCTCGATCGATACGTAGGTGGAGAACCCGTGGGCTGTCGAGCCCTCGGCCAGGTACCAGGTCGGGCTCAGCTCGGACTTGAAGCCCACCATCACGTCGTGGTTGGTGGTGACGTCCGCGACCACGTAGGGGCTGGTTATCTTCTTGAACTCGCCGTTGTCCAGTATGTAGGCGATGTCGTAACCGGGGTCTGTCTCGATGTCGATTGCGGCCGTCGAGCCGTACAGGTTCTTCTGGGTGGCCGGGCTGACCGAGCCCCCAGCGTCCACCGCGGCGGCGTCCACCTCGAACTCGCGCATGGCGAACGTCACCACCACGTTGTGGTTCCCCTCTACGTCCTCGATGACGTAGGGATCGCTCACCGGCATCGGCAGTCCGTTGTCCAGGATGGCTGATGCGTAGTAGCCTTCGTCGGGAACGAAATCCACGACGGCGGCGTCACCGTAGTGCACCGTCTGCGCGGGCGGCGCGACCGTTCCGTGCCCCCCCGCCACCGCGGCCGTCACGTTGAACTGGTCGATGTCGAACGTCACCACGACCTCGTGGTCCTCCTGAACGCCGGTTATCACGTACGGGTTCGAGATGGGCTCTACCAGCTGCCCGTTGTCGGTGATCGTCTCGATATGCCTGCCCGCGTCGGGCGAGATGTCGACGGCCGCGGCGCCCCCGTAGAGGACCGACTGGGTGGGCGGGGTCACCGTTCCCCCATCGCCCTCCACCGCCGCGTCGATGTCGTAGGAGTCCTGCGCGAAGCCGACCACGACGTTGTGGTCGGCCGAGACCCCCTCGATGACGTAGGGGTCCGCCACGGGTCTGGGCGCGCCGTTGTCCACGATGGAAGCGGCATGGTACCCGGCGTTGGGGGTGATGTCGATGCGCGCGTCCCCGTCGTATACCACCTTCTGGGTGAGCGGGTCGACGGTACCGTTGGGGTCACCGGCGATGGCGTTGACGTCGTAGATGTCCGTGTTTATGAAGACCAGCACCTCGTGGTCCTCGCGCACGTTCGTTATCGCGTAGCTCGGGCCGACGGCCTGGGGCACACCGTTGTCGAAGATGGCCGCGACATGGCTGCCCGGGTCGGTGTTGATGGTAATCGAAGCCGTCCCGCCGTTAAGCACCGTCTGGCTCGCCGGTTCCACCGAGCCGTCGCCGATGCAGAACGCGTCCACGTCGTACTCGTCCGCCTCGAACGCGGCCACCACAGAGTGGTCCAGGTTCACCGGGTCGATGACGTACGGGCTGACCAACGCCTGAGGCACCCCGTTGTCCAGCACCGAGACGATGTGGTAGCCGGGGTCCGGGTTGATGGCGATCGACGCCGAACCGCCGGCCGCTATCAGCTGGTACTCGGGGACTACCGAGCCGTTGTGGCCGGCCACGGTCGCCGCGACCATGTAATCGGTGGAGGCGAACGTCACCACCACGGTGTGGTCTTCGGTCACGTTGTTGATGACGTACGGGTTCGGCAGCGGGGTCGGCACCGGCACGCCGTTGTCGGTGATCGTCGCCGTGTGGAAACCCCCGTCGGGGTTGATGGCGATCGACGCCGTGCCGCCGTGGAGGACGGGCTGCGTCGGAGGATCTACGGTTCCGTTCCCCCCCGAGACCAGCGCGTCCACCGTGTACTGGTTCAGGGCGAACGTAACGACCACCGTGTGATCGGCCGTTATGTTCCCGATGAAGTAGGGGTCCAGCGTGGGCGCAGGGCTGCCGTTGTCGGTGATCGACGCTATGTGGTACCCGGGATCGGCGGTGATGTCGATCTGAGCCGTATCGCCGTATGCGACCGTCTGCGAAGCGGGGTTCACCGTCCCGTTACCACCCGCGACCGAGGCATCCACATCGAAGGTGTCCACGGCGAAGTCGACCTCGACCTGGTGACCCTCCCTGACGTTGTTGATCACGTAAGGGTTGGAGACCGCCTCGAGCTCGCCGTTGTCGGAGATCGTAGCGATGTGGTATCCGGCGTCCGGGTAGATGTCGATCGCCGCGGTTGCGTCGTATCCCACCGACTGCGTCTCCGGGTCCACCGTCCCGTGACCGCCTGAAACGGAGGCGTCCACCGTGAACTGCGACGCCGAGAACGTCACCACCACGTCGTGGTCCGCGGAGACGTTCTTGATCCTGTACGGGTCGGTGACGGGCGCCGGCTGGCCGTTGTCTGTGATGGATGCGATCCCGTACCCGGCATCGGGGGTGATATCGATGGTGGCGGTGCCCCCGTAGGCGACTGACTGCGTCGGGGGGTTCACCGTCCCGTGCCCCCCCTGGACGGACGCGTCCACGGTGTACCGTTCGATGGCGAAGGTGACGGATACGTTGTGGTCGTCGGTGACGTTCTGTATCACGTACGGGTCGGATATCGGCATGGACTGGCCGTTGTCGATGATGGTGTCTGTCGAGTAACCGGGGTCGGGCTGTATGTCGATGGAGGCGTTGTCACCGACGTGCACCTCCTGGCTCGTCGGGCTCACCGAGCCGTGGCCCCCCGGGACGGAAGCGTTCACGTCGTAGGTGTGCCTGTAGAAGTAGAACTGGACGTAGTGCTCGGCGGTTACGCGCTTGATCTGGTACGGGCTGGATACCGGCACCGGGTTGTTGTTGTCGATTATCGCCCCCAGGAAGTAGCCCTCGGCGGCCTCGCAGTATATCGTGGCAGTCCCGTACCGCCATACCTTCTGGTGGCTGGGCACGACCAGTCCCTGGCCATGGGATACGGCCCCGTAGACGTCGAAGCGGAAGAACCCCGCCGCCTCGGCGTGCCCCTGGAATACCGGCATCACGAGAGAAAGGAGAAGAAAGCAGAGCAGCAGCGAGACCAGCAGTCCACTCTTGCGCCAGGAAACGATACGATCGCTACTCAATTACGCACACCTCCCGTGTAACCGTTCTGAACTTCGCGGGGCATGACTTCGCAGGTTGATAGACCGGATGGCACATCAGACCCTGGCCATGCCTGTGATGATAATAACCGGAAACCGGTTATTCGCGCTCGTAGTTGGTACGAGGTACGAGGGCTTTTTCGGCCATCCGGCGGCCCTGAACTCTTCGGGTCACCGGCCGGACAGCGGGCCCTGAGGCCACCCCCTTCATTGGACCTGTAGCGCATATGCGATATCCTCAGGGTCAGGCGCATGGCCGTTGCGGGCAGGTTGGAACGTCGCTCGAGCCGTCGCATCGCGAATCCAGGTCGCCCCGCGGCGGGCGGACGGGGAAGGACGGTTGAACTTGAAGTACCCTCCCGGCACGAAGACCGCACCCTCGATCCGGTTCGTCCTCGTAAGCTTGCTGCTGGCGATACTGCTGTCCGTCGGCGCGGCGGTCGCAGTGCCTCCCCGGGACGCGCGCGCGGCCAACTCCGACTGGGAGCAGGTCGCAAAGGACGGGCTCGGCAACGGCACAGAGATGATCGCACCATCGGTCATCTTCGGCGGTGAGTTGTTTTTTATCACCGGTTCCCCGGGCGGCTCCGGGGACCCCGTGCCGCCCGCGCCGGTCCTGGCCTACGACGGCTATAGCTTCAGAACGGCCGCCGCCGCCGGTTTCGGGGACCAGGAGAACGCCACCATCTTCCCCACGATCGTCTTCAACGGCGAGCTGTACGCAGGCACCCAGAAGCGCACCACGGCGGGACAGCCCGGCCAGCTCTGGAAGTCGCCGGACGGCAACAACTGGACCAGGCTGGGACAGGCGACGTTCACCGACGCCGACGATTTCGGCGTGCAGCCCATGGGCGTCCAGGACGGGATGCTCCTTGTGGGCTCCTACAACGAGGTCGACGGCTGCCGGGTATGGGCGTACGACGGCTCGGTCTTCACGCGGGCCAACACGGACGGGTTCGGCCTGGATATGAAGGAGCTCTCCGCCGGTAACGGCACCTTCCAGGGAAAGGTCTACACGGTCGCCTACGACACGAACGGGCCGGTGCCGTTCCGCCCGCTGGTCTGGAGCGGCGGGAAGACCTGGGCCGCCACGGCGCCCCCCGGGTTCGGCGACCCCGGCAACGCACTATGCTTCATGCTGGCGAGTGACGGCCGGCAACTGTGCGCGGGGGTCGGCAACCTCGCGGGATGCCAGGTGTGGTCGTTCGACGGCTCGGCCTGGTCGCAGGTGGGCGAGGACGGATTCGGCGATCCCACGAATAACATAGGGGCGCTGGCCCTCCCCTGGTACGGTGACGTATACGTATCCACGTTCAGCCTTGGAGCGGAAGGCCCGCAGGGGCCCGCGCGGGTGTACTTCCCGAACCCGGACGGGACGTACCAGGGCTTCGCGTCAAACGGGTTCGGCGACACGACCAACCAGATGATAATCCTGAGCGGGTACTTCAAGGGCTCGTTCTACGCGGGCACTCTCAATTACACGAAGGGTTTCCAGCTCTGGCGCACTCCCGTGCCACCGTTTCACACCTACTACTTCGCCGAGGGCACCACCAGGAACAATCCCATCGACGGCGCGTTCCAGGAGTGGCTCTGCGTACAGAACCCGGGGGACGCCGAGGTCACCGCGGACGTGACCTACCTGATGGGCGACGGGACCTCGCTCGAGCGAAGCTATCCCGTGCCCGCCCTCTCCCGCCTGACGGTGGACGTGAACACCGACGTGGGGCCGGACAGGGACGTCTCGGTCGTAGTCGAGGGCAGCGGGCCCATAGTGGTCGAGAGGCCCATGTACTTCAACTACCACAACCAGTGGACCGGCGGCCACGACATCACCGGGGTCCCGTTCCCGGAGAAGACGTGGTACTTCGCGGAGGGCACGACGAGGAACAATCCCATCGACGGGGCGTTCGAGGAATGGGTGTGCGTGATGAACCCCAACGCGGACGAGGCCCGGGTCACGTTCGACTACATGCTGGGCGACGGGTCGAACCTGCAGCGGGTGGTGTCGGTCCCCGGCAACTCGAGGCACACCGAGAGCGTGAACGCGGACGTGGGGCCGCAGATGGACGTCTCGGTGGCTGTGTCCTCGGACCTGCCCGTGGTGTGCGAGCGGCCCATGTACTTCAACTACCACAACCAGTGGACCGGCGGCCACGACACCTCCGGCGTGAGCGCACCGGGCGCCTCCGCTTACTTCGCCGAGGGCTGCACCTACGCCTGGAACGACGAGTGGCTCTGCATCCAGAATCCGGGTGACATCCAGGCTGATATCGAGATACGCTACCAGGTCGCCGGGCAGGGCGAGGTGACCCAGGCGGTCACGGTCCCGCCCGCGTCACGCTACACCGTCGACGTCAACGCCGCGGTGGGGGCCGACAGGGACGTATCCGCCTCGTTCACCAGCAGTGTCCCCGTGGTGGCAGAGAGGCCCATGTACTTCGACTACCAGTACAAGTGGCGGGGAGGGCACGACGTGATGGGGCTCCCGGAAGCGAAGACGCGGTTCTACTTCGCCGAGGGCACCACCCGGCAGAACGCCTCCGACGGCTACTTCGACGAGTGGCTGTGCCTCCAGAACCCGGGGGACACCGAGGCCTCGGTTGAGATGGTGTTCATGCTGACCGATGGAACGACCCGGACCGAGGCGGTTACCATACCTGCCCGCGGTCGCCATACCGCGAGCGCGAACGCCATCCTGGGTGCGGACGTGGACTCGAGCGTTTTCGTCTCGTCGGACGTTCCGGTGGTCGCGGAGCGCCCGATGTACTTCCTGTACCACGGCTCACTGCCGGGCGGCTCGGACACGATGGGCGTGACCTACCCTTGAGCCCCGGCGGAGAAACCCCCCGGGATGCGGTCACGTCGTTCCTGGAGGCGTGGCAGGCGGCGGACCTGGATCGCTACACGGAGTGCATGACTCCCGATTCGGCGATCCCGGCCCGCATGCGTGAGGCCGCACGCGAGAAGCTCGAAAACGCCGGGGCGGAGTTCGAGGGGATCGAGGTGCGGACGGTCGTCGACGAGGAGGACCCGGACCTCGCCACGGTGGAGCTGGTCTCCGGGCAGATCACCCTGAAAACGAGGAAACCTGCCGGCGTGGAGACCGAGACCTTCGGCGTCGCGGAGATGGCGGAAGGCGAGAGGCCGCTCTTCTACCTCCGCCGGACGTCAGGTCGCTGGTTCCTGCTCCCCCCCGAGGGCTAGAGGTCAGCCTGCAGTCGTCTCCGGTAAACTGATATTATTTCTTGAACGTATGATGAATTGGTTGTTGCCGGAGGTATCGATGGCCAGGAGCGTTGGAAGGCCGCGGGGGGCCGACTCGCAGCAGACGAGGAAGCGAATCCTCGACGCCGCGATCAAGGTGTATGCGGAGAAGGGCCCCGAGGGGGCGTCAGTCCGGAATATCGCGGACGCCGCCGGAGAGAACACGGGGCTCGTCTATTACTACTTCAGTGACAAGGAGGAGCTCTTCCAGTCCGCGCTGGTGGAGTCGGCCATGCGAGCGATGGGCGGGGTCCTGGCCGCGGAAGCCAGGACCGCTGGCTCAGCTACCGAGCGGCTGGAAGCACTCTACCGGGAGTACCTGAGGCTCATCGACGAGGAGCCGGATGTGGCGATGCTCGCGTTAAGGGCGCTGCTCTATTTCGTGTCGGAGAAGGAACAGCCCCTCGGCGGCATCATGTTCGACAGGGTGAAGGCGGTGCAGAACCTCGTCAGAGCCGGACAGCAGGAGGGCGGCTTTACGGGTGTGAACCCGACCGCCTTCGGTTATGCCTTCATCTCCCTGGCTTACTCATACCTGATTGCCAAACTGGCGAAGACGATCCTCCCGGAGGACGCGCTGCCGGACGTCGAGAGCAAGGACTTCCTGAAGATCATGAAGCAGGTGGCCGGTGCACTGGAGGCCGAGAGCGGCGATTGAACGGCCACTGGTGAAATAATCAACGGGCCTTGATGCATAGTGAAGGGGGCGGTCCGCGAGTGCCGGCCGCCCCCTGCTGATCCGTATTGACTTGTTATCGCTTGACCGTCCCCGCGGACGTCACCTTACCGGATGCCTTCCCCGGCTTGTCCGGCACCGGCTTTGCCACCGACGGAAGCTGGTCCCTGATCGATATCTCGAACACCTTCAGGAAGTTCTCCAGCTGCTTCTTCTCATGTTCGGACAGGGGACCCTCACTCCGGGTCTCGGTGGGCTTCGGGGCGCCTGAGCCGTTGAATATGTCGCCCCGGGGATCGCTCCCCCTGTTCATGATATAGAGCTTCGTCAGTTCAAACCCCTCAGGCCCGCGCCGGAACTCAGCGAGGAGCGCGCGCTCGACCGAGCCGTTCCCCCCGGACGACGGCAGCCGCCCGATCGCGTCGACTATCACCTTCGCCTTCTCCTCGACGGTCATCTCGCGCTTGTTCATCTGCTGGACCACCCTCTGGGGCAGCTCCTTCATATCGACACCCTCGTTGGCCGGGTTCGGCTGGTGCCGGTTCTCGTCGGTCGGGTACTCATCTTCCCAGTCCTTATAGCCGTCATTGTCGTCATCATCGTCCACGTGGTCCTTTTTCCCGTCGCCGTCGGTATCCTGCTGACCATCGGGAGTGCCATCCCCGTTGAGATCCTGCTGGGCATCGGGAGTCCCATCGTTGTTCATGTCCTGTGTGCTGTCGTCGATCCCATTACCGTCCACATCGGTGCACTCGCCGTCCGGCACCGGCTCCATCGCCTTTTCTAACTCCTTCGCGAACTCCTCCACCGCGGTCTTGCAGTCGAGCGATCCGCCTTCAGAGATGTGCTCGTCGGCGAACTCCGCGCATAGCCAGACCGTACTGCATGCGAAGTCTATAGAGCAGACCACTACTGCCTTGAGGCCAGCTCCAACCGCGTCGCTTCCGCTGCCGCCGGGGTAGTCAACGCCGTACTCGGCGCCCCAGCCCCCGGCGCCTGGGTTCTCCACCGCATGTGCTATCCCGCCGATGGGACCCACGCCGAGGACGAGGGCGATCGCCAGGACGACCGACAGCCCCGCGAACAGCCCCTTGAACAGCCTCGCCCTTCCGGATTCTCCTGTTGTTCTCATCTTCCGTCCTTTCCTCGCGCCAGACACTCCTCCGGCTTCTCCTGCTTCAGACCTTGCCTTCATCTGGAGCCTCCTTCCTTTCGCTTCAGCCTTGTCCCCGTCGCCTTTTATTTATAAAACGTACGTTTTAATGATACGATTAATATATTTAATAGTCCAGGCAGTGTCAACAGAAAATAGGAATAAATTGACTTAACGTATAAATAATATATTACGGTGCGCAGGGATCCACCGATCAGATGAGAGAACGCATGGATAGCGCGGAGGGGGGAGTACGACGCCGGGGATGCAACCGAAATCGGTTGCTTTCCAAGGTCGGTGATTGCCTCCATTCTCGAGAGGAGAGATTATCGGCTGTCCAGCTCTGCGCGGCCCTCCCTGGTCAACTTCAGCGTGGGCATCTGTTTGCTACCCGCGGTCTTCAAGAGGCCTTTGTCGACCATGGGTCTGATGATCTTGCGGACCTGCTCCTGTGTCGCATCGATGGTCCCGTAGGTCCGCAGTTGATCTACGCCTGCCTGGGAGATCCACGCCGCCCGGGAACCCGTCAACACGGCGGCGAGCTTCGTGATGCCCACGGCATAGGGAAGTTCATCGACACACTCGAGGACGGTGCTCTCCACCTCGGCGTCGGAGGAGCAGGATTCCCCTGCCGAGCGTCCCCGCCGCGCAATTCCCGGGCGGGCCGATACACCTTCGCCTTGCGCTTTGACTTTCTCCGACCTGTAGCGCTCTTTCAGTCCGGTACCGTTGACCTCCTTGATGGCCTCTCGTCCGGACTCTGTCAGCACCAGCACCGGGTATTCCGACTCCCACGACGTTCTCAGATATCCCTCGACGATAAGGCTCTCGATGACGTTCTTGACATGGGTGGTCTTGCGGTCGACCAGCCCGTAGGCCGGGTTCCGGTCCAGCTTCCACTCCAGTACCTGCTTGTTCTTCGAACCCGTCACCACGTCGGCGGTGCGGCCCTTCCCGATGGGGAACCTGCAGAAACGGACGCATGCCAGGACGGCGAGCGCCACATCGGGCTCCTGCTCCATGACCCCACCGCCGCTCATAGTGCCCGACGGGTGCGTCAGGCAATTGTCACAAACGTCGCAGCGGAATGACTGCCGCTCGCCGAAGTACCGCAGGATGTAGCCGCGCCTGCACCCCCGGCCGTCGATATAACGCTCCATCGCGTGCAGCTTCTCTTCCTCCAGCCCGCGCATCATCGCGTGGCGCTTCCAGTCGACATCGATGGAGTCGAAACTCGCCGACTCGTCGGCGAGTTTCTCGATGCCACGCCCACGGAATGGCGCCTCATAGGAAACGACCCCACTGTCGCGCAGCGCCGCGAGCGCCCGTCGCGCCTGTTCGACGCTGATCCCCGCGTCCGTTGCGAGCCGGTTGAGGCTCATCTCGAAGCGTCCCGGTTCCTCCATGTCGAACGACGAAGCCAGTGCCTCCATGACCTTCGTCTGGAGCACTCCGCGCACGGAAGGCCGGATCTCCCCGTAAGGCCGGTCGAGAGATACCGCGATCCCCGGTTCCCCCTCGAACGCCTTCACCACTCCGGCGTCCTGCAGCATCCGTATGGCGCTGCCGACCTGCCCCTCGTTGACTCGCTCGTCGCATACACCCGCGATCTCTTTGTGCGTCATCAGGACGGGGTTCTCGTCGAGGCCGCACAGGGTATTCCATACGCTCTCGACCTGTTTCCTGTCCGGATATGCCAACTTGATGAAGAACTCGCGCAGGCCCTTGTCCGACGACGAATACAGGAGTACGCACTCGGAGTCGAAACCGTCGCGCCCCGCTCTGCCTATCTCCTGGTAGTACTGCTCGACCAAGCCTGGGTAGTTGTAATGGACGACGAATCGCACGTCAGGCTTGTCGATGCCCATCCCGAACGCGGAGGTCGCTACGACCACCCGCGCGCGACCGGACTGAAACGCCTCCTGGGCCCTGACCCGGGCGTCGGGTTCCATGCCTGCGTGATAGGCGACGATCGGCGACTCGCGGTCGTTCAGCTGGTTCACGATCTCCTCTGTCGTCTTTCGGGTCCCGGCGTAGATGATTCCAGAGCCCTTGTGCTTCATGAGGAACCACGACAGATAGGCGATTTTCTTGCTGTCATTCGCGGCCGGATAGACGCTCAGGACCAGGTTCGGGCGATCGAACCCGTGGACGTGGACGTCCGTGGCAGCCGCGTCCAACCCGAGTGAAGCCACGATATCCGACCTGACCCTGGCGGTCGCGGTAGCGGTGAGGGCGGTGGTGGGTGGGCAGCCGATGTGCTCCCGGAAAGCGGCGAGCCTGCGATAGTCCGGCCTGAAGTCGTGCCCCCACTCGGAGATGCAGTGGGCCTCGTCCACGGCAAGCCGCGCTACCTCTATACGCTCGAGTCTTGCCAGGAATCCTGGGTCCCTGCACCTCTCCGGCGCGATATAGAGGAGCTTGACCTCGCCGCGCGCGCAGGCAGCCAGCCTGGCCCCCTGCTCGGCCCGGTCCAGGCTCGAGTTGACGGCTGTGGCCGGTATGCCGATACGCAGCAGCTCGTCAACCTGGTCCTTCATCAGTGAGATCAAGGGGGAAACGACGATCGTCAGACCTTGTTCGAGCACGGCGGGAAGCTGGTAGATGAGCGACTTGCCGCTGCCGGTCGGCATGACCACGAGCAGGTTCCGGCCGGCGAACACGGACGAGAGCGCCTCTTCCTGCCCCTCGAGAAAGGCATCGTACCCGAAGCGGTCGGCCAGTACCGTCCGGGCTTCAGCCAGTGAGGTGCGCGCTTGCTTTTCCAGAGTCGGAACCCCCGTTGGTTGTCGAACACACAACATACTATCAACCACACGAGCCAACCTGTAGAAGGTGCTTTGCCCCAGGCCTTGCTTCAATGCTAGCAGGGATGTGTTACGGGAGTTCGGTAACCCGAGAGCTCAGGTGCCGCGTGCTGGCAAGAGATGTCACACCGGTCTGGTAGGCTCAATTTAGAACAGACAAGAGGTTCATTCAGATGACCATGCTCTACCAGTAAAGTGGGTAGCTTGGGGTAGTTCAGTCGCCTGTTGATCATTTGGTATCATATGTTTGAAAACTTATCATTTGATATGTTAACATAGTAGCGAATCCGGATCGGAGCTGCGGGTGCCTGATCGCGCGCAAATCGAGAGATTCCTGGCCAACCTCAAGAGCACAGCGAGGGAAGGGGGAGGATGGTACCTGGCGAAGCGAAACTGGGGTTTTCTTGCCGGGCTGGGTCTCACCGAGACGCTGGCGAAGGAAGTCGTGTTGGGCTTGTGCGTGAGCGATTGCTGCGAGGGGCCGGTTGGGGACGACAATCCTCGGGAGCGCGGCAATGTCTACGTCTTCGGCAAGGAGATCGACGGGACAGAGGTCTACGTCAAGCTGAAGATCGCACACATAGGAAGCAGACGGGTCGCGAAATGCCTGTCGTTTCATCCGGCTGAGAGAAGGCTTCACTATCCTTTCGCTGAGTGAGTGGGAGCGCAAGATGAAGGGTGTATGTCCCGAATGCGAGCAAATAGCCGATCTCGAGACCGTGCGAAGGGATCTCGAGATTGTCGTTAGGGGCGAGCCGGTCACGGTCGTCGCTGAGCTTCAGCGCTGCCTCTCGTGCGGAGAGGAGTTCAAAGACCTGAGCTCTGATGTCGACGTACTCGACCTGGCGTTTCTAGAGTACCGCACCCGTCACAACATGCTGATGCCCGAGGAGATCAAGGGTATCCGGGAAAGATATGGGCTTACCCAGAGCGAGCTGAGCGCTCTTCTCGGGTGGGGCGGCGCCACGCTGAGCCGTTACGAGAACGGCGCGCTCCAGAGCGAGGCGAACGACCGCATGCTCCGAATGCTGTCAGAACCAGGCAATCTTCTCACGTTGATCGAGGAGCATCCGGATGCTCTAGCCGAAGACAAGAGACCAGCGCTGATCGGCGTTCTGAACGAACAGAAGGAGCAAGTATGCTCTCCCGGCGGCACGCTTAAGAGACCGTTGCCGATCATCCCGGGAGGGCCGAAGACTGAGACGCTGAACATACGGGTCGAGTCCCAGGTCAAGAAGAAGATCGAGGAGTACGCCGCGAAGACCCGCGTCGATGTGTCCGACATGGTACGCGGCTGGATCTACGACGGACTCGAGCGGGACGCGTCCGGGGGCCGTGGCGGTGCGGAGTATTCGTTAAGCCGGTACATCGATGCGCTCTCCGCTGATGTCCAGGAAATCAAGGAGACCGTCTCCGGCCTGTCCGACCGCCTCGAGACCGGAGAACTACGCGGGTACGGCCAGGCCAAACCGCCCCGGAAACCGGCGGCAGCGGCGAAGAAGAATGCTCCGCCCGGGTAGGACACGGCCGGTCGGCGTTCCCATCGCCCGGCCGGGCGCCCCGGCAGAGCTTCGAGTAGTCGCATTTGGCACAGTGCTCGCCGGGCGCGGGCTCGAACCGCCCCTCAAGTATCCCCTCGACGCAGCGCTCGGCGCGGG
The DNA here is from genome assembly GCA_018831265.1 of Actinomycetota bacterium. GTDB lineage: Bacteria > Actinomycetota > Geothermincolia > Fen-727 > Anoxymicrobiaceae > JAHJCO01. The sequence goes on from JAHJCO010000046.1 coordinate 40,383, forward strand.
CGACCGCATCGGCGAGCCGCCCGTCCGACAGCGCGATCTCCTCGAGCCGCGCGTCGTTGAGGTAGGCCACCGTCGCCCTGTCGACCGGCCTGCCGGCCAGCGCCAGGCCGCTCGCGTAGAGCCGGACCTGGAACGAGACATTGTCGAGGGTGGCGACCTCGTCGGTCGTCTTGTAGTCCCGGACCTCCCTCGAGCCGTTTCCCCCCAGTATCACGTCGACCCGGCCCACGATCGTCGCCCTCTTCACCGGGAACTCGAGCCGCGCTTCAACGTCCTCGATCTGACCCATCTCCTCCTCGTGCTCCCGCGCGAAGCGGAGCAGGACTTCCCCTGCCTTGGCCCTGGCGGCCTCGAGTTCGGCCGGGCGCGCGAACGGCAGGTGGAAGCACTCGCCGACGGCGGTCTCGATCGCCTCCGGGACCGCCAATCCTTCCTTGACGAGCTCGGACGCGCGTCGAAGGCAGAGGTGGAGCGAGGTGCCGTAGCCGAGCTGGGAGGCCAGGCCGGGCCGGTACTCCCATACCTCCTTCATCCTGTAGAGGTGCGGACACCTCAGGTACGTGAGTATCTCGCTCGCCTTGAAGGTACGCACCTCGTCGGGGTGGCGGCTGCCGATCTCGACAGCCGGGAGATCGGCGCCCGCTTCCAATCGCGTGAGGGCGGGCGCGACGTCCCGCAGGAACGCGCTCTCGCCGCGCGGGCCGTTGATGCGGCGGAACCGCGAGACAACGAGCATCTCCCTCGAGCGCGTGAGCGCCACGTAGAACAGCCTCCTCTCGTCCTCGACGTCCCCTTCGTAGCGTTCGGCGTCGAACATTTCGCGGGGCACGTGCCAGTCCTGCCTCCTGCCGGTGTTCCTGGAGGGGAAGCGCGACGAGGTCATGGCGGGGACGAATACGACAGGCCACTCCAGTCCCTTTGCCTGGTGGACGGTCATCACGGCCACCGCGTCGAGGGCCCCGTACTTCTCGGAGGGCATCTCCTCGTACGCGCCGGTCGCGTAGGTGTTCAGGTACCAGCACAGGTTCTTCACCAGGGAATCCCAGCGAGGCCTGGTGCCGCCGAGCCGGACCGGGGTCTCGAAGTCGGCCAGGACGGCGCTGACGGCCCCGAGGTTCGCGGCCGACGCGGCCTTGTCACTTTGCGAGAGATCGAGGCGGTTGAAACCGAGGGTCTCCAGGAGGGCGTGATACACCTCCGCCAGGCCACGGAACTCCCCCGCCCGGACGGCTTCCCTCCAGGACAGGAGTTCGTTCTCGGCGGCCTCGAGGCCGGTCCCCCTTCTCCACTCCCCGATCGCGGAGGGCAGCAACGCGTCCCCCACTATCCGCTCCGATGGAGACCAGGGATCCACCGCCCAGAATCCTTCGTCCGCCAGCCAGGCCAACAGCCGGCCCACCGCCTGCGTCTCGTCTCGCTGGAAGAGGCCGACCTTGCCGCCGACGACGCAGTCTATCCCGCGCGCCCTCAGCGCGTCGATGAACGGCCTGGCGGAGGTCGACACGCTCCTCAGGAGCACGGCGCAGTCACCGACTCGGCAGATGCCCCTCCCGGCGAGCCTTTCAACCTGCCGGGCCACCCATTCGGCCTCTATCTCGGGGGTCTCGAACTCCGCCAGGAAGGCGTGGCCCGCCCCGGACCGCGTGGGCACCAGGTGCTTGTACCGCTTCGCGTCGAAGGTGTCGGCGAAGGTGTTCGAGGCCGCGACGACGCTCCGGGTGCTGCGCCTGTTCTCGCTCAGCGGACAGGTCAGGGCGCCCTCGAACCCGCGGGTGAATTCCTCGAAGCAGGCTTCGTCCGAGCCCCGCCACTGGTAGATGCTCTGGCGCGGGTCCCCGACCGCGAAGACCGCCGCGTCCCGTCCGATGAGCCTGATGAGCGATTCCTGGCAACGGTTGATGTCCTGGTACTCGTCGACGAGCAGGTGCTCGACGTGCGCGATGGACTCCGGCTGCAGGGTCACGAGGGAGTGGGCCCTGGCGGTGAGGCCGCCCAGTGTCAGGAAGCGATGTGCCTCGAGCATCTCATCGTAGCGCGAGAGCCTCCAGGCGAATCCCGGTGCTCGCCTGGCAAGCTCGCGCCTGTCGAGCAATTCGTCGTGGACAACGTTGACCGACCTGAGGAACACCTGGCACGACCGGTCGTACCTCTTGCCGTTTCCGAGGCCGAGACTCCAGCCGTTCCTCAACAGGAACGCGAACTCCTGGTTCTCGTCGAGCACCCTGTGCTCAGCGAGTCCGCCGCGCTCGGCCAGCAACCGGAGGCAGAACGAGTGAATGGTGCAGATGCACGCCTCGCCCAGCGCGCCGCACCCACCCGGCCCGGCCAGCCTCATGATCCTGTCGTACACCCGGCTCTTCATAGCGAGCGCCGCCCTCTCCGTGAACGTGAACGCGACGACGCGCGAGGGCGCCACCCCCTCGTGGAGCACGAGGTAGACGATCCTCCTGGTGAGCGTCTCGGTCTTCCCCGTCCCCGCCCCGGCGACCACCCGCACGTAACGGCTCGAGGACGTGACCGCTGCCCTCTGCTCGCCCGACAACCGCGTCGGCCTGTCGAGTATCTCCGAGAGCATACGTGGGTCATCCATGCTGAACCTCCGGGTTCCGAAGGAGAGGATACTGTAGCTTGCTCTGCTATGATACCAGACGGCGCTGACGCGCGCGAGGCTTCACGAACCGGATCCGGGACTGAAGTCCCGGCCCAAGCGAAGAGGAAAGGCCGGCACAGGGGCCTTGATTATTTGCAGTTCAACCGCAATATTGGTGCAGCTCACTCGGTGATATCGACCTGGATGACCACGTTGTCCCAGGTGACCTCGAAGGTCTTCAGGCATTCCGGGTTCGAGCAGAGGACTGTAGCGGTGCCGCCGGGGCCGTGGCCCAGGTTGCCTTCGATGCGGGCGATCCGGATCGGGACCGTGACCTCCTGGACGTAGCCGCAGTGGTCGCAGGCGATGTCCGGTATCGTCTTCTGGAAGGTTCTGCCGACCAGCAGTTGTCCTATGTTCGCCTTCACCTCGTCCAGTTCGACCGCGTAGGGCGAGACCACCTCCGAGATGCTCCGGAGCAGGTCCGGCGGGGCGCTTATGCCGAAGGCCAGTGCCGCCACTACCTGCTCGCTCGAGCCGTCCTCGGCCCGGAAGTCGATGGGCAGGTCCGTGACGTTCACCACGGTGGTCGCCATTTTCGAGCCCGGCTTGCTGACAGGCAGTCCCACGCCCGGGGCCACCGGCCCGAGGGGGACCAGCGCGCCCACGTAGACGCCGCCCTTGCGCTTCAGCTCCTTCCGGTAGGTGAGGAGCCTCCTGGTGTGCGTGAGCGGAAGGAAGCCGTCCGCGACCAGGAGCGTGCCCACCCGGCCCATCACGTTGTCCAGCTGCGAGTCGGTCAGCACCCGGATGGGGATGACCGTGGAGGCGTTCTTCTTCACCGCAGGCTCCCCTGAGCGTTGTCGCCGTGACGGTCCCGGCACCGCGCGATTTCGTTGATAAGCACTGTCGGATCACTGATCCTGGTCGAATGTGGCATGGCCCACTTGTCCTCGGGATACCGGCGTTTGTCTGGCCACGTGCATCTATGTTAGCAGGGATGTGTGACAGGGAGCGCGATGTGGTGTGACCCGGAGCAGGGACGGGCTTTCAGGACAGCAGAAGACCCACCGGGATGGCCCAGATCTTCTCAGCGATCTGGATAGTTTCATTTCCGTTGTGGGCGATGACGGCTGCCTTGCAGGTCGGCGTGACGCTCAGGAACTGGTCCAGGACCCTGACGTCCGATCTCGACCACGTGGCGCCGGACTTGACCTCTATCGCCATGTACTCCCGGCCGAGCTCCACCACGAAATCGACCTCCTTGCCCGCCTGGGTATGCCAGTAGAAGAGCCTGCCCGCGGGTATCCGCGTACCGAGAATGGAATCGAGGTTCTGTCTGACGTAGGTCTCGAAAAGAGCTCCTCTCAACGGGTCGTCCGCGAGTTCCGAGCAACCCGTCAGGTAGCACGCCAATCCCGAATCACACAAGTACAGCTTGGGAGCTTTCTTGATTCTGCTGGCCCTGTTGCGCAGGTACGGGGGGACCCGCCTTGTAATGAAAGTCGCCTCAAGCCATCCGAGATACCTGGCAGCGGTCTTGGCCTCCAGTTTCGCGTCCCTGCCGATTTCCGCGATGTTGAGTATCTGGGCCGTCCTCAGGGCCGAGAGCTTCATGAGATCGCGGAATCCGATGATATTCTCGACCGCCGCGACGTCCCTCAAGTCCCGCTCCAGATAGGTCTGTTCGAAACCGGCAAACCACAGGGCCGGATCACCGACCTCCCTCAGAGAGACCGGGGGGAGCCCCCCGAGCAGGATCTCCTGATCCGAAATACGGTCGACCTTCCGTTTGCGAGGCGGGGACGCTCCTTCAATGAAATCCAGAAGGAAGGGCGGCGCACCCGTCTTTCCCCCGATCTCCCTCCGGCTCATCGGCTCCAGGTTGAAATAGACCGCGCGGCCCGCGAGGCTCTCGGTGACACGACGCAGAAGTGACGGGTTCGCCGAACCGGTCAGCAGGAACCTCCCCGGGACCCGTTTCCTGTCGACGGACCTCTTTATAGCCAGAAACAGGTCGGGCACCCTCTGGGCCTCGTCGATGGTGACCGCGGGGTAGCTCTCCAGGAACGCGTCCGGGCTTTCTTCCAGTGTCTTCCTCGCCCCGAAGTCATCCAGCGTGACGTACTCTCTGTCCCGGAAGCGAGCGTCCCGCTGGACCAGAGTGCTCTTGCCCGACTGCCGCACGCCCGTGACGACTACGACCGGCATCTGCTCGAGGGCACGTCCGACCGGCCCGGCTATTTCCCTTTCACGGTACTCCATATGCGACTCACAATGTCGTAATTTACGATATTCACTGTCGTATTTACTATTATTCTGACTTCAGAATCTCCGCCTGTCAACTATCCCGCTGATGCTTGCGACAGAATGAGCTACGACCCGACCCTCGAAAAAGAACCGGTTCTCTATTGACGTCGTTGAACCCGGGTATTATAGTTGACTTACCGGTAAGTCAGTTTTGATGAACCAGGAGTAGCCGGCGGGTGGTGAGATTGGGCGGCAAGAGAGACGAGATCCTGAAGGTGGCCGAGGAGGTCTTCGCCGAGAAGAACTTCAAGGGCGCAACGATGAGAGAGATCGCCGAGAAGGTCAACATCAAGAAACCGGCGCTCTACTACCACTTCCGTAACAAGGAAGACCTCTACAACTCCATGATCATAGAGATATACGAGCAACTCCAGGACAGGGTGCTTGACCCCGTCAAGAGAGGAAAGAGCCTGGATGAGAAGATACGACTCCTGATCTCCCACCTGGTTGATTTCTGGGCCCAACACCCTGCGTTCCCGAGAATCATCGCCCAGGAGGTCATCTCGGGCAGCGACCTTGTCTACTCGGAGCTCGAGCCGAAGTTCTGGATGCCCATGTATCAGGAGATCCTGGTGGAGATCGAGAAAGAGGGATCGAAGGAGCCGGAGGTTAACTACGTCGATCCCCGGATGCTTGTCATCAACATCTTCGGAATGACTATCTTCTACTTCTTCGCGGGCCCTGTTTTCACAGCCATCTCGGGAGAAGACAGCTTCTCGAGTGAAAACATCGAGAAACTCAAGGAAGAGGTCACGAGCGTGGTCTTCAACGGGATGAGAAAGCCCGGTTCCCGTAAGAGACGATAAAAAAAATTTACCCAATAAACTGACTTATCGGTAAGTAAGTAGGAATAGGGGGCAAGGATGCCGGGCGACCGGGGAGGGACAAATGCGTGACTCATGTTTCAGCGACGAAGATCTACAGATGAGGGACGTGGCGAGGGAGTTCGCGCAGAAGGAGATCGAGCCCGCGGGCAGACAGCTCGACAAGTCGTACGACGCGGATCTTTTCCGGGACCTCTGGAAGAAGGCGGCGAAGCTGGGTCTCCTCGGGGTCATGGTGCCGGAGCACTACGGGGGCGTGGGCGGCTCACCCGTAGCCTTGACGCTGATCATCGAGGAGCTCGCCGCGGCGGACGCGGGATTCGCCGTCTCCATGTCCATGAACTGGTTTGCGCAGTGCATGCTGATCACCGTCGGCAGCTCCGCGCAGATGGAGGCTTTCCTTCCCATGATCTCGTCATCCGACGCACTGCCGGCGGCGGCGTGCGCGACCGAGCCGCAGGGTGGTTCGGACGTCGAGTCCGTGAGGCGTTGCGGACCCGGGTGCATAAGTACGACCTACAGGAAGAAGGATGGAGGCTTCGTCATCAACGGGACCAAGAACTTCATCACGAATGGCGGACTTGCCGGACTGTACCTGGTGCTCGCGACCGCGGATATCAACGCGGGCGGGGCGGCCGCCAGCACCTTTATCGTCCCGGGGGACTCACCGGGGATCGCGGTAGGGGGGATAGAGGACAAGATGGGCATCAGGTCCTCCCAGACGGCACAGATGATCTTCGACGACGTTTTCGTGCCCGGAGAGAACCTGCTGGGCGAGGAGTGGCTTGGTCTGGAATACGTGGAACTGGCCATGATCTTCTCCCGCGGCGCGGTCGGCGGCATCGCGGTGGGTATCGCTCGGGCGGCGTTCGAGGAGGCGCTCGCCTACGCGAGGGAGCGGGTTCAGGGAGGGAGACCGATCATCGAGCACCAGGGCATCGGCTTCATGCTCGCGGACATGGCAATAATGGTCGAGGCCGGGAGGAGCATGGTCCACCGCTCGGCGCTCGCGAGCCTGGACTTCGACATCGAGGCCGACGAGAGGTTCAGGCTTTCCTGCATGGCGAAGGTATTCTGCTCGGACATGGCCATGAAGGTCACGACCGACGCCGTGCAGATCCTGGGCGGCTACGGCTACACGCGCGACTACCCTGTTGAGAAATACATGCGGGACGTGAAGGTAACGCAGATATTCGAGGGACCGAACCAGGTTCAGCGCGTGGATATCCTCGAGCGCCTCTGAGACGCCCGCGCGGACTGACTGGAAGGGGTGGGAACATGGCGGAGTACAAGAAGAGCGAAGCGAAAGAATGGGCGAGAGAGAAGTTCCGGGGCCTGGAGAACGTGCTCATGCCCTCGCTGAGTACCCAGAGTATCGACGAGGGCACCACCACCTGGAACCTCGACGAGGAGGGCATAAGACACGATGTCCGCGAGTGCAGACTCCACAGGTTCTTCATGACCACGGCCGCCATCGAGGGGCTTCCTTTCATGATGATGGAGTACGTCATGCGCGACTTCTGGGCAATCGCGGTGGACGAGGCGGGGGGCCGGATCCTCGTCGACGCCTACATCTCCCAGAACACCTTCGACGACACCGTGGCCGCGGCGAAACTCGCCGACGAGGTGGGATGCGATTGCATAATGCTCGCATACCCGCCTTACTTCTACCCGAAGAGCGAAGAAGAGATCTACGAGTTCACGAAGGCCGTGTGCGATGAGATCGACATCGCCGTGACCGTCTATCCTACGCACAAGTACAACTTCGAGAGGTTCCACCCGAGCAGCTTCTCCCCACACCTTCTCGCCCGCATCGCGGAGATCGAGAACGTGGTGGCGATGAAGATGGGGGTAATCGACGTATCGCACGCCACCCAGTGCTTCCGCATGTTCGGGGACAAGGTGCTTCTGGGTCCGCCGTCCCCGCAGTTCTGGAACACGTACGTGCCGCTCTGCGGCCAGCGGTGGGCGGGCTCTGTGCCGTACGAGGCCATCCAGGACCACGACCATCAGTATCTCGTCGATTACTTCGAGCTCCTGCTCGAGGGGAAACTCGACGAGGCGATGGATCTCTACTGGAGGATCCTGCCGGGCGTGGAGGCCTTGCAGGGACTCCTCGACTACACGATATACGAGGGCAACTACAACTTCATCCACTGGAAATACATTGGATGGCTCGCGGGCTTCAATGGTGGCCCGATCACACTCCCCACTGCCCGGCTGTACGAGCACCAGAAGGACAGGCTCAAGTCGGCGCGCGCGGCGATCGGGCTTGCGAACCGCGAGCCGGAGGAGGAGTTCTACGTTGGCCGTGTCCGGTACGGCGACTAGCGGGGAGGGATTGCCGGTGGAGAAGATGCTGTTCGGGACGAAGGAGTGGTTGGACGCTTTCATGAACCGCTTGAACGCGGACGAGCGTTATCGGGAGCTGGCAACAGACTACGAGGGGAACATCATTTTCAGGTGCTACGCGGATCCGGGCGTCCATGAACTGCTCAGCCACGACCTGGAGTTCTACTTCGACCCGTACCACGGCGAGATACGGGACTGGCGGATACTCGAGCCGGGCGAAACCATCGAAGTCGAGTACGAGCTCTCGGGGAAGTACCCCGTATGGAAGAGGGTGGCTTCCGGCGAACTGGCCCTCAAGAAGGCGGTCATCATGACCCACGAGATAAAGGTAAAGGGGAAGGTGAGTGATCTCGTCAAGCATATTGCGGCGGCCGACCGGATCATAGAGGTCCTCACCGAGATGCGAGACGTGTACTTGTTCCCTGACGAATGACTGGCGAGCGGAGAGGCGCGACCTGACGGCCAGGAGGCACCGATGGGGTCAATAGAGCTACTCCCGTATCCGGGACGCCGGATTCGAGAGATCGATCGGGCGCGGGCATCGAGCATGGAATCGTTCCGGGGCATGGTTGTTGTTATTACGGGTGCCGGGAGCGGAATAGGGCGCGCGACGGCTCTGGAATTCTCGGGGCTCGGAGCGGACCTCGTCCTTGCGGATATTGCCGGTGAGCGGGCGGAAGGATTGGCACGGGAGATCGAGAGGGGTGGCGGGACCGCAATCGCGCGGTCGGTGGACGTGACCGACCGGGGCGCCATGGAAGCCTTCGCCCGGGAGGTCGTAGCGGAGAAGGGACGTGTTGACGTTCTCGTGAACAACGCGGGAGTGGGGCTCGGGGGCGAGATCAAGGACACCGGCCTCGAGGAATGGGAGTGGATCGTGAACGTCAACTACTGGGGCGTCGTCCATGGCATACACTTCTTCCTCCCGGGAATGATCGAGAGGCGCGCGGGCCACATCGTGAACGTCGCCTCGGCGAACGGCTTCGCGCCTTTCCCGTTCGAGGGACCCTATGCTTCAACCAAGTACGCCGTGCTCGGGCTTACCGAGGTCCTGAGAGCAGAGGTATCGCGTTTCGGTGTCGGCGTTACGGCCATATGTCCGGGGCTGGTCAATACCGGGATAATGCGAGACGGCCGTCTTTCAGGTGGTTGCGACAGGACCTCGAGCATAATGCACTGGTTCCAGCGGCTCATGGCACGCTGGGGAACAGACCCACGGAGAATCGCGGGGAGCATCCCGCCGGCAATCGTCCGGAAGAGGGCTATCGTGCGAATCCCCCCCTACGTGGTAGCCCTGGACCTGGCGCACCGTTTCGCTCCGTTCCTCTACAGGTGGGTGATAACGTCGGTGTGTGGTCGCAGGGCGCCGAACCACTCCTTGTAGATCTTGGGGAAGAAGGATCCACAAGGGGAGAGGGGGAATGGGATCGTTTGTCTCTGGCGATCGGGGTCCCGCGTATTTAGAATTGTTCCAGGCAGAAGCCGGAGGCTCTTGAAGTAAGAGGAGGAACACATGGATTGGGTACAGACCATGATCTACTTCGGCATGGACGTCCCGGGGGGTGGTGTCGTCTCGGAGGAGCAGTTCGCCGAGTTCCTGAACATCTTCGTCACCCTGGAGTTTCCCGCGGGCCTCACCGCGTTCGAGGCCTACGGGCAGATGCAGAGGGACGACGGCGGCATCGAGAAGCAGAGGACCAGGGTCGTTCTCCTTGTTCACGAGGACAGCACCGCCAACAGCGAGGCCGTAGGCAGGCTGATAGAGGTGTATCGGCGGGACTTCGGGGCGCCCCAGGTCATGCGCACCACGACGCCCATAGAGGTGGAGTTCTTCCAGGGCGGCTCGTAGCGGTCGGATGCCGCGGACACGACGCGGCACATGCACTATCTCGAGTCGTTATTCGCGCGTGAAAGGACCGTGATTGGCCTCGAAGCACGGTAAGTACGGTAGCCTGCCCAGGGCGTGGCCGCTGGTCATGGTCATGGTCGCGCTACTGGTGGGCGGCCTCGTCAGCGTCATGCTGCCCACCTGGATAGACCCGCACCTGGGAATCCAGAACGACCCGCGCATCACCAGGCTCATCTACCCCACCCTGGGCAACCCCGCCATCATCGAGAAGGGCCGCAGCCTGGTCATCGAGTTCGATCCCCGGGAGCAGAACTTCGACGTACCTTTCGTCGAGGCGTCCGGCTTCGAGGCGAGCGCCATTACCTCCAACGGGCCCGGGAAGATCACCCGGGAGCTTCCGGTCCGGTCCCGAAAGGTCGGCTACAGCAGCCAGTGGCCCGAGTACGCCCGCACCCGGGCCGAGGACCGCCGCATCTACCTCGTGACCGTGACCGTGCCCGCGGACCTGCCCCGCGACCTGTACGACGTCACCGTCGAGGCCCATGCCGGAGAGCTGGCTCTCACCGACACCCAGCCCCACGCGCTCCAGCCGGTGGACGCGTACAGGGACGACTTCACCTTCATCCAGCTCACCGACGTTCACGTCTGGGGGCCCGAGGTCGACTACCCCGGCTGCACCCACCACGAGAGGAGCGCGCGCCCCAACGGAACCGACCCGAAGAGGAAGGGCGCCGTCTACTACCAGAAGGCCATCGACCAGATAAACATCACCAGGCCGGACTTCTGCGTGCTCAGCGGCGACTGCCTGTTCGGGCAGCGGTACTTCGTCCTGGATCACGGAGAGCCATGGGGCGAGACGACCGAGTACCACTACGAGATGTCGTGGTTCTACGAGGAGACGCTGCGCCTCGACGTGCCCGTCTACATCGTCATGGGCAACCACGACTCCTACAACGAGGGGCCGAACGGCGCCCACGAGGACTGGTACGACAACTGGAGGAAGCTCTACGGCCCCGTTTACCACTCCTTCGACTACGGGGCCTGCCACTTCGTGGCCGCCAATTCCCAGGACTGGTCGGCACTGCAGCGCCTGCTCGTGGACTGGGAGGGGCTGCTTCTCCAACCCAGGAAGTACAAGGGCGAGGTGAGGGGCGGGGGCGACAGGCCCGAGGCTGGCATCAGCGAGGCGAGGCTGGACGAGCTCGATGACTCGAAGTACACCCGACAGCTCGCCTGGATAAGGGACGACCTCGAGGCGCACCAGGGCGCGAAGATGCGGGTGATGGTGATGCACCACGACCCGTACAAGAGGGACGGCTCGGGCGAGATGTGGGGCGAGGCGGCCGGGGCGAGCCTGATGGCCAAGCTCAAGTACGGCGTGACCAAGGTGCTCGGCATGGGGGACGGGCGGGGCCGCCTGGCGATGATCAGGCTCATGCAGGACTACCGGGTCGCCCTGGAGATAAGCGGCCACGACCACTCCGACTACGTCGCCACCAGGGCTGAGGCCGTCGCTTCACTGGGGGACCGGTTCGTCGATGCCTTCACCTGGACGGACGGTGGCGGAGAGGTCAGGTTCGTCAACACCACCTCCACCCAGTTCCAGACCGACATGGCCTCCTCCGCCTACCCCGGCTACAGGAAGATCCGTATCGCCGACGGCCGGGTGGAGAGCTTCAACTACAAGGAGCCCAAGTGGTCGTACCCCTGGTACAGGGGAACGAATGTCGGCGGCGTGACCGACCTCGGCAAGCTGACCGAGCCCGCCATATCGGCGTCCGTCACGAGCGCGGAGGGATCCGAGGGGACACGGGTCGAGGTGCGCAACTGGCTGGACGTGCCCCTGTCGGGGGCATACGTGGAGGTGGCTCTCCCCTACCCGTCCGACGGTTATCGGTACACCATCGAGGGCGGGACGTTCGGGGAGATGTACCCGAACAGGGAGAAGAACCCCGACCGGCTGCTCTGCCAGGTCCTCTGCGATGTGCCGCCACAGGGTACTGCGCTCGTGACCGTACGCAAGGGGCCGGGGCCATGAGGCGGTCGGGCGCCGGCGGGCGGATACGCGGGGCCCGGAGATGGATCGCCCCGGTCCTGGGGCTGGTGGCGGTGCTCCTGCTCGCAGCGTTCTTCCTCCCGGGGTGCGGGGAGGAGGGCCGGGAACCAAAGGCGGCCCTGAAGAAGTTCCTCAGGGCCGAGGCCGCCGGTGACGACGTCGCGTCCTACGAGTACCTCTCCGGCGCCGACAGGAAGAAGATCGACCTGGCCACCTGGACCGAGGAGGCCGGCCCGCTGGCGCAGCCCGCCGTGAGCGAGGGATTTCACTTCATCCTCTCGGACGCCGCCGTGGGGGACGACTGGGCGGCGGTCCAGGTATTGATCGGCAACGACGATGACGCGGGCGACGCGCTAGGTCTGAAGTTCCTCATGGTCCTCGAGGGGGGTGCCTGGAAGGTCTCCTACCTGGAGACCCTCGCGGGACCCGTGGGGCACGTCAGGACCGGGGGCGGGATCAAGTGGTCCAACGTGGCCTTCGGCGGCGGCACCGAATCGACGGCGAGGACCATCGTCCACCTGGTCATGTTCCTGGCCGTCTACGCCTTCTACGGCATCGGGCTTCAGAGGGTCGCGCGTATCAAAGGCCTGAGGAGCCCCTGGTTCGCCTGGGTGCCGGTCCTCAACATCTACATCGCCTGGAGGATCGCGGGCAAGGGCGCCGTCTCGACCGTGCTATCGCTCATCCCGGTAGTGAACCTGGTGATGTACGTGCTGTTCTGCTTCAAGTTCGCCCGGGCCTGCGGCAGGGGCCGGCTCTACGGGTTCCTGCAGCTGATCCCCATCGTCAACCTCGTCATATTCTGGGTGCTCGTCGAAGCCGTCGAGGACGGCGCCGCTGCGGCCGCACCCACTCCCCAACCCGCCTGATCCCGGTGGCCGGGTGGCGGATCCGGTCTACTTGGATATGGCCACGACTCGATAGGTCCTGGTCCCCGCCGGGGTCTTGACCTCCACGACGTCGCCCAGCTTCGAGTCCATGAGGGACATACCGAGCGGGCAAAGGTGGGATATCTTGCCGCTATCGGGGTCGGTCTCGGTGGGACCGACCAGCCTGAGTTCCTGGGTCGCGCCGCCGTCGGCCTCCTCTATGCGGACCAGGGACCCGACCCCCACGCAGTCCGTGCTTATGTCCCGGTCCCCGATGACGCGGGCCCTGGCGATGAGCGCAGCGGTCTCCTCGATCTCCCGGTTCAGCTTCAGGAACGCCTTCCTGGCCTCGTCGTACTCGGCGCTGTCCGAAACGTCGCCGTGGTCGACGGCCGTCTTCATCTGCTCGGACACCTCCCGCCGCCTGGTGGTCTCCAGGTACTGCAGCTTCTCCTCCAGCGCCCGCATTCCCTCGGACGTGACTACCGGCTCGTTTCCCATGCGTCTCTCCTGAACGTATATCGCCCGGGCTGTACCGGGCGTTACCAAGAATACCACAGCGCCGGACTCATCGTCCTTCCCGATGCCACGCGCGGACCGTCCAGGTGGTGCAGAAGGGTCAGGCCTTATTACACCTTTACTCGGGCGAGCCCTGCTTTAACACCAGGTCGGTTATGTCCCGGAAGTCGTAGGGCCTTGCGTAGCTCGAGGCGTAGACGCGGTCGTCCAGGACGGCGAAGCCTGTGTCGAACAGTTCGTTCAGTACGACCCTGAAGTTGTTGACCGGCGAGATGGCCGGGTACAGAAGACCTTCGCCGCCGGGCAGGAGTACGGCGTTCAGTATCCCGCTGCGCAGCGCTGCCTCCTCGGGCGTGGGGTCGGCGATCCCCTCGGGGTCCCCGACCGGCATGGGGCCGTGGTCGGCCTGGATGATGATGACGGGAGTCCGCTCCGACCTCTCGAGTATCTCGTCCACCATCTCGAGCGTCTTCCCGTTTACGAACATAACCTGCTCGATGTACCTGTCCGACTCCCTCCAGCTTCCCCTTCCGCCGCCGGCGGGGTTCCCGTCCCTGTCGAAAAGGAACGGCCGGTGGGGTGGGACTATATGCGCGAAGACGAACGCCGGTCCGTCCAGCTCCTCGCGGATGCCCGGGATGAGCGAGAACGCCCGGAGGACCCCCTCACGTGTGTAGAGCCCCTCCTCCTCGCCCACCAGCCCACGCAGCGCGGTGGTCTTGAGGAGCGAGGTCATGAATTCGCCCTTCAACCAGCTCCCTTCGGTGACGCTGACGTCCGCGTTCCGGTTCGACTTCGTGCCGGACCAGTTGCTCCCGAAGAAAGCGTAGCGGTACCCCCGCGAGCGGAGGAACCGCTCCAGCCCATTGTCCTCTATCATCGCGTTGAGCACGCCCGCCCTGCGCGAGTCCGCCCCCAGGTCCTCTGTCAGGTAGTTTATGTACTCGAGGTTGAGCGACGAGGCCAGGGACAGGCGCGACTGCAGGTAGTTGCTCCGGCTGGAGCCGGTCACGTAGAAGCCCCTCTCCTGGAGCGCGTCCGTGAAGTCGCTGTTGTCGAATCCGTAGAACTCCTGGAGCGATTCGTTGCTCGCATACCCGTCCAGGATGACGTAGTAGACGTCGGGGAGCTCTCCCACGGGAGGCCGCTCACCCTCCGAGGCGGCGGCCGCCACCTCGGTCTCCCTGGGGCGGGGGGCGGGCTTGCTCTCCCCCGCGTTGAGGACAACACCGGCCAGCGTGAGTACGGCCAGCGTCACCGCCACCGTGTTCAGTATCGCGGTCGGCTTCTGAAGACGGCCCCTCCTCTTCACCGCGAAGGCGCACAGGAGTGCGAGTGCCGCCAGCCACGCGACTCCGACCACCACCTGAACCGCCACCGAACCCCCGAGCGCCTCGACCACCCTGCCGTAGGTGTAGAAGAGGACCAGCACCGAGGAGACTATGATCGCGGAGGCCTGCCAGTCCTTGAGCGCGAGGCGGAGCAGGACCAGCAGGAGCAGCGCCAACCCGAGTGCTATCCCGGCTGGCCTCAGCACGTCGGTGAACGACGCCTGCCCCTGGTTCCGGGAGTAGAGGAAGAGGACCGGCACGACCGCCAGGATCGCGGGGTGCAGGAGGAACATGCGCTACCTCTTTCTCATGAGGAAGATGACGCGCTCGGAGGACCCCACAGGCTCCCTGTCCTCCACGCGGAACAGCCCGGAGAACGCTTCCAGGAAGCCGACGACCGTATAGCCGGAAAAGATATCCTCTCGCACGGAGAGCAGCCTGGCCACCTGGGAGTCCGACTTCGGGACGAACTCAATTATCAGCCACTCGCCCAGGTCGGCGAGGAAGGAGGCTATCCTGTCCAGGGGCACGTTGTTGGAGATCGCCAGGTGGTGGACGACGGCCAGGGCGAGGACCGCGTCCGTCGGTCCCCTGTCGGGGAGGGACATCCTCTCCCTGCACTCCCAGCCGATGGCGGGGCTGGGGTTGAACAGGTCCACCACAAGGGGAAGGACCAGTTCGTCTCCGTCCCTGACGCAGCGCAGGTAGTTCCGCTCGACGCACGCCGGGTCCACGTCCATGCACACTGTCGAGGCGCCCGTCCCCGCGGCGATGCGGCTGAATACCCCCACGTTACCGCCGATGTCCCATACCCGGGCGGCGCCCGTCCGCTTGAGAAAGCCGCCCACGATATGTATCTTGCTCTCGAAGGCCTCTTCCGTGTAATTGGATTCGTCGTAGTACTCCACCCACTCGGTGCCCTCCGGCTTCCAACGGAGCCTCCGCACGGCCGACTCGAGGCTGTCGAGAAGCGCGAAGAAAGCCTTGCGGCTTAGGTCCTTCAGATCGCCCGGATCCACCTCCGCCTCGGAGTACTTCCTCTCACTGCGCGCGTGGAGGTGGAGGTGCATCAGGACCGGCGGCCTCAGCCAGGTCCGCGCGGGCATCAGGGTGCTCGCCAGGTCGAGCGGCACTCCGTCGATGTGATCCCTTAGCAGCAGCCCCAGCCGCACGTCCCTGTACGCCATCAGGCAGAGGGGGGCGAGGAAATGCCTGCAGAACTGGCCGTAGGCGACCCAGGGGTTCCCTTCGCGATAGCGCTCGAAGGAGAGCGTATCGATGAGGAGCGGCCTCCCTTTGAGGAACTGGATATTGTAGGCGCTGGCGTCCTTGAGCGACATCCCGAAGGCGAGGGCTTTTCTCTGCAGGGCGATGGTGGCGAGAGCGGCCGCCTTCAACTGGCTGAAGCACCACTCGTAGGGGTACGAGATGAATGGGATCCTCTCCGGCTCGATCACCAGGTAAGCGACGTCCGGATCGGGTGGCTCCACGTCGGCGCGCCGGTGCTCGACCAGCAGGTTCGCGGCGGTGAGCTCGCGGTAGAGGCCGGACTTCACCAGCAGTTCATAGTCCTCGCGGTAGCGCTCGTTCACCTGGCGGTAGAGGACGCCCCCGCGCTCGAAGAGGAAGCCACTGGGGTCCCGGAACGATCCGGGGACGGCCTTGGCCGCGCCCTCTATATCACCGCTCACCCGAGCACCTCCACCACGAGAAGCGGACTACTCTACTCGAGGGGCAGGAGTTCCTCCAGCCCGTCGCCGGCGGCCGCTTCAGCGGGGGGGGGCGCTTCGTCTTCGACCGCCTTCCTTCGCCTGAAGAACGCGGTGATGTTGCGCCAGTAGATCTTCAGCGCCACCAGCGCGCCCGCGAACACGGCGATGACGACCTGAATTATGAGGCTCCCGGTCCCCGCCCCGATGTACGAGAGCGTGCACCGTGGAATGAGTGTCGAAAAAACGAGTGCCTGAAGGACTCCGCCGTTTTCCCTCCGCGAACCGGCCATTACCCATACCTCCCGCGTATCGCTCGGTGCCGCGCGGCGGCGGATGGGCACTGACGCCTCATCCGGCATTCCCGCGCCTCGCGGTTCATGATACTAACACGTTGCCGCCCGCCCTGGCACCAGCGGCCTGTGGAATCGTGACCACCCGCCGACCGCGGACCGCCGCCCGTGGCCGGCCGGGTCCGCAGGCCTTCCGCTAGTCGATGTAGTCCTTCAGGCGGCTGGTGACCGCGGGGTTGCCGAGCTTGGCGAGGGTCTTGGATTCGATCTGCCGGATGCGCTCGCGGGTCACGCCGAATACCCGGCCCACTTCCTCGAGCGTCCTGGGCTTCCCGTCCAGCAGCCCGAACCGGAGCTGGACTATCCTCTTTTCCCTTATCGTGAGGTCGCCGAGGATATCCTCCAGTTGCTCCTGCAGCAGGGTGAATGCTGCCGCGTCCATCGGGACCACCGCGGTGGTGTCCTCGACGAACTCCGCCAGCGTGCTGTCATCCTCCTTGCCGATCGGCGTCTCGAGGGACACCGGGACCTGGCCCACCTTGATTATCGCCCTCACCTTGTCGGGGGGGATGTCCATCTCGATGGCCAGCTCCTCGGGGGTCGGCTCCGAGCCCGTCTCCTGCAGCAATCGCAGCTGGATCCTGGCGAGCCTGTTCATGTTCTCCACCATGTGGACCGGGACCCTGATGGTCCTCGCCTGGTCGGCTATCGCCCTGGTCACCGCCTGGCGTATCCACCAGGTGGCATAGGTGCTGAACTTGAAGCCTTTGGTGTAGTCGTACTTCTCGACCCCGCGGATCAGGCCGAGGTTGCCTTCCTGTACCAGGTCGAGAAAGAGCATGCCCCGTCCAACATACCGCTTCGCTATGCTGACGACCAGGCGCAGGTTCGCCTCCGCCAGCTCGTTCTTGGCCACCAGGCCGTCCCTCTCCAGCACCTCGAGGGCCTTCACCTTGTGCGTGGGCATGTGGCCGTTACCTTCTAGCAGGTCGGTCGCGTCACGGCCCTTCTCGATGCGCCGGGCCAGCGCTACCTCCTGGGGGCCGGTCAGCAGCGGGATCTTCCCTATCTCCTTGAGGTACATTCGCACCGTGTCCTGCATGGAGCCGCCGTACGCGCCGTCGATCGCGGGCGTCGGCCTGGCCTTGTCCCGGCTCGGGACCTCTCTGTCGTCCAGTTCGTCGACGTCCTCTTCCGCATCGTCCGTTATCTCGATACCGGACCCGGCGAGGAACACGAAGATGTTGTCCATCTGGTCGGGAGAGAGCTCGACGCCTTTGAGGCCCTCGACTATGTCTCCCGTTGTGAGGAATCCCTGTTCCTTTCCCGAGGCGACGAGTTCGCGCACCTCTTCGAAGTCCAGGTTGTTGAGAGGGTCGGACATGCGGTCATCCTGTTTGTCGGCGATGTCGGTGGTCTTCACATGAGAACCGGCGGCGACAAGCGTCACCGCCGTGCTCACGCGTTTTGTCTCTAGTACCTGCTGAACGAACGCTGCGGGCGGTCCGTCCTGGGCCTCGCTTCGTTCACGTTCAGGCTGCGGCCACCCAGATCCTTACCGTTCAATCCGTCGATCGCCGCTTTCGCCTCCGCCGGGTCGCTCATCTCGACAAAGCCGAATCCCTTCGACCTTCCCGTGGAGCGATCCGAGATCACGTCCGCCGAATCTACAGTACCGAACTGAGCAAAAGCCGCCCTGAGGTCCTCGTCGCTGGTATCGTAGCTGAGGTTTCCTGCGTAGATTTTCATATGGTTACACCTCCTCCGCGCACAAAAAAAGCCCCGAGATTCGCTCCTCGGGACAAATCAATCACTCCTAAGAACACTAAACTCCCCCGAATCATAGCACATTTCGACCGCAGACGCATACCGAGGCGTACCCGCTCGCCCGAAGGGGTTCACGGCTGGGAGCTCGGGTGTCCCCCGTCGCGCAAGGAACCGGCCGGCTCGCATCGAACAGGAACGTGACGTCCGGGGCGCGTCCGGCCCGGTGGATTCGAGGCAGGAGGGGGTTGTCGTGGAGATCAAATGGCTCAGAGATGAATCCGAGATCAGGGCGAGGGCGGCCGCCGAGCGCAAGCCGGTCTTCGTCGATGTGCGGAACCCCTACTGAAAGACCTGCCAGCGGCTGGAGGCCGTCACGTTGTCCGACCCGGTGGTGGCAGGCTACATCGAGGAACACTTCGTCCCATGGCACGTGGACCACTCCAGGGACACCGCCCTGGTCACCAGGTTCGACGTGTTCATGACCCCCACCCAGCTGTACCTGGACGAGAAGGGCCGGGAGTTCTACCGGACCGTCGCGTTCCTTCCCCCCGACCGTTTCCTCGCATACCTCGCGCTCGGTCGCGGAATGATCCTGTTCAGGACGCTTCGATACCAGGAGGCCGCCGACGTCCTGGATACCGTGCCCCGGGATCTCGTCGAGTGCGGGGCCACGCCCGAGGCTATACTGTTCAGGGGCGTCGCGCTCGACAAGCTCAGCGGCGGCCACTCCAACAGGAAGCGGTCCGGGCTCGAGCTTCAGGAAAGGTACCCCGACAGTGACTGGGCGTGGCGCTCGCTGGTTTGGCGGGGGCAGTGAGGATGGAGACGCGCCGGTACCCGGTCTGAGGCGGGGCGGTCTGCATGGCCCCGGGGGGCGGGAACGGAATGGGACGGAACGCAACGGAGAGCGGTAAGTCAGCCGGGCCCGATATGCTTATTGACCTGCGGGACGGGATCTACGCGGACGACTTCGTTATCGCGGCGGTCGCCTGGCTGGACCTGTTCACGTGGCTGTCGGGGAATCCGTCCGCGCCCGAGGAGATCGCCGATTCTCTGGGGCTCGCGGCCAGGCCTCTGGACGTCCTGCTGACCCTCCTCTCGGCCCTCGGGCTGGTCGAGCGCAGGGACGGTGTGATCGTCACGACCCCGGTCTCAGAGCGGTACCTGGTGGCGGGGCGTCCCGAGTTCCTCGGGCCCTTCTTCGCGTCGCAGAAGGACCGCCCGCCGTGCGTCGACCTGTACGAGGTGCTCAAGACCGGCGATCCGGCCGGATGGAGCAGCCGCGAGGACACGAAGGACTGGGAGTCGCTGATGGCTGAGAACCTCTTCGCCGGCGGCTTTACCGCGGCGATGGACAGCCGGGGCGCGGTCCTTGCCCCGGCGATGGCGCGGGCGATCCCCTGCGAGGGCTACTCGAGGATCCTGGACGTGGCCGGCGGGTCCGGCGTGTACGCCTGCGCCGTCGTGGAGCAGTACCCGCACATGCGGGCGACGGTCCTGGAGAAGCCGCCGGTGGACGAGGTCGCCCGGGCGATGATAGCGGAAAAGGGTTTCTCCGACCGGGTCGAGGTCATCGGCTCGGACATGTTCGCCTCGGCCCTGCCGGGTGGGTTCGACGTCCACCTCTGGTCGCACGTGCTGCACGACTGGAGCCAGGACGAGGTGAGGCTCCTGCTCTCCCGCTCCTTCGAGTCGCTGAACCCGGGCGGCACGGTCGTGATCCACGACGCGCATATCAACGCGGAGAAGACCGGGCCTCTTGCGGTCGCCAGGTTCTCGGTCCTGCTGATGCACTCGACCAGGGGGAAATGCTACTCGATGGGCGAGATGGGCGGGTACCTCGAGGACTGTGGGTTCGTTGAACTGGGCTATGTTGATACCACCGGGAGCCGCAGCATCATAACGGCGGTGAAACCTCCTTCTTCAGCAGGCAATATGCCGAACGCCCTGCGTCGTTGAATGGAGGTATAATCCTGGAGAGAAACGGTATTGATTCGTAGTGAGCGTACAGCTCGAGGCGGTAGAAATGAAGACATTCACGGCGTACGTGGAGCACGATCCGGAGACCGGACTGTATGTGGGAATAGTTCCGGGGATACCCGGTGCGCACACACAGGGCTCTTCCCTCGATGAACTTCACGATAACCTCAAAGAAGTCCTGACACTCTGCCTCGAGGAGTATGAGGGCTCGACAGACGATCTACCAAGGTTCATCGGGCTCCAGCAGATAGAGGTAGCAGTTTGACCCGTTTGCCCATCGTCAGTTCCAAAACGATGGACAGGTTGCTGCGGAAGTTGGGATTCGCATCGGTTCGACAAAAGGGCAGCCACGTCTTCTACCGCCATCCCGACGGCAGGACAACAACCCTCCCGAGCCATCCAGGTCGAGACCTTGCTCGGCCCCTGCTAAGAGAAGTCCTGCGCGAGATAGAGCTGTCCGTCGAGCAGTTCAATACGGAACTCGAGAACCTCTGATCTGAGGACGATAACCCTCCTGAAGCGGTCCTCAAAACGTTTGAGTGCTTCGGAGAAAGGAAGGAGGCGAAGTAGATGGATGCCATACTACTCCTCTGCGACTATGCCGAAGCGATCAACGGGAAGCTGTACATCATGGGAGGCGGTTGGACATCGTGTCCGCCCGGTCCGCGGCTGATGGCTGTCGCAATCCGTGTCAACGTTCCCTGGTCGGAGACGAACCTGAAGCACCAGCTTGCATTGTTCCTGCAGGACGCCGACGGCAACCAGGTGGAGCTTGGAGAACCGCCGCAGCCGGTCAAGAAGACGGCCGACTTCGAGGTCGGAAGGCCGCCGGGGATCCCCCAGGGAACCGAGCTGGATTTCACCGCCGTGTTCGGTTTCATCAACCTGCTGCTGCAACCCGATACGGGATACCGCTGGCAGCTCGAGATAAACGGCGATCCCTCGGGACATGCTTCTTTCAGAACGCGTCCCGGCCAGGCCTGAGCGTCAAGGCGCCGGGTCGCGCGAGAAAAGGAGTCTCCCCGTCTCGAGGGCGCGTCGAACGAACTGGTTGCCCTCGTTCAGCATCGTCTCCAGTTCATCCTCGGTGTAGGGGAAGATGTCAACTCCGACCGGGAACCGATCGGGCGCATAGAAAGCGGTTCTGTCGAGGAATCGCCGGTCAGACTCCGACAACACGATGAACAGGTCGATGTCGCTGGACGGCAGCGGGATGCCCCGCTCATACGAGCCGAAGAGCAGTATTCGCTGGATTTCCGGGTGCATTTCCGCAAGCTCGGCCGTGAATAGTGCCAGGGCTTCCAGGACCGCTTCCCTGTCAAGATATTCTATCTTCACAGAACTCGATGACCGCTTTTCCATTCTCGATCGCTTTCTCCGCTTCTCCCCTGGTGTAGTAATCCATCGGGGCCCCCTCCGGTACCGAGTTCGGGTACCTCGGTGGGATGTAATGCTTGTCGAGTTCCTTGCCCTTCTCGATGAGCTCCTCGCCGGCGCCGGGGTCCGACAGGCCCCGCAGCAGCGCACTCACCGAGTGTCCCCAGGTGTCCGCCCCGAGTTTCTACAGCAGCGCTTTTACCGCTTTTTCGGCGGCCTGTTGCGCCGCGAAGCAGGCCCACTCGTAGTCCTCGCTTTCCAGCGAGTTACGCGCATGACGCAAGTCGCGTCGCGCCTGCCTCATCCAATCCTCATACCTGGCACCCACGTATACTCCTCGGAAGTCTGGTGACAATTGTAGCATCCTGGGAGTTCTACAGCGCCGGGGCGCCATGATCCCTCTGGCTTTTCAAGGAGGCACCGCGCTCCGCTTCCTCTACGCCAGCGCCCGTTACTCGGAGGATCTCGACTTCTCCCTGGAGGGAAAGCGGAACGGGTACGACTTCCGAGGGTATCTCGCCGCCATCCGGGGACAGTTCGCCGCGGAGGGGTACGCGGTCGAGGTCAACGTCAATGACAGGAAGGTCGTTCACAGCGCCTTCGTACGATTTCCGGGTCTGCCCGGCGAGCTGGGTCTTTCACCGGATCTACGGCAGGGGCTCTCGATCAAGCTGGAGGTGGACACCAATCCTCCAGCGGGTGCCATACTCGCCACCACGGTAGTCCGCCGTTACATCCCGTTGCGCCTGCAGCACTACGACCAGGCGTCGCTACTGGCCGGCAAGCTGCACGCGGTACTGCAGCGACCATACTTGAAGGGTCGCGACGTCTACGACCTGGTCTGGTACCTGAGCGAAGCCTCGTGGCCGCAGCCGAACCTGGAACTGCTGAACAACGCCCTGGGCCGGACGGGCTGGGAGGGACGTCCCCTCACCCGGAGGAGCTGGCGGCGCGCGGTAAAGGAGAAGCTCGAAAGCGTCGATTGTAAAGGGGTAGAGGACGACGTCAGACCCTTCCTCGCCCCGGGAGCCGACACGTTTCCCCTGAACAGGGAAGATCTCATGCGGCTTCTTGGTTGATGAAAGGAGCATGGACATGGGGTTCATCCGGCGCAGGACGTTCGACACGGTGCTGTTCGGGCTGCGGTTCAAGGACCACTTTGCCAGGCGGACCAACAACAGGGTCTTGGCTGCCATCGGACGGCGGATCGTGGACCCCGCGGACGTAACCCTGACCTACGTCCCGGTGAACGCCGACATCGAGCTGCCGCCGGGGACCGTCGCGCCCGTCCGGGTGGTCGAGCACTTCCTGGAGAACGCCTCCTACCACGTGTCGCTCAACTTCTGCCCCTGCCGGCGGGAGATCAAGTGCGAGGAGTACCCCCGCGAGTTCGGCTGCACCTTCATCGGTGAGGGCGCGCGCCAGATCGACCCGAATCTCGGCAGACACATCAGCCGCGAGGAGGCGCTCGACAAGCTCAGGGAGTCCAACGAGATGGGGCTGGTCTCCGTCCTGGGGAGGTTCAAGGGGGATGCCCTGGCCCTCGGTGTGAAGGACGACGCGCGGCTCATGACCATCTGCCACTGCTGCCCGTGCTGCTGCGTCACCACCAGCATCCACCTGGCGAGCCCCGAGACGAGGGACGTCCTGGTCCGCCTCGAGGGGGTAAGTGTCAGCGTGAGCGACGGGTGCACCGGCTGCGGCGCGTGCGTGAAGGCGTGCGTCTTCCGCCAGATAGAGCTCGTGGACGGCATGGCCGTCATCGGCCCGGAGTGCAAGGGCTGCGGCCGCTGCGAGCCGTCCTGCAAGGCGGGGGCCATCAAGATCTCCGTGGACAACCCCTCCTACATCGAGGATTCCATCGCCAGGATTAGCAGCTTCGTGGATGTGACGGGGGCCTGAGTCGCCCCACGTGACTTGAATCCCGCCTGACCCCTACCTTAGTCGTGAACGTCGGGGACACTGTCCCGGGGGAGTGGAGCGTTTCCACAAATGAGTGAAAGAATACCTCAGACCATTTCTTTCATCGCTGAATGAAAAAATACCTCAGACATCTTCTTGCACTGTGACAACAGGTCTGATCGGACTCAGCGAGTGCAATAAGACGTGCTGAGGTCTTCTTTCATTGTGCGCA
The DNA here is from genome assembly GCA_018831265.1 of Actinomycetota bacterium. Taxonomy (GTDB): domain Bacteria; phylum Actinomycetota; class Geothermincolia; order Fen-727; family Anoxymicrobiaceae; genus JAHJCO01. The sequence goes on from JAHJCO010000046.1 coordinate 64,343, forward strand.
GTCGTGGGTGTCGGGGGTGACCCCGTCGGCCTGGAGGTCCTTCTTGATTATCTTGAACAGCTCGTTCTTGGGCAGCTCGTCCATGAAGCGCACGTAGCGGGGGATGGAGAAGGCGGCGAGCTTGTCGTCCAGGAAACGGGTGAGCTCCGCGGGCTCCAGCGCGGCGCCCTCGCGGAGCACCACCGCCACCATCACCTCGTCCTCACCCAGGTCTGAGGGCACCCCGTAGACCGCGCACTCCTCCACCGCCGGGTGCTTGAAGACCTCCCTCTCCACGTCCAGGCAGGTGATGTTCTCCCCGCGGCGGCGGATGCGCTCTATGTCGCGCCCCACGAAGTAGTAGTTGTTCTTCTCGTCGCGGGTCACCATGTCGCCCGTCATGACCCAGCCGTCCACGACCTTCTCACCCGTGGCCCGGTCGTCGCCGTAGTACTCGATCGGCCTGCCCTTCCCGAGGTACATCTGCAGCTCGCCGACCTCGCCGGGGCGGGCCTCCCCGCCCTCCTCGGTTATCACCCGGCACTTCGAGGCCACGGGCTTGCCCATGGAACCCTTGGGGGCGTTGCACACGTTTATCATCACACCCAGCCCCGAGTCGGTGGCCCCGTAGATGGTCAGTATCTCAAGGCCGAAGCGCTCCTCGAAGGCCTTTATCGTGTCGGGGATGTTGCTCGCTCCGATGACCATGCGCACGTCGTGTTCCCTGTCCCGGGGTGAGGGCGGCTGCCTTTCGAGTATCTCCAGCACCGCCCCCACGGCGTTGAAGGTGGTAGCGCCGCACTCCCTGACATCGTCCCAGAACCTGCGCGCGGAGAACCTCGGCGCCAGTGTCATGCGCGCGTCGGCGAACAGGGCCGGGACCACCGAGACCATCAGGGCGTTGCCGTGGAAGAGGGGCATGTAGGTGTAGAGGTTGTCGTCCCGGTCGTAGAGCAGCCTGCCCACCACGTTCAGGAAGTCGATCCTGGAGTCGCCGTAGCGGAACACGGTCCCCTTGGGCAGGCCCGTGGTCCCGGAAGTGTATAGCAGAAGGGAGAGTTCCCCCCTGACCGGGCGCGCCGCGGGGCGCTCGCGGCCGTCCCCCTCGTAGAAGGAGGCAAGGTCGATGCAGCCGGGCGGGGCCTCCTCCGGCACCGTCGCGTCTTCTCCCCCGTCGAACACCACCGTATCTATCCCCGGCAGCCGGTCCCTCACCGCGGCGAAGCTCTCCCAGGAGCAGTGGTCCACCACCACCGCCCTGGACTCGCTGCTTCCCATGATGTGGACCAGCCCGTCCCCCTTGAGGGAGGTGTTCACCGGCACCGCGTACATGCCCGTCTTCTGCGTGGCGTAGAAGACGTCAAGGTACTCCGGGCAGTTCCGCATCATTATCGCAACGCCGTCCCCCGGTCCGAGCCCGCTGTCCAGCAAACCGTGTGCGACGAGGTTGGAGTTGCGGTCCATGTCCCGGTAGGACAGCATCCGGCCCTCATAGCCCAGGAACGCGCGGCCGCCGTTCTCCCGCGCCTTCCTCTCCTGCAGGTCGCCCAGCAGCGTCGCGTCCGCGATCGTGAAGCCCCTGTTCTTGAGCGAGAGCCACGCGGTTCGATGAAGAGTCCCCTTCCGCAGCTCGGACGCCGCCAGGATCCCGAGGGCCCTGGCGATGAACCGCGGGAAAGCGGTGCGGGTCCTCAGCGACTCCATCAGACCGGGCATTACCCGACTCCCTCAAGGATGTTGACGCACAGGGAAGCCTCCTCCATGCCTATGATGCCGCCGCCGTTGACGCTCATGCCTATCCTCGCACCCTCCACCTGGCGGGGCCCCGCCTCGCCCCGCAGCTGGGTGGTCAGCTCGTGCAGCATCGCGACACCCGTCGCCCCGATGGGGTGCCCCCGGGACTCCAACCCCCCCGAGGTGTTGACGGGTATCCTGCCCCCCAGCCTTGTCGCCCCGGACTCCGCCAGCTCCCCGCCCTCCCCCACCGGGCAGAAGCCGACCGCCTCGGTCTGGTGGAGCTCGCCGAACGCGGTGGCGTCGTGCATCTCGGCCAGGTCGACGTCGTCGGGTCCCAGGCCCGCGGTCTCATACGCCCGGCGCGAGGTCTCCGACACTATGTCCTCCTCGTCGTCCAGGTCGCGCTCGCTCCCCGAGGCCAGCACCGTGGCCCTCACGCGTACCGGCCGCACGCCGTTTAGCCTCTTCAGGTACTCAGAAGAGCAGACCACCGCCGCGGCGGCCCCGTCCCCGATCGGCGCGCACATGTAGCGGGTCAGCGGCCAGCACACCTCCTTGTCGGCCAGCACCTCCTCCGGGGTGCACTCGTACCGGTACTGCGCGAACGGGTTCATGGAGCTGTGCCAGTGGTTCTTGGCGGAGATCATCGCGAGCTGCTCCCGGGTGGAGCCGTACCTGGCCATGTGGTGGCGGGCCCAGATCGAGTAGATGTCCATCGCCCCGCTGCGTGTGGCCCCGACGCCCTCCACGGAAACGCCTTTCGATTCCATCTCCTCGTCGAGGCGGCGGTTCCACTCCGACATCTTGTCCATGAGATCGGGTATGGCCTCCACGTCGGTGCCGGCGAAGAAACCCATGAAGACGCGGGCCGGGTCCCTCTGCGCCATCTTCTCCATCCCCAGCACCAGCGCGCAGTCGTAGAGCCCCGCCCGGATGCCCATCCAGGCGCCGTGCAGGGCCGTGGAGCCGGTGGCACAGGCGTTCTCCACGTTCACCACCGGGATCCTCTCTATGCCCAGCGAGCGCAGGACCACCTGGCCCCTGATGCACTCCTGCCCGGTGGAGAAGCCCTGTGCGGCGTTGCCCACCCAGGCCGCCTGCAGGTCCTCTTTCTCAAGCCCGGCGTCGGACAGGGCCGCGTTCACGGCCTCCGCCGCCATCGACTTCATGTTGCGGTCGTAGAACTTGCCGAACTTGATCATCCCCACCCCGATGATGTAAATGGGGTCAAACCTGGAATCTTGCGTTTTTTGCATTTTTTGCGCTCCTGTTACGCTCTTCCAACCAATCGTGGCTCCTGACACTCGTTCGCGGACTGAAGTCCGGGCCCAGCCAGGTCTATGCTGCCTTCAACTCGGGTCGCGTTACGTGCGCACAAGTCAGTCGTCCAACATTCACAGCATTAGAACCATGGCATCTTTACTACAGTCCCGGTCATCGTCATCGTTCGCGGACTGAAGTCCGCGCCCAATCGTGCGATTCAGTCGCAGTTGGGCCAGCTGCCGTAGAACTTCAGGGACGCCTGCGGCGGGCTCTTCCGCGACCACTCCTTCTCGAACTCCTCCAGGGAGATACCGCGCCGCTTGCGGTCCTCCCGCTCCTCGCTCCTCAACCGGGCCGTCTCCCCCTCGTCCACAAGGCCCGTCTCCCTGTCGAAGGCGACCCTGTAGACGTTGCGCGCCGCCCAGTCGGAGACCAGCCCGCCTGTCACGTCCCTCACCACGGAGGCCGGGTCCCTCTCCAGCGCGTCGCCGTACCCCGCGCCGCCCCCCTGCATGGTCGCGAACACGTCCCCCTCGTTGAAGGGGCCGATCTCAAGCATCGGTGACTCGACGTCCATGGTCCCGCCAAGCGTCTCGCCGCGCTCGAGCAGCTCCTGGATGGATACCGGCGTCAGCGGATCCCCGTTCTCGAGCATCTCGGTGATGCGCGAGCCCGAGAGCTTCACCCCGATCAGCGGCGGCGCCGCGTACCCGCCGAAGATGCCCGGCGCGCTCGAGAACCGGCCGCAACCCCCGTTGTTCCCCAGGATCATCATCGGGGACTTGTGGGCCAGGTATGCGTACTCCAGCCCCGCGCCCCCGCGGTTCATCCCGTGCCCGAAGTTGTCGGTCCCCTGCCTCCTGAACAGGTAGCTCATCGAGCTGAGGACGTCTATGTCCTCGGCATCCTCGCAGTCCGAGCGGGTGGCCACGTGGAAGCCCCCCGTGTCCACCCCGTCCTTGTCCACCCTGGCCGGGAACCCGCCGGCGTTCAGGTCGAGCCCCAGGGAGGCGAAGACGTTGCCCTTGCGGTCCATCCCTCCCCAGACCGCGATGAGCGTGACGTAGGGGTATGTGCTTGTGAGCTGACTCCTCAGGTCGCTGTCGAACAGCAGCCTGGCCATACAGGCGAAGCACCCCTGGTTCGCGGCGAAGGCGCTGGCCGGCCCCAGGGTGATGGCCGCGTCCTCGCTGGGGTTGAACAGGTTCCCGTCGGGGACCTTCAGCTCCACGCAGTCGGTCAGCCCGATCGAGGGGGGCAGGTCGGGGAACAGGTGCGAGCAGAAGATCACCCCGGTCCCGTAGGGATGTATGATGTGCTTCCTGCAGTTGAGCGAGGTCGCCCTCTCCGGCGAGGTGCCGGTGAGGTCGGCGATGAGCCTGTCCCCCCGCTTCTCGATGGAGACCATCACCCTGATGAAGTACTGCCCGCCACCCCTGGACTCCGCCTCCTCCATGTCCATGAAGATGGGCTGCCGATAGATGCCGTCGTTCAGCTCCTCGATCCGCTTCCTCGCGGCGCTGCTTCCCTCCTCGATCATCTTACGCAGGCCGCCCACCACGTAGTCCGGGCCTTTCTTTTCCGCGACCTCCAGCAGCCGCTCCCTTATCCTCATGCACGCGGCGAACCGAGACTTATTATCCAGCGTGCTCACCCTGGCGTCGCGTACCATGTTCTCCATCATGGTGAGGATGTCGTTCTTCAGCTGGAAGTCCTCGGCAATCTTGATGGGCGTGACCTTCATCCCCTCCTCGTAGCGGGACTCGGCGCTCATGCAGAAGCCGCCCAGGTCCACCGCGCCGGTGTCGGTGGTGTGCGCCATCGCCTCGGCCCAGGCTATGAGCCTGCCCTCGTAGAAGACCGGCATAAAGGTGCCCATGTCCGGCGGGTGGACGCAGCCGCACAGCGCCTCGTTGCAGAAGAACACGTCGCCGTCCCGCACCCCCACCGTGGGGTCGTCCATCCAGTGCTTGATGATGTACTTGATGGGGAGCTGTCCGCCGAAGGCGTGCGCCCAGATGCCGACCGCCGCCGACGCCGGGTCGCCCTGCGCGGTGTAGATGCAGGCGCCCACGTCGCCCGCGAGCCCCGCCGGCGAGCCCAGCGTCCTTATCAGCACCTCGTTGGCCTCGAGCGCGATCATCTGCATGCGGTGGCTGAAGATCTCGAACTCGGCCGGGGTGAGGAGCTCCATGCAGCGGGACTCCTCCTCGGTTGTGGGCTCGGGGTATACCCTCTCCAGGATGTCAAGGTCTCTACCGGCCATGTCGCACTCCCCTCTTGTTCACTTCGTCTTCTCGATGACGCCGTCGAGGAACCGGTCGACCGCGTAGCTCCATCCCCCGGGCACCACGCAGGTCGTATCGTCGGCCTCCACTATCGCCGGGCCCCCGACCACCGCGCCGCATCCGAGAAGAGCCGCGTCGTAGATGGGTGTGGACACCGGCCCCGACTCGTCCCACACCACCGATCTCGTGCCCTTGAGCGCACCCGCGGGGTCGCTGCCGTCCGGGGAGTGGACCGGGAACCGGTAGTGCCCCAGGGGGTAGGTGGCCTTCAGCCGCATGGAGAGCACTTCGATGCCGCCGTCCGGGTAGGCCGAGGTCTCACCGTAGAGGACCTTGTACTTCTCGGTGAACCGGTCGCAGATGGCCTTCACATCCTCCGTGCCGTGAAGCATCCCGACCGGCGAGGCCACGTTCTCGGTGAAGAACTGGGTGCCGTACCTCATCTCCAGCTCGAGGGAGAAGTCGGCCAGGTCGATGTCGAATCCCTGGCTCTTGAGGTCCCGGAAAGCCAGGAAGACCATGTCGTTCACTATCAGGTTGAACCGGTCGTACTCGTCGAAGTAAGACCCGGTCAGGTTGTCGTAGAAGATGAACGAGTCCGAGGACTCGTAGACGGAGAGTATGTCCATGACGCTCCCCCCGAAGGCACAGAACACCGACGAGTAAGGGAAGGTGAGGATGCGGCTCACGTCGAGGGCCTCGGCGTACCCGCAGCAGTGGGTGGCCCCCGCCCCCCCGTAGGCGAGCATCACGAACTCGCGGGGGTCATACCCCTTGAGCACCACTTCCTTGAAGATCTCACCGCCCATGGTGGAGTCCACCACCCTCTTGATGGCGAGCGCCGCCTCCTCCACGCTCATGCCGAGCGGTTTCGCGATCCTGTCCTCTATGGCCCGCCGCGCGCGCCTGGTGTCAAGCTTCTTCTTTCCCCCAAGGTAGTACTCGGGATTGAGGTACCCCAGCACCAGGTCGGCGTCCGTCACGGTGGGCTCCTTGCCCCCCAGGCCGTAACAGGCGGGGCCGGGCATGGATCCGGCGCTCTCGGGGCCGACGGTTATCCGGGAGCCGGTGGGCGAGATTCGGGCGATGGAGCCTCCTCCCGCCCCGATCGTCTTCACCTCCAGCAGGGGGGTCTGCACCCTCCAGCGCTCGATGGTCGGGAACAGGTCGTAGAAGCTCGCCTCGCCGTCGACCACCACCCCGAAATCGAAGGAGGTCCCTCCGACGTCGGTGACAAGGACGTTCTCGACGCCGTACATCTTCGCTATCTCCGCCCCGCCCAGGAGGCCCGCCACCGGCCCGGAGTTGTAGGTGTCCACCGCCGCGGTGTGCGACAGGCGGCTCATGCCCCCAGTACCGTGGATTATCATCAGCGGCTTCTCGTAACCGGCGTCTATCAGCTCCTCGTTGAGCGAGGTGAGCTGCTCGGAGAGGTCGCGGTGCAGGTAGGCGTCCAGTACCGTGGTCATGGTGCGCAGGTACTCGCCGCGCTTCCGCGACACGTCGCTGGAAAGGATGATGGGCATGCTCCCCAGGTATGTGTCCGGGTACTCCTCCATGATGACGTCCCGCACAACCTGCTCGTGGACCGGGTTCATGCACGACCAGATGAAAGAGACCACGAACCCCATCGCCCCCTTGTTCACGAGGTAGGCGAGTTTCTCGCGCACCTCCTCCCGGTCGATCGGCGCGACCACCTCACCCTCGAAGTCCACCCTCTCGTGAACGCCCACGATCATCTCGCGGGGGATGAGCGGCTCCGGCTTTTCCGCGCGGGCCTGGTTCCTGACCTCGGCTGTGGGAAGGCCGTCGGCCCACTGCCGCCCGCGCCCGATGAGCATGGTGTCCTCGAAGCCCGCGGTGGTTATCAGGCCCAGGCGCGGCCCCGTCTTCTCGATGAGGGTGTTGGTGGCGATGGTGGTGGAGTAACGTATGACCTCGGTATCGACCAGCAGGTCCGCCAGACCCACCCCGAAGCTCTCGGCCGCCGCGGTGATGGCGTTCTTGAAGCCGATGGAGGCCTGGTAGTGGGTGGTGGGGGACTTACCCTTGCCGTAGCGGCCGTCCCAGACCACGAAGCAGTCGGTGAAGGTGCCGCCGATGTCCACGTCTATGGTGGCGCCCATCACTCGTCACCCCCCGCGGGGGCCGCGGTGGCGTGCTTTGCCTTGAGGCTTTCTATGTCGAGCTCGATATCGTGTGTGATGGGATGCCCCGGCGGCAGGTACTCGTTCTCCACCATCACCCCGCATGAGGGGCAGTAGAACTCGATGATGCGGCAGTAGTCCGGGTGGGGGGAGCGGGTGAACTCGCCCTCGATCACCGGGTTGTGCACCGTGCGGGGGTCGCGTTCGTAGACCAGGCAACCACGCTTGTAGTTGTCACGCGCGTTCACCAGCTCCGCCCCGCAGCGGTTGCAACACCACATCTCGGAGTCCAGGTCTATGTCCAGGTACTCGGTAATCTGCCTCCGGGCCATGGCCCCTCCTTTTGGCCGGGCTCAGGCTTCGCCTAACTCAGAAGCCAGCCCCATCTCTTCGATGATCTCCGGGTATCGCTTGAGCAGCCCCATGAACATGGGCACCAGTCTCATGTACCGGGGCGCCTGGCTCATCGGGTGCACGCTGATCTTCTTCTTGAGGAACAGGTCCGCGGCATTGGCCCTGCCCATCAGGAACTCGTGGGCGACCTTCCAGTCCATGGAGATGGTGACGTCGGGCGTCACATCGCAGTCTCCGTAGAGCACCTCCACGGGATCGCTCCTGTTGTTGACGGTTATCTTCACCGTGGGACCGGTGAAGGTGTAGCGCAGTACGGAGTTGGTCTTGCGCGCGGTCTCGACCATCTTCGGGTTGTCAAGGAACGACCCGAACATCTGCCGGGCTACCTCGTACATCTGGTCCGCACTCGCGGTCATCGCCGACACCCCTTTCACCGGGCCGGGCCCGGACCTCTACGCGTTCTCGATGGCTCCGTTCCCGCACGCGTCGATGGTGAGCTTCCTGCCCTCGGGCAGCACGCAGGTCGTATCGTCCTGCTCGATCACCGCGGGGCCCGTCACCACGTTCCCGCACCTGAGCAGCCCCCGGTCGAAGACCCGCGTCTCAGCCGGCGTCCCGCCCCAGCAGACCGGCCTGGTGCCTGTCAGCGCTGCGACCGGGTCCTCGCCCTCCGGCTCCAGCCGGGCAAAGCCCACGTGCTCGACGGGCGAGCGGGCGGTCAGGCGGAAGGCGCGGACGAGCACCCTGCCCCCGGTCGCTTCCTCTCCCCCCGACCGGAGAGCCGCCTCCCGGTGGACGGCTTCGCAGACCTCGCGCGCCTGGTCCTCTCCCTCCAGCAGAAGGTACGGGCTCAAGACCTTCACCGTCCCGTCTTCCAGGCTCGCCTCCAGCTCCAGCTCGAGCGTCGCGCCGTCCAGCGGGAACCCCTCCCCGCGCAGGTCCCGCCACGCGACGTCGGTCATCTCCTTCACCGGCCCGTTGAAATCGTCCAGGTCCGGGGTGATGGAGCCGTCTGAGTCGCACAGCGTGACGTCCCGCACCCTCTCGTAGGCGTGCATCACGTCCAGGGTGGAGGCCCCGAAGGCGCTGAACACCGGGCTGTATGGGAAGACCATGAGCCTTGCGAACCCGGCACCGAACCCGCAGCAGTGGGTGGAGCCCGCGCCGCCGTAGACGAAGAGCGTGAAGCCGGACGGATCGAGGCCCTTCTCCGAGATCTGCGCCTCGAGGGCCTCGGCCACCATGGAGTCCACCTTGTCCTTGATGAGCAAGGCCGCCTCCTCCACGCCGAGACCCAGAGGCCCGGCCACCTTCACACCGATCGCCTCGGTGGCCTTCTCGACATCGAGCTTCCGCCTGCCGCCCAGGAAGCGGTCCGGATTGAGGAATCCCAGCACCAGGTCGGCATCGGTCACCGTGGCCTCGTCACCCCCGAGCCCGTAGCAGGCGGGGCCGGGCAGCGCCCCCGCGCTCTCGGGACCCACGCGCAGCCCGCCTTCCCCATCGACCGAGGCCAGCGAGCCGCCTCCCCCGCCGATGGCGGCTATCTGTATCATGGGCACGTTCACCGGGATCTCCCCCACCCGCGGCGTGAACTCCCAGCCGTATCGGTCGCGCGCTATCACCCCGACGTCCGTGCTGGTCCCGCCCATGTCCACCGAGCAGACGTTCTGAAGGCCGTAGAGCCTGGCGACCGACAGGCTCCCCAGGAACCCGGCCACCGGCCCGGAGTTGTAGGTGTGCAGTGCAGTGGTCTTGGCGACCCTCGCCGCGCCGCCCGTGGAGTGGACGATGAGCAGCGGCTTCCTGTACTTGGACTGGCGCAGGTCCTCCTCGGCCTTGTAGAGATAGCGGGCGAGCTCACGGTGCAGGTAGGCGTTCACGGCGGTGGAGTTCAGCCTGAGGTGGTCACCGTCCCTGGCGCACAGCTCGCTGGACAGGAACACGGGCACCGCCCCGAGGTACTGCCTGGGATAGTCGCACTGGATTATCTCTTTGATCTTCCGCTCCGCGGCGGGGTCGTCGAAGGAGCCCCGGAGGCATACGACTATCGCGCGGGCCCCCGAGGTGAGCAGCCTTCCCACCACCGCCCTGACCTCGTCCTGATCGGGCTCGACCGTGATGCCGGCCGCGTCGGACCCGGCCGAGACGCCTGCGATCATGTTCTCCCTTATGAGTGAGGCGAGCGGAAGTCCGCCGGTGTCCCCGTCGTCGCCGTTGCCATCCGCGTACAGGTCCCGCTCGTGGCCTTTCGTGACTATGACCCCCAGCTTGGGCCCCGAGCGCTGGATCATGGTGTTGGTGGCGACCGTCGTCGAGAACTTCACCGCGTCGGCCCTCACCAGCATCTGCTCGCTGGAGCCGAACCCGAGCGCCCTGGCTCCCTCATCTATGCAGCTCATGAAGCACATGGTGAGGTCGTGGGGCGTGGTCTCCACCTTCACCATACGGAATTCACCGTCGCGGGTGAAGAAGCCGTCGGTGAAGGTGCCCCCGGTGTCGACGTCTATGGTCAGTGCCATCTTCAACCCCCGTTCCCACGGTTCCGCCAGTCGTCTCGTGCCGCTCAACGCCTCTTGTACGGTGATAGTGAATTCCGAAAACCGATGTTCTCATTATGAATGATGGTCGTATTATGACCTCTGGTCGAGTCCACGTCAAGAGTTTTTTTACTCGAGGGGTCGTGTTTCGACCAATCGGCCACCATGTGACCACGAGCACCTGATCGGTGAAATAAGGCTTAAGATAGCCGAATATCGGGTTGATGACGTGGCCTTGGAAAGGGATTGTTCAGCAGCTCTATAAATGACCTCTAGACAAGATATGACCGCTGGTCTATAATCGGTCGGACGTCATTAGAGTATCCCACTGGTCAGCAGTGGCAGGAGACAGCTTCAAGGGGGTTTCGGTAATGAGGGACGTATCGGTCATCGGGGTCGGCATGACACACTTCGGCAAGCACATGGACAGGAGCATGAAGGACCTCTGCGCCGAGGCGGTCGGCATTACCCTGGAGGATGCCGGCATCGCGAAGGAAGACATACAACTGGCGGCGGCGGCGAACTCCGCCTGGGGCGCGATCGAGGGCCAGGTGTCCATCAGGGGGCAGGTCGTGCTGCGAAATATCGGCATCGGCGGCATGCCGGTCATCAACGTCGAGAACGCCTGCGCCTCGGGCAGCACCGCTTTCCACGTCGTCTGGTCCCAGATCGCCTCGGGATTATGCGACGTCGGGCTTGCGCTCGGTTTCGAGAAGCTCCATCACCCGGAGAAGGAAAAGGTGATGATGGGCTTCCTGGGCGGTACGGATATGGAGCAATCCATGAAGATGATCCAGGAGTACATAGAGAAGCAGGGCTTCCCATCCAATCCCCGCACCATCTTCATGGACATCTATGCCCGGGAGGCGCGAAAGCACATGGAGAAGTACGGCACCACGCAGCAGGATTTCGCGGTGATCAGTGCCAAGAACCACCACCACAGCACGATGAACCCGCATGCCCAGTACCAGAAGGACTACACGGTCGACGAGGTGCTGGCGGACAAGGAGGTCGTGTTCCCGCTGACACGCGCGATGTGCTCGCCGATGAGCGACGGCGCGGCGGCGGCGATCCTCTGCTCCTCGGAGTACGCCGAGAAGCTCGGTGCCGAGAAGCCGGTGAAGGTGCTGGCAAGCCTCCTCACCTCGGGCGCGGACCTGGGCAAAGGCTACGAGCATATCGCGAGGCGGCTGTCCCGCACGGCCTACGAGGTCGCGGGTGTCGGGCCGGAGGACGTGGACGTGGCCGAGGTCCACGATGCCACAGCCTACGCCGAGCTTGCCGCCTACGAGCACCTCGGCTGGTGCGAGTACGGCGGCGGCGGGGAGCTCGCATCCTCCGGCGCCACCGCCCTGGGAGGCAAGCTGCCGACCAACACAAGCGGCGGCCTGGAGTCCAAGGGGCACCCCGTGGGCGCCACCGGGCTCGGGCAGATCACCGAGGTCGTCTGGCAGCTGCGCGGCCGGTGCGGCGCCAGGCAGGTGGAAGGCGCGAGGGTCGGGATGGTCCACAACGGAGGGGGCGCGATCGAGCCCGAGGAAGCCGCGATGTGCATAACCATCCTTCAAAGTGGGGAATAACGGCATGACGGTGGCCGAGAGGCGGGCCAGGGAGAAGGGCGAGCGTCGGGTGCTCATACTCTCCTGCGCGCGCAAGCTCTTCGAGGAGAACGGGCTCAAGGCGACCACGGTGGAGCAGATCGCCGACCACGCGGAGCTGGGCAAGGGCACCATCTATAACTACTTCCCCTGCAAGGAGGACATCTACTTTCAGCTGCTCATCGACAGCCTCGACGTGCTGAGGGAGTCGCTGGAATGGGCGCTCGCCCTCGGCAGTGACGGCGAGCTGGTCTCGCGCACACTCGAGGCGTTCGACCGGTTTCACCGCGACAGGCGGGGGCTCAACGAGATCATGCTCTTCGCCGTGGACGAGAACGTGGCCCGGATCTCCCAGCCGATGCTTGACGACTACGACGCGCTCCTGCACACGGTGATGCAGCTCCTGGAGGACCTGTCCGCCGCCCTCGCGCTCGACATGGGCCAGGAGCTGGAGAACCCTCGCGACGTCGGGCTGTTCCTGCTGGCGGTGGAGATCGGTGTCACCGCGCTCATCAGGATGGGCCGGGAGTTCTTCCCCGAGCAGATAGACGAGGGGCGCATGTGGAACACGGCCAGGGAGATGCTGTTGGACGGGATCGAGAACCGCTCCCGGCCCGCGTGCTGAATGTGCAAAAGTGCCTGGCACTTTTGCACGGAAAGGAGGCAGACATGGATTTCACGGGTAAGTCGATCATCATAACCGGCTCCGGGGGAGGCATAGGCCGCAGGACCGCACTCGAGATGGCATCCCGGGGCGGGCTTCTCACCATATGCGACATAGACCCCGGGAGGGCCGAGGCGGTGGCGGGCGAGATCACCGCGGCCGGGGGCAGCGCCATAGCCATCCAGTGCGACGTAACCGACTACGAGCAGGCCAAGAAGGTGGTGGAG
>JAHJCO010000047.1 GCA_018831265.1 Actinomycetota bacterium
CCACCCACGAGCGAGCAAGCAGCGGGTCAACGTCGACGACATCAACGTCTTCTTTCGCCGCTTCGGCTCAGGCGATCCCGTGCTGCTGCTGCACGGCGGGTTCATGTTCGCCGAAACATGGGCCGGCCAGATCCCCGCGCTATCGCGGGACCACCTGCTGATAGCGCCGGACGCCCGGGGTTTGGTGTCGGATGGTTTCCGACACCGTCCCGCTATGCACATGCTGGGATATGATATCTTCCGGGCCGGCGCATCGAAGGGCCGTTCGTGCGACGGAGTTCCGTCAAGTGATTCGGTGTATAGGAGAGACACTATGAAGAAGGTCGCGATACTGCTCGTCACGGCCGCGCTACTGGGGCTCGGCCTGCCGGGGTGCGGGGGCCCGTCCGTCATCAAGCTCGGCCTGATCGCCGAGCTGACCGGCAGCATGCCGGAGGTGGGCCGGTCGTGCAAGAACGCCGTGGAGCTGGCCGTCGAGGACATCAACGACTCGGGCGGCATCACGGTCGCCGGGAAGAAGTACGACGTCGAGCTAGTGGTCAAGGACAGCGGTGGAGAAGGCGCTAAGGCGGCCTCGGCGGCCCGCACCCTCATCGACGAGGACGGGGTGGTCGCCATCGTGGGGCCGAACGCCAGCAGCAACGCCATACCCGCCGGCGACGCGGCGGAGAAGCAAGGCGTAGTCCTCGTCGCCCCGTGGTCCACCAATCCAAAGACCACGCTCACCGGGTCCGACAAGCCGAAGAAGCACGTCTTCCGGGTCGCTGTGACCGCGAGCTACGAGGGGGCGGAGACGGCCAGGTTCGCACACCAGAAGCTGGGGGCCGGCAAGGCCGCGGTCATCTACGACGACACGGCGGACGTCCTCAAGATACAGGCCCAGGACTTCCGCAGCAGCTTCACGGCCCTCGGCGGCACGGTCGTCGCCTACGAGGCGTTCAAGGCGGGGGACAAGGACTTCTCCGCGCAGCTCACCGCGATAAAGAACGCCGCTCCGGACGTGATCTTCAGCAGCGCCTACTACACCGAGGTCCCCGATACCCTGAAGCAGGCCAGGGGCATGGGCATCACGTCGGTGTTCGTCGGATGCGACGGCTGGAGCAGCCCCGACCTCATCGGGCAGAGCGGCGCGGCCATCGAGGGTGCGTACGTGTTCAACATGTACTCCCCCCGGTCGCAGGAGCCCGCGACGCAGGAGTTCGTGAAGGCTTACGAAGCGGCCTACAAGACCACACCGGACGACCTGGCGGCCCTCTCCTACGACGCGGTCGGCCTCGTCCAAACGGGGCTGGAGAAGGCGAAGAGCCTGGACGCGAAGGCGCTGGCGGACTCCATACTCCAGGTGCGGGACTTCTCCGGCGTCACCGGCAGCATGTACTACCCCTCCGATTCTCGCGACCCCTCGAGGGGCGCGGCGATGGTGAAGGTCGAGAACGGGCAGTTCGTTCTGTTCGAGACACTGGAGGCCAGGGCGACCAGGGAGCAGGTCGTCTCCTTCGTCGAGGAAGCCGTGGCTTACGCGAAGAAGAACGGCAAGGAGAAGGCCCTCGCCGAGTTCAGCGACCCCGAGGGCGACTTCAAGCGCGGGGAGCTCTACATCTACGCCTACGACTTCGACGGCAACAACGTCGCCCACGGCGGGAACAAGGCCTTCGTCGGTCAGAACCTCATCGACATGAAGGACCCGAACGGGGTCATGGTCATCCAGGAGCTGATAAAGAGGGCGAAGGACGGCAGCGGCTGGCTCGAGTACATGTGGGAGAATCCCGCTACGGGTCAGCTCGAGCCCAAGGTCGGCTATGTCATGAAGGTTGACGACACCTGGTGGCTGGGCTCCGGCACCTACGGCACCGATTGAGACCGGCGAGAGTGTAGCAGTGAATAGAATGGTGCCAGGCACCATTCTATTCAAGGCACCATTCCATTCCGTCTTCTTACCTCGAGCTCGCCATTGACACGGCCGCCCGGGATATTCTATGTTCCTTGCATAACTATTGCCTAGTGCAAGTAAATGGGATGACGAAGAAGGAAGACGAGCAGCTCGACAAGTTCATTGCCGACCTCTGGGTAGCGATCACGCGCATAATCAAGAGAACGCGCCACATGGGGGGCGCGGCCGTGGACGAGCACGACCTCACCCCTCCCCAGATATTCACGATGTGGATGCTCCAGGAGAACGAGCCCCTGACCATGGGAGAGCTCTCCGAGCAGCTCGCCGTTACCCACGGTGTCGCGACCAGGATGGTGGACCGGCTCCTGGCCAAGGGCATGGTCGTGAGGCACCGCGACCAGGAGGACCGCAGGGTGGTCCGCATCTCGCTGACCGACCTGGGCAGGGAAGTGACCCAGGGCGCCGCGGCCGACGCCCTGGTGATGATAAGAAGAGTGTTCGAGGACGTTTCCCAGCAGGACAGGGAAGAGTACCTCGCGCTCCTGGGCAGGATAGAGGAAGCGCAGGCCGGGGGTCCCGGCGTCTCGCGGGGCTGAGAGCCCCGCCTCAAGATAGGACGAGACCGGAGGTTTCCTGATTTGAAGAAGCTGTTCACCTTACTCGCGTCTTTCTCGGAGAAGAGGCCCTGGCTGGTGGTTATCTCCTGCGGCCTGCTGACGCTGTTCCTGTTCGCGGGGATGGGCCTTCTCAAGACCGAGTTCAGCCAGGAAGGAATGATGCCCAGCAAGTACGAGTCGGTGAGGGCGCTCAAGACCCTGCAGAACGAGTTCGGGGGCCTGAGCTACGAGAACATCCTCATCGAGGGCGACGACGTGACCGGCTCGCGCATCGCGGGCAAGATCATCGGGCTTACTCCCGAGGCGCTGGTTGAAGGCGGCGTCAAGGAGGGTGACGTACTGAAGGTGGAGACCTACCTGGACGGATTGAAGATGATGTCCGAGAGCCAGGGCATGCCCGTTCCGTCCGGTTTCGTGCTGGGAGCGGCGATCCAGCAGTACCTGGCGACCCCGTACGCGCAGGCGCAGATACTGGGCAAATCGCTGACGGAGGACAGGAAGGCGACCCTGGTCAAGCTGCAGCTCAACCCGAAGATGAGCGAGAACGAGCAGATAGAGCTCGCGAACAGCCTGGACAAGTACTTCAAGGGGAGGTTCGCGAACAGTGGAGAAAGGGTCTATATCTCCGGCATGGCCTCCATGCAGAGGGACGCCCAGGAGATGATGGCCAGGCAGACGAGCATCCTCTTCCTGGTAGCCCTCATCTACATCATGCTCATACTGTACGTCACGTTCCGGCGGGTCTCGGACGTCTTCCTCCTCCTCTTCGTCATCATCATCGGCATCTTCTGGCTGCTCGGGCTCATGGGATGGGTCGGCATCACATACACCACGATGTCCGTGGCGATAATGCCCCTCATGTTGGGTATCAACATCGCATATGTCATCCATATCTTGAGCCGCTACTACGAGGAGCGGGAAGCAGGGGGGGACATATTCTACTCGTCCACAACCGCGGTCAAGACCGTCGGGGTCGCGGTCTTCCTGACCGCCATTACCACCGTGTTCGGGTTCAGCTCGTTCACCATCACCGACATCCCGCCGATGAGGGACTTCGGCATCGTGTGCATGATCGGGATCGTCTTCAGCTTCATCCTCTCCATCACGCTCCTTCCGGCCGTGATCGTGCTGCGGGACAGGCGCAAGAGCGAGGAGAAGCTGGGCAAGCACCTGGAGAAGATGAGGACGCGGCGCAGGGACTCCCGATACGGGGCCATGGTCGACCGCGGCCTGGTCAGGGCCTCCATGACCGCGTACCACCACCACTGGATAGTCGCGGTGTGCGTGGTCGTGCTCATCGGCCTCGCCGTCTTCTCGATGTTCAATCTGCAGACCGGCGCCGACGTGCGCGGGATGATGGGAAGTGACCTGCCCAGCGTGAAGGCCTCGGAAGAGATCGCGAAGTACTTCGGCGCGCAGGAGTTCGACGTGATACTGGTCAAGGGCGACCCGCTTGACCCGAAAAACCTCGAGGCACTGATGGAGCTGGAAGAGTCCATACCGGCCGACAAGCGCAACCAGCCCGACAAGAAGGGCTACTTCTCGGCTGAGGGCATCGTGTCGATCGCCAACATCATCGCCGACTCGAACGGGGGGTCCCTTCCGCGGTCACGCGAGGAGGTCGGCGCGATCCTCGGTGAGCTCTCGAAACAGATGGACCTGAGCTCGATGGTCTCCAAGGACGGCGACTACACCATGGTGATGGTGAAGTCGGAGACCCCCGAGACGCAGAACGACACCAACACCAAGTCACAGATACTGAAGGACGCGGCCGATCGCATGGAATCGGAGACACAGCTCCAGGGATCCGCGACGGGTTTCAGCGTGCTCATCGCGGACCTGATGGGCACCCTCATCCCGAACCAGCTCAAGACCTCGGGGCTGGCTCTCGTACTCTGCCTCCTGGTGCTCATCGTCGTGTTCAAGTCGCTTTCCTACGGGCTGGTGACGCTCATCGTCGTGGTATGCGGCATGTGCGCCGAGATAGTGTTCCTGTTCGCCCTGGGGTGGGCGCTGGACATGATGACCGTGACCGTCGCCTCGCTGGTCATCGGGGCGGGCGTGGACTTCGGCATACACGTCACGCACCGCTTCCGCGAGCAGCACCTGGAGAACGGGCTTCCCCTCGAGGACTCGGTCAAGACGACGGTTCTCCACGTGGGGCGGGCGCTGGTCGCCGGCGGGCTCACCACGGCGGGCGTCTTCGGCATCCTGGGCATATCCAGCATGGAGGCCATGCGCCACTTCGGCTGGACCACGGCGGCGGGCCTGCTCGCCGCGCTGGTCGGCGCCATCTTCGTGCTCCCGAGCCTCCTGGTCATAATCTCCAGGATGACGGAGAAGTTGAAGGCCGGGAAGGCCGGGAAGTCCGTGGAGGAACCCGCCCCCCGGACCTGATGCGGGGTGTGCGCCAGGGCAGGGCCGGATGCCACGATTAGTCAGACTGCTCCTGGTCCCGGCGATCATGAAAGTGCGAACATGGTTCACGCTGACTGAGATAGGGGTCAGGCAGGAGTCAAGTCACTGCGCTTCTTTCGCATCGGCGTCTGACCCCGATGCGAGACCCCGATGCGAAACTCGAGGAGTGATATACATGTCAGTGCCGCAGTCGATTCGTGACGATCTCGGGATGGTCCGCACGTTTGTTGACTATCCGGGCTGGCTCGCGCGAGT
This sequence comes from Actinomycetota bacterium, assembly GCA_018831265.1. Classification (GTDB taxonomy): domain Bacteria; phylum Actinomycetota; class Geothermincolia; order Fen-727; family Anoxymicrobiaceae; genus JAHJCO01. The sequence continues at coordinate 5,182 of JAHJCO010000047.1, forward strand.
CCACCCACGAGCGAGCAAGCAGCGGGTCAACGTCGACGACATCAACGTCTTCTTTCGCCGCTTCGGCTCAGGCGATCCCGTGCTGCTGCTGCACGGCGGGTTCATGTTCG
>JAHJCO010000048.1 GCA_018831265.1 Actinomycetota bacterium
GTCATCGATGAGAGCGGCTGCTTTCACGTAGTTTCGATTGATCATCTCGGCCATCGATGCGACATCCTCCAGCATTCTGTCTGCGCCGGGGGTCTTCAAGAGGTTCGAAAGCATCTCACAAGAAGCCCCGATGACCGTGAGCGAGCCTCTCAGGTCGTGGGAGACGGTATGGGCGAAGCCCTCCAGCTCGTTGTTGAGGACCTGTAGCGCCTCCTCGGCCCTTATGCGCTCGGTGATATCGACCGCGAATCCGATTATGCCGACGGCGGCGCCCTCGTCGTCATAGAGGGGTATCTTGTCCGTCCTGGCCCACCTGGTGCCGCCCGGTGTGTCGTAAGGCTCGATAATCCCCATCTTCGGACTGCCGGACTCTATTACTTCGAGGTCGTCCTGCAAGTATTTCTCCGCCTGGTCTGCGGGAAAAAGTTCGGGCCCGGACTTCCCTTCCATTTCGTCAGCCTTGAGGCCCATCGAATCGGCGAATGCCTTGTTGACGCGAACAAGCCTGTTCTCCGTATCCTTGTAGAAGACGAAGGCGGGAACGGTGTCGATTATCAGCTGCAGCTGCTCCTTGGATCCGACCAGGGCCTTCTCCAACTCCTTGAGACCGGCTATATCGTGGCCGATCGCGTACAGGAGATCGTCGTCAGGAGGGACCGTGGCCGACCAGGCGACCCACCTGTAGGAACCGTCGGCGCATCTGCAGCGGACCTCGAGCCGGCTTGCCGCAGGCTCGTTCCTGTACAGCCTGGAGAACTCCGGCGCGACCCTGTTCATGTCTTCGGGATGAACGAAATCTGAGAAAGGCTTTCCCAGGACATCTGAGTGCTTGTACCCGAGGATCTCCATAGTCACGTTGTTTGCGTATCTTGCGAGTCCCCGTGAATCCACCACGCACACGAGGTCACGGGACTGCTCGAAGAAGCGGAGGAGGGCAGGCTCGATCGGAGCGCCGCCGTTTCTCGCTGGATCAGAATCGTCCTGAGCGATTATACCGGTTGACCCCCGAGAGCTACTCGACGAGATACGAGTACGTTGTCAGATCCAGGTCCTGACCTGGTCATAATAACATGCTCAGACCTGAGGTCATTCCCCTTCCATGGGAACAACATTCCCCGATGTAATCGATCCCATCGTGCGGCCGCGCCGGGAATGGGGTCAGGTCGACCGCTCCATGGTCTGCCCCAGCTGCGTGAGCATTGCGTCCAGGCCTTCCAGCACCGCGGCCGCCTCGTGCTCCCGGATTATGAGCGGCGGCAGCAGCTGGCTGACCGAGCTGTCGTTGTTCGCGTATATGGTGAACACCCCGTGCTTGAGGCCCGCGAGGGTCATCAGCGGGCCGCACATGTCGTTCGCCATCTTGAGGCCCATGAACAGTCCCCGCTGCCTGGTCTCCAAGAGGACGTCCGGGTGGCTCGCCTTGAGCTCCGCCAGCCCCTTCTCGAAGAATGCCGTCATGCTCGTCACGTGCTCGAGGAACTCAGGCCGCTCCAGTATCTCGATGACCTTCATCGCCACCGGGCAGCCGACCTCCGCCCCGCCGAAGGTGGAGATGTGGATGAAGGCGTTCTCGTGCCAGAACCGGTTGAGGCGATCCGAGTAGAGGACGGCGCTCATCGGGTACATCCCGCCGGAGAGCCCCTTGCCGCAGACGATGACGTCGGGGACCACGCCGTACGTGTCGATGCACCAGTACGCTCCGCAGCGGCCCAGCCCGGTCTGCACCTCGTCCATGACCATGACCGCGCCCCGGTCGTCGCATATGCGGCGCACGCCCTCGTAGTAGTCCTCGGGGGGGATGGCGATGCCGAGCGTGGCGGGGATGGTCTCCAGCAGGACCGCGGCGGTGTCCGCTCCGACCGCGGCATCGAGCGCCTCGAGGTCCCCGAAAGGGATCCGCGAGTACCCGGGAACCAGCGGCCGGAAGGGGTCCGAGTACTTCTCGTCACCGGCCGGGAGGGCGAACCCGGTGTGACCGTGGTAGCCACCGATGGCCGACACGATCCCCGGCCTTCCAGTGTGCCCCCGCGCGAGCTTTATCGCGGTGTCGATCGCCTCGCCACCACTCACTCCGAATATGACCCGGTTGATGTCACCGGGGCTGACGGAGGCGAGCTCGGCGGCCAGCAGGGCCCGCTGCTCGCTCACCAGGTGGTGGTTCCCGATGTCCAGCTCGCGCATGGATTCGGAGAGGGCCTCCACGATCTCAGGATTGCGGTGCCCCAGGTTGAACACGCCCCCGTTGCAGTGGCAGTTGATCAGGCGCGTACCGTCCAGGTCATACATGTAGACGCCCTCGCGCTTACCCAGAACGAAGTCGATGCCCACGCTCGAGAAGAACTCGACCTTGCCGCTGGAGACGTGGCGCGCGAAGAGCTCACTCACTTTCTCCTTCGACTCGCGACCGATGAGTCCCATGCCCGACCCCCTAACGTCTTATCTTTCCGGGCAGGATATAGCGGTAGCCCTTGTGCGTGACCTTCGTGCGCAGGAACCGGTCGAGGCGGCGCATCCCGAGGTAGAGGCGCCAGATCAACGCGTCCTCGCGGTAGTACGAGCGGATCTCCTTCTCCGTCAGGGGCGCCACGTCGAGATCGGCCGCCTCGCCGGTGAAGAAGCTGTTGGCCGCCTTCACCAGCCCCCCTATAAGCTCGGGGCGCTGCTCCTTGTAGAAGTTGGCGATGAGGTCGACCGCCACCAGGTGGAAGTCGTAGTAGCGGGTCATGACGTCCTCGAGGAACAGTGCCCGCACGATCCAGATGAGGAACGAGGGAGCGCTGCGCAGGAAGAGCTCGGGGTCCAGCTGCTCGGCACCGTCCAGCCGCACGAACGGGGTGCTGGTGTCTAGGTAGAGCAGCTCGAGCTCGTCGGGCAACCGCCCGTCCTCCAGGCCCACCACCGACCAGTTTGATATCTGGCCGTCGATGCCCAGCTCCACATCCTCGTGAGAGGCGTTGAAACGCCACAGCTTCGCAAGCTCGCCGAGGATCGACGTGACCAGGCGGTATACCTCGGCGGGCTCCATGCCCAGCATCGCCCTGTTGGCGATGGAGTCGGGGTCCAGCCTTCTCTGCAGCAGGTACACCACCGGCGATCCGTCACGGCCTTCCACGGTGGCGTGCCCGCTCTCGGGCACGGTGATTCCGATCTCAGCGAGCAGCTGGTTGTACCTCTCGAACCCCGCGTGGTAGCGGACCAGCTCCTCCTCGGATTCGAAGATGGGCATCCTCTTGCACGCCAGGTCGATGCCCTCTATCTGGAAGACCGTGCTTATCTCGCCGTATCCGAGGACCCTGGCAGGGATCGCGCTCCTCTCCGGCTGAGCCGGATCCAGCCCGCGCTCGAACTCCCGGAGCAGGTCGACGTCCACCTCGAGTGCCATAATCTCTCCCGTGTGCCTCGTGCTCGACGCGTCAGTCCAGAGTCTACAACGAACCGCCGCGGCGGTGCGATGGTATCCTTTGTTCGAAGGGTCGAACGATCGAGAGGAGTAGCGCTGGACCTGTACGAAGCGCTGAAGCACCTGATGCGGGGCCTGCCCGTCTCGGGGTGGGGCGTGGCGGACATCACAGGTATTCCCGGCAACCGAACGGGATTCACCAGGGCGATATCGATGTACCGTGCTCACGACCTGGCCGCCCAGCACGATCCCCTGCGCGGGGGGAGCTATTCCGAGGAGGCGTTCCACGCGGCGGAACTCGAGGCTCAGCGGGACGTGAGGGCGGCGGTGGAAGGTGTCCGTAGCATGCTGGAGCGCGAGGGAATCGCCTGCCGTGTGCCGGCTAGGGGGCAGGATCCCCAGACCCTGGTCGGCGAGTTCTCGCACAAGCTGGCCGCCACGCGCGCGGGCCTCGGCTGGATAGGCAGGAGCAGCCTGCTGGTTACGAGGGTACACGGGCCGAGGGTGGTCCTGCACTCGGTGCTGCTGGACGCCGCGATCCCCGCCGCCGAGCCGGTAACCGGTCATAGATGCGGGTCCTGTGTCGCCTGCGTCGAGGCATGCCCGTACGGATTCGTGCGCGGGCCCGCCTGGGAGTCCGGGATGGATCGCGACCTGCTCCTCGACGCGCACGGGTGCAGCGAAAAGCGCGTTGAGATCGGCGAGCCGCTGGGCCGCAAGCACGAGTGCGGTCTGTGCATGCTGCTCTGCCCATTAGGCTCCCGACTATGAAGCGACTAGGAAGGGGGTCAGGCACTATTCAAGTCACTGACTTGAATAGTGCCTGACCCCTGTTTCAGTCAATTGCCCGCCACACCGTAAGTTGTAGAATCATTGGAGATGTAAGCGAAGGTCGAGACAGGGCGACTGCGCCCGTAGGAGGGCTCGATGAGCGGGAAATCGGTCACCAACCTGGTGGGCAGCGCGGTGCTGAGAGCGATGTCGGCCAGCTTCAACTATCGCGGCTCCGTGCGCGAGCAGATGCGCTCCAATGGGTCCTGGACGGACATGACCGTGGGCATACGCACCGAGAACAGGTCCGTGGAGCAGGGGATAAGGTTCCGCGACGGGAAGGCGAAGGTCATGGGGAGGATCCCGGCCGACGTCGACGTCACCATGATCCTAGCCGACGACGCCGTGGTCTGGGACCTGCTGAAGGCCACCCCCAACGAGACGCTCCTCATGCTCCTGAGGAGCAAGATAAGGCTCGAGGGCAACCTTTCGTACATGAACCTGATGAACTACTACATCTCGGTCCTGCTGGCCGGTCAGAACACGAAGCGCAACGCCAGGATAAAGGCGGCGGACGCCGAGCGGAGGCGGGCGGAGGCGCCTTCCGTCCAGAAGGCTCTCCGGGGTGAGATGGCCAGGAGGCTGGCTGAGAGGATGGCGGGGGAGAAGGTCGATCCAGGCGTCGGGTACCTGGAGGACCCGTACCTCTCGGGTTACGACATCTCGGACTTCCCGCGCCTGAAGCGTTTCGTGGACGTCCACTTCACCACCAGGCCGGAGATCTGCGGCGAGCGTCCCGGGCTCCTGACGGACTGGTTCCAGGCAAACGGCTTCGAGACGGACGCGGACGGAAACCCGTGGTTCCCTCCCACACGGCAGGCGCTCGCCTTCAAATACCTCATGGAGAACCGCGAGCCCTTCATCCGCAAGGATGACCTCGTGGCCGGTACCACCACCACGAAGGAGATCGGGGTGGTCGTTTACCCCGACACGCATGGGACCATGATCTGGGGGGAGTTGGGCTCGGTCTCCGACAGGCTCCTGAACCCGTACGATATCTCCGAGGCGACTGCGAAGACCTTCCACCATAACATCTTCCCCTTCTGGACCAGGCGCAACATGCGGGAGTGGGTGCGCGAGAAGTACGACCAGCCGCTCTGCCAGAAGCTGGACGAGCGGTTCGCGGTCTACTTCATGTGGAAGACGGCGGCCCTCTCTCATACTATCGCGGACTTCCCGCGCATGATGCGGCTGGGGACGAACGGCATGATCGAGGAGATAGACGCGGAGCTCGCACGGGACGAGGGCGCCTCCGTCGAGAAGCGGGAGACCCTCCAGGCCATGCGCATCTGCCTCGAAGCAGTGAACGCCTACGCCAGGCGCCTGAGCGAGAAGGCCGCCTCCGAGGCCGCGAGCGAGCCCGATCCGGGGCGAAGAAAAGAGCTGGAGCGTATGGCGGAGATCTGCTCGAAGGTGCCCGCCGGCCCCTGCGACACTCTCGACGAGGCGGTGAACGCCTGCTGGATACTCTGGCTGTCGCTGCACATGGAGAGCACCAACGCGGGGTTGTCGCTGGGCAGGATGGACCAGTGGTTCCAGCCGTACTACGAGGCCGATATGGCCGCATGTGCGACGCCGGAGGAGACGGAGGAGTGCATCAGGAGGGCGATCGAGCTCGTCGGCTGCTTCTACATGAGGTGTACCGACCACCTGCCGCTCATCCCCGACATAGGAAACTACCTGTTCGGCGGCTCCTCGTCCGACCAGGCGATAACCCTGGGCGGCACCACCCCGGACGGACGCGACGCGGTATGCGACATGACCTACATATTCCTGAAGGTCACGGAGATGCTGAACATCAGGGACCCCAACGTGAATGCGCGGTTCAACCCGGAGGTCAACTCGGATGCCTACCTCAAGCGGCTGTGCGAGGTGAACCTCATCACTTGCGCGACTCCCAGCCTGCACAACGACCTGGCGGTGATGGAGTCCCTCGAGGAGTTCGACTACCCGGTGGAGGAGCTGCGCGACTGGTCGGCCACCGGCTGTGTGGAGCCGACGCTCTCGGGCAGACACATGGGCCACACCAACTGCATGATGATGAACATGGTCGCCGCGCTGGAGATGGCCATGAACGACGGGCGCCACCCGCTCATGAACTGGGAGGTCGGCCCGAGGACCGGGCGCGTCGAGGACGGTGACTTCGAGAACTTCGAGGAGTTTTTCGACGCCTTCACCACACAGTTTCAGTTCCTGATCGACAACTCCGTGGAGTACAACAACCTGCTGGGCGAGGCGCACAGCGTGCTAAGGCCGACCCCGCTGCTGTCCAGCATGATCGAAGGCCCGCTGCCCAGCGGCCGGGACGTGACCCTGGGAGGGGCGAAGCACAACACCTCCGGCTCGGCCTGCATCGGGCTGGCCGACGTGACCGATTCCCTCATGGTAGTAAAGAAGCTGGTCTTCGATGAGAAGAAGGTGTCGTTCTCCGACCTCAAGAGGGCGGTGGACACCAACTTCGCCGACGATCCCGCGCTGCACGCCCGGGTGACCCGCAAGGTGCCCCTCTTCGGCTCGGGTGACGAGGAGGCGGTCGCGGTCGCGAACCGGGTGGCGGCCTTCGCCCACGACGCCTTCCGGGCGCATGACAACTTCAGGGGCGGCCCCTACACCGCGGGGTTCTGGTCGATGTCCAACCACGTGGCCTTCGGCACGCTGACGGGGGCCCTGCCCTCGGGAAGGCTCGCCGGGAAGCCGTTCACGCCGGGGCTGACCCCGGAGCCGAACGCTTCGAAGAACCTGCTGGACAACATCAGGGACGTGGCCCGCCTCGACCCCCACAGCATGAACAACAATATCGCCTTCAACGTCAAGGTGGTGCCCTCGGGCTCGGACAGCCACGAGCAGGTCGTGGACCACATGTTCTCCTACGTGAAGACCTACTTCGAGCTGGGCGGGATGCAGATGCAGATGAACGTGGTCACCTCCGACATGCTGCGGGACGCCATGGCCCACCCCGAGGAATACCGCAACCTGCTGGTGCGCATCTCCGGCTACAACGCCTACTTCGTGACCCTCAACCGCGACATGCAGCTGGAGCTGATCGAGCGCGCCGAGTACGGGATCTAGGGGCGGTAGACGATGGGTGACGCCCCGCCGGCCGCCGGGAGGACCGGCACGCCCCTCATACTGGAGATAAAGGGGAACTCGCTGGACGACGGTCCGGGAATACGGACGGTCGTCTTTTTCAAGGGCTGCCCGCTGTCGTGTGCCTGGTGCCACAACCCCGAGAGCAAGAAGGTGGGACCAGAGCTGTCGTTCGACCCGCGCGAGTGCGCGGGGTGCGGGCTGTGTATAGAGACATGTCCGAGGGGTGCGATCGACGACTCGATAGAGGCACACGTGGACAGGTCCCGCTGCGACCTGTGCTTCGAGTGCGTGGAGACATGCCCTTCCGGCGCCCTGAGCCGGGTGGGAAGGGAGATGTCGGTGGGGGAGGTCGCCGCCGTGGTCGAGAAGGACCTCCCGTTCTTCAGGACCTCGGGCGGTGGGGTGACCCTGTCGGGCGGCGAGCCGACACTGTTCATGGACTACTGCTCGAGGCTTCTGGCGCGCCTGAAGGAGATGGGGGTACACACCATACTGGAGACCTGCGGTCTGTTCGACGCCGACGCGTTCGTCCGGACGGTGCTGCCGCACCTGGACGCAGTATACTTCGACCTGAAGCTGTACGACCCGGCCGAGCACCGGCGCTGGTGCGGGACCGGCAACGAGACAGTGCTCGCCAACTTCGCGGAGCTGATGCGCGCGGGCCTGGAAGGCGGCGTGGAGGTCCTGCCACGGATTCCGCTCATCCCGGGCATAACGGCCACGGACGAGAACCTGGAGGCCCTGGCGGAACTGCTGCGCGGAGCGGGCGCTGAAAGGGTCGCGCTGCTGGAGTACAACCCGCTGTGGCTGGAGAAGACCGCCAAGGTCGGCGGCCGCAACCCGCTTGCGGGCCGGGATGCCTCGGACCGGTGGATGGAGCGGTCCGACGTCGAGCGCTGCCGCGCGGCTTTCGAGGCCTTCGAGCTTGCCTGAGGTCAGGTGCTGATGTCCTGGTGGACGAGCCCTTGCTTGGCCGGCCCTTGTATCACGTGGCCCATGGCGTCGTAGCGCGACCCGTGGCAGGGGCAGTCCCAGGTCTTGTCCTTGGCGTTCCAGTCCACGATGCACTTCATGTGCCTGCAGACCGGTGACATCGCGTGGAGCTGGTTCTTCTCATCCCGGTAGACCGCGAGCTTCCTGCCGTCCATCATTATCAGGGCGCCCTCGCCGTAGTCGATCTCGGAGACGTCCATGGCCTCCGGCTTCGATAGGCGGTCGCCCACGAAATGAAGCATCGCCCCCGGTGCCTGCTTGATCCTGTCGAACGCCGTTCCCATCTCCCGTCTCCCTCCTGCCGATGCCTGTACCCTTAAGATGTGTTTTTGACGGTACCGCCCGCATTCCTGCAGTGTAGCAAAAGGGTCAGGCACTTTTGCTACACTCTTGTGCAGAAGGGTCAGGCACTTTTGCACATGTCTGCTGGGGACGGGGTGGATCACGGACGGAACAGGTGACAGGTCGATAAGAGTCCTGGCGGCGGGCGCGCACCCCGATGACGTCGAGCTGATGATGGCGGGCACGCTCCTCATGCTCGCCGAGGCCGGCGCAGACGTCCACATATGGAGCCTCTCGGACGGCCGGTACGGCTCGCGCTGGGGCGAGGCCGAGGAGACCGCGCGGGTTCGCAGGACCGAGGCCATCGAGTCCGCCTCTCTAGCCGGCGCCACCTGGCACCCGCCCCTCTTCGAGGACCTGGGCCTGGTCTACCACCCCGAGCACGTCAGACTCGTATCGTCGGTCATCAGGCAGGTGAGGCCGAACGTCCTGCTCGTTCCTTCAGCGTTCGATTACACCGAGGATCACAGGGAAGCCTCGCGGCTGCTGGTGACCGCCGCGTTCACGCGGGAGATCGGCTCGTACCCCGCCGAGCCCGTCGCGCCGCCCTCCGACGAGGCGGTGGCCGTCTACCATGCTCTTCCCTACGGCCTTCGAGATCAGTACGGACGGCCGCAGAGGCCCGGCCTATTCGTCGACATCGCGCCCGTCTTCGAGCGGAAGAAAGTTATGCTCGCCCGTCACCGCTCACAGGAGGAGTGGCTGGAGCAGAGCCAGGGGACATCTCCGCTCGAATGCATGGAGGCAATGTCACTCGAGGCGGGTCGCCTTTCCGGGTGCTTCGAGCGCGCGGAGGGATGGAACCGCCACAACCCCCTGGGCCTGTCACCGGAAACCTACACGCCCCTGGAGGAGGCGCTCGGAGACGCCTGCGCACATGTGGACAGGTGAATTGAACCCGCGTTTTCTATATGTAAGTGTCGGCCAGTGAAAGAATACCTCAGACCATTTCTTTCACTGACTGAAGATTCAGGGGACGAGTTCGAGGACGGGGCCGGCGCGGTCGCGGTAGGCGACTTCGACGTCCGGGTCCCTCGCCGCCCACTGGAGCGCGCGGTCCAGCACGCCCGGCTCCAGTAGCCGTGACTCCAGCACCACGAATCGGACCCCTCGCTCGCGCAGGAACGCGAACGCTTCCCTCGAGGGGAAAGCGCTCATCGCCTTTACCGCGTCCCTATAAGACTCCGGCACGTAGCCCGAGTACCCGTTGACCATCTTCCGCCAGTTCGCGGTGTTGTAGTAGAGCCTGCGCGGCTCGTACTCGGCGAAGACGATGTCGTCCATCCCGGACGGCTCCCCGGGGCGGTACGGTGCCAGCGGCAGCACGATGTAAGGTGAGGGCTCTTCGCGCGTCGCGAGCCAGCCGAAGGCCCCGGGGAACCCGGATTCCGTCGGCGCCCTTTTCATGACCAGCCCCCCGGGAAGGACCTCGACAAAGAGCAGGACCAGCAGTACGACCATAACAAGCGAGACAAGGACGCGGTCCCACCTCCGGCCCAGCTTCTCCCTGATCCACCGCACCCCGAAGCCGGCGAGCACGCAGAGGGAGAGCAGCGCGAGCACGTAGATGCGCGCCGGGGTGCGGATCGCCTTGAAGCCCGGGAAGAACCGGTACATCAGCCGGTACGGCATTCGGATGCCGAACGCGTGCCCCCCGATATAGAGCACCGGGCCGAGGCACAGTATGAGCGCGAGCACCAGCAGCACCACGTAGAAGACCAGCACGAATCGCTCACGGCGGGTCCGGCGCCGGAAAAGAAAAACGCCTCCCGCCACGGCCAGCAGCAGGGGCAGCACGCCGGTGAACAGCGATCGCTCCGTGGCGTTGCCGCGCAGGTAGCGGGCCGGGCGCGCCCAGGACGAGAGCCCGCCCCACACCATCGACTGCGGGGGGGCGACCAGGAAATCTCCCAGGTCCGCGGAGTAGGCGGCGACCTCGTCTGGAGACCGGCTGAACGAAGGGTTCTCCCGCTGGGCCTTGAGGTACGGCACGGCGAACGGCAGCACCAGGAGGCCCGCTGCCAGCATGGCAGCGAGCAGCCATGCCGACCAGCGTATTGCCGGCCGCCGCTCGGCGGAGGCTTTCCTCCTTAAGAAGGGCGCAAGGCGCCGCCGCTCGAAGACGGCGAGCACCACGAGGTAGACCGCGAGCGCGAACAGGAGGTAGAACCCGTACGACCACACCGCCCAGAACTGGAGCACCACGAACAGCGCGAATGCGAACGCGTCGCCCGGTCTCTTCCTCTCCGTGTAGCGGTGCAGGAACAGCATCGCAAGGGGAATGAAACCGGCCGAAAGCAGCTGCAGATGAGTGATCTGGGCCGTCCTGTACATCGCGAACCCGAAGACGATGCCGGCGGCGACGCCGGCCGCGCGGTCGCGTGCAAGGTGCTCCACTAGCAGGAACGCGCCCATGGCGCTCAAAACGAAGGTCATGAACACCGCGAAGTTGAGCGCCAGTACGCCGTTCCCGGTCGCGGCCAGGACGGGCCAGGCGATGAGGGCAGAGGTCAGCTCGTGGTCCGAGAACGCCAGCGTGCGGGCGCCGGGGTAGAACATCGTGGCATTGAACAGGTTGAGAGGGCTGGTCCCCAGGGCGTGCACGTCCCATGAGAGCACGTAGATGTTGAAGTAGTTGTCCCCGCCCGCGGCCCCTATCAGGTGGTCGTCGGCTTGTGCGACGAGCGGACGCGTGTAGACGATCGCCAGTACGACGAACAGGATCAGGACGAGGAGGTAGACGACCGACTTGCGACCGGGTGCGCCGCGCACTAGCCCCAGTGGACCTCGACGACGCCCGGAACGCCGTAGAGGCCGTCTGTAAGCGCCTGGATGTCACTGCGGGAGGAAAGCCGGGTCATCACCTCGAGGTCCACGGCCCTGCCCTCTTCCATCCGGCTGAACCTCACCAGCTCGGGAGAGGTGCCGGATGCATTCAGGAGCTCCATCACGGCGCCGAAGACGTTGTCCCGGTACCGCCCTGTGACGGTGAGGGCGACCTTGCGCGATTTCACCCTGGGGGACACGCGGTCCACTCCCCAGTCGAGAATCCGGAGGACCAGCAGGTCGATGGCCGTGAGCGCGAATCCCACCGCGTAGTAGCCTGTTCCGAATATCATGCCGATCGCGGCACACGACCACAGGCTGGCGGCCGTGGTCAGGCCCGTCACCCAGCCGGTCTTGCTCCTCAGGATCGCACCCCCGCCGATGAAGCCTATCCCGGTGACGACCGCGGCCGCGACCCTGTCCCCGTCAGGAAATCCCAGGAACCCGAACAGGGACATGCACGTGAACGCGCACGCTCCCACCGTGACCAGGATGTGCGTGCGTATGCCCGCGGGGTGATCGGTGATCTCGCGCTCGAAGCCGACCAGCGCCCCGGCCGCGAGCGCGAGCAGTATCCGTACTACGATCTGCCAGCTGGTCGACATGGCCTCCCCCGTGTCCGATGCCTCCTACCTCGGATTACTTCTTTGGGGTCCGACCGCTGTCCTTCCGGGGGAGGGGCCGCGGAACGCCGGCGACGGGAGATGAATTTCGACCGATTTGGTTGACATTACTACCTATCCCATTCATACTATTTTACCAACCAGGGCTTCGGTAAAGTCAGGTCGGATCGGCGGAGCGGCCCCGCGGCACGGACAGGAGGTACCTCTCATGAGCGAATCGTCGGGTTGGACCACCGGAAAGATCCTGGCAATAGTGATACCCATCGTTATCGTGGTCATCGCGGGGATCGTGGTGGGCGTTGTCGTGCTCAGCAAGAAGAACTCCGACCAGGACGCCGTGGTTCAGCAGTACGAGGACCTGAAGAAGGACGCGGAGGCGGCTGTCGCCCAGCTCGCGAAGCTCGCTGAACCGACGTCTACGACCTCCAGCTCCGCGCCGACGGACACGGGAGCCGCGCAGGAGACGAGCACCTACGAGGAGGAGCTCACCGAGCTGAACTCCACCCTGACCGCGCTCGAGGAGGACGTCTCCGAGGCCGCTACGGCGGTGGAGGAGGCGGCGGGTGACGTCTCGGAGACATCCGCGGAGTACCAGGAGCTCTACAACGAGATCCTGGCCTACTACCAGTACGTGGAGCAGTTGCTCCAGCAGGCCCAAGCCCAGGTGGCATACCTTGAGTCGGTCGCCCCGGCGCTTGAGGATATGCAGGCCTACCAGGACCTGCTCACCAGGATCGGGTCCGCCCCGCCAAGGTTGCAGCAGGAGCTGTCGGGCCAGCTCTCGACCCGGATCAACGAGGCGAAGTCCCGAATTGCGGGCGTCAGCGCGCCCGAGTCCCTCAACCTGTACAACCAGCAGCTCCAGGGATCCACCGACCAGCTGAGCAGTCTCTCCCAGCAGATGACCCAGGCACTCGGCTCCGGTAATGCGGCTGCGTTCAGCCAGCTCTCCAGCCAGTTCAGCAGCATGCTGACCCAGACGCAGCAGCAGCTCACACAGAGCCTGGATTCAGTGGTGAGCGGGCTGAGCTCCGGGCTGTCCCAGGCCGCCGGCAACATACAACTCCCGACAAAGTAATACTGGTGCCAGGCACATTAGCCTTAAAGTATTAGCCCCTGGCGTCATGCACTAATACCTGGGGGCTAATGTGCCTGGCACCGTTATTAGGGTAGGCAGTGTTATCATGCACCTGTATCGACGCTGATGGTTGATAGAGGTGGAGCGCGGATGATCTATACGGTAACCCTGAACCCGACACTGGACATCACCCTGGTCATCGATCGTTTCAGCTTTGGTGAGCCCGTTCAGGCGGTGGACGTGCTCAGGAACCCCGGCGGCAAGGGCGTCAACGTTTCGAGGGTGCTGCGGGCACTGGGCGAGGACTCCGTCGCGGTGGCGCTCGCCGGCGGCTACGTGGGCGAAGAGGTCCTGGACCTCCTCCAGCAGGAGGGGCTGATCCTCCAGGTGGTCAAGATCAAGAACCCCACCCGCACCAACGTGGTGGTGTTCGCCCGCGAAGAGGACCGGGAGATGGTCATAAGGGCCTCCGGCCCGCCGATCGAGGAGGACGAGGCCAGGCGCGTGGACGATCTGATAGCCGGCATGACCCACGCCCCGGAGGTCATGGTGCTGTCGGGCTCTCTGCCCCTGGGTGTCAGCAAGGATATCTACCGGAAGGTCACCACGGCGGCCAGGGGGCGGGGCACCAAGGTCTTCCTGGACAGCGCGGGCGAGCCCCTGAGGCTGGGGATCGAGGCGGGCCCGTACCTCATCAAGCCCAACCTTCGCGAGCTGTCGGGCCTGGCCGGTAAGGAGCTCGCGGGTGAATCGGAGATCGTCGCCTACGCGCGCGACATAATCGGTGCCGGCGTGGAGGTGGTGGTCGTCTCCATGGGCAAGCTGGGCGCCATAATGGTGACCGGCTCGGACGTCTTCCGCGGGACCGTACCGGAAGTCGAGGAGGATACCGTCGGAGCCGGCGATTCGATGGTGGCCGGGATGGTGCTGGGAGTAGCGCGCGGCCGCAACCTCGAGGAGTCTTTCTGCATGGGCCTTTCGGCGGCGCTGGCGACGGTGATGAACGGGGGACCCCTGCTGGCGGACAGGGAATACTACGACCTGGCGGCGCCGAAGGTGGTCGTGGAGCGGATATGACCGGGGAAGCGGCAGCGGCGCGCGCCGGTGGCCGACCGGGCGTGAGGTGAGGCTTGGCGCAGGGTAAGGGACCGAGGTACAAGGTAGATCGCGAGCTGGGGCGGGGCGCCTTCGGGGTCGTGTACCTCGCCCGCGACAACCTGCTCCGTCGCGACGTGGCGCTCAAGATGATGGCCATCCCAGAGGGGACATCGGAGGAGGAGCGGCGGCATCAGGTCGACCGCTTCTACCGTGAGGCGCGGGCGGCGGCGGGTCTGGCTCACCCGAACGTGGTCATCATCCACGACATCTCGAAGAGCAACGAGCGCCACTTCATCTCGATGGAGTTCCTCGAGGGCAGCCCTCTGTCTGAGCTGATCGCCGGGGGTCCCATGCCGGTGGACCGGGCGGTCAGGCTGGCGGACCAGGCCCTCGCCGCGCTCTCGTACGCGCACTCGAAGCAGGTCGTGCACCGCGATATCAAGCCGGACAATATCTTCGTGCTGAAGGACGACCACGTGAAGCTGGTCGACTTCGGCCTCGCGCGCGTGCAGGCGAGCACCACCATCACCAGGACCGGCACCGTGATGGGCAGCCCGGGTTACATCGCTCCGGAGGTGGTGGAAGGACACCAGGCCGACGCGCGGACGGACGTCTTCTCTTTCGGGGTCGTCCTCTACGAGATGCTGACC
This sequence comes from Actinomycetota bacterium, assembly GCA_018831265.1. Taxonomy (GTDB): domain Bacteria; phylum Actinomycetota; class Geothermincolia; order Fen-727; family Anoxymicrobiaceae; genus JAHJCO01. The sequence continues at coordinate 14,932 of JAHJCO010000048.1, forward strand.
GGAAAGAGGCCTTTCGGGCCCGAGACCCCGTTCGAGTCGCTGGTCCACGTGATCTACCGGATAGTCTCCGAGGACCCCGAGCCACCGTCGAGGGCGAACCCGGCCGTCCCGGCCGCGCTTGACGAGGTGATCGCACGTGCGCTGGCCAAGGACCCGGCCGACCGCTACCAGGATGCCGGGGAGTTCAGGGGCGCCCTGGCAGAAGCGTCCGGCGGCCTCGCGCCCGAAGCGGTGAAGGCGGCACCCTCGCGCGGGGAGCCGGCACACTCGCAAGTGGCCGCGACCGGCGACCTCCAGGCCCAGGCGACCATGGTGAAAGGCGAGGAGGAGGCACCGGCTCCAACCGAGGTGCGGCAGTTCGAGGAGCGGATAGAGGGCCTGGACGATGGGGGTGGTGCCCGGAGGCCCCGCGGCGGGCGGAGGAAGTGGCTGGCCCTTGCGGGAGCGGGTGTCGTCCTGGCTGGGATCGCGGTGCTGGTCCTGTTCCTGACCGGCGTGCTGCCCGGAGGTGGGTCGGGGAACGCCAGGGTCCCCAACCTCATAAACCTGGACGAGCAGGTCGCGGTCAGGACCCTCCAGGACGCCGGGCTCAAGCCCGGCAAGAAGACCCCGGGATGGTCACCCACTATCTGGAAGGGCAAGGTCATGCGCCAGTTCCCGGATGCCGGAAAGCCGGTGCCGACCGACTCCACTGTCGACTACTGGGTGAGCGTGGGGACCGATCCGGTGCAGGTGCCCGAGGTGATCGGCAAGACAAAAGAGGAAGCGGTGGCGGTCCTGGAGGCGTACGGGTTGAAGCCGGACCTGGAGTCCGGGTACTTCGGCGGCATCCCGGCCGGAGCGGTCGGCGATGTGAAACCCGAACAGGGGACTCTCGTGGCCAGGGGGGACAAGGTCACGCTCGTGATCAACGATGGAAAGCCGGCCCAGGACAAGCAGAACCCGCCGGGTTCGATGCCGAGGGCGCAGCCGAGCCAGCCGACCCTTCCCAGGCAGTGACCGCGCTCTAGCCTCCCCCTATGGGGGTGAGTTCTTCCATCAGCCTTTCGAAAAGCTCCTTCACGGTCGTCTTTTCGACGTCGAGGTCGTTCATGTCGACGAAGCGACGCAGCAGCCAGTGCAGGAACTCGAGCTCCGGGTTCTCCAAGGTGCTCACCTCCTCCTGGACCAAGTATGCCTACCGTCATGCTTTACGGCAACCGTCTTGATATACTCTTTCCGCGTGAGAGGTGGAAGTCATGCCTTTTCTTTCGGGAAAACTCGAGATAATCGACGATGACATAACGAAGCTGGAGGTGGACGCGATAGTCAACGCCGCCAACAAGACCCTGCTGGGCGGAGGTGGCGTGGACGGCGCGATCCATCGCGCCGCGGGTCCACGGCTGCTCGAGGAGACGCGAGCACTGGGGGGCTGCGAGACCGGCCAGGCGAAGATCACCGGCGGGTACGACCTGCCCGCCGGCTACGTCATCCACACGGTGGGCCCGGTATGGAGAGGCGGGAACGCGGACGAGGACACCCTGCTGGCGGACTGCTACAGGAACAGCCTCCGACTGGCGGCGGAGAACGGGGTGAGGACGATCGCCTTCCCCGGTATCAGCACGGGGGTCTACGGATTCCCGTTCGAGCGCGCCTGCCGCATCGCATTGCGGGAGATTGGCGACTTCCTGAAGGAAGATCGTGGTTTGGAGAAGGTCATCTGCTGCTGCTTCGGACCTCGTGACACGGGTGTATACCTCGAGGTGGCACGGGAGATGTTCCCATTGAGCTAGATCAGTGTCCGGGTCAGGTTGCGCTGCTAACATCGGCAGCATGGGAGGAAGGTACCTGTGATGGCAGACGAAGAACGCTACGTCAAGCTGGCCGAGAAGATCTTCATGGGGGAGTCGCCTGTCATCAGGCAGCTCTTCGCCGCGATCGCCGGCCCTGAGGAGGCCGAAGCGCTGTTGGCGATGCCCGCGACCACGGCCTCGCTTGCCGAGGGCTCGGGCAGGAGCGTCGAGGAGACGCAGTCGATGGTGGACGGGCTCTACCGAAAGGGCCTGGTGTTCAAGAAGGAGACACCAGAGGGTACCGTCTATCGAATGTGCCGCGACATCATGCAGTTCCACGACGCCACCATACTCTGGCCCGAGGCCCCCCGCTCCTACCTGGACCTCTGGCAGCGATACATGGAGGAGGAGTGGCCGGCGTTTTCCGAGACCGTCGAGAAGATGCTGCCGAGGCCGGTGACCCGCATCGTCCCCGTGTCCGAATCGGTGGACTCCCGCCAGCAGGTGCTCGCGTTCGAGGACGTCAGGCGGATCGTGGAGAACAGCGAGCCTATAGCGGTCACCAACTGCACCTGCAGGCTGATCGCCCACAAGTGCGACCGCCCGGTGGAGATCTGCCTGCAGGTCGGCAAGGCGGCCGCCTACTCCGTCGACAGAGGTACCGGGCGGGCCGTGGATACCGAGGAGGCGATCGCGCTGCTGCGGAAGGCCGAGGAGGCCGGTCTCGTCCACGTGACCATGAACCGTGCCGGCGAGTCCCACTTCATCTGCAACTGCTGCAACGACTGCTGCATGACCTTCCCCATGCTGATCGACCGCAAGCTGAAGATGTGCGACCCCAGCCGGTTCGGGTGCGTGATAGACGAGGAGACCTGCACCGGGTGCGGCGACTGCCTCGAGAGGTGCTTCTTCGGGGCCTTGACGCTCGACGAGTCCAGGGGCCTCATGACCGTCGACGCCGAGGCCTGCATGGGCTGCGGCCTCTGCCAGGTCGTGTGCCCGGAGGGAGCCGTGTCGCTGGTCGAGGTAAGGGAGCAGGATTTCATCCCCGGCTGACGGACGGCCGGGTGAAGGAGAAAGGAGACGCGGTTCATGCCGGTCTACGAGTACATCTGCACCGGGTGTTCGGAGAGGACCCAGCGCCTGCAGGACGTCGGCGAGGACTCCTCCGGCAGGAAGTGCCTGAGCTGCGGGCAGGGTGTTCTGAAGAAGGTGTTCTCGGTGTTCGGTACTCAAGCGTCTCAGGGGCCGGGTCTCTCATGCTCGCCATCGCCCGAGAACCGGCGTACCTGAAGGCGGTGATCCGTCCCCGGTCGGGGACCCGGAGTGCAAGTTTACCTCAGACCATTTCTTTCATCTGAAAGTTTTGGTCTGAGGTTTTCTTTCACGAAGGGATTGAAAGTTTTGGTCTGAGGTAATCTTTCATTCATCTGAAAGTTTTGGTCTGAGGTAAACTTTCAGTCGGAATGACGTGTAGCAAAAGGGCCTGGCCTTTTTACTACACGGAGATCGTGTAGACGCCGTCGTCGGCCTCGCGCTTCACCCACTCGATTGACGATTCCGCGCCGGTCTCGACCTCCAGACAGGCGGCGATCTTGGCCGCGTAAAGCACCTGGTTGTATGCGTTGGTGATCTCCACCGAGATCGATCCCGCCTCACGCTCTGTTCGCACCGGGTACCCGAGGCCTCGAACGGCCATGTCCATCAGGTGTCTGTCCATGAGGTCGGCGCCGCCCATCTCTATGGCGGTCGCGGACAGATGGGACCTGGTGAAATCCTTCTGGTGACCGTACAGGATGCTGGGTATCTCCTCGCCGAGCTCGCTCTCCAGCTCCCTGAGGATGGCGTTCACCGCCTGCACGGCGATAACCACCTCGCGGCGGCCCGTCAGACGGTTGTGGATGATACCTCGGTCGATCTCCCAGGAGAACATCCGCGCCGCCAGCAGGGGCACCCCGCAGGAGGGGCAGCGGTCGAGCCTCAGGGACCCGTCGCCCGGCTTTATCTCCTCCAGGTACAGGCGCTCGCCCCCCTCCTCGGGCTTGTCCGAGTGGGTGAGGCGGATCACCAGGTCCGAGCCCTCCATACGCCAGTCGATCGCGGCGGACGTCATCTCCTCGATGGACTCGTATATGCCGGCGGCGCTGCCCACGAGTATTTGAGACACCACCGGGTTCAGGATCCGCAGAACAAGGTGGTCCCCCGCGCGGTAGGAGTCCAGGCCGATCCTGCCGTCGCCGAGCCCCGCGATGTCGGGGGCGATGAGCCACACCAGGAAGCGGGCCATGAACCCAGGCCTGAAGAAACGGTTGGCGGGCAGGCCTTTTATGTGACGGATGGGGAGGCTCGCGTAGATCGCCTTTCCGATGTTCTTCTGGGCCTGGATCAGGATGCTGTCCACGCTCATCCCGATGGTGGAGGAGAGATCGGAGAACAGGCTTTCCAGCTCCCCGGCTTCGAGGAAAGTGATCTGGGAGCGCGTCTTTGTCCGGTCCGTGCTGACTATGGTCCCGTCGTCTCGCCAGTCGAAGAACCGGGCGAACTTCAACGGGAAGTCACACTGTTTGCATTGTCTCATGGCATCATCAAGAGATGCGCCGTCAGCCGGCGCCGTCGTCCGGAGGCCGCGCCGCGGCCTTCAGGATGGTTACTTATCGAACTTGGCCCGGGCCTTTTCCGCCTTCTTGGTGGCCTTACCCGCCTTGCGACCCACCTTGCCGGCCTTCTTGTTCAGCTTCTTGGCCTTCTTCTCGAGCTTCTTGACCTTCCTGGCCTTCATGCGCCGTCTCCCTTCTCCTTGCCGCTTGCCGAGTACCAGCCCCGCAGTGCAGCCTTTATCATAATGGGGATGGTATCCATTGTCACGGGCGGTGAGCGAGTGGCAGACAACGAGTCGGGGGCGCCGTACGGCGACCTCGCGCTGAAATACGACGAGCGCGCAGGGTGCAGTTTCTTGCCGGGAAGCCCGGCGGGTGACCCGAGATTCCACCCCCGCGGGCTATTCAAAAGCGGCGCGACGGGGACGATAATAATGGTGTAGGGGTAATCGATCCGGAGGTGTCGCGATGCTCGCGCTCCTTGTTCTGGGTTTCGTCTTCTACGCGTTTCTGCTCTGCGTGGCGTTCGCGGTGTTTTCCCTGTGCGTCGCCGACTTCGAGATCGCCGTCCACGAGCACTTCAAGCATGCGAAGCGGCACGACGGCGGCAACGGCGACCGTCTTTCACCGGCCTGACGGCTCCCGTCGCCGTAGGCGATATTCAGCATTAAATCGGGATTAATCGCCCTCGCGCGGTGGTGCGAAACTGGCGGATTCATCAACGGTCGGCTATCCTATCATGTGGCCCCGGGACGGTACGCCGATGGCCGGCGGGAGTCGCGGGGTGGGAGGTTGCATGTCGCGGGTGCTCGAGGAGCAGTCATCGATAAAGCGCTACTGGCTGGAGCCGGACGCGGACACCGTACACCCGGTGTCGCTCAGCGTGACCGGTCTGACCGGCGAGGTCATCGAGACGGTGCAGTACTCGCCCCGTGCCGGGCTCGAGATCGTGGCCAACCTGCAGAGGCGTCACGGTGTCCTGGTGGATTTCGGGCGGGAGGTCGGAGGCGTCCCCCGGGTCGCGTTCGGCACCGGCGGATGCGGCAAGGTGGGCGTCCAGGCCTTCGAGTCCACGAGGCACCTCATCAATCCGCTGGGCGCCGAGGCGGTGTCGCTGCTGGAGCCCCCCGCGTACTACCGGCACCTGAAGGGCCGGGCCGAGTCCGAGGCGATACTTCCACACTGCGGGGGGTTCCGCTACCTCTGGCTCTACCCAGAGCACCCGGGCAGGGTCACGGTCAGGGAGGTGGCCGTCGACTACACGCCTCACAGGCCCGCCGGTATCGACGACTGCGGTTACTTCCTGTGCAGCGACGACATGTTGAACAGGATCTGGTACGCAGGGCTGCACACCCTGGAGATGTGCACCGTAAGCCCTTCGCGCGGGGGCGTCCACGGTAGGCACCCGATAGGCAGGGGGGACTGGGTGCTGATCGACGGGGCCAAGCGCGACAGGCTCATCTGGACGGGCGACCTGGGGCCGATGGGCGTGGGGACGTTCGTGGGTACCGGGAACGGCGCGGCGGTGCGCGATTCGCTGACCTCCCTGGCATACTTCCAGATGAAGAACGGTTACATACCGGCGTGCAGCCCGGGGCCGATCCCGGCGAGGGTGGCCTCCGCGTTCTTCGGGGACTACACGGCGTGGTGGGTGGTATGCCTCTACCAGTACTACCTGCACACCGGCGACGATGAGACCGCCCGCCAGTGTTTCCCCCAGGTGAAGAGAGCGCTGTCGTACCTGCATTCACAGTGCAGGGGCGGCCTCTTTCGCCAGAGCCCGCTCAATATGTTCGAATGGTGCTTCACCGTGATGAGGCGCGGCAAGCCCTCGTACACCAACATCATGTACTACTGGGCCCTGAACAGCGCGTCCCGACTCGCCCACCGGCTGGGGGAGGAATCGGTGAGCGCCGGGTACGTGTCCCGTGCCTTCCGCCTGGGCGAGAGGATAGAACGCGCGCTGTACGACCAGGGCCGAGGCGTCTACGTGGATACCAGCGCCGACAGGGAGCGGGTCCCGCAGGACGCTAACTCGCTGGCCATCCTGTCCGGCCTCATCCTCGAGCCGGACACGGCCATGGTGGCGCTCGACTACATGAGGGACAGGATGTGGGAGGAATGGGGCTCGACCAACGTCGACGTCCCCTACTACCGCCTCACCCCGGATATCGGTCCTCACAACAAAAGGGTCGTCCCGTTCATGAACAACTACGAGGCGCTGGCGCGCTTCGCGGCGGGTGACGACGACGGCGCGCTCGAGCTCATCAGGCGGTGCTGGGGCGGGATGGTCGACAGCGAGCCGAACACCACCTTCTGGGAGTGGAAGGGGCCCGATGGGGGAGTCGACGGCCGGTTGACATCCCTGTGTCACGGGTGGTCGGCGGGCGCGACGCCCCTGCTGTCCAAGTACGTACTGGGTATCCGGCCCTCGGAGCCCGGTTACAGCGGCTTCAAGGTCGACCCCCGGCTCGGAGACCTGGAGTGGGCCGAGGGACGGGTCCCGGTGCCGGGCGGGTTCATCGAGGCACGAGTGGAGAAGGTGAAAGGGGCCGTGAGCATCAAGGTCGATATGCCTTCGGGCTGTGTCATAGAGGGCACCCGGGGACGCGTCATAGAGCTGGCTTGATCTTGATCGACTTCTAGTTGTTCCAACAGGGGTCTGACCCCATTTGATCGGGTTTAAAGTGGGGGCTTGATGCCGTGTGGCTGGCCCGTCGCTCCCAGTGACATGTCAAGCCGGGCGTTGAACCGCTGGCCGTCGAATTCCAGGCCGTAGACATTTGCGATCATGCGCAGCACGCGGAAGGTGCCAACCTCTATCCACGATTCAACGACCGCGTCGCTGACCCCCTGCTGGCTGGACGCTCCCAGCGGGCTGGTGACATATTTCGCCGGCACCCTGTACCTGTAGTGGTAGCACTGACTGGTGCCCACGGTCTGATTCCCGAGATCCTCGACGCCTGAGAACTCGTTCCAGAAGCCCAGGATGTCCCCCGTACTCGTGGCAGGATCGGCCGCCTGCCATCCGGCCCCGGCGGCGGTCTGGAAGACCCTCTTGTCGACCTGTATGAGGCCCACCAGGTAAGGCTTGCCCATCACCGAGAAGTTGTTCTCCCAGTAGGTGGCCGAAGGCTTTTCGAACATCACCTTGCCCGAGCCCCCCGACTGCCCCGCCTGAACGCTTTCCAGCGTCACCTGGATACCCATCTCGAAGCTGCCCAGGGCCTCCATCGCGGATCCGGCCTTACGGACGTTTCCGGCGCGGCTGTTGAAGAGCGCGTCCCTTCCGCCGAAGAAGAAGAACCAGATAGCGCCCGACACCAGCAGCACGGCGACGATGATCATCAACCACTCGCCTATGCCCCAGTCGGACAGGGCGCCGGTGCGCTCCCGGCGCTCCCGGCGCTCCCGGCGCTCAGGGTACGCCTGGCCCGCCGGCGGGGCAGCCTCGTGCGAGGCCGATGGCGTAACGTCGGAAAGGTAGCTGGTGACCACAGGACCGGCAGGCTGCGCGGCGGGCGCCCGCCTGTAGCTGTCGTCGGCCATGCTCGGCAGGTGCCCACCGAAAGCGGCCCCGCACTGCTTGCAGTACCTCTGCTCGTGGGGATTGGCCGCGCCGCAACGGTCGCACGACTTCGCCTTGATCATGAAGTCGGCCGTCACGTCGGTCTGCTGGATCTCGGCGGGCTCGTCGGCGAACTGCTCCTGCCAGGTCGCCTGCTGCTCGATCGATTGCGCCGATTCGCTGGCCGCCTGCTTGTATACCTCGATGTCCGCGGGCTCCGCCCGGTGTACGGTGGGCCTGCCCGGTGCCAGGCGGGTGGACTCCTCGGCACCGGCGGGGGTAAAGGTGGCGGGTTCGAGCATCTCCGGCGGGACCTCGCTCGAGGTCACCGGGTCCAGGTCCTTCCCACATTTCATGCAGAAGCGGGCCTCAGGCGGATTCTCCAGCCCGCAAAGATCACATACTCTCAAGCGCACCTCTCGTCGTCAATATCAGCGCTATTCTAACGCAAGAAGGGGGTCAAACCTGAAATTTTGCATTTCTTGCATAAAGACGCAGAAACGACAAAATCATCAGGTTTGACCCCGGTGCTTTGTCTCTCGGGGATTTGTGTCACCAGGGGTCAGACCCCTTGCTTTTGCATTAGCACGTAGTCGTGATCTGAGTTCTAGAACGACAAAAGCGGGGTCTGACCCCATTGATTAGTCGTCTACGCGCAACTGCGGTTCGCCCAACAGCAGGTACACCGGCACCGTGCCCTCCAGCCGGAACTGCTTTCCGTAGACGTCCACGGGGGGGCCGCTCCATTGAAGGCTCAGGTTGTGACGCCCGTGGGACAGCTCGACCGGGGGCAGCTGGAGGTGCCAGCTCCCGCTCCCGAACCTCACCGCCGTGAGGGGCTTCCCGTCGAGCTCGACCTTCAATTCCCCCTGGCCGTCCGGGTCGGCTACCACGAGATCCATCGCATAGGAGGAAGCCGGGCCCCGGTTCTCGAGCCTGATGGCCGCCTGCGGCCGGAGCATCGCCGTCCATGCACGACCGTCGTCCAGGATGCTCGGTGGAGAGAGGTTCTGATCGTAGAGAGGGTAGACGGCCGCGGGGGCAGCCACCACGTCGTAGATGTAGCCGTCGGATGTCTCTTCGACGAGTTCGTAACCCCGCGGCATCAACGCCGGGTCGAAAGGAACCCCTGTCGGGTTGTTGCCGAACTCCCTGCTCCGGTAATAGCTGTCCAGCACCGCTACCTTCTTTATGCCCAGGCCTGCCAGCATGGACGGTGTATAGGGCGAGTAGATGTCCTTCAGTGCCAGGCGGTAGAGGTCGTCCTCTGTCCCGGGTTCGACCCCGTTGAGCATGGGATGCTCGTGGAACTGCTGGAAGTAGCGGAAGTGGAGGGTAGCGTACTCGTTGCCCTGGGCGAGCGGATATATCGCCACCGGTTCGGAGGCCGGGTAGCCCGCCAGCGCCTCCAGCGTCGCGGGGGGCTGCCGGACGTCGTGCGAGCGCAGCGGCGGGATTATGGTCACGTCCAGGCAGAACAGCGCCAGCAGCACCAGGGCGATCGACCAGGAGGCCCTGCGGCTACAAGAGCGTCCCCTGATGAGCATCGCCAGCCCCAGGCCGGCGAGCAGGCAGACCACGAAGACGAACACCAGCGCCCAGCGGCAGAAGTATCGGAAATAAGGCACGAGCTTGAGCACGAGGTAGGACGGGGCGGGGATCTCCGCCGCGCCGATGTGAAACGTCGGCGGCAGCGAGAGGATGAACGCCGAGACGGCCGACAGCGTGCAGAAGTAGAGGAGCAGCTCCGAGCTGCGCCCGTCCGCCGTCCAGGGCGAATCCACCTCGCTCTCGATGTCGGCCCGCCGTCGAACCCGCCTGACGAGGAGCACCAGCGCCACGGCTGCCAGCGCGTAGGTGACCAGGCCGGGGTAGTCGGTCACCTCGTTGGAGGTCCTTGCCCCGAGGCGCTTTCCCACGAACTCGTCGGTGAACCAGCTCCAGCTCAGTGAGTGCGCCGGCGGGATCACGTAGTTCCAGGGATCGGCGGAGAACATCCCGGCCTCGGCGACCGTCTCCCGGCTCTGTGTGGCCACGGCCCTGGAACGCTTCCCGAACGGCCACTTGAGGAAAGGCATGACGGCCAGCGCCACCACCAGGATCACCGCCGCTACGAGCAACGCCGTACGCCGCCGGGAGACCCTGCGCCCGGTACGCGGGCGACGCCGCCTGAGCCGGACCAGCCCCGCCGACGCCGCGAAGATGACGGCCATCGCGGCGCAGAAGAGGCCGAAATGAAGGTCGGTGTAGAAGGCGATGACGGCGGCCAGCGCGACTCCCGCCGCGCTCACCAGGTCCTTCCGCCTGTAGAAGACCAGCATCGCCAGGACGAATAGCGGCAGGGTGTATACCGCGGTCAGGCTCAACTGGTCGAAGGTCCGGGAGGTGTGCCACGGTGAGAAGGCGTAGAGGAACCCCCCCGCGAAGGACGCCGGGAAGCTGCGTGTAAGGTAGAAGACCAGCGCGAACATGGCGGCGCCGGCCATGGGGAACGACAGCAGCAGCATCAGGCTGTAGGCGCCCTGCGGACCGAGCAGGCGTGCGACCTGGTTCTCCAGTCCGCTGGACAGCGGGTAGACGGGGACCCCGGTGAGGTCGTAACCGAAGGGATACGCGTAGATGGTGGGCTTCTGTCCGCTCAGGCCCTTCTCGCCGGCGTACCCTGCGTACCAGGTATTGGCTATGTTGGCCACGCCGTCCCCCGGGGTCTCGGGGCTGAAGTAGTGGCTGCCGCCGTGGATCGCGAGAGGCCAGGTGAGGACGACCGCGACCGCGGCGTAGAAGACGAACGCGAGTATGAGACCGACGGCCGTTCTCCGGGGCCCGCCAGGCGCCTTCGCCACCGCCTCACCACCCTCCGGGGTCATACGATATCGCCGCCCCCGGGGCTCAGGGCGGCGAAAGCTATTTCGTACAGGTCGCACGGCTAAATTATACTTTAGACGAACGGTATTCTTTCCCGGATCTCATGCGACCGACGTTGAAGGAGGAACGCGATCATCAAGGCAAAGATCGCCGGGGCTCTTTCCCGGGTGCGACGCCACCCGCTGGCCGCCTCCGCCGTGGCTGTGCTGGCGCTATACCTGCTGACCAGGCTCCTCTGCCTGGGGAGGCTCCCGATCTTCTTCGACGAGGCCGTCTACATACGGTGGTCTCAGCTCGCGATGAGACAGGGGAACTTCCTGGTATCCCTCACGGACGGCAAGCCCCCTTTGCACGTCTGGTTGATGATACCTTTCCTGAAGATCTTCTCCGACCCTCTGTTCGCCGGTAGGGTCGCCTCGGTGTCCGTCGGCGCCTTCTCGGCGGTCTTCATGGTCCTCATAGGGAAGGAGCTGGCCGACTGGAGGCTGGGCGCGGTTGCCGGGGCCCTCTACGTCATCTGTCCGTTCACCCTCTGGTACGACCGGGTCGCGATCGTGGAGGGCCCGCTGCTGGCGGTCTTCCTGGTGGCCGTATACCTGGCGATCAAGGCGGCCAGGACTCTCGGGTGGTACTGGGCGCTGGGGCTCGGCGCAGCCATCGGCGTCGGTCTCATCGGCAAGGGGACCGCGCAGCTGTTATTCCTGATAGCCCCGGCCGCATACCTCGCGCGCAGACCCGACGACAGCAGGCCGAACCGGCCGCTGCTCCGCTGGGTGCTGATGCTCCTCGGGGCTTTCGTCATCGGCATCGCCATATTCAACCTGCTGCGTTTCTCCGACTGGTTTCCCCTCATGTCCTCGCGGACCGCGATGACCACCAAGACCCTGGGCGATGTGGTGTCCAACCCGTTCGACATCCTGTGGACCAACCTCTGGGAGATAACCAAGACCCTGGTGGTCTTCATGACACCGCTGCTGCTCGCGGCCTCCCTGATCGGTCTGATAGGGGGCGCGCTCAAGAAGTGTCGCCCTGCGTACTTCCTCGTTGAATGGCTGCTGGTGGTCTTCCTGGTCGAGGCCCTCATCTCAAAGCACTGGATGTTCAGGACGGTCCTTCCCCGCTTCGTCCTCTCGCTTGTCCCCCCCCTGCTCTTTGGCGCGGCGTACTTCGTGCTCGAGGCGGTCAGGCTAATGCTCAGCGCCGAGAAGCGAAAGACACTGGGGAAGATAGGGCTCGTCTCACTCCTTGTCCTGGTGCTTTGCGTCCCGGTCATTAACGACGTACTGATCGTGGCGAGCCCGGAGAACGCGATCCTGCCGTATTGGGTCAGTTTCCAGTACATCACCGACTGGCCCTCGGGATGGGGCATAGAGGAATCGGTGCGGTTCATCGAGGAGGAGGCTGAGAGCGGACCCGTCACGGTGGGTTCGAACTTCAAGGGCCCGATAGCGGGCCTGCCCACCAACGCGCTCGAGCTGTACCTGTCCACCGATCGCAACGTGGAGCTGGTCCCCTTCAGCTTCCTGGCCAGGCAGTTCCCCGGGCGGCTGCGCGAGGCCGCGAGGGAGGGACCGACGTACTGCGTGGTCAACATGTTCTCTCCCGACTACGAGGTCCCGGACGAATGGCCGTTGAGAGAGATAGCGCGCTACCCGAAGGACGGAAACGAGGGCATGCTGATGCTGCTCTACAAGGTGGTGCCCTGAACTCCGCCCGATCGGGGGCGGACTTCGTCATCGGGCTCCGATCTTGAGCACGGCCTCTCAGGCCGGGATTTAATGCGGGGCTGAGAGCCCCGCCTCAAGTGACCGGTCTCGCTCCCGGGACTGGAAGTCCCGGCCCAATCTCACGCAACGGTGGCAGCGGGCACCTGTATGTTCTATCCTTTCCACTGGGGCCGGGTGACCGGTCCCGAGGGACGCCGCGGCAAGTGGCGTCCGGAGTGCTCCGGCCGGCGGCCGCGGGTTGCCGGGCGTGGCACTGAGAGGAGGTATTCATGCAGGTCATACTACTGAGGGAACCGTGTTTCGTGCAGGAGCCCGAGACCGACGTCCAGCACCTCCCGGTGGAGCTGTGCAGGAAGATGTTCGGCTGGGACTCGGCCTGCCAGTCACTCGAGATCATCCTTCGCTACGAGATCCCGAACGTATCCTTTTACGCCGTGGTGGCCGTCGAGGACGCCGGGATAACACTCGCGGCCACGGGTGAGCTGGGCATCCACCACTACTTCATCCCCTGGGGCAGCGTCATAGCCGTCCACGGACACATCGCCACCTGAGGTGAGCCCGGCGGGCCCGGGGCTATGGCGACGGTCCTGATCATTATCGGCGCGGTGCTGGCGGGGCTCCTGGCGGTGTTCGCCGTGATCGCCCTGGTCCTTCGCCACCTGGCCCGTGGGAGGATGGATCAGGCCAGGGCCGCCCTGCACGGGCAGGGGATCCTCAGGATAACGCCGATGGCGAACTTCTTCGGCCGCCGGTCCGCCTCCATGGCACAGATCCGTGGCAACGGCGTGTTGGCACTGACCCCGAACGAGCTGGCGTTCTTCATGCTGGCGCCGGCGCGAGAGCACCATCTCCCCCTGGCATCCGTAGAGGCGGTCGAGAATCCGCGCTGGTTCAGGGGCAAGTCGGTCGGCAGGCCCCTGCTGGTGGTCCGTTTCACCGACGAGGAGGGCCGCCCGGACGCGTACGGCTACTACGTCCGCGACCCGGCGGGATGGACCGACCGTGTGACCGCGGCCGCGGCCGCCGCGCGGTCCGGGAAGCCCCTCGACGGATACGGACCTTCGGCATGACCCGGATCGCGGTCGTCGGCGATGTCCACGGAAACCTGCCGGCGCTCGAGGCCGTGATCGCGAGCGCTGGCGAAGTGGACGCCTGGTGGTGCATAGGTGATACGCTGGGATACGGGCCTTGTCCGCTGGAGTGTGTACGAAGACTCCGGTCGCTGGGCGCCACCGCCGTTGCGGGCAACCACGACCTCGGGTGTACGGGAGGCATAGACCTGGAGCACTTCAACGCCGCCGCCCGGGCGGCCTGTATCTGGACGATGTCGCTCCTCGACGAGGAATCGAGCTCGTACGTCGCCTCGCTGCCTTTGAGAGAGGCCGTTCGGGACGTGCTGCTCGTGCACGGGAGCCCGAGAGATCCGGTCTGGGAGTACGTCGTCAGCCCGCGGGCCGCCCTCGGCAACCTGGAGGCGTTCGGTGAACCGGTCTGCTTCAACGGCCACTCCCACGTGCCGGTGGTCTTCTCATGGCCCCGGAACGGCGGGACCGGGGGTGCCGGGCTGTCCATGGAGCAGCCGAGCGGCGACGCTCGATTCACCCTGGAGCCCTCCCGGCGTTACCTCATAAACGCGGGCAGCGTGGGCCAGCCGCGCGACAGGGACCCCAGGGCTTGCTTCGCCGTCTACTCGGAGGAGGACCGCGAGGTCTCCTACCACCGGGTGGAATACGACATCGGCGCGACGCGGGAGAAGATGCGCGAGGCCGGGCTTCCGCCGTTCCTCTCCGAGCGCCTCGAGATGGGCATATGACGCCGTGAAGCTGCATTCGCGTAAGATGGCGGCCCTGGCGCTGGTGGCGATCCTCCTGCTGGCGCTCCTGCTGCGTGTGTTCAACGTTGGGCACACGCTCTCCTACGACGAGGCCTGGAACACGCTTTCCATCAAGGACGCCGCGCAGGGCGCCACCGGGGACGTGTTCTACCGGAACTTCCTGCGTCATCCACCCGCGTACGGCGCGATCGGCGTCGCTTTCGCCCGGGCGACCGGGTCCGGGCGCCTGGGGCTTTCTTACGCCATGGAGATACTCGCCGTCCTGTTCGGGGTCGGGCTCGTCCTTGCCGTGTTCCTGTGCGCCAGGGACTGGTTCGGCACGCGCGCGGGCCTTTTCTCGGCGTTCCTGCTCGCGGTGATGCCGGCGGCCAGGGTATACGACAGCTGGGTGAAGCCCGAGTCGCTCACCCTGCTGCTGTGCCTGCTTTTCCTGTTCGCGTTCTTCCGGCGGCAGTACGTGGTCGCCGGCCTCCTTCTCGGGCTCGCGCTGCTCTCCAAGGAGATCGCCGTCTTCACCGTGGCCGCCCTGCTCCTGTTCCTGCTGGCGGCGGGAACCCGGCGCGAGTTCCTGCGCTTCCTGGCATCCCTCGGCATCGGGGTCGCGGTGTCCGCCTGGTGGTACCTGCTGCTCTCCGAGAGCACGGGAGAGTTCACCGACTTCTTTCTCGGGCGTAGCATCGAGGCCGCTAACTGGCGCCAGCCCTGGCTCTACTATCTCGAGCGCGTGCCCGGGGACGCGGGATGGGTGATCGCCCTGCTTCTGGCCGCCTCCTTCGCCGCGCTGCTTGTGCGACTGGCGCGGCACGGCTGGCCGGTGCGGATCGAGCGTCGGGACGCCTCGAGGATGGTCCTCCTTCCCGCGCTATGGATCGTCTTCATCTACGCCTTCCTGACCTTCTCCTACGGGAAGCCCCCCTGGCTCATCTACTCCGCCCTGCCGCCGATCGCCCTGCTGTGCGGCTGGGCACTCTCGGAGCTGGTCAGGCCGGGGCGCGAGCGCGCCTGGAGGTACGGGGTGGTGGGCGCCGTGCTTGCGGCCGCCCTCGCGACCAGCCTGCTTGTCTCGCCCGCTTCTTTCCTCCGTAAGGCGGACCCCACGTATGCGAGCTCGCTCACTCACCGGCGGGCCGCGCAGTACATCAACGGAGAGCCGGGCGGAGGACGCGTCCTGATGAGGGTCAACGACCTGTCCCCCAACTTCGCCTTCTACCTCGACTCCTACACCCCCGGCTCGATCACGGAGCTGGCGGGCCTCCCGACCCCGGGGAAGGTCGAGGAGGCGGGCGATTTCTCGATCCTGCTGATGCAACCGGACGTCCCGCCGGAGCGCGCGGCCCTGGACGTCCTGGCGTACAGGCCGGACCAGGTGGTGATAAGGAGGTTCCAATCGGCGGGAGGAGGGGACCTCGCGGCGGTCCTGGCGGGGGTGGTGAGCCCGGAGGTGATCGGCAACCTGTACGTCTTCGACGGGAGCCGGCTGGCCGAGGGCCTAGAGCCCCTGGTCGAACCGGCAACCCCTTAGGGGAGTCAAAACGTTATAGAGAGCGTGCGAAGGAGGACGCCGTCAGACGGCGCATGGACACGGGAGAAGAACCAGTGAAGAAGAGCTTGGTAATAGTGTTGTTGCTCGGACTGGTGGCCCTGGCCTTCTGGCTGCCGGGATGCGGCAAGGAAGAGACCGGCCTCGACACCACCGAGGGACGGCCCGAGCGGGTGACGGCATACGATGCGGTCCAGTACACAAAGCCCAAGGCGGACAACTGGCAGTCCGAAAACTGGGCCATACAGGTCCGCGAGGGCGATCCCGATGGGCTGGGACGCGATGGGAAGGCCAAGATCTGGACGGTGTACTTCTTCTCGCCCACGCCGGAGGAGGACAGCCAGCTGCAGGTCATGTACAACCGGGGCAACGTGTGGCCGAGCGCGCCCGGGAAGAACAAGGGCGGAGACGACGGGCGGGAGATCTACAAGAAGGGCAAGCCCCCGGATTTCAGGGTGGATTCCTCCGAGGCCTACAACGTCGCGATCCGCAACGGGGGCGGGGACTACAAGGACGCCCACCCCGACGCGAGGGTCACCGCGGTGTTGCGCTGCAAGGCCGACTACGACTCCGTGGGTGACAAGATGCCGGCCCCCAAGTACAAGTGGATCTGGGAGGTCACCTTCAAGGACCGGGCCCAGACCGCGGAATCGCTGGTGGTGCAGATCGACGGCATGAACGGTGATTTCATAGCCAAGGAGAGCGTCAAGCCGGCCCAGTGAACATCCGAACGGAGCGGTCGACCTACTCATGGACGAACCGTGGGGTCGGACGTTTGCAGTGCTGCTGGACCATGTCGATTCAGAAAACCGGGGGGTCAGACGTTTGCAGTGCCATTGGAGCACGTCTAACTACATAGGGGTACAATGCAATGAAAACGTCTGACGCCCCTCTGTTCTGGAAATGAACGCAATGAAAACGTCCGACGCCGCTCTTTTTATGGTATTGTAGCGCGGTGGGAGAGCGCCCTCTCCCGAAACGGGAGGGGGCAAACTCTCTTTAGAGGCAGTGTGTAGAGTGGGAGGAGCAGCATGCCGCAGGAGAATTACCTGTTCACCTCGGAGTCGGTGACGGAGGGGCACCCGGACAAGGTCGCAGACCAGATAAGCGACTCGGTGCTCGACGCGATAATTGCACAGGACCCCAACGCCCACGTGGCCTGCGAGACGCTGGTGACCACCGGGCTCACGGTGGTGACCGGCGAAATAACCACCGAGGCCTACGTCGATATGCGGCGCATAATAAAGGACACGGTCTTCGATATCGGGTACGTGCGGCCCGAGTACGGGTTCGACTACGAGACCTGCGGGATGATGATCTCCATCGACGAGCAGTCGCCCGACATCGCCATGGGCGTGAACGACTCTTACGAGGACCGTCACGGCGAGGCGGCCGAGGACCCCCGCGACCTGCAGGGAGCGGGCGACCAGGGGATGATGTTCGGCTTCGCCTGCAACGAGACCCCGGAACTGATGCCGCTGCCTATCATGCTGGCCCACAAGCTCGCCCGCCGGCTCGCGGACGTGCGCAAGGCAGGCATCCTCACCTACCTCCGGCCCGACGGAAAGACCCAGGTGACGATCGAGTACGAGGGGTACCGGCCGGTTCGTGTGAAGACCGTGGTCATCTCCGCCCAGCACGACGAGGAGGTCGACATCGAGGCGCTCATGAGGCCGGACCTCGAGGAGCACGTGCTCAAGCCGATAGTGCCCGCCGAGTTCATGGAAGAGCCGCCGCGCTTCCTGGTAAACCCGACCGGAAAGTTCGTAACGGGCGGGCCGATGGGCGACACCGGCCTGACCGGCCGCAAGATAATAGTCGACACCTACGGCGGTATGGCCAGGCACGGGGGCGGGGCTTTCTCCGGAAAGGACCCGAGCAAGGTCGACCGCTCCGCGTCCTACGCCGCGCGCTACGTCGCCAAGAACGTGGTGGCCGCCGGGCTTGCGGACCGCTTCGAGGTCCAGCTCGCCTACGTCATAGGCGTGGCGCACCCGGTGAGCATCACCTGCGAGACGTTCGGCACCGAGAAGGTGCCCGAAGAGACCATCGTCCAGTTGATCGAGCAGCACTTCGACCTCAGGCCCCTTGCCATCATCCAGGAGCTCAAGCTGCTGCGCCCCGTCTACAGGAAGACCGCCAACTACGGGCATTTCGGGCGCACGGAGGAAGGCTTCACCTGGGAGCGAACCGATAAGGCGGACCTCTTGAGGAAAGAGGCGGGGCTCTAGACGAGGGAGGCCGGGGCTGTTGCGAATCCTGACCCTGGGCGACCCGGTGCTCCGGGAAAAGTGCGCCCCCGTCGAGGGGGTGGATCGCGAGCTCGAGCGGCTCGTGCGCGACATGTGCGAAACACTCCTCGAAGCCCCCGGCAGGGTGGGGCTCGCGGCTCCGCAGGTGGGCGTTCCCCTGCGCCTCTTCATCTACGACCTTGGATGGGGGCCTCACTGCCTGATGAACCCCGAGATCGTAGAAGCCGAAGGCGACTACCCGCGCGAGGAAGGCTGTCTCAGCCTTCCCGGTGTCTACGTGACCATCAGGCGATACGACCGTGTCAAGGTGCGTGGCACCACCATGAGCGGGCACCGCATCGCCCTGGAGACGTCAGGGTTCGGCGCGCAGATCCTCCAGCACGAGTACGACCACCTCGAAGGTGTCCTGATAATAGACCGATGCGACCCCGAGCAGCGCGAGCGGGCGCTCGCCGAGTACGAGGAGTTCCGCGAACACGAGCGGCGGGCCGGAGCGGGGGAGGGTGGCCAGTGAGGGGCCTCGTGCGATGAGAGTGCTCTTCTTCGGCAGCGACGCCTTCGCACGCGAACCCTTCTCGACCGTCCTGGAGAGCTCTCACGAGGTCGTGGGGGTGGTGAGCCGGCCGGACAGGCCGGCGGGACGGGGGAGGACTGCCTCGCCGACGCCGATATCGGAAGCCGCCTCCGGGATGGGCATCGCGTTATGGAAGCCGGAGGCCCTCGATGACGAGCGGTTCAGGGGCGGGGTGGAGGCGCTCGACTGGGACGCCGGCGTCCTGGTCGCCTACGGCGCGCTGATCCCGCGGTGGCTGCTGGACCTGCCTCCGCACGGATTCATCAACCTGCACCCCTCCCTGCTCCCGCGCTTTCGCGGCGCGGCTCCCGTGCAGCGGGCGATCATGGGCGGCGCGAGCATCACCGGCGTGACGACCATACGGATGACGTCGAGGCTGGATGCCGGGGACATTCTCATGCATCGCGAGCTGCCGATAGGGGACGAGGATACCGCGGGCACGCTGGCTGAATCCCTGTCACACGCGGGCGCCGGGCTCCTTGTGGAAACGCTGGACGCCGTGGAGGGAGGCAGGCTGGAGCCGGTCCCGCAGGAGGAGGACAAGGCGACCGAGGCCCCGCCCATCTCCGTCGCCGAGGGCGATATCGACTGGGAGAGGCCCGCCGAGGAGATCTGGCGGCTGGTGCGGGCTCTGAACCCCGAGCCGGGTGCCTACACGTTCTTCCGTGACAGGAGGGTCAAGGTCTGGGAGACCCACCTGACGGACGTGCCCCCGGAGGACGACCCCGGGACGCTGATGCTCCTCGGGAAGGAAGGCCTGCTGGTGAATACGGGGACCGCCTGCCTCCAGATCGACGTGGTACAACCGGAGGGAAAGCAGCGCATGTCCGCGGGCGAGTTCACCAGGGGGCAGCGGATACTCATCGACGAGCGCTTCTCCCGGTGCGGGTAGGGTGTTGAAGGCCGGGGAGCCGTCCAGGCGAACCGCTCTCGAGGCGATCCTCGAGTACCATTCTCGAGGGACCTACATAGACGCGGCGCTAGCCGCCGTACTGCGGGACACCGGGCTCGACAGGCGGGACCGGGCCTTCGTCACCGAGCTGACCCTCGGCACCGTGAGGATGAAAGGCTACCTGGACTGGGCGATCGCCCACTTCTCCGACCGCGAGCCGTCCTCGATCGACGACCCTCTCCTCTGGGTGCTGAGGCTCTCCGCCTACCAGGTGCTCCTCATGGACGTGCCTGACCACGCCGCCTGCGACACCGGGGTCTCGCTGGCCGCCTCAATCGCGGGCAGGGGCGCGGGATCGTACGCGAACGCCGTGCTCCGGGCGCTGGTCCGAGGCCGAGAAGGCCTGGTGCTCCCCGACAGGGATGCCGAGCCCCTGCGCTACCTGGAGGTGCACTACTCCATGCCCCCCTGGATATGCGGCCTGTTTGCAGACGAGCACGGCCTGGACAGGGCCGAGTCGCTCCTGGCCGCCTCGAACGTCCAGCCGCCCGTGACCCTGCGATGCAACCTTATGCGGACGACACGCGAGGAGATGCTCGAGAGGCTGGAGGCCTCGGGCGCCCTGGCCGAGCCGGCTCCGCTGGTCCCGGAGGGGATACTGGTCCGTAAGGGTGGAAGCCCCGCGCTTCTCCCGGGTTACGACGAGGGGCTTTTCGCCGTGCAGGACCAGGGCTCGATGATGGTAGGGCGCCTGGTGGCCCCGGAGCCCGGTATGAGGATCCTGGACCTGTGCGCGGCCCCAGGCGGCAAGGCAAACCACATGGCCGAGCTCATGGAGGGAAGGGGAGAGGTGCTGGCGCTGGACTGCGACCCGATTCGGTGTGAGATGGTCGCCGAGACGGCGGCGCGCCTCGGCAACACCATAGTACGAACGGAAGTGATGGACGCTCTCGAGGTGGACCCGGAGAGACTGGGCACCTTCGACCGCGTCCTGCTGGACGCGCCCTGCAGCGGGCTGGGCACCATGGCCCGCAGGGCCGACCTGCGATGGCGCAAGGAACGCTCCGACGTCGCCCGTCTTGCCGCCATCCAGTCCGACCTGCTCGATGCGGCGTCCCGCATGGTCGCCGACGGAGGGGTCCTGGTCTACTCGACCTGCACGATCTCCCGCGCGGAGAACGAAAACGTCGCCTCGTGCAAAAGGGTCAGGCACTATTGCACCAACGGCGAAGAGTTCACCTACGTAATGCCCGACACTGACAGGTGCGACGGGATGTTCATCGCCCGCTTCGCCAGATCATGAGTGAGCGCGGTCAGCTCAGTTCTGGTATCGTTTGGCGGTGGGACGGGCAGGTAACGTACGAGCGGCAGTGGAGCTATGAAGTACGCACTATTCTCCGACAACTCCGAATACTCGACGGACCTCTCCTCTGAGATGAGGGACAGGGGTGACGCCGTCGTGGCGTTCGAGCGGGCGGACGAGCTCGGCGCGATGCTCGACGAGACCTTCGACGCCATCGTGGTCCTGAACCCCGGCATACATCAGCTGCGTGCCATAAAGGATCAGACAGACAGGGCGGGGGGAATGGTCTCGCGCGTACCCCTGGTGGCCGCCCTCGGTCATCTCGAGGCGCTGGAAGAGTCGGAGGCCCTCCAGAAGACGGACATCCTCCTGGTGAGGCCGGGCGGATGCCTGGAGCTGGAATGCAGGGTGCGAGTAGTGGGGCTGAGGCGGGGCGGGCGGGGCAACCTGCTGAGCCACGGGGACCTCATCATCAACCTGGACTCGCGCCAGGTGCTCGTCGAGGGCAGGCCCGTGGACCTGACCTACAAGGAGTTCGAGCTGCTGAAGACGCTCGCCGCCACGCCCGGCCGCGTCTACTCCCGGGAAGACCTGCTGCGCGGCATCTGGGGTTTCGAGTACTTCGGCGGGACCCGGACGGTGGACGTGCACGTGCGGCGCGTGCGCTCCAAGATCGAGGCCACGGGACGGTTCATCGAGACCGTCCACGGCGTCGGCTACCGCTTCATCAGCCGGTAGCGCCACCTTTCTTTACACTTATTTCACCACCCGGAAACAATTTGGAAACAACCTCCCCCTAGAATCTGCGTAAGAGTAAACAAAAAGGAGGAGTCATGGCAGACAGCCCCGAGAAAGACTACGTGCTCGAGGCGGTACGGGAGCACGACGTCAAGTTCATCAGGCTCTGGTTCACCGACATCCTTGGAATCCTGAAGAGCTTCGCCATCACCCGGGAGCAGCTGGACGAAGCCCTGGAGGACGGCATGGGGTTCGACGGCTCGAGCATCGAGGGTTTCGCGCGAATAGACGAGAGCGACATGATCGCCCAGCCGGACCCTTCCACCTTCGCCATCCTGCCCTGGCGGCCCAGCGGCCACAGCGCCGTAGCCCGGATGTTCTGCGACGTGCTCCAGCCCGACCGCAGCCCTTATGACGGCGATCCCCGCTACGCCCTCAAGAGAAACCTGAAGAAGGCGCAGGACCTCGGGTACACCTACTACGTGGGCCCGGAGCTCGAGTACTACTACTTCGCAAACGCCACCCGCCCGCCGGAGGTGCTGGACACCGGTGGTTACTTCGATCTCACCCCGCTCGATCTTGCATCCGACCTGCGCAGGGAGACCGTGCTCACCCTCGAGGAGATGGGTATCGGGGTGGAGTACAGCCACCACGAGGTCGGCCCCAGCCAGCACGAGATCGACCTGCGCTACACGGACGCGCTGCAGATGGCCGACAACGCCATGACCTACCGCCTGGTGGTCAAGGAGGTGGCCATGAAGGCGGGAGTGCACGCGACCTTCATGCCCAAGCCCCTCTTCGGCGAGAACGGCAGCGGCATGCACACGCATATGTCCCTGTTCAAGGGCGACAGCAACGCCTTCTTCGATCCCAAGGACGAGTACTTCCTCACGGGAGAGGCCAAGGCGTTCATCGCCGGCCTCATGAAGTACGCGCCCGAGATCTGCCTGGTCACCAACCAGTGGGTCAACTCCTACAAGAGGCTGGTACCCGGCTACGAGGCTCCCGTCTACATCTCCTGGGCCAGGCGCAACAGGTCCGACATGATCCGGGTTCCCGTCTACAAGCCGGGCAAGGAGAAGTCCACCCGGGTCGAGTTCCGCTCGCCGGACCCCGCCTGCAATCCCTACATGGCGTTCGCGGCCATGCTGGCCGCCGGTCTCAAGGGCATGGAGGAGGGCCTCGAGCTCGCCGAGCCGATAGAGCGCAACATCTACGAGATGGGCGAGGACGAGCGCAAGAAGCTGGGCATAGAGAGCCTGCCGGAAGACCTCTGGGAGGCGATACGGCTGGCCGAGGGCAGCGAGCTGCTCAACGAGTGCCTCGGGGACCACATCTTCAACTCGCTCATAACCGACAAGAAGATCGAGTGGGAGAAGTACCGGGCCGTGGTCACCGAGTACGAGCTGGACAACTACCTGCCGCTGCTCTGACTGAGACAGGGGTCAGGCGGGATTCAAGTCATCCATATCGAGACCTTCGTGCGCCCCGGCTGCCACAGGCCGGGGCGTCACTTCATGGAGTAGAGCGGTGGCGAGTGTCATAAAGGCTGCGGAAGACCTTATGCTACAATTCGTTAGAATCTGACAGGGTCGTAAGAGGTCTGAAGGTGCCGTGAAGGACTACATCTTCTTCTGGGGTTGTACCATACCGGGGCGTTTTCCCTTCCTGGAGAAGTCGCTCAGGCTGGTTCTGGGCGAGCTGGGTGTGCGCTTCCGCGAGATCGAGGGCTTCACCTGCTGCCCCGAGAAGTACCTGGTCGAGACCCTGTCCGAGGAGGCCTGGTACCTGACCGCGGCGAGGAACCTGGCGCTGGCCGAGGCGGCGGGCGGCGACCTGCTGGTCGCCTGCAACGGGTGCTACGCCACGTTCCGCTCCGCCATCAGCGCCTTCGCGGCGTCCAGCGCGCTGCGGGCTCAGGTCGCCGAGCGCCTTGCCTCGGTGGGTCTCTCCTACAGCTTCAGGTCCTCCGTTCATCACCTGGTGGAGGTGCTCCACGACGGGATCGGGCCCGAGGTTATCGCGAGACGGGTCCTCAAGCCACTCGAGGGCCTGAGGATCGCGACGCATACGGGGTGCCAGCTCATGCGACCGTCCCCTACGGTCAGGGTGGACGATCCTTCCAGGCCCGAGAAGCTGGACCGCCTGGTGTCGGCACTCGGCGCGGAGAGCCTGGATTACAACACCAAGCTGCTCTGCTGCGGAGAGGCGCTCGGCCGGTCGGGAAATCAGGCCGAGTCGCTCGCGAACGCCCGGGTCAAGATACTGGAGCTGGAGCAGATCGAGACCGACGCGATGGCCGTGGTCTGCCCGGCCTGCTTCGGGCAGTACGAGACCCAGCAGGTGGTGATGGGGAAGGAGCGGGAGGAGCCGGGGATACCGGTCTTCTACATCACTGAGCTGCTCGGGCTGGCCCTCGGATTTACGGCGGAGGAGATGGGCCTGGACATGCACCGCGTGGACACCGCCCCGTTCTTCGAGCGCTGGTCGGAGCTGAGGCGGATGCGAGAGCTGGTGCCCCCGGAGTTCGACTACGGGGCGATGAAGACCTGCGTCGGCTGCGAATCGTGCTCCAACGACTGCCCGGTCACCCAGGTGGACGAGTCTTTCTCGGCGCACCAGGTGATCCGCGACATCCTGGCCGGCGACCTCGAGGAGGTGCTGGCGGGCGACGAGATATGGAAGTGCCTGGAGTGCGGGACCTGCACGGAGCTCTGCCCGAACTACTTCGGGATGGTGAAGGTCTTCAAGGAAGCGAAGAGGATGGCGATCGCGAGGGGGTGCGCGCCCGCGGAGACCGCGCAGGGCATCGATATGTTCTGCAGCCGGGGCGTCCTGGGAAAGACCAGGGAGAGGGCGCGCGCGAAGCTCGGGCTCGGGCCGGTCAGCGAAGCGGGTTCCGAACAGCTGGCGCGGCTGCTGTCCGGCACGCTCGGTGTAAAGGACGAGGAGGAGTGAGGAAGGTGCCAGCCGGTGTTCGGTGATCAGTACTCGAAATGGGTGGTGGACAGGTGCCACGTCCCGGCGGCCTGTGGCCTGTCGGGGGTCATGAGCAGGGACGGCCGCCCGGTGAGCGGAGAGACCATCATCGAGTCGATGAGGGTCATACACGACCGTGGCAACGGCCTCGGTGGCGGCTTCGCGGGCTACGGCATCTACCCGGCGTTCAAGGATCTCTACGCCATGCACATCATGTTCGAGGATGAAGCGGGGAAGGCCGCCTGCGAGGAGCTGCTCACCGAGAACATGGAGCTTCAGGCCGGTGAGGAGATACCGGTCCAGCCCAACCCCGGGATAACGGACCCGCCTCTCCTGTGGAGGTACTTCGGCGTGCCTCGCGGCGAGAAACTCGCGGCCGGGGACGGCGCGGCCGACGACTTCATGGTCCGCCTGGTGATGAGGATAAACACCACGGTGCCCGGGACCTTCGTGTTCTCAAGCGGCAAGAACATGGGTGTCTTCAAGGCGGTGGGGTTCGCCGAGGACGTGGGGGAGTTCTACCGGCTTCCCGATTACGAGGCCTACACCTGGATCGGGCACGGACGCTTTCCCACCAACACTCCCGGGTGGTGGGGAGGGGCGCACCCGTTCAACATCCTGGACTGGTGCGTCGTCCACAACGGGGAGATATCCTCCTACGGGATAAACAAGCGGTACCTCGAGATGTTCGGCTACGAGTGCACGCTGCTCACCGACACGGAGGTCATGGCCTACCTGTTCGACCTGTTGATCCGCAGGCACGGCCTGCCTCTCGAGCTGGCCTGCAAGGTGATAGCGGCCCCGTTCTGGAAGGAGATCGACTCGGACGAAGACACCGAGGAGGCCGGGCTCTACCGCGCCCTTCGCATAACCTACGCCAGTGCGCTGGTAAACGGTCCCTTCGCGGTCATAGTGGGTCACTCCCGGGGCATGATAGGGCTCAACGACCGGATAAAGCTACGCCCCCTGGTGGCCGCTGTGAAGGACGACCTTCTGTACGTCTCCAGCGAGGAGTCGGCGATCAGGCAGATCTGCCCACGCCCGGACCGGGTATGGGCCCCGGACGCCGGCGAGCCCGTCATCGGGGAATTGAGAGGTGATGCCTGATGCCCGGCAACATGGTGACCTCCGAGTTCCTGGTCGACGTCGATCACCAGCGCTGCCGCAGGTGCAAGCGCTGCATCCTGAACTGCGGCTTCGGGGTCTTCGACTTCCAGAGCATGACCACGGCCGACTCCTCGAAGTGCGTGGCGTGCCACCGCTGCGTGGTGTTCTGCCCCGAGGAGGCCATTACCATAAGGCGCAATCCCCTGGCGTTCCGCGAGCACTCCTCCTGGGACGTGGACAAGCGCAAGGCGGTCTGGAAGCAGGCGCAGAGCCCGGGCATGATACTGACAGGGATGGGCAACGACCTGCCGTGGCTCAACGTGTTCGACCACCTGCTGATAGACGCCTGCCAGGTCACAAACCCGTCCATCGACCCCCTGCGCGAGCCCATGGAGCTGCGCACCTTCCTGGGCAGAAAGCCCGATAGGGTAGAGGTCGTCCCCTCCGACGGCGGTTACAGGGTCCAGAACCCGCCCGAGAACAATATAGAGCTGGACATCCCGCTGATATTCTCGGGTATGTCCTACGGGTCGGTCAGCCTGAACGTCCACAAGGCCCTGGCCATAGCCGCCGAGAAGCTCGGCACCGTGATGAACACGGGGGAGGGCGGGCTGCACCAGGAGCTGTACCCCTACCGCGACCACATCATCGTACAGTGCGCCTCGGGGCGGTTCGGGGTGCACTCCGACTACCTCAACGCGGGGGTGGCCGTCGAGATAAAGATCGGGCAGGGGGCCAAGCCCGGCATCGGGGGGCACCTGCCGGGGGAGAAGATCGGCCGCGAGGTCTCGGGCACGAGGATGATACCGGTGGGCACGGACGCCCTGAGCCCGGCCCCTCACCACGACATTTACTCGATCGAGGACCTGCGCCAGCTTATCTACGCGCTGAAGGAGGCCACCGGCTACAAGCCGATCTCGGTCAAGATAGCCACCGTGCACAACGTGGCCGCGATAGCCAGCGGCATCGCGCGGGCGGGCGCCGACATAATCTACCTGGACGGGTTCAGGGGTGGCACCGGCGCGAGCCCGGCGGTGATACGGGACCACGTGGGCATCCCGGTAGAGATCGCCGTCGCGGTGGTCGATGCCCAGCTCCGAAGCGAGGGCATCCGCAACTGGGTTTCCATAATCGCGGCGGGCGGGGTACGTTCCAGCGCGGACGTGGCCAAGGCCATAGCCCTGGGCGCCGACGCCGTGGGTGTGGGCACAGCGGCCCTCATCGCCATGGGTTGCAGGCTCTGCCAGAAGTGCTACACGGGCAACTGCTCCTGGGGGATAGCGACCCAGAAGCCCGAGCTGGTGGGCCGCCTGGACCCGGACTGGGCAGCCGAGAGGCTGGTCAACCTGGTGAACTCCTGGAGCCTGGAGCTCAAGGAGGTCCTGGGCGCACTGGGGGTGAACGCCATCGAGTCCCTGCGGGGCAACCGCGAGCGCCTGCGGTCGCTGGGGCTCGACGCCGCGACCACCGAGATAATCGACGTAAAACCGGCCGGAAGGTAGGCGGGATGGCTAGAGCACCTCAGATCAAGCAGGAAGAGGCGTGCGCGCGCCTGGATGCCACGGGCGTCTACTACCGCGAGCTGAACCAGAACGTGCGCGAGCTCATGGCGTCAGGGTGCCGCGACATAGTACTGGACGGGGTGAACGGCCAGAGATACATCGCCGACGGCCTGATGGAAGCCGTCAAGATAACCATAAACGGCGTCCCCGGAAACGACCTCGGGGCGTTCATGGACGGCCCGGTTTTGCTGGTGAACGACAACGCCCAGGACGGGGTCGGAAACACCATGAACAGCGGAAAGATAGTGGTGAAGGGGCACGCCGGGGACGTGATCGGCTACGGGATGCGCGGCGGAAAGATCTTCGTCGGGGGCGACGTGGGCTTCCGCGTGGGAATACACATGAAGTCGTACAGGGAGCAGGTCCCCGTCATTGTGGTCGGAGGTCGCGCCGGGGACTTCTTCGGCGAGTACATGGCCGGCGGGCTGATGGTCCTGCTCGGTCGCGGCGGGGCTGACAGGCCGCTGGTGGGCGATTACCTCGGCACCGGGATGCACGGAGGCACCATCTACGTCCACGGCGAGGTCGCCGAGAGCCAGATGGGCGGCGAGGTGAGACGGTTTGACCTGGAGGACTCGGACCGGGAGTTCCTGCGGGGCATACTCGCCGAGTTCTCGGCCGACCTGGAAACCGACCTGGCAGACATCGAGGAGGACGCCTTCATGAAGCTGCGGCCGTTCTCCCACCGCCCCTACGGCAACATGTACTGTTATTGAAAGAAAACCTCAGACCATTTATTTCATGAAAGAAAACCTCAGACCATTTCTTTCAGGCTGGTGCGGAACGGGTCCTCGGTGAAAGATTCTGTCTGAGGTTTTCTTTCACGAAGGAAGCCGGGCGGGTCTCGCGTAACTATTACTCGACAGGGGTCCGTCCCGGCCGGAGGAGAATCAAGTAACAGATGGGCGCCATGCTTGCCCCTTCCGTACTCAACGCCGACTTCGCGCGGCTCGGCGAGGAGATCGCATCGATAGAGCCTTTCTCCGATCTCATCCACCTCGACATCATGGACGGCCATTTCGTGCCCAACCTCACCTTCGGACCGGTCGTGGTCGGGGCCGTGAAGAATGTCACGGCGGTCCCCCTGGACTGCCACCTGATGATCTACAACCCGCCGGAGTGGGTGGAGGCCTTCGCGGAGGCCGGGGCGGACCGCATCTCGTTCCACGTCCGCTCCTGCAGGGACATGGAGAGCGTGATCCGGGCCATCCGCAACCTGGAGGTCTCGCCGGGGCTTGCCATCAGCCCGGAGGTCCCCGTCTTCGAGCTCAAGCCTTACCTGGGGATGGTGGACTTCGTGGTGGTGATGTGCGTCTACCCGGGGTTCGGGGGTCAGAAGCTGATGCCTGAGATGCTCGCCAGGGTGGGGGCCATCAAGAGGGACGCCGAGGAGCTGGGTGTGGCGGTGGAGGTCGAGGTCGACGGTGGGGTCAAGGAGGAGAACCTGCTCCAGGTGCTGAAGGCGGGGACGGACACGGTCGTGGTGGGCTCGTCGATATTCGAGGCCCCGGACGCCCGGGAAGCGGCCTGTCGCATCAGGACCATCCTCGACGGCACGCGCGCAAGAGGCTAGAGCCCCTTCTCCTTCTTCAGATCCGCGGCCTGCTTCTGCAGCTTCTGAAGATCGTCGCTTATCTGAGCAGCCTTGTCGGAGAAGGTCTCGATGCCGTTGGCGAGCACGATGGCGTCGAAGTTGGCGGCCTTCACCTGCCCCGCGGCTTCGTCGAGGAACGATTCGAGGTCGTTCAGCCCCTTCTCGTTCACGTCCAGGGCCTGGACCATCAGGGCGGCGTATTCCTTGTAATCCTCGACGTCCGACAGCTTCTGGATACCGGCGTAGGATGCCCTGGCCTCCTCGCCCTGTGACTTGATGGAGTTGGCCGTCTCCCGCAACGCCGTCGCGGTCTGTTCGAACTCGGCGGGCTCCAGGCCGTCCCCGCTGAACACACCCTTGAAGAGATCCTCGAGGTCCTTCTTGAACCCGGGCGTCTGGCCGGCCATCTTGACGATGACGGCGTCACCCTCCTGCATGTAAGCCTTCGCCTGGTCCTGGGGCCCGCCGCAGCCGGATGCCAGCAGCGCGAGGCAGGACACCAGGGTTATTGTCGCGATCAGTATCCTGTTCATGAGAGCGATGATAACCGACATGCGTCGCCGAAAAAAGCGGCGCTAGCCGGGGGTCTCCTCCGCGAGCGCCCTGCCGCCCGCGTCGAGCAGGCGGATGAGCTCGTGGACCCGGAGCGCACAAGAGCGGGCCTGGGCGAGCCCGAGCTCGTCGACGGAAACGTGCGTTCGAAGGTCTTTCCTGATGCGCCCGCCGCCCTCGAGGCTGGAGCATGCGCCCGCGCCCAGTATCCCCTCGTCGGGCGTGGCGATGACCATCGTGAGAACCTGGAAGGCGTTGTTCACCGTTACCAGCGCGAGGTCGACCCCCGCGTTGCGGAACCACGATACCGCCAGCGCCGCCCCCACCTTGTTCCTCATCGCCCCCTTTGTGATGTTCCCGTGAGAGAAGAGCCTGAGCCGGTCGATGAAGTCGGCCGTCGTACCCGAGAGCCGCAGGAAGTGGACCGGCGTGGCCACGATGAGGCCGTCGGCCTCCAGCAGCTCGGGGTAGATCGACGCCATGTCGTCCTGGACGCCGCAGTAGCGCCCGGGCTCCTGCTTCTTCATGCACCAGTTGCAGTGGGTGCACGCTCCGATCTCCATCCCCGAGAGGTCGAAGCGGGCGACCTCGACCTCGGGCATGTCCCTGTATGTGTCCAGCGCATGGTCCAGGAAAGCCTCGACGTTACCTCCGGCCACGGGGCTCCCACACACCGCCACTATCTTGAACCGTTTCTTCTCCATCACACCTCTTTGAAAGCTGACGTTTCGCATCGGCGTCAGACCCCGATGCGAAGAGTCCTCGTCACCGTGCGGACGCGATACTACCCGAGACGGGTCGCGAAGAGAAACGCCGCCCTTCGGAGAGGGCGGCGCTCGGTGGTCTCTGCCCGGATCGCTACAGATCCTTATCCGACTTGAGCTTGTTGGCTTCCTCCTCGAGCGAGGTTATCTCCTCGACCAGGCCGTTTATCTTCGTGTCGAAGCTGGTCTTCAGCGTCTCCAGCCCGGCGGTGTCCCCGGCGTTTACGAGGTTGGTGGACTCGCTGATGAACGTCTGCATCTCATCGACGGTCTGCTTGGCGAGCTCCAGTATCTGAATCCAGAGGCCTGCGTACTCCTTGTAGTCCGCGACCCCGTTGAGGGATTCCACCTTCTCGAACTGGGCTATCGCCTTGTCGGCGTCGTCCTTTATGTCCTCCAGGAACGCGTCGACCTCCTTGGCCGCCGCCGCGTACTGGGTGGGGTCGGTGACGCCCGCGAAGGCGTCCTGGAACTTAGTCGGGATCTCGTTCACGCTGGTCTGAACATCCTCGGCCAGCGACTCGGCCTCAGTCGTGTACTCCTTTGCCTGCTTGGTGTCTCCCCCGCAGCCCGAGACGGCCGCGACCAGCACGAGGATAAGGATTCCGGCCAGTAGGACAGTGCTCAGCCTCTTCATGCGCGTCTCCTTTCGATGTCGGGTCCAGCGGTAATACTACCACGGGCCGAGCGCCGGAGACGACACGCCGCCGTGACGACCGACATTTGTCCGGGACCGTTTCCTCTGCTATCCTTACATCAGTTGAATAGGATCTTCGGGACAGGGTGAAATCCCCTACCGGCGGTTACAGCCCGCGAACTCGAGAGAGTTGACCCGGTGGAACTCCGGGGCCGACGGTCAAAGTCCGGATGGGAGAAGATACCGCGACACTTCGCGTGTCGTTATCGCCGGTGCTTCTCCCGGCGTTCGTTTATTTCCGGGGTCATTCAAAGGAATGGTGTTGCCGTGGACATGTTCATGGACCCCAGCGAGTCCGTAGCGGGGGTGAGGAGGCCCGAGCCCTCGAGCCCGGGTGAGCGGTTGATGCTGCGCGCGATCGACCTCGCCGAGGAGGGGAGGGGTGGCACGTCCCCCAATCCGATGGTCGGGGCGGTGCTGGTCCGGGACGGCGAGGTGATCGGGGAAGGTTTCCACCGCATGGCGGGAGGGCCCCACGCGGAGGTGGCGGCGATCGACGCCGCGGGAGGCGATGTCGCCGGGGCCACCATGTACGTGACGCTCGAGCCGTGCTCGCACACGGGGCGCACCCCTCCCTGCGCGGACACTCTGATCGAACGCGGGCTCGGCAGGGTCGTATACGCCCTGGAGGACCCCAACCCGCATGTCTCCGGTGACGGGGAGGCGCGCATGCGTGAGGCGGGCATCCGGATCGAGCGAGGTCCCTACGCTGAGATCGTCGCCCGGCAGAACGAGGCTTACCTGAAATGGGTCACGCGGGGGACGCCTCTACTGACCCTCAAGATGGCGGTCACGCTGGACGGCAAGGCGGCCACCAGCACGGGCGAGTCCCGCTGGGTCTCCTCGGAGGAGGCGAGGCTGGACGTGCACGCGATGAGGTCGGTATCCGACGCCCTGATGGTCGGGGTCGGCACGGTTTTGGCCGACGACCCGCTGTTGACACCGCGCGACGTGCCGGTGGCGCGCATGCCGCTCAGGCTGGTCGTCGACAGCCAGGCCAGGACCCCGATCTCCTCCCGCATCCTCGACACCTCGGACGCGCCCACCACCATCGCGGTGACCGGGAACGCTCCGCCGGAGCGCGTGGAAGCACTGGCCGCGCGGGGGGCGGAGGTGCTGGTCTGCGGGTCCGGTGACCTTGTCGACCTGGAGGGGCTTTCCCGCGAGCTGGGCCACCGGGGGATCACCAGCCTGATGGTCGAGGGAGGACCGGAGCTGGGCGCCTCCCTGCTCGACGGGGGCCTGGTGGACAAGCTGGTCTTCTACTTCGCGGCCAAGCTGGTGGGAGGCGTAGACGCGCCCGGTCCCCTGGCGGGGCAGGGCGTGGAGATGATGAAGGAAGCGATGCCGGTGCGGCTGGACGCGGTCTTCCGAGTCGGGCCGGACATCAAGGTGGTCGCATACCCGGGAGGAGAGTGACTTGTTCACCGGCATCATCGAGGAGACGGGGAGCCTGCTGGAGACCCCGGCGCCGGGTGTACTCAAGATAACCGCGCGCAAGGTGCTCGAGGACACCCGGGTGGGTGAATCCATAGCGGTGTCCGGAGTCTGCCTCACGGTGACGGCCATGGGAGAGGGATGGTTCACCGTTGACGTGATGCCCCAGACCATGCGCTCCAGCACCCTGGGGACGCTCCGGCCTGGTTCGCGCGTCAACCTGGAGAGGGCGCTGGGAGCGGGGGGCAGGCTCGGCGGGCACATAGTCAACGGGCACGTCGATGGTACCGCGTCCGTCCGCGGCGCGCGCCAGGAGGCCAACGCTGCGGTCATCGAGTTCTCCGCCGGGGAGGAGCTCACCCGCTACATGGTGCGGCGGGGCAGCGTTGCGGTGGACGGCGTGAGCCTGACCATCGCGGAGGCGAACGAGGGGGGATTCTCTGTCTCGATCATCCCCCACACCGCCACGGAGACCACCCTGGCCTCTCTCCGGCCCGGTGCCACGGTCAACGTGGAGGTGGATATCATCGCGAAGTACGTGGAGGCGTTCCTGGCCCGCGCTGAGGGCGGCAGCGGCTTCGAGGAGTCCCTGATGCTGGGCGGCTTCATGCACCCGGAACAGGGCGAATAAGGAGGGATCACCAAGATGCCATTCGGCACTATCGAGGAAGCGATCGAGGAGTTGAAGGCCGGCCACATCATCGTCGTGGTCGACGACGAGGACCGTGAGAACGAGGGTGACCTGGTATGCTCCGCCCAGATGGTCACCCCGGAGACGATCAACTTCATGAGCAAGAACGGGCGCGGCCTGATTTGCATGCCCTGCCTGGCAGGCCGGCTCGACGAGCTCGAGATACCGGCGATGGTGGAGGACAACACCAGCGCGCAGGGAACCGCGTTCACGGTCTCGATCGGGGCAAAGGGAAAGATCACCACCGGCATCTCCGCCTACGACCGGGCGGCAACGGTGCAGGCGGTCATCAACCCGGCCACCAGGCCGGAGGACATCAGCAAGCCGGGGCACGTATTCCCCCTTCGGGCGAGGGACGGGGGGGTGCTGGTCCGCGCCGGACACACCGAGGCGGCCGTGGATCTGGCGCGACTGGCCGGTCACTTTCCGGCCGGGGTCATCTGCGAGATCATGCACGAGGACGGTACCATGGCCCGCGTCCCGGAACTGGAGAAGTTCGCGCGCAAGTTCGGCCTGCTGATGATAACGGTGGCCGACCTCATAAAATACAGGGTCGCGTCCGAGCAGCTGGTGAAGAAGGTGAGCGAAGCCAGGCTTCCCACGGAGTACGGCGAGTTCAAGGCCTTCGGCTACGAGAGCCTGGTGGACGGGACCTTCCACCTTGCCCTGGTCAAGGGCGACGTCAAGGGCAAGAAGGACGTACTGGTCAGGGTCCACTCCGAGTGCCTCACCGGCGACGTGTTCGCATCCACGCGGTGCGACTGCGGGTTGCAGGTCAAGCAGGCCATGAACAGGATCGACGAGGCGGGTGAGGGCGTCCTTCTCTACATGATCGGCCACGAGGGGCGCGGGATAGGCCTTGCCCACAAGCTGCAGGCCTACCAGCTGCAGGACATGGGCCTGGACACCGTGGAGGCGAACATCGAGCTGGGCCTGCCGGTGGACGCCCGCGACTACGGCACCGGGGCACAGATCCTGCGCGACCTCGGCATCACCTCTATGCGGCTGCTGACCAACAACCCGGCCAAGAGGGTCGGCCTCGAGGGCTACGGGCTGTCGGTGAGCGAGCGGGTGCCCCTGCAGGTGCAGGCCTGCGCGGAGAGCATGCGATATCTCAGGGCAAAGAAAGAAAAGATGGACCATATGCTGGACCTGGAGGAGATAAGCGATTAGCCCGGCCTCTCAGGCCGGGTCACGGGAAGGAGCGGGAGATGAGCACGTACGAGGGAAACCTGGTAGCCCGAGGCCTCAAGTTCGGTATCGTCGCCAGCCGTTTCAACGAGTTCATAAGTAAGAACCTGGTATCCGGCGCCCTTGACGCGCTCAAGAGGCACGAGGCCTCCGACGAGAACATAGACGTCGCATGGGTCCCCGGGTCGTTCGAGATACCGCTGGTAGCCAAGCGCATGGCCGGCAGCGGGAAGTACGACGCGGTGATCTGCCTGGGAGCCGTCATCCGGGGCAACACCCCGCACTTCGACTACGTAGCGGCCGAGGTCTCCAAGGGCATCGCCAGGGTAGGCCTGGACACGGGCGTCCCGGTGGCTTTCGGCGTGATCACCGCCGACACGCTGGAGCAGGCCGTGGACCGCGCCGGTGCCAAGGCGGGCAACAAGGGCTGGCAGGCGGCGCTGTCGGCTATCGAGATGGCGAACCTCATGGCCGGCATGTAGTCAGTGCATCCAGTGCTATAATTTTAGTCGGAACTTATCAAGCGTGGTGGTAGATGGCCTTCCCGAGCGGTAAAGGCAAGAGGCTCGCTGTCGAGCTCCTTACGGACAGGCGATCGGAGCTGTTCGCGCTGATACCCGAGGACGAGTCGCCGCCGTCACCGTTCTACGGGTTCCTCAAGCAGACGCGCCGCAAGTACTTCGGAAGCTACCTCGACTCGCTGGCCGATGCGGTCCGCAGCGGTGACACCACCGACTTCCTCGGGAACGAGACGTTCCAGAGCTACTCGCACGCCAAGAACGGTTTCCTGCTCAGGGACGTCATCTCCGTGCCGGCGTGCGTGAACCGGGCGGTCAGTACCCTGCTCAAGAGCCTGCTGGACAGGGGTGAGGCGGAGGGCGCCGCGGCCTTCGAGGCCGCGATCCTGCTCGACGACCTGCTCACGCAGTCGCAGGCGATCCGCTCACAGTCCTTCACCCAGACCCGGGACGAGGTCATCAACTTCTACCACGCCTACCAGGAGGAGATAGACCGCTTCCCCAGCAACCTGGCCGCCACCCTCGACTTCAGCACGCTGATGCTGGCGGCCGTCAAGAAATGCGTCGAGCTGGTGGGTGTGGGCCGCTGCGCCTTCTTCACGCGCGACCTGCTGACCAACGAGCTCCACCTGGAGGCGTCGAACTTCGACCACGAGAGGGCGTTCGGCAACGGCGCGGTGAAGCTGGACGAGTCGCTGGTGAAGCAGCTGGTCCACCAGGGCCGCCCCGTGATGGTCGAGGGGTACCCGAGGTCCATGCCGCTCCTGTCGTCCATAATGAAGAAGATGAAGACCAAGACAACCCTGCTGGTCCCCCTGATGGTGAGGGAGCGCAACCTCGGCGTCATCTTCATGGATTCCGTGGAGCGCCCGCAGATGTTCACCCCCGAGACTGTGAACCTGGCGGTACGCTTCGCCAACAAGGCCGCGGCCGCCATGGAGAACGCGCGCCTCCACGGGAGCGAGCAGCAGAAGCTGAAGGAGACCATGGCCCTTCTGGAGGTGGCCAGGCTCGTGACCTCCACGCTGGACATCGACGTGCTGCTCTCGCGCCTGGTGCAGATCACCGCCGACGTGTGCGAGGTCGGCAAGTGCACCGCCTACATCTTCCTCGAGGAGAACGGACGCTTCTACCCCACGGCCACCTTCGGCGTCTTCCCCGAGAGTGAGTGGGAGACGTCCATGGGGGAGGGGATACAGCCCGGAGACCTGGTCGACGAGGAGGCAGAGGCCATCCTGAGCTACCAGGTCGCGATCTCGGAGCCGCTCATGTCACCTCTCATCCCGGACGACCGGATAGAGGACACCATGACCCGGGCGGTGGTGATGGTACCGGTGCATTCCCGCGAGCACCTCCTGGGGATGATGGTCCTCTTCTACCCCAGGGAGCGGGACGAGCTGGAGAGCGAGGACCTCAACCTGGTGGCCGCCATCGCCGGCCAGGCCGCGGTGGCGCTGGAGAACGCCAGCCTGTACGAGGACCTCGAGATGAGCTACTTCTCGACCGTGAAGGCGCTCGCCAGGGCGATCGAGGTCAAGGACCCGTACACCTACGGCCACTCCGAGCGGGTGACGGACTACGCCATCTCGATAGCACGGCGGCTGGGGCTCTCGGAGTGGGACAAGCGCAACGTCAAGTACGCCGCCGCGCTGCACGACATAGGCAAGATCGGCATCGCCCGCAAGATACTGAACAAGCCAGGGGCCCTGTCGGACGAGGAGTTCGTGCACGTCAAGACGCACCCCCAGCTGGGCGACTCGATAATCGAGCCGGTGACGTTCCTGCAGGCGCCGCGCGAGATCATCCTGCACCACCACGAGCGGTTCGACGGCAAGGGCTATCCCGACGGGGTGAGCGGGGAAGACATACCCCTGGGCGCGCGGATCCTGGCGGTGGCGGACTCCTTCGAGGCCATGATGTCCGACCGTCCCTATCGAGTGGCCCTTCCCATGCTGGAGGCGATCCGCGAGCTCGAGGTGAACGCGGGGACCCAGTTCGATCCCGAGGTGGTAAAGGCTTTCGTGGAGGCGCTGCTGGAGGGTGACATCGAGAAGGTGTCGGAGGTGGAGGAGGCACCCACGCGCGCGGCCCTCCACAGGATTGGCGGGATCACTCCCGTGACACCGGCACAGTGAAGTAAAACGCGCTGCCGAAGCCCGGCTCGCTCTCCACCCTGATCTTCCCGCCGTAGAGCTCCACTATCTCCCTGCTAATCGCCAGCCCGAGGCCGAACCCGCCCTGGTCCGGCGCGTCGCCCGAGCGCGCCTGGAAGAAGCGGTCGAATATGTGTGGCAGGGCCCCGCGGGGGATGCCAGCGCCGCGGTCGGAGATCTGGACCTGGACCACGGGCCCGTTCTCGAGCGCGGAGATCTCCACCAGGCCGCCGCTGTCGCTGAATTTGATGGCGTTGTCGACGATGTTCGTGAAGACCTGGGCCAGCCTCGACGGGTCGGCGGCCACGGGGGGCAGCGGGTTGGGAACCTTGAGCCTGAGCTCGATCTCCCTGTCGGAGGCCTGCCGGCCGAGCTGTTCCAGCACCGAGCGCGCCACGCTCTCCAGGTCGGCGGACGGCAGGCCCTCGGGCAGCCTGCGGGCTCTCAGCCTGGAAAGCGCCAGGAGCTCCTCTATCAGGTTTGTGAGGTTGGTCGCCTGCTCCCTGACCACCTCGAGGTACCTCGACTGCTGCGCGTTGAGCGTGCCGGCCCTCCCCGCCAGAAGCAGGCTGACATACCCCGAGATGCTGGTCAGCGGGGTACGGAGCTCGTGGGAGACGTTGGAGACGAAGTTCGACTTCATCTCGTCCACGCGCCGCAGTTCGGTGATGTCGTGCAGGAAGAGAACCGATCCGCTGACGCGCCCGACCTGGTCGCGCAGGGGGATGAAGTGCGCCTGGACGGTTACACGGCTCTCACCCCTGACGCTCAGCTCGCCGAAGATGGTCCGCCCTTCAAGCACGGCCTCGACCGCTTCGTGGACGGAGTATGGGCCGATGTCGGCCGAGGTGACGTGCGAGCTCAGCAGCGAGACCAGAGGTCCGCCCGCGACCTCGCCCTCGATGCCGAGCATCTGCAGGGCTACGGGGTTCGCCTCCACCACCACACCCGATCCGTCCGTCAGGATCAGCCCGTCGCGCAGGGCTTCAAGGATCGTCTGGATCTTGGTCTTCTCGTCCAGGGTGGTCGCGTACAGACGGGCCTTCTCCACGGCGATGGCGGCCTGGCTCGCCAGCGTGGACAGCACGCTCAGGTGGGATTCCTTGAAACCGGGCCCCGCGGATGAGAAGCACATCAGGTACCCCGCGGCGTCACCCGCGATCAGCATCGGCACCGCGGCCACGTCGTAGTGCTCCCGGCGAGAGTGTTGAGCGAGGGGTACCCATTCGAGCCTTACCTTCTCCGCGATGACGTTGTTCCCGGCCAGGAGCCTCGAGACCCAGGGTTCTTCAGGCAGGGCGATCGCGGTGACGTCCACGAAGGGGAGGGTGCCCAGCGCCGCCTTCAGCCCGGGCCGCCCACCCTCCACCAGGAACACCAGCGCGCCTTCGGACGACAGCATCTTCCGGGCCAGCGCGGCGGTCGTCTTCAGGATGGTGTCGAGGTCGAGGGTGTAGGAGAACCGGCGGCTCAGGTTGTAGATGAGGGATACGTCTCGCTCCTTGTCCCTCGACAGCTCGAGCAGGTGGCGGTACTCGCTGGACTCCCTCGCGTACATCTTCTCACCCTCCACGATGTAGCAGGCCATGAGTCCCACCATGACGTAGGCCACGGCGGAAAGGGCGAGAGACACGTGCTCCAGCGAGCTGACGGACCCGGTCATGAACGGGAGGTATCGGACGGCGGCCGTCAAAAGGGCTACCAGCATCGTTCCCGGGTAGCTGTAGTACGCCGCGGCGAAGATGGGGACAGTGAAGAAGAGAAACGCAAGCAGACTCTCCCTGTTGCCCATCAGGTAGGTCAGGCTCGACATGAGGACCAGGACCACGCAGACGAACAGGAAGAAGACGTAGGGGTGGTACTCCTCGAACGGGAAGTACCGGTTGCCGGCTATCACCAGCAGGTAGGAGGCGATGAGCACACCCACCACCAGGTAGTTCTTCGGACCTCCCCTGGCGAAGGTGTAAACCAGGGTGGTCGCGACCAGCACAGTCCAGAGGACCTGGATCGCCGGGCGCGCCGTGACGAAGAGGAGATGGCTCAGGTCGCCCCTGGTCGAGGGCCCGTCCGGGGAGTGTGTCCCCTCACCGTCCCGGGACGCACTCATCTCACGGCCGCCGAGGCCGGCCCCGCCCCGGCGGAGCACACTCTAGGCCTTCCTGCGATCGAAGACATAGACACTGCCCTCGAGGTCCTTTGCGTACTTCTTGAGCTCGGCGGCGATCCTTCCGATCTGGGCGGGGTCGCCGATCTGCCTGTGCTCGTTGTGGACGATGGATATGCTGATGGACATCACGGGGAACTTCATGACGTATCCCCGCCGGTCGATGGAGACGATGTACCCTTTCTCGAGATCTTCAGGCTGGTAGAACGTGGGGATGGTCTGTTCGAACAGGCTTATGATCTCCTTGCTCACCGGCTCGGCCCTCTCGATGCTGGTGAGGATGATGAAGTCGTCCCCCCCGACGTGGCCGATGAAGTCGTCGGGACCGCCCCGGGCGTCGATCGCATTGCGAAGTATCTCCCCGGTCATGTGGATTACGTCGCTGCCCGCGTGGAAGCCGTAGTAATCGTTGTACGCCTTGAAGTCGTCGAGGTCGACATACAGGAAGGCGAACTTGTCGCCCGAGGCCAGGCGGGCCTGCAGCTCCTTCTCGATGGTGCGGTTGCCGGGCAGCTCCGTTATCGGGCTCATGTCGCTCTCGCGGAGGTAGCGGCGCAGGTGCATCTCGATGCGCGCCTGGAGCTCCAGCGGGTCGAAAGGCTTGGTGATGTAGTCGTCGGCCCCGGACTCGATGCCTTCCAGCTTGTCCTTGAGCTGAGCCTTGGCTGTGAGCATTATTACCGGGATGTTCCGGGTCTGAGGGTTCTCGCGCATCAGACGGCAGATCTCCAGGCCGTCCCTGCCGGGCATCATGATGTCGAGCAGCACGATGTCGGGGCGCAGGTTTCGAACCGTTTCCCAGGTCTCGTTCCCGTCAGCGGCCTCGTACACCTCGAACTTGTGCTTCGGCAGCGCTTCCACGAGCAGCTGGCGCAGGTTGTGGTCATCGTCCGCGATGAGGACTTTCGGCCTTGGTTGTAACATAGGCCTATTATAGCGATTGGGTGACAATGAAAGAAAAGCTCAGTACGTCTTCTTGCACTCGATCGGTTTGCCCGGTATCGAGGCGGAAGTGCGAGAAGAGGTCTGAGGTTTTGTTTCATTCGACAAGGCCACAATGAAAGAAATGGTCTGAGGTATTCTTTCACGGGGATGTGGCAGGTTTGCCTGGCCCGGTGGGTTTCGCTATACTCGACCGGTAACGCGACAAGAAGGGGCAACGAATGCCGCTCCTCACCCCGCGACGCCGATAGCGACAGGTAGAATCCGAATGGCAGTCGGCGGGGTTATCCATAGACGTTGGATAGGAGGGTGGCTTCTTGCCACCCTTTTTGTGCGGCCGGACGACAGAAGGAGGGGTTGCCATCATAGGTAAGCTGAGGATCAACGAGATGATCCGCGCGCCGCAGGTACGCCTGATCGGCGCCGAGGGCGAACAGTTGGGGATCGTCCAGATAGACGAGGCGCAGCGGATCGCCCTGGAGCAGGACCTGGACCTGGTCGAGGTCGCGCCCCAGGCCGAGCCGCCCGTCTGCAAGATAATGGACTACAGCAAGTACTGCTACGAGCAGGACCAGAAGATGAAGGCCGCGCGGAAGAAGCAGAGCATCATCGTCGTCAAAGAGATGAAGATGCGGCCGAAGATCGATATCCATGACTACGAGACCAAGAAGAAGCACGTGGTGAGGTTCCTGGGCCAGGGCAACAAGGTCAAGGTGACCATCATGTTCAGGGGCAGGGAGATGACCCACACCGAACTGGGCCTGAATCTGCTCAACCGGCTGGCCGATGAGCTGGCCGACATGGCGGTCGTCGAGGCCAAGCCCAAGCTGGACGGCAGGAACATGACCATGGTGCTGAACCCGATACACGTCGAGTGCAAGAAGGAGTGATCGAATGCCCAAGATGAAGACACACCGCGGGGCGGCCAAGCGGTTCAAGGTGACCGGCTCCGGCAAGCTGCGCCGCAAGAAGGCATACAACAGCCACCTCTTCTCGTCCAAGAACGCCAAGCGCCTCCGCCACCTCGACAAGCCGGCCGACGTCGCACATGCGGACGACGCCAACATCCGCAAGGTGCTGGGGATCGGGAAGGCCAAGTAGAGCGCGCTAAAGATAGAAACATCCCCGAGGAGTTGATCTGAAGATGTCCAGAGCCAGAAGCAGCGTAACCACGAAGAGAAGGCATAAGAAGGTCCTGAAGATGGCCAAAGGCTATCGCGGGGCCAAGTCAAAGTGCTACCGCCCGGCCAACGAGCAGGTCATGCACTCGCTGGCCTATTCCTACCGCGACCGCAAGGCCCGCAAGGGCGATTTCCGCAAGCTGTGGATAACCCGCATAAACGCGGCCGCCCGCCGGGAGGGTATGTCCTACAGCCGGTTCATCAGCGGCCTCAAGCAGGCCGGGGTGGAGGTGGACCGCAAGATACTGGCCGATATCGCGATAAACGACCCGGGAGCGTTCAGCGAGCTCATCCAGGTGGCCCGCGGCCAGGCCGCGGCGCCGCCCCCCGCATCGAAGAGCGCCAAGGCGCCCGCAGCTTCCGGGGCCAAGGGTGACGAGTCGACCGCCGCACCCGAGGGTGATAGCGCGGAAGCGGCCGGATAGGGCCGTGGGGCCGGCGTATGCCGTCACCGATCAGCAGTCGCAACCACGACGTGGCCAGGCGTGTGAAGCGCCTCTACCGAAGGACGTACCGCCAGAAGGACGGCGTTTTCCTTGTGGAGGGGTTCAACCTGGTGCGCGAGGGGCTGGACTCCGGGGCGCTGTTGAGGGAGCTCGTCTACGTGGAGACCCGGGCCGAGGAAGCCGCCTTCCTCCTGAAGGGGCGTGGCGTGCGGGTGCAGACCAACGTGGTCTCATCCGAGCTGATGGGATGGCTGTCCGATGTTGTCACCTCGCAGGGGATCCTCGGGGTCTTCGAGCAGCCGCACCTCGCGGCCGACGGCCTTCCGACCGTGGATGGGGGGCTCCTGCTGGTCGCCGACCAGGTGCGCGACCCGGGCAACATGGGTTCCCTCCTGAGGATAGCCGACGCCGTCGGTGCCGACGGATTCGTGATGACGTCGGGCTGCGTGGACGTGTACAACCCCAAGGTGGTGCGCTCGGCGGCCGGGGCTCACTTCCGGGTGCCGCTGGCACCGGGGACCGAGATCGCCGAGCTCAGGGAGAGCCTGGGTGATGGAATGGTTATGCTTGGCCTGGACCCCCGGGGGAACCGCTCCTACCTGGAGGTCGACTACCGCGGGCCGGTGGCGCTGGTGGTTGGAAACGAGGCCTTCGGCATCGGAGAGGAGGACCGGGGTCGTCTTGACGACACGGTGTTCATCCCCATGCCGGGGAGCGCCGAGTCGCTCAATGTCGCCTCGGCGGCCGCGATTGTGATGTTCGAAGCGCTCCGTCAAAGGGCCGAATGCTGTTGAACGAGTCCACGAGAGACAAGGACGACATCTGGCAGGAACGGAGTCTGCAAGACGGGGGTCAGACACTTGCATGCGCTCGATAGGGCTATACACGATATCGATATAGCGCATGAATTTGTCTGACCCCCCCGGTGAACAAGACCAGTACAAGCAAGACAAGTGAGATCACGAGAGACAAGGACGACATCTGGCAAGAACGGAGTCTGCAAGACGGGGGTCAGACACTTGCATGCGCTCGATAGGGCTGTACACGATATCGATATAGCGCATGAATTTGTCTGACGCCCCCGGTAAACAAGACCAGGACAAGCAAAGTATGACCCTGAAGGAGGAACTGCTCATATCGGTGGAGGAGCGGCCCGAGATGGCCGCGCTGGTTAACGACGCCCTGGGTGCGCTGCAGGGCTGCGGCTCTCTTCGCGAGATCGAGGATGCCAGGGTCCGCCTGCTGGGCAAGAAGGGCACGGTGACCTCGGTCTTCAAGGGGTTGGCTGTCCTGCCGCCGGAGGAGAAGGCGGTTGTAGGCAGGATCGGCAACCTGCTGCGGCAGGTCATAGAGGAAGAGGTCGACGCGCTCCGCCGGAACATCGAGCACAGGGAGACGGAGAGGCGCCTCGCGGCCCAGACACTGGACGTGACACTCCCCGGCCGCAGGCGGGGCATCGGGCACAGGCACCTCCTGGCGCAGGTCATCGAGGAGGCGACCCGGATATTCGTGGGCCTGGGGTACGAGGTGGCCGAGGGGCCCGAGGTGGAGCTCGACTACTACAATTTCGAGGCGCTGAACCAGCCCCCCTACCACCCGGCGCGCTCGCTGAACGACACCCTGTACGTGAGGCGTCCGGACCCGATCTGTGATGATCCCGCCGATATCATGCTCCGGACGCATACCTCCCCGGTCCAGGTCCGTGTGATGGAGAAGCGCAGGCCTCCGCTGTACGTGATCAGCCCCGGACGCGCCTACCGTCGCGACGAGATCGATGCCACCCACTCGGCCGTTTTCCACCAGGTCGAGGGGTTGGCGGTCGACAGGGACATCACCCTCGGGCACCTCAAGGGCACCCTCGAGGTGTTCGCTCACAAGCTGTTCGGACGCGAGCGCGACGTGCGGTTCAGGCCGCACTACTTCCCGTTCACCGAACCGTCCGCGGAGATGGACGTATCGTGCTTCAAGTGCCTGGGAGCCGGCTGCTCGCTGTGCAAGGGCGCGGGGTGGCTGGAGATACTGGGCTGCGGCATGGTGGACCCGAACGTATTCGGTTACGTGGGGTACGACCCCGAGGAGTTCACGGGGTTCGCCTTCGGCATGGGGGTGGAGCGCATAGCCATGTTGAAGTACGGAATAGACGATATGCGCGTCTTCTACGAGGACGACGCGCGTTTCCTGAGGCAGTTCTGACATGAAAGTCTCCCTCGAATGGCTGCGTGAGTACGTCGACTTCGACGTCGAGCCAGGCGAGCTGGCCCGGATGCTGACGATGTCGGGGACCGCCGTCGACACCATGTTCACCTTCGGCGCGGGGGTAAGCGGGGTGCTGGTATGCGAGGTCCTCGAGGTGGGGCCGCATCCCGACGCGGACACCCTTCGCCTGGCCGTGGTCTCCGACGGGACAGGCACGCGCCCGATCGTCTGCGGGGCGCCAAACCTGGCTGAGGGGATGAAGGCCGCGCTCGCGCTACCGGGAGCCACCCTGCCCACCGTCTCCGAAGGGAAGCTCGAGGCCGTTACCATCAGGGGGGTCAGGAGCGAAGGGATGATGGTCAGCGGGTTGGAGCTGGGTATCAGCGAGGACCACTCGGGGATACTCGAGCTCGACGCGGCCGCGAGCGTGGGGATGGACCTCCACGAGGTGCTCCCGCTCGACGACGTCATCTTCGAGCTGGAGGTGACCCCCAACAGGCCCGACTGCATGTCGATGCTGGGCGTGGCCAGGGAGGTCGCGGCGCTCACCGGGGGGACGCTGAGGCGGCCTGCCCTCGACGTGGATGAGACCGGCGGGCCGGTGTTCGAGCTGGCGAAGGTCTTCATCGAGGACCCGTCGGGCTGTCCCCGCTACACGGCGCGGGTGGTCACGGAGGTCGGCATCGGGCCTTCACCGGGCTGGATGGCGCGACGGCTGCTGGCCTCGGGGCTCCGGCCGATAAACAACGTGGTCGATATCACCAACTACGTCCTGATGGAGACGGGCCAACCCCTGCACGCCTTCGACCTGGACCTCCTGGGGGAGCGCACCATCGTGGTGCGCAGGGCGCGACCGGGCGAGAAGATGACGACCCTGGACGGGGCCGAGCGGCCGCTCGGCCAATCGGCGCTGGTGATCGCGGACGCGAGGGAGCCGGTGGCGCTGGCGGGGATAATGGGCGGCGAGGATTCCGAGGTGACCGAGCACAGCCGCAACATACTCATCGAGTCGGCCTTCTTCGACCCCACGGGCATAATGCTGACCTCGAGAAAGCTGGGC
This sequence comes from Actinomycetota bacterium, assembly GCA_018831265.1. Taxonomy (GTDB): domain Bacteria; phylum Actinomycetota; class Geothermincolia; order Fen-727; family Anoxymicrobiaceae; genus JAHJCO01. The sequence continues at coordinate 59,828 of JAHJCO010000048.1, forward strand.
CTGAGGACCGAGGCCTCGGCCCGGTTCGAGAGAGGGTGCGACCCTGAGGGGACCGCTGTCGCGGCGCTCAGAGCGGCGGTCCTGATGGCCGGTCTTGCCGGGGGCAAGGTGGCCGAAGGTGACATAGACGTGTACCCACGTGAGTTCACGCCGGTGACCGTCGAGGTGAGGCCGGAGCGGGTCAACCGCGTGCTGGGCACCGAGATCCCGGCGTCAGAGATGGCACAGATCCTCGGGCGGCTGGAGATACGGGTGGAGGAGGGGGAGACTCTGAAGGCGACACCTCCATCGTTCAGGCCGGACCTCGAGCGCGAGATAGACATGATCGAGGAGATCGCGAGGATCTACGGATACGACCGGATCCCGGCCGGATTGCCCGCCGGTGCCGGCGCGGACGCCGGGCTCTCGAGGCGGCAACTGCTCGCCTCCAGGATAGCCGATTCCCTGGTGTCTCTCGGCCTCAGCGAGGTCTACCTGTACAGCTTCATGCGACGCGCAGACCTGGATCTGCTGCGCGTCGGCGATGGCGACCGGATGCGCCGGGTGGTCGCCCTGCTCAATCCGCTGGCCGAGACCGGAGAGGTGATGCGGACCACTCTGCTCCCCGGCCTTCTGAGAGCCGCGGCGGGCAATTTCAACAGGGGAAACCGCGACCTGGCCCTGTTCGAGACGGGCAGGGTCTTCATCTCACGGTCGGTCGAGGAGACCCCCGAGGAGATCGACTCCCTGGGAGTGCTGCTCTACGGGGCTCTCGGGCCCCCGTCCTGGTCCGAGCCTGCGCGACCCGCCGACTTCTTCGACCTCAAGGGGTCGCTGGAGAGCCTCGCGGGTGCCATCGGTGTAGAGCTGGGTTTCGAGCCGGCGGAGATAACGTTCCTCGCGCCTGGAAGAAGCTCGCGCGTGCTGCTGGCCGGAGATGATGTCGGCGTAGCCGGTCAGCTCCACCCGGCCGTCTCTACCGCCTTCGGCCTCGAGGGGGATGTGTTCGTCGCCGAACTGGAGATCGCGCCTCTGCTGGACGCCGCGCCCGAGGTCCGCCAGTTCATCCCGGTGGGGCGCTACCCCAACGTAAAGGTCGACATAGCGGTGGTGGTGGACGAGGATCTGGCGGCGGACCAGGTGGAGCGCCGGATACTGTCGTCGGGAGGCGTACTTCTCAGGAGCGTGAGGCTCTTCGACCTGTACACCGGGCCCCAGGTGCCCCCGGGCCGCAAGAGCCTCGCCTACGCGCTGGAGTTCGGATCGGCGGAGGGGACCCTGACCGACGAACAGGCGCACGCGGAGATGGGCAGGATCGTTGCCGCCCTCGAGGAGCAATTCGGCGCAGTACTGCGGGGCGGCGGGAACCGGGGTGGGTGACGCTTGAAGCTCGGGGTTATGGGTGGGACCTTCGACCCCATCCACATGGGCCACCTGGTCACGGGTGAAGAGGCGCGTTACGAGTTCGGCCTTCACAGGATACTGTTCGTCCCTTCCGCGAGACCACCTCACAAGAAAGAGCGCCGGAACAGCCCCGCCGCCGACAGGGTCAGGATGGCGGAGCTGGCGGTCGAGGGGAACTCCCACCTGGGCGTATCCGACATCGAGGTTCGCAGGGAAGGGCTCTCTTACACAGTTGATACGCTCCGCGCCCTGCACGTCATGCACGGCGCCGCCACGGAGCTGTACTTCATCACGGGCGCGGACGCCATCCTCGAGATACTGACCTGGAAGGACCCCGCGGAGCTGCTGGCCGAGGCGTACTTCATCGCCGCCACCCGGCCGGGCTATCCCCTGGAGAGGTTGCACGAGGCCCTGCCGGCGCTCAACAGCCACGGCGAGGCGGCAGGGAGCAGGGTCTTCACGCTGGAGGTCCCCGCCCTGGCGATCTCGTCCACCGATATCCGCGACAGGGTCGCGGCAGGAAGACCCTTCCGCTACCTGGTGCCCGACCCGGTATGGTCCTACATCACCGAGAAGCGGTTGTACCTGTGAAGGTCATCGGACCGCCGGCCTCTAAATCATATAAGGGACTCGAGAGCGGTCCGGTCAGGAGTCAACCAGAAGGCGGGAATTGCAGGATTACGTAGGGTACCGTACGCAGAAGAGGCTGGCGAGCAAGAAGAAGAAGCATAAGTGGTGGCGCTGGCTGATCGTGCTCGCCGTGCTGATCGTCGTGTTCATCATCCTCGGGGCCGTGCTGGAGATCTCACCGATCGACACGGCGTGGCAGAAGACGGTCGACGGCTTCAACTGGGTGGGGCGCAAGGTCAAGGCGCTGTGGCCGTTCAAGTCCCCGAACCGCATCCCCGCCTCGGAGTTCCTGCCGGAGGGCAAGGAGACGGCCTACTACCTGCTGGCGATCACGAAGAAGTACGGCGACAACCTGTTCACCTCGACGGTCGTGGTGGCCTACTACGATTCGCGTAACGAGACGGGGAGCCTGGTATACATCCCCAACGACCTGTCGGTCAACGTTCCCGGGGTGGGCATGGATCAGCTCTCGAGCCTGGTCGAGCTGGACGAGGGGCGGATCACCAAGACACTGGTGACCGTGGAGAACCTCCTGGGGATCAAGGTTGACCGCTACGTCCTGGGTACCGACGGTGACGTCAGGATCGTGCTCGACCAGATACGGGACGATTGGGAGGTCGACGTACCTGCCAGGATGTCCTGGAAGGACATGAGCCTCGCGGTCACCGTGGACCTCAAGCCCGGCAAGCAGAAACTCTCGGGCAAACTGCTGGCATCGTACCTGACCTACTCGCAACCCGGCAAGGAGCTCGACCTGATAGATCGCCAGCGGGGTTTCGCGCCGGAGTTCCTCGCCGTCTCCGGGGGGATGTTCGACGACATCTCGAAACTGGTAACGAAGAACGCCAGCCTGCTGGACACGGACGCCTCCAACAAGGAGCTCACCGGGATGTGGCAGGCGTTCACTCTGCTCAAGGGCAAGGCCTTGAAGCAGGGGACCATACCAGTCAAGGAGTTCAAATTCGAGAACACGACCGTACACCGGGTGGACACCCCCGAGCTGCCCGCCTTCGAGAAGAAATACCTCGACGTCAGCCCCGCCAGCACCGGGAAACGCTACAGGGTGGAGATACTCAACGGCAACGGGGTGCCGGGTATAGGCGAGCAGGTGGCATCCAGGCTGGATCTGGACACATTCCAGATAGTCAACAGCGCAAACGCCGACAGCTTCGAGCACCCGGAGACCGTCATAATCATATACTCGCAGGACGCCGAAACGGTGAAGGCTGCCGAGAAGCTGCGTAACGAGCTCGAGGTCGGGCGGATCGAGGCCCATCCGGAGGCGCAGGACATGGCCGACATCTCCGTGATCATAGGAAAGGATTACGCGAGCAAGTAATGGTCTGGCTCATTAGGGGTACGGTGCGCCGGGAGCGCTCGGCTTGCTGAGCCCCATGGAACTGGCCGTCGAGGCGGCGCGCGCGGCCGACGACAAGAAGGCCGCCGACGTGCGCATCATGGACATGCGCGAGGCCCTCGGGGTCACGGACTATTTCGTCATCGCAAGCGGCCGTAACGAGCGACAGGTCAAGCGCATCCAGGAGGCGGTGGAGGAGAGGCTCCGCGAGCACGGGGTAAAGCCCGTCAGGCGCGAGGGAGTGCGCTTCGGGCGCTGGGTGCTGCTGGACTACCTGGACATAGTCGTACATGTCTTCCTCGAGGAGGACCGCGCGTTCTACGACCTGGAGAGGCTCTGGCAGGACGTTCCGTTCGTGGAGTGGCAGCCCGCGTCCACTTGAGACGCCGAACCGGGACGGCTATCATACAGGGACTGAAGATCCTGCGTTTGTTACCCACGGGGCTGTAGCTCAGGGGGAGAGCGCCTCCTTGGCAGGGAGGAGGTCGAGGGTTCAAATCCCTCCAGCTCCACTCCGCTTATTTCACGATCCCGATATTGCTGAAGGGATTTGAACAGGGGGGAGTCATTCTGCGAGGGGGGAAGGTCCCCCCTCGCTCTCTACGGGGGTAACAGGCCGCTCGCGGCCGCCATAGGGGGCTCAAGCCCCCTTGGGGAGGGAGAGCGAAGCTCGACCGACGGTTCAATATCCCTCCAGCTCCACTGTCCGCGCCGATCAAAGACCGCCCATATAGCCCTGGGTGGATGAGACCATCGACGGGGGTCACCACGCGCAGCGTACCGCAGGTTTGAATCACTATAGTCATCAATAGATAACATTATTATGTATTAACCCCAATAATTGCGCATTCGAGCCAGGTATTCGATAAGGGACTGTGGTTGGTGATCAAAAGATAATAGTATTGACAGCCAACGTTAATTATCGTTATTCAAACCTGCGGTACTTCTTGGCGATCTTGCACACCGTCGAGACATGCAAACCAAGGTGCTCACCTATTTCGTCCAGCGTATAGCCGAAGCGGTTGTACGCCTGCCCGATAGCATGGTCCCTCGACTCCCGCGAGTCGCAGTCCTCGAAAATCTCCGAAAGCGCAGGGCGCATACGCCGCCTGGCCTTTATGGTTCGAACCGGCTCCTGCAGGTAGTACCTCGCCTTGACGTCGCTTTCAACCTCGGGCGAGGAACCATCGATGAAATCGATGAAGAGGTTGCGCGCCCGCCTCGTATCGTGCGAGAAGCGGTCGAGCACCGGTTGAACACTCAGGAACGGTGGTGGAGCGAGGATTCCCGCTATCGCGCTGTAACTGCTCCAGGCCCACTCACCGGGGTGGTTGCAGAGCCTCGCCTCCACCGGGTTCAGGGCCATGTACTTCACGGCGTTCATCATCCTGTACTCCTCGTCGACGCGCGCGGGGAAGAGTCGATCGGGGAACAGGCGACCCCCTCCTGGATGCTCGTGCCTCTGGTTGAACCGCCTGGAGTAGGTCGCATGCAGCGAACGCACGCCTGACGAGAGGGTCTGTCGGCTCGTGTCGACGAGCAGGTGGTAGTGGGTGCCCATGAGGCAGTATGCGCACAGGATCCAGCGGAACCGGTATACGGTACATTCGAGCAGGCCGAGGAACATCGACCTGTCGAGGTCATCGAAGAACACCGTGTTCCCGCCCCGGCCGCGTGGGAAGACATGGTAGAGGCCCTGGGCAGGGTCGCTTCGCCGCGGGCTTTCCAGCATCGCACCTTCTCTCGTGAGGCTATATCACATGTTAACAGCAATACAAGCAATGTTCAAGGGACGGCATGAATTTGCACAGGAATACCATGGCGTGGTGGAGAGGCAAATGCACCCCGCTCGCTCTTCACGGGGGGGGGGGGGAAACAGGAC
>JAHJCO010000049.1 GCA_018831265.1 Actinomycetota bacterium
ACGTGTTGACCCCAATCGAAGTGTTGACGGGAATTTAGCGCGTGCAAGTGTCTGACCCCCCGTTCGTCCAAGGGTTGGTCGACGAGCAATACTGAGATGTGTAGATTTCACGTGTTGACTCCAATCGAAGTGTTGACGGGAATTGAGCGCGTGCAAGTGTCTGACCCCCCGGTTTGTCCATGGGTTGGTCGACGAGCAATACTGAGATGTGTAGATTTCACGTGTTGACCCCAATCGAAGTGTTGACGGGAATTGAGCGCGTGCAAGTGTCTGACCCCCCGGTTCGTCCATGGGTTGGCCTGCGGGCACGAAGTCGGGTTACTATTATCTGACGCGATTCCAAAGGCGGGGCGGATGGCGGAGAGATACGGTAAAGGCGATGTCGAGAGGGTCGGACGCCTGTGGGTCCTGCACCTGCGGGGCACCTCTTTCGAGAGGGGCCTGCAGCACGGCACCCTGATGCGCTACAGGGTCGCAGACACCTTCAACTTCTACCGGTCGCTGCCCGAGACGCTCCTGTCGCGCGCGATGGAGACCGGCTCGGTGCGCGCCCGTGGCCTGAAGCGGCTCAAGCGCTCCATGGTCTCCCGCCTGGTGCGGAACAGGGACTCCGAGGCCGTCGAGGAGATGCACGGGCTGGCCGTAGGCCTCGGCCTGAGGGAGGACGTGCTCGCCGAGGCACTCGTGCTCGCGGACGTCTTCCAGGTATTCGGGGCCCTGGCCGAGCGACGCCGCAAGGCGGGTCCGCCGGTGCTCACGGGAATGGGCTGCACCAGTGCCGTTCGTGCCACCGCCTCGGGGCTGCTCTTCGCGCGCAACTTCGACTTCTGGGGTCCCGGGTACTGGGACGCCAACCCGGCTCTAATCTTCCACCACCCTGACACCGGCCGGGCTTTCTGCTCCATTGCGACGGCGGGATTCCCCACCGGCGGGGTGACCTCCATCAACGAGGACGGCCTCGCCGTCGCCGTCCACCAGCACGGCTCCAGGGACTCCAGCCTCTCCGGCACACCCATTATCGACATCGCGCACAGCGTCATCCGAAAGGCGGGAAGTGTTGAGGAGGCCCTCGGCGTCCTGGAGGGCTTCCGCGCCACGGGCGGCTGGTCACTGGTCCTGGCCTCGGGCTCTCCGGCTGACGCCGCCGTGGTCGAGATGTCGTCGCGCGGCATGGCCGTGCGGCGGCTGGAGGGGAAGGTCCTCGCCGCCAGCAACTGCTTCATCGACCCCGGCATGGCGGAACGCGAGATACAGGCCAGCACCAGCGCCACTCTCAGCGACCACGCGCGCTACCGCCGGGCGCTCGACCTGGCCTCCACCACCCGGGTCACCCCCTCGGGGATCGCGGGCATCCTGGGCGACCATCACGACCCCTTCGCCGAGGCCGAGCGTTCGGCCGGGCTCACCATCTCCAGGATAACCAACGTCTCCAGCGTGCTGTTCAGCCTGCCTTCCGGCAGGTTCTGGGTCAGCGAGTCCCCGGCCCCCACCGGCAAGGGCGGGTTCGTGGGGTTCGACCTGGACGCGGAGCTGTCCGGTGGCCGCTCGTCTATCGACAGGCTGGAGGGTGCCCGGCCGCCAAGGGCTCGGACCACCGCCGCGCAGGACCGTTACCTCGCCGCCTACAAGGAGTACATCGATACCGGCGACCTCAACCGGGTGCTGGACATACTCGCCGAGTGCTCGGAGCTGGACCCCCGGGAGGCGTCGTTCCCCTTCATGGAGGGGGTCCTGCGCTCCATGGTCGGCAACCTGAGGGGGGCCGGCTCCTCCATCGATCGCGCGCTCGAGCTGGAGCGCGTACCTCCCAAGCGGGCGGTGATCGAGCTGTGGAGGGCCCGGGTGAACGACCTCGACGGCGACCGGGGCTCCTCCGGTCCGGTCTATAAGTCTCTTGCCGCGGAGCCCGACACCCCTCCGCTGGTGCGCAAGGCGGCCTCCCGGGGTGTGCGGCACCAGTTCGGTACCCGCGACCTCGGCCGGCTCATCCTGGACTTCACCAACGCCGAGACCTTCGAGTGAGACGGATCTTGAGCCCGGGCGCTGGCAGTCACTCTGAGAAAACACCTCAACCATTTTTTCTCATCGCAAGGGCCGATCGTTATCTTTTGTGAAAGTTTTGGTCTGAGGTAAACTTTCATACATCAGAGGTAGCCCTGCAGTCACGACGATGGAGGCAAGATGCCTGGACCCGAGATGGAGGCCATAACGATAGAGATCGAGGACGGCACAGGGTTCATGATCCTCGACAGACCGGACAAGCTCAACGCCATGAACCCGGCCATGTTCGCGGAGCTGGGAACCGCGGCGGACTACCTGCGGGACGAGCCACAGGTGAAGGTCATAGTCATCACCGGGCGGGGCCGCGCGTTCTGCTCCGGCATCGACACCTCGAGCCTGGCGGAGTTCCAGAGCTTAGACCCGCACCGGTTCCGGGTCATCGTCAGGACCATCCAGCGCAACTTCCGCGCCTTCGAGCTCATCGAGAAGCCGGTTATCGCCATGGTCAACGGCCATGCGCTGGGCGCGGGCACCGAGCTGTGTCTGGCCAGTGACATGATAATGGCCAGCACAAACGCCACCTTCGGCCTGCTGGAGGTGAACCTGGGGCTGGTGGTGGACCTCGGCGGCACCCAGCGCCTCCCCCGCTTCGTGGGGCTGCACCGCGCAAAGGAGCTCATCCTGACCGGCAAGCGCATAGACGCCGCGGAGGCCGAGCGCATCGGCCTCATAAACTCGCTGCACGAGCCCGACGAACTGAGGCCCGCGGTGCTCGAACTCGCGAACCACCTCAAGAGCCTGTCCCCGGTGGCTGTGGGTCTGTGCAAGATCGCCCTCGACCGCAGCGGCGACAGCAGCGTGGAGTCCGGCCTCGAGTACGAGGCGCAGTCACAGAGCCTGGCGTTCGCCTACCTCATGGAGAAGATGAGGAACGCCGGAGAGTAGTCATGCCGAAGGAAAACCACCAGGGCATAGTCATCAGGCCGCCCAGCGAGGCGGGGAGCTTCCTGCTCCAGGTCACCAACGGCTGCTCCCATAACGGCTGCACCTTCTGCGTGACCTACAAGTTCGTGAAGTTCTCGAAGCGCCCCTTCGCCAAGGTGCGCGAGGACATCGAGCTGGCCGCCCGCTGGAACCCGCGTGTGCGACGCGTCTTCCTCTGCGACGGTGACGCGATGTGCCTGCCCACCGACGACCTGGTCGAGATACTGGACTGCCTGGACTCGAGCTTCCCCCGACTGGAGCGCGTCGGGGTCTACGCGAACGCGCGCGACCTGCTGGGAAAATCGCCCGAGGAGCTGGCGCTGCTGTCTTCGAAGAAGCTCACCATCGCGTACACCGGCCTGGAGAGCGGCAACGACGAGATCCTGGAGAAGGTCCGCAAGGGGGCCACCGCCGAGCAGATGGTCCAGGCGGTTGTGAGGGCGCAGGCGGCCGGCATAGACGTGTCGGTGATAGTGCTGCTGGGCCTCGGCTCGAACGCGCTAAGCCGAGCCCACGCCTCGGACTCGGCGGCAGCGGTCAGCCGGATGAACCCGCGATACCTCTCGGCGCTGACGCTGATGCTGCTGCCGGGCACCCCGCTGTACAACCAGTACCAGCGTGGAGAGTTCGAGATAATGAACCCGGTCTCGGTGCTCCAGGAGCTGCGCTGGTTCCTGCAGGACGTCGATGTCGAGGGACCGTGCGTGTTCCGCACCAACCACGCCTCGAACTACCTGCCCATCGGCGGGGACCTGCCGCGGGACAAGGAGCGCATGCTCGCGGCCATCGACCGGGGCCTGGCCGACACCTCCATCCTGCGCCCGGAGCACCGCAGAGCACTCTAATAGCACTGCCCTAATAGTGGTGCCAGGCACATTAGCCTTGAAGTATTAGCTATCTCGGCCGTGGGATTACCACTCCGTTATGCGGTTCATCACCACGCCGCTGAAGGGCTTGGGGTAGAAGTAGGTCGACTTCTGGGGCATCTTCTCGCCGTCGTCGGCGACCTCTCGGACCTGCTCGACGGGGGTCGGGTTCACGAAGAACACGTACGAGGCAGCGCCCGAGTCTACCATGCCCACCGCCTCCAGTGGGTCCCGGGTGAAGCACAGCGTGCTCTCCACCGACTCGCGGTCGGCCGCTATCCCCAGCGTCCTCTCGAAGACCAGCTTCTGCAGAACCGTCACGTCGAGGCCGGCGTGGGACGACGGGGAGCCGCCCCCCGCCTCCGATACCACATCCAGGCCCTCGCCCGGCGTCAGCAGCGCGAAACGCTCGTCACCCAGAAACGCCCCGAAGGCCGGACCCGGCCTCTCCCGCAGCAGCTTGAGCAGATGGTAGACCTGCCCGCTCCTCGCGCCCTTCGGGACTTCGACCTCCTCGACCGCAAACCATCGCGACAGGTCGGAGAGCAGGCGGGCCACGTCCACCCCCGGTGAGAGCACTACCCTGTGAACGGGCAGCACCGTGAGCCCCGGGTTCTCCATCTCCACGATCATCATCATCATGAAGTTCCGCGGGTCGTCGTCGTCTGCGATCTCGCCGCTCTCGCGAAGCCTCAGTGAGTACTCGAGCGACGTCTGGTAGCGGTGGTGACCGTCCGCGATGTAGAGGGGCTTTCCCTTGAAGAATGTGCTCATCTTCGTCACGAACCTGTCCTCGGTGACCGCCCAGAGGTCGTGCGCGACGCCGTCGCCGGTCTGGAACTGGGCGGCGGGAAATCTCTCCAGCTCGGCCAGGATGGGGTCCTTGAGCCTCTCGGTGGGGTCAGAGTAGAGCGTCTGTATCAGGTCCAGGTTCATCCGGGTCCGCTCCAGTAGCTTCATCCGGTCGGCGAAGGGCCTGGGCATTATCTCCTCGTGCGGGAGTATCCCGCCGGCGGAGAACTCCTCCAGCCTGACGCGCGCGACCAGCCCGGTGCACTCCTTGTACTGGCCCTCGAGCAGGTAACGCTGGCGGTACAGGTAGATGCCGGGCGAAGTGTCGGTTATGAGTATGCGCTGGGCGGTCCAGCGGTCTATGAAATCGGCCGCCCGCCTGTATGGCTGTTCGGGGTCGGGGTCGTTGCGCTTGGGGCGGTTGAGGATAAGCCTGACCACGTTGTAGGGGTGCTTGTTGTAGAAGGCGTCACGCCCCTCGTCGCTTATAACGTCGTACGGTGGGGCGACCACCAGGGACAGGTCCCCGATCGCCTCCGGATTGTACCTCGTCCCCCTGAACGGCCTTACCTCGGCCACGCGCACCTCCCTGGCGGCTTTCGACTAGACCACAGAATGATACCAGAACGGTAATTAGCACCGGCGCCGCTGCTTTTCGCATCAGCGTCTGACCCCGATGCGAAAAACAGCCCGGTCCGAGAAGGACCGGGCTGTCTAATAGTCGGCGGCGACCTACTCTCCCACAGGGTGACCCCTGCAGTACCATCGGCGCTGGAGGGCTTAACTTCCGTGTTCGGTATGGTTACGGGTGATCCCCTCCGCCATAGCCGCCGTTTTCCTCTGCGGCGCTTCCACGCGACTCGCGCCCTCAAAGCTACACAGTATTGACTCGGTCAGACCAAGCCCTCGACTGATTAGTACCGGTCGGCTGAACGTGTCGCCACGCTTACACCTCCGGCCTATCCACCTTGTGGTCTACAAGGAGTCTTACTCCGTTTTACCGGATGGGAGACCTAATCTCAGGGTTGGCTTCGCGCTTAGATGCTTTCAGCGCTTATCCATTCCAGACGTAGCTAACCAGCAGTGCCATTGGCATGACAACTGGCACACCAGAGGTCTGTTCATCCCGGTCCTCTCGTACTAGGGACAACTCCCTTCAAGTCTCCTGCGCCCGCAACGGATAGGGACCGAACTGTCTCACGACGTTCTAAACCCAGCTCGCGTACCGCTTTAATGGGCGAACAGCCCAACCCTTGGGACCTGCTCCAGCCCCAGGATGCGATGAGCCGACATCGAGGTGCCAAACCTCCCCGTCGATGTGGACTCTTGGGGGAGATAAGCCTGTTATCCCCGGAGTACCTTTTATCCGTTGAGCAACGGCCCTTCCACTCAGAACCGTTGGATCACTAGGCCCTACTTTCGTACCTGCTCGACTTGTAGGTCTCGCAGTCAAGCTCCCTTGTGCCCTTACACTCTTCAGCTGATTGCCGACCAGCTTGAGGGAACCTTTGGGCGCCTCCGTTACATTTTAGGAGGCGACCGCCCCAGTCAAACTGCCCACCAGACACTGTCCCGGAACCTGCTTCAAGGTTCTCGGTTAGGACCCCAGCACACCAAGAGTGGTATCCCAAGGTTGACTCCACGAGGGCTGGCGCCCCCGCTTCAAAGTCTCCCACCTATCCTGCACAAAATGTACCGGAATCCAATATCAGGCTGCAGTAAAGGTTCACGGGGTCTTTCCGTCCTGTTGCGGGTAACCCGCATCTTCACGGGTAATACAATTTCGCCGGGTCCCTCGTTGAGACAGCGCCCAAGTCGTTACGCCATTCGTGCAGGTCGGAACTTACCCGACAAGGAATTTCGCTACCTTAGGCATTCTTGTTACTCCCGACTTACCGTCGGTGGCCAGGTCATTTCTGCCTGGCTCTCCATGTCGCCATGGAGGTCGGACTATATCTTCGCTCAGCTTTTCTGACGTTTCTGCTGCGACTGCTACGTTACTGAGCGCCTGGCGTATAGTCTCTGAGGATTCCTTTAGACACCTCTTCGATCGTGTACTTTCTTTGCTTCCCCCGATTGTTCATCGAGAAAGCAATTCCAGCCAGTCGAACGAAGCCTTCCCTGTCACGATGTTCTCCTCTCTGCATCGAGAGAACGATTTCTCTGAACTTCTCGAAATCGCTCCTTTTGCTCGATACAATCGGATTTTCATCGATCAGTGGGATCAACACCCGCTCGAGCTCCTTCCTCGAGTCAATTGAGTACGTAAGGACATTGCTGTTGGGGCCCTTCGCCGTTATGCGTCCACATCCCAGGTGTTCCTTGATCATCTCAAGGATCTCTGAGTTGTCCTTGTGCTGGTAAACCTGAAAACAAGGATCCAGCACCCAACCTATCCTGGTTGTAGGATGTGGGTGGACGCTTACGCTGAAGCAACCTTCTCCATCAATGAAACCTACGATGTACCCTGGTGTCAGTCCACTTGACTTCTGGAGGTAATCTGGAGGTCTTTCCTGCTGATTGTCCGCACCCGTCGCATTTTCACCTGTCACTGACATCACCAATACAAACTTAGCATGCCACTGTGACAGGTAGCGCGGGATACTCGGAGTTTCCAGCATATAGCCAGGTTTTACAACGGCCCTGTTAGGTTGACCGTTATAGTTACGGCCGCCGTTTACTGGGGCTTCAGTTCAGAGCTTCGCGACCCGAAGGCCGCTAACCCCTCCCCTTAACCTTCCAGCACCGGGCAGGCGTCACCCCCTATACGTCGTCTTACGACTTAGCAGAGAGCTGTGTTTTTAGTAAACAGTCGCTTGGGCCTATTCTCTGCGGCCCCCTCGGGCTCCGGGAGTCATAAAGATCCCTTCACCCTACCGGGGCACCCCTTCTCCCGAAGTTACGGGGTCAATTTGCCGAGTTCCTTAACGAGGGTTCTCCCGATCGCCTTGGTATTCTCTACCTGCCTACCTGTGTCGGTTTTGGTACGGGCACCAGCGCCACTCGCTAGAGGCTTTTCTAGGAAGCATGGGGTCAGCCACTTCACCTAAAAACGGTTCGGCATAACACCTCAGGGTTTGAATACCGCGCGGATTTGCCTACGCGGCCCCCTAAATGCTTACCCGCGGTCTACCATCGCCGCGGTTGGCCTACCCTTCTCCGTCACCCCATCGCTCGAGCATGGGCTGGTGGTACAGGAATATTAACCTGTTGTCCATCGACTACGCCTTTCGGCCTCGCCTTAGGTCCCGACTAACCCTGAGCGGATTAACCTTCCCCAGGAAACCTTAGGCATTCGGCGGACGGGTTTCTCGCCCGTCTTTCGCTACTCATACCGGCATTCTCACTTCTCTGCGCTCCACCGCGACTCGCATCACGGCTTCAGCCGCACAGAGAACGCTCCCCTACCACCCCTCCGGCGTTTTACGACCGGAGAGATCCGTGGCTTCGGTAGCAGGCTTGAGCCCCGTTACATTATCGGCGCGGAACCACTTGACCAGTGAGCTATTACGCACTCTTTGAATGATTGCTGCTTCTAAGCCAACATCCTGGTTGTCTGTGCAATTCCACATCCTTTGCCACTTAGCCTGCATTTAGGGACCTTAGCCGACGGTCTGGGCTGTTTCCCTCTCGACTACGAAGCTTATCCCCCGCAGTCTGACTCCCAGGTTCTGGAGTCATGGCATTCGGAGTTTGATTGAGGTTGGTAAGCGGTGAAGCCCCCTAGCTCATTCAGTGCTCTACCACCATGACTGAACACCTGAGGCTAGCCCTAAAGCTATTTCGGGGAGAACCAGCTATTCCCGAGTTTGATTAGCCTTTCACCCCTATCCACAGGTCATCCCCTCCGTTTTCAACCGAAGTGGGTTCGGGCCTCCACGAGGTCTTACCCTCGCTTCACCCTGCCCATGGATAGCTCACTCGGTTTCGGGTCTACGACACGCAACTAAAATCGCCCTGTTAAGACTCGCTTTCGCTACGGCTCCGGTAATCCCTTAACCTTGCTGCGTATCAGTAACTCGCCGGTTCATTCTACAAAAAGCACGCCATCAGGGGACGAGCCCCCTCTGACTGTTTGTAAGCACACGGTTTCAGGTACTATTTCACTCCCCTCCCGGGGTGCTTTTCACCTTTCCCTCACGGTACTAGTTCACTATCGGTCGGTAGGTAGTATTTAGCCTTACGAGGTGGTCCTCGTAGCTTCCGACGGGGTTTCACGTGTCCCGCCGTACTCAGGAATTCCACCGGGAGACAGGACGTTTTCGCCTACAGGGCCGTTACCTTCTGTGGCCGGGCTTTCCATCCCGGTTCGGCTAACGACCTGTTTTGTAACTCCCTGGCGCCTCCGCAGAGACGCCTGGTGGCTCCTACAACCCCCGGTGAGCAACACCTGCGGGCTATCACACCCACCGGGTTTAGGCTGATCCCGTTTCGCTCGCCGCTACTCAGGGAATCGCGGTTGCTTTCTTTTCCTCGGGTTACTTAGATGTTTCAGTTCACCCACTTGCCTTCCACGCCCTATGTGTTCAGGCGTGGATGACACGGCTTTACCCGTGCCGGGTTTCCCCATTCGGACATCTCCGGATTTGCGTCTGTTCGGCGACTACCCGGAGCTTTTCGCAGCCTGCCGCGTCCTTCATCGGCTCCTACCGCCAAGGCATCCACCGTGTGCCCTTACTATCTTGGCCCGTGAAGACCTTGCAACACTGTGTAGCTTTCAAGGTGCGAGTGGGTCTCGCCACAAATCTATGTTAGACCTCGCCTGTTACGGCTGGTCAACTAAATCGCTCAAAAGGTGCTCGAGAAGCGGACTGTCAGCCGCTTCATACCGGTACCGCCGCCCGTTCAGCGCAGCGGCACCAAAGATCTAGTAACCCTGGCGCTGCCTTATGATCCCGCCCGCCAGGATGGCACCACTGGCCAGGAGCTCCAGGATCACGGTTATCCACCAGCCACCCAGGATCAGAACCCCCGCCCAGGTCAGCAGCTGGATCAGGCGTCCGAGGGCGATCAGTAGCGCCAGGCCGCCGATACCGACGTATACCCAGCTGAGGTACTGAAAATCCTCGATCGCCGGCACCCTCACCAGTTTCTCGAGTACTACTAGGACAACAGCGCCGATTCCCAGGAGCGGGAACACCAGGCCGTACCCGTAGAACCCGATGAAGGAAGCAACAACCAGCACGATTCCGCCGATACCGATCATCCAATCGGTTGCTTCGAGTGAGTCCAATCGCCCTCCTTTGACGTTCCCACTGTCAAGAACCGCCGACCGTCGTCAGTAAGCATCTTCCCGCACCATCAGCATCCCGCCCACAAGAACCAGGACACTCGCCAGCAGTGCCACGAAGATGCCGTAGCCGATCCCAAAGCGACTCGCGGCGCCTCCCTGCCCGATCGAAACGGGCCTGAAGACCATCTTTACCAGCACCAGCACGGTGCACAGCGCCCCCATCCCGAGCATCACGGCCTCGATCGGCAGATGCAGGGCGCTGAGATCGACACCGGCTACCCTGCAGGCCACTATGGTGATCGCCACCACCGCGCATACGATGATCGGGACGGACAACCTTGTCCCATCCCAACCCATCACACCGAGTCCCGAGAGCGAGTACCAGGACATGAACACGCTGATCAGCAATACTAACGCGCCTGTCCCGGCGACCCAGTCAGCGGGCTGTACCCGCTCATGGACGAAGCCCATCCATTCTCCTCGATGACCCCGTGCCAGAGGGCTCGAGGACTCGAGGACCAGGCCCCCAGGCATTCCTGCGGGCCTGCTTAGAACTTCAGCAGGCCTCCGACACCTATCGAAGCGGCCGCGAAGAGCTCGAGGATTATCCCCGCGCTTATCCCGGCCTGCATCCCGCCGATGTTGGGCGGCACCGCCAGTCCGACGATGCACGCCATGAATATGATCGCCGAGCTGGCCATGTAGACCCACCCGGGCGAACGCACCAACCTGAAGTTGGGGTTGATCAGCCTCCCCACCAGCACGAAGATGGCGAAGATGAACACGCCTGCGCCGGCGCAGAAGCAGATGATGCCGACCGGGTTATGAGCGTTCACACCCTTCATGGCCTTACCCACCGCATCCTCGGCCGGCGTGTACCACGTCAGCGCCACCGCGAAAATAACGGCGGCGAAACCGCCAACCATCGAGATGAAATCGCCGACGGGCGAAACCGCGTCCTCGGCGATATCCTCGGGCTCCACCACACCCTCCAAAGGCCTCTTCACCACGAGCCGCTCCCTTCGCTCTCCCAGTGCCTCGCCATTGACTCCGGTCAGATGAGCCTCGATGCCCTCAAAACTGAACAGTGAACCGGCCTGGTCAACGTTTTTGATTCTAGAGAATCTCCCTAGAAAGGAGGTGATCCAGCCGCACCTTCCGGTACGGCTACCTTGTTACGACTTCACCCCAATCATCGACCCCACCTTCGACAGTTCCCTCCCTTGCGGGTTAGGCCACCGGCTTCGGGTGTTGCCGACTTTCGTGGTGTGACGGGCGGTGTGTACAAGGCCCGGGAACGTATTCACCGCGGCGTGCTGATCCGCGATTACTAGCGACTCCGACTTCATGGAGGCGAGTTGCAGCCTCCAATCCGAACTTAGACCGGCTTTTTGGGATTGGCTCCACCTCGCGGTTTCGCAGCCCTCTGTACCGGCCATTGTAGCACGTGTGCAGCCCAAGACATAAGGGGCATGATGACTTGACGTCGTCCCCACCTTCCTCCGGTTTGTCACCGGCAGTCTCCTGTGAGTCCCCGACCGAATCGCTGGCAACACAGGACAGGGGTTGCGCTCGTTGCGGGACTTAACCCAACATCTCACGACACGAGCTGACGACAGCCATGCACCACCTGTGCAACTGTCCATAAGGAGGGACGTGTTTCCACGTCTTTCAGAAGCATGTCAAGCCCTGGTAAGGTTCTTCGCGTTGCGTCGAATTAAGCCACATGCTCCGCCGCTTGTGCGGGCCCCCGTCAATTCCTTTGAGTTTTAGCCTTGCGACCGTACTCCCCAGGCGGGGCACTTAATGCGTTAGCTTCGGCACGGAGAGAGTTGACACTCCCCACACCTAGTGCCCATCGTTTACGGCTAGGACTACCAGGGTATCTAATCCTGTTCGCTCCCCTAGCTTTCGCACCTCAGCGTCAGTCTCGGCCCAGAAAGCCGCCTTCGCCACCGGTGTTCTTCCCAATATCTGCGCATTTCACCGCTACACTGGGAATTCCACTTTCCTCTACCGGACTCCAGCCTACCAGTTTCAAGTGCAGTCCCGCAGTTGAGCCGCGGGTTTTCACACCTGACTTGACAGGCCGCCTACGTGCTCTTTACGCCCAATGATTCCGGACAACGCTTGCCCCCTACGTATTACCGCGGCTGCTGGCACGTAGTTGGCCGGGGCTTCCTCTGGGGGTACCGTCACTTTCGCTTCGTCCCCCCTGACAGGGTTTTACAACCCGAAGGCCTTCCTCACCCACGCGGCGTCGCTGCGTCAGGCTTTCGCCCATTGCGCAATATTCCCCACTGCTGCCTCCCGTAGGAGTCTGGGCCGTATCTCAGTCCCAGTGTGACCGACCACCCTCTCAGGCCGGCTACCCATCGTTGCCTCGGTGGGCCGTTACCCCACCGACAAGCTAATGGGCCGCGGGCCCATCCCGGAGCGGATAGCAAGCTAACCCTTTTCTGCCGATGCCATGCGGGAAAGGCAGGATATCTGGTATTAGCCCGGGTTTCCCCGGGTTATCCCGGTCTCCGGGGCAGGTTGCCCACGTGTTACTCACCCGTTCGCCACTGGATCCAGAGGTGATTGGCCGAAGCCGCACACCTGAGCCTGGGTCCCGTTCGACTTGCATGTGTTAAGCACGCCGCCAGCGTTCGTCCTGAGCCAGGATCAAACTCTCCATTGAAAGTTGTCCGAATTGCGCGCTGCTCATTCAGCGCGCGGTCGCTTCAAGCCGTCCACTGTTCAGTTTTCAAGGTACCGAGGCGTCTCTTCGGCCTTTGCTCAATCAAAAAGCCGCTGAACCCAAGTCCAGCGGCCCAGAAAGCCGGGCGATCAATCGCTAGCTCTTGAGATCAAGCCTCATACCAATCTCGAGGTACGTAAGAACCAAGTCAACGTCCTTTGACCAGTAGATAGGTCCGAGTGTGATACTAGCACCGGCCAGCATAAGTGTCAATGCGAGTTGGCGGCCTAGCTGTCCGAGTCTATCTCCACCCGCACGAACGTCTTGCGTCCCCTGCGGACGACCTTCCCCTCGAAGGCGGACCGGTCCAGCGCGACCTCGGTGTCCGTGACCTTCTCGCCGTCTATGGATACTCCGCCTCCCTCGATGACGCGCCGAGCCTCCGCCTTGCTCGGGGCCAGCCCGAGAGACTGCAGGAGGTCCACCACCCAGATGGTGCCGCCGGAGAGCTTCGAGGCGGGCAGGTTCGCCACCGGGGCGTCCTCGGGAACCTCCTTCATGGAGAAGATCCGCCTGAACTCGTCCGCGGCGCGGTCGGCCTCCGCGGGGCCGTGATATATGGTGACGACCTCTCTCGCGAGCCGTTCCTTGGCGTCACGCGGGTTCATCCCGTCGGCGACGCTGCGCTCCAGGTCGCCGATCTCGCCGGGCGCCATCTTGGTGGCCAGCGCGAAGTACTTCCACATTATGCCGTCCGGGATGGACATGAGCTTCCCGAACATCTCACCGGGCGGGTCGGTCAGGCCGACGTCGTTGCCCAGGCTCTTGCTCATCTTCTGGACCCCGTCGGTCCCCTCGAGCAGCGGGAGCGTCAGGACCACCTGCGGCTCCTGCCCCATCGCCCGCTGGAGGTTCCTCCCGGCCAGCAGGTTGAACTTCTGGTCCGTACCCCCGATCTCGACGTCGGCGCGAAGCATGACCGAGTCGTAGGCCTGCATCACCGGGTAGAGGAACTCGTGCAGGCCCAGCGGCTTCTCCTCGCTGAACCGCCGGCTGAAGTCGTCCCTCTCCAGTATCCTGGCCACCGTGAACCTGCTGGTCAGCTGCAGTATCTCCTCGAACCTCAGGGGCGCGAGCCATTCGCTGTTGCGCGCCAGGCGCGCCCGACCGGTGTCGATTATCTTGCCGGCCTGCTCCACGTATGTGCGCGCGTTGCTCTCGACCTCCTCGGGCGTCAGCACCGGGCGCGTGGTGTCCTGCTCGCTGGGATCGCCGATGAGGGCGGTGAAGTCACCGATGATCAGCACGATCTGGTGGCCCAGTTCCTGGAAGTGGCGCAGCTTGTTGAGCGGAACTGCGTGACCTATGTGCAGGTCGGGCCGTGTCGGATCGACTCCCAGCTTGACAACCAGGGGCTCGCCCGTGGCAAGTGAGCGTTCCAGCTTGGAGCGCATCTCCTCCGACGGGATCAGCTCCACCGCCCCTGACGATATGAGCTCCATCTGGCCCTCGATCCCGGTCCCGCGCCCCATGATTCCCTCTCGCTTCGTCCGCTCGTGCCCGGCACCAGCGTATTATAACCGAAGGCATGGCGGGTGCTTAGTAGAAGAGAGAGGGGCGTCAGACGTTTTCGTTGCGCAATGGCCTGCTGCTGTTCGGCGTGCTGCAGCGCACCGCAAACGTCTGACCCCCCTGTTCGTCCAATGGTTGCTCCACCGCCATGCAATGCGAAGACGAGAAGTGTTACAATTGTTGAAGATGTGGCTGATGTGAAGGTGACATGAAGGTAGCAACCCGCATAGCACTGGTCATCGTCCTTGGTTTTGCGATAGCGATCGGGGGGCTGATCGGCTGGTTCTACTCCGGGATAGGACTGCCGGACCTCGCCTCGCTCCACGAGTACAAGGCGGCTCAGAACTCCAAGGTCTTCGCGGCCGACGGGACCCTCCTCTGCGAGCTGTACGGGGACCAGAACCGCGAGATCATATCGCTCCAGGAGATGCCCGAGTCGTTCCGCAACGCCGTCATCGCCACCGAGGACCGCGACTTCTACAGGCACAGGGGGGTAGACTGGAAGGGCGTCATCCGTGCGCTGTGGGCGAACGTGGTGCAGGGAACGGTGGTCGAGGGCGGGAGCACCATCACCCAGCAGTACGTCAAGAACGCTTATGTCGGTCCCAAGCGCACTCTGTGGCGCAAGATCCAGGAAGCGCATCTCGCCTACCAGCTCGAGCAGAAGTACTCCAAGAACAAGATCCTGGAGATGTACCTGAACGACGCCTACTTCGGCAACGGCTGCTACGGCGTCTTCACCGCCGCCAGGAGGTACTTCGGCAAGACCCCCGCCGAGCTCACCCTCGCGCAGGGCGCGATGCTGACCGGCGTGCTGGCCGCCCCCAGCTACTACGACCCCTACACGCGGCCGCAGGAGGTCCAGGAGAAGCGGAACAACGTGCTTCGCAAGATGCATAACGCCGGGTACATAAACCGGTCCGAGATGGACGCTGCCCTGAACACCCCCATGGACATCGCGCCCAAGAACCAGGTCTACGTGACGCGTCGGGCGCCTTACTTCTGCGACTACATCACCGCCCTGGTGCGGCGCAAGTACGGCGATCAGCAGGCTTTCCGCGGGGGACTGAGGATATACACCACCATAGACCTCCGCCTCCAGGACCTCGCCGAGAACGTGATAGCGAGGTCTACGGAGCAGGGCGAAGGCCCTGACGCCGCGATGGTGTGCATCGATCCCCGGACCGGCTACATCAAGGCCATGGTGGGAGGAAAGGATTACGCGACCAGCCAGTTCAACGTGGCCGCGGACGGCCACCGTCAGGCCGGCAGTTCCTTCAAGACCTTCGTACTGGCCAGGGCGCTGGCGGACAAGGTGTCACCCAACCAGACCTATGACGCCTCGTCTCCCAGGACCATACAGCTCCCCGACGGCGGGGTCTGGAAGGTCAGCAACTACGAGGGGCACGGCAGCGGCACCACCACGGTCCGCAACGCCACCATACACTCCATCAACGTGGTCTACGCGCAGCTGATCATGGACGTGGGTCCTTCCAGGGTGGCCGAGATGGCCAAGCAGATGGGCATCACCAGCTTCGTCGATCCGAACCCCGCTATCGCGCTGGGGGGCCTGACCGTCGGCGTTAACCCGTTGGAGATGGCGTCCGCCTACGGCACCCTCGCCAATAACGGCGCGCACGCGATCCCGCGCTCCATATCCAAGATCACCGACGCCAACGGCAACCTGGTCGACGAGGGCAAGCCCGAGGTCAACCAGGTCGTCGACCCCGAGGTGGCGGCGGAGGCGAACAGCATACTGCAGAGCGTGGTGTCCGGTGGCACCGGCGTGGGTGCCCAGATCGGGCGCCCGCAGGCGGGCAAGACGGGGACCGCGGAGGACTACGCGGACGCCTGGTTCGTCGGCTATACCCCGGACCTGGTCACCGCGGTCTGGGTGGGATACCCGCAGGGGCGCATCTCCATGGGCCACATGACCGGCGGCTCCCTTCCGGCGTCCATCTGGGCCCGGTTCATGGGTCCCGCCCTGGAGGATACGCCGGAGACCGCCTTCGTCAGGGGGGAGAGCGGATCCGACTCCACCCAGTCCGAGGATATCACCGTCACGGTCTGCGACGTCTCGGGCATGCTCGCGGGGCCGAACTGCCCTACCACCCACAACCGTACCTTCAAGCGCGGCCAGGAGCCTCAGGGCTACTGCAACGTCCACACGCAGCAGCAGGCCAGGACCGTGCCCAGCGTGGTCGGCATGAGCAGCTCCGCCGCGCTGAGCTCACTCTCCTCCGCCGGCTACACGGGTACTGTGGTCAACCAGACCTCGAGCGAGCCGGCCGGCACCGTTATATCTCAGACACCCGCGGCCGGCACCACCCTGGCAACGGGCGGGAGCGTCACCATCTATGTTTCATCGGGCGTGCCCGAGGGCACGGTGCCGGGCGTGGTCGGTATGGCCGAGGCCGCCGCCAAGACCAAGATCGCGGCCGCGGGCTTCGCCGCGAGCGCCGGCTACGCCCCGGGCGGTACGGCGGGAATAGTCATGTCCCAGAGCCCCGGCGCGGGGGCGAAGCTTCCCCTGGGCTCCACGGTGTCGATAACGGTGGGCAGCGGCGGCGGGGGCGGGAGTGGGATCAAAGGCATGTCGGTCTGGTGGCCCCTCTGAGCGAGGTCGCCCGTACCGGGCCCTAACCGGTCACTTCTTAATCCTGGAGTAGCGCTCGAAACCCGAGAACCCCTGGCAGGTGACGCCCTTCTTCTCGAGCGCGTCGAAGAAGAGGTTGAGGCCGATGTTGTCGGATGCGATGTGTCCGGCGATGACCACGTTGACGTGGTGCTTCTCGGCCTCGGCCTTGATCTTGTCCCCCATGTGCATGCACACCATGGTGCCCACACCGGATGCGGCGAGCTTCTCCAGCACGGCCGCCGGGCCCTCGGTGCCACCCGTCATATCGACAAGGATCTCCCCCGCCCGCGCCTTCCTGTCGCCGACCAGGACGGCCGGGCACATGCCCTTCCTGGCGGCACGCCGGTACTCCTCCTGCTTGAGCAGGAGGTCCACCACGTCTCCCACGAGGCGCGGCCTGGCCCTCTTGAATATCCTGCCCAGGTGATCGGTCACCAGGTTGTCCGCGGGGGTGTGGACGCACATGAACGGGATGTCCAGCAGCCTGGCCGCGTCTACCGGCCTCTGGTGGTTCTGGGGCAGGATGGCCCGCCATATCTCCTTCATGCGCTCCGAGATCAGCGCGTCGCCGATGTTCACCGGGACCCCGTAGGCGGCCCAAACGTCCGCCTGCACGCTCATGACCTCCGACAGCCCCTGGAGCGCGCGGCCCTCCGGGTGGTGCGCGATGGCCACGTCATACTTCCTGCCGCGCTCCCTCAGCCTGTCGACCAGCAGCAGCTCCGGGGTCTCCACGTCCACCCCCGCGATGACCTTACGCACCTGGAGGTCCGGCTTTCCGTGCAGGATCCGGGTGTCGGCGAACGGGTTGGTCAACCGTTCGTCATCGAAGAAGGCCTTCTCCTCCTTCTTCAACCGGTCGCGCTCGGCCCTGGCGTCGGCCAGCACCTGCTCGATGCCCGCCTTGCCCCTGGGGTCCTTGCGGCTGCCCATTTCTATGGCGAGCCTGTAAATGCTCTCGAGCTTCAATGGTGGAACCTCCCGGTGATCGTGTCGGATCGCGCCGCTCCCGGCTACTCCAGGCCGGGGTCCTGAAAAAGGCCCTCCTGGACCGGATTGCCCTCGTCGCCCGCGAGAAGCTCGCAGATCCTGCGCTCTATCTCGTCGAGGTCGAGCCCGCACTCCTCCTTGACGGAGCGGCGAAGCATCGGCCTGGCGTGGGACAGGTCCCCCAGGATCCTCTCGATGAGCTCGAGGGCCATCGCCGCCTTGAACTCGCCCGGTCCCTCCCGGGTCATGTCCTTGAGCATGCGCTCCTCGGTGCGGGACGCGACCACCGGCTCGGTGACGCCTTCCACGTAGACCAGGGTCCTGCGGGCCGGCCCGCGGTCATCCTCGATCGGTACGAACCCGACGATGCTGTCCGAGCGGAAGTACTTGCCGTAGCCCAGCGCCACGATCTGGCCCATTTTTACTTCCAAGTCGCGCCCTCCTTGCTCAGCTTCTCGAAGGGGTTACGCCAGCACGAATGATATCACAGGGGGGGCGGTTCATCCCCCTCTATCATCCTGCGCAGCTCGTCCAGCTGGCGGGCCACCTCGCGGGGCGCCGTGCCGCCGATTGCCCCGCGCCTCGCCAGCGACGACTCCACCGAAAGCCACCCGGCGGCCTCCTCGCCGAGCAGCGGGCTGAACTTCTTGAGCTCCTCGGCATCGAGGTCCCAGAGGGTCTTGTCGTTCTTGAGGCAGTAGTGGACCACCTCGCCCACGATCCGGTGGGCCTCCGGGAAATCGAGCTCCCTGCTCACCAGGAAGTCGGCCAGGTCGGTTGCGGTCATGAACCCGGAGCGGGTCAGCTCACGCGCCCGCTGCCGGTCGAACCTCATCGTGGAGACCGTCCCCTGCATCACGGCCAGGCTGTCCAGGACGGTATCGACTGCATCGAAGAGCGGCTCCTTGTCCTCCTGGAGGTCGCGGTTGTACGCCAGCGGGAGGCCCTTGAGCATTGTGAGCACCGACACCAGGCTGCCCGTCACCCGCCCGGTCTTCCCACGTATCAGCTCGGGTCCGTCGGGGTTCTTCTTCTGGGGCATGAGGCTGGAGCCCGTGGCCCAGGCGTCGTCCAGCTGCACCAGGCCGAACTCCTGCGAGCACCAGAGTATGATCTGCTCGGAGAGCCGGGACAGGTGGCTCATTATCATGGTCAGGGCGAAGAGCGTCGCGCACACGAAGTCGCGGTCGCTGACGGCATCCACGCTGTTCTGCGAGACCGCGGAGAAACCCAGGCGCGAGGCCAGCACCTCACGGTCCACCGGTACCGGGGTCCCTGCCAGCGCCCCGGAGCCCAGGGGCAGGCTGTCCGCGCTGGCGTCGGCCTCGAGCAGCAGGCTCAGGTCGCGCTCCAGCATGTGCACGAACGCGAGCAGCACGTGCCCCAGCAGGACCGGCTGCGCCTGCTGGAGGTGGGTGTGTCCGGGGATGGCGACGTCCACGGTCTCCTGCGCGCGCTCGATCAGGGTCTCCTGGAGCTCCTCGGTCGCCATGCCCACCAGCTCGCAGGCGTGCAGGACGAACAGCCGCATGTCACAGGCGACCTGGTCGTTGCGGCTGCGTCCGGTGCGGACCTTGCCCCCCACCGTGCCCACCAGCTCGACCAGCCTGCGCTCTATGGCGGTGTGGATGTCCTCGTCGGACGGCTTGAACTCGAAGCTTCCGTCGGCCATCTCCCTCTCTATGAGCTCGAGGGCCTCGTCTATCCGGGAATGCTCCGAGCCCGAAAGCACCCCGGCCTCCAGGAGCGCGTCGGACCAGGCGGCCGTGCAGTCGATGTCGTACGGGTACAACCGCGCGTCGAACGATATGGACTTGCCGAACTCGATGAACAAGACGTCCGGCTCCTCGCCGAACCGCCCTCCCCACATCCTCACTTCTCCCCCTCTCCGCGTCGCCTCTCCGAGGCCGCCCAGACCTCGAGAGGCAGTCCCCACAGCTCGATGAAACCCCGCGAGGCGGTGTGGTCGAAGGCGTCGGCGCGATCGTAGGTCGCAAGCCCCGCGTCGTACAGCGAGTTCGGCGAGCGCCTTCCGACGGGGACCGCCGTCCCCTTGTACAGCCGCATCCTCACCGTGCCGTCGACCCTCTCCTGGACGGACGCGTTGAAGTCCCTTACGGCCCTGTTGAGCGGGCTGAACCACAGCCCCTCGTAGGCCATCTCCGCGACCCTCTGCTCCAGCGGCCTCTTGGCCGACAGGGTCTCCCTGGTCAGAGTGATGGACTCGAGGTCGCGGTGCGCCTCGATGAGCATGACCGCGGCCGGAGCCTCGTATATCTCGCGGGACTTTATCCCCACCAGGCGGTCCTCGACCATGTCTATGCGCCCGACCCCGTGGGAGCCCCCGAGCGCGTTGAGCCTGTCGACGATCTGAGCCAGCCGCATCTCCTCGCCGTCCAGTGCCACGGGGATCCCGCAGGCGAAGTCGATCTCCACGTAATCCGGCTCGTCGGGGGCGCCTCTCGGCGAGGTCGTCCACTCGTAGG
The DNA here is from genome assembly GCA_018831265.1 of Actinomycetota bacterium. GTDB lineage: Bacteria > Actinomycetota > Geothermincolia > Fen-727 > Anoxymicrobiaceae > JAHJCO01. The sequence continues at coordinate 20,246 of JAHJCO010000049.1, forward strand.
CGTCCTCCGGCGGCTCTGTCCAGGGGTCCTCCAGCACGCCGCACTCGCAGGAGCGCCCCCACAGGTTCTCGTCCACGCTGTAGGGTGACTCCACGGTCACCGGCACCGGTATCCCCCACGACTCCGCGTACTCGATCTCCTGCTCCCGGGTCATGGTCCACTCCCGCATCGGAGCGATTATCTCCAGGCCAGGGTCGAGCGCCCGGCAGGCCACCTCGAAGCGCACCTGGTCGTTTCCCTTGCCGGTACAGCCGTGGGCGACCGCGGTGGCCCCGCAGGAGTGCGCCAGGTCGACCTGCAGTTTCGCGAGCAGAGGGCGCGCCAGCGCGGTCGCCAGCGGGTAGCGCCCCTGGTAGAGCGCGTTGGCCCAGAGGGCGGGTACTACGTAGTCCTCGAGGAACTCGTCGCGGGCGTCCACCACGCGGGCGTCCGTCGCCCCGGTATCGAGGGCCTTCTTCCTGATCCGCTCCATGTCGCCGGGCTGACCCAGGTCCCCGGTCACGCATATGACATCGAGGCCCCGCTCCATCAGCCAGCGCACCAGCACCGAGGTGTCCAGCCCGCCGGAGTAGGCGAGGACTACCTTGCCTTTCTTGTCGGCTTCCGGCACCGTTACCACCTTTCTTTTTTTACACCCGCGGCCTGAAGTCCGCGCCCAAGCCCGTTACGTCACGTCGCGTACGCCATCAGCAGCCGTGCCATTGCCGGGCTGTCGACGTCCTGCGAGCATACGACCAGTATCGTGTCGTCCCCGGCAACCGTGCCCGCCACGCCTTCGACCCGTGCGGTGTCCAGGGCCCAGGCCAGTCCCTGGGCGTTGCCCGGCGTGGTCCTGACCACGACCATGTTACCGGTCGCCTCGCAGGAGAGCATAACCTGTGGGGCCAGCCTCCGCAGGAACCGGTCGCCTTCCTCCCTGTGCCCGGCTTCCCCGGCGTCCATGTAGCGCGCCCCGGCTCCGTCCGCGCCTCGCGCGAGCCCCAGCTCGCGCAGGTCGCGAGAGACCGTGGTCTGGCTGACCTCGAATCCCTTCGCGGAGAGCTGCTCCACCAGGCCCGCCTGGCTGGTGACCTTCCCAGAGCGCACCATCTCCAGGATGGCCGCCTGCCTCTGTTTCTTCATCTCGTGTCCCCGGGCCCTAACCGTAGATCACCGACAGCAGGGCCACCTGCGCGTGCAGGCGGTTCTCGGCCTGGTCCCACACGACCGAGTGGCTCCCGTCGATCACGGCGTCGGTTATCTCCTCCCCGCGGTGCGCGGGCAGGCAGTGCATGACCATCGCGTCGTCGTTGGCCATCCGGAGCATCTCCTCGTTCAGCTGAAAGGCGCCGAACAGGCGCTTCGCATGCTCCGGGTCCGCCTCGTCCCCCATGCTCACCCAGACGTCCGTGTACAGCACGTCGGCGCCTGTGGCGGCCTGGACGGGATCGTTGGTGATGTCGAGGGATCCTCCATGCTTCTCCGCCAGTTCCTTCGACTCTTGCGTGATGGACGGGTCGGGCTCGCGCCCCTTCGGGGTGGCAATCACCACGTCCATCGCCAGCCTGGACCCCGAGCGCATCAGCGAGTTGGCGACGTTGTTGCCGTCCCCGAGGTAGGCCAGCCTCAGTCCGCCCAACCCGCCCCGGTACTCGAGGATGGTCAGCATGTCCGCCATCGCCTGGCAGGGGTGGCACAGGTCCGTCAGGGCGTTCAACACGGGCACGTCCGCCGCGGCGGCGAGGGTCTCGATTCGCTCCTGGGCGAAGGTCCGGACCACGAGTCCGTCCAGGTACCTAGACAGCACGATACCGGTGTCCCCGATAGTCTCGCCCCTTCCCAGCTGAAGGTCGGTGAGCATCATCGGGTGCCCGCCGAGGCGCAGGACGGCTACCTCGAAGGAGACCCGTGTCCGGGTCGACGGTTTCTCGAAGAGCAGGCCGACGGCCTTGCCGGAAAGCGGCCTGAAGCCCCTGGTCCCCTCCTTCTTGATCCTGAGCGCCTCGGTCAGGATGTCAGAGAGATCCTCGCCGCTCAGCCCCTGCAGGCTCAGGAAATCCGCGCCACGCATCTTGTGCTTCACAGCACCCCTCCCCGCTCTCCGACCGCCGTGACGGCTTCCGCCAGGAGGCGCGCGCCCTCGAGCGCCTCTTCCTGTGTCAGGGTGAGAGGCGGGAGCATCCTCACCGCGTCGGGCGCCACGTCGTTCACCACCAGTCCCCGCCCGAGGCAATCCATGACCACCTCCCGGGCCACGGGCTCCGACAGCTGCGCCGCCAGCATCAGGCCCCTTCCCCTGACCCCCGTGACATGAGGTACGGTCCCGACCATTTCCTCCAGCGCGCTCTTCAGTACGCCACCGACCTCCGCGGCGTTCACCGCCAGCTTCTCGTCCAGTATGGTGCCGACGCAGGCCAGGCCCGCGGCGCAGGCCAGGAATCCGCCGCCGAAAGTGGTGCCGTGGTCCCCGGGCTCCAGCACGTCCCCGAACTCGCCGACCCCCATGAACACTCCCACCGGGATTCCGTTGGCCAGTCCCTTCGCCAGCGTCAGCACGTCGGGCTTGATCCCGGAGGCCGAGCTCGCCAGGAAGGTACCGGTCCGGCCCATGCCCGACTGCACCTCGTCGAAGATCAGCACCGCCCCGGTCTGGTTGCACAGCCTTCGCGCCGTGGCCAGGAACTCGTCCTCCAGGGGATAAACGCCCCCCTCGCCGATGACCGGCTCGATGAGGACGGCGGCGGTGCTCCCGTCAACGGCCTCCTCCAGCGCGGCCACGTCGTTCATGGCCACGTGTACGAACCCTTCGACCACGGGTCCGAACGGCTCCCATTTCGCCGGCTGCCCCGTGGCCGAGAGCGTCACCAGGGTTCTCCCGTGGAAGGACTTCAGCAGGCACACCACTTTGCTGCGGGGGTCGCCGCACAGGAAGTGGTACTTGCGGGCGAGCTTGAGTGCGCCCTCGTTGGCCTCCGCCCCGGAGTTGCAGAAGAAGCACTTCGAGCCGGGGAACACGCCCTCGACCAGGGTCCGCGCGAGCAAAGCCTGCGGCTCCACGTAGTACAGGTTCGTGGTGTGGAGGAGCCTTTCGGCCTGCTGCTCGATGGCCGCGGTCACGGCGGGGTGTCCGTGCCCGAGCACCACCACTCCCAGCCCACCCAGCAGGTCCAGGTACTCCCGCCCGGCCGAGTCCCACAGGCGGGTCCCCTTCCCGCGGACGAATGCCACCGGTAGCCGTTTGTAAGTGTGCATCACGTACCTGGAGTCAAGCTCCACGCACCGTTCGAGCGTGACGTCCTCCATCTCATTCCCCCTCGAGGAGCTTGTCGAATGAATCCACGATCATGGTGCCCACTCCGCCGCTGGTGAAGACCTCCAGGAGCAGCGCGTGCTCGATGGTGCCGTCGATTATGTAGGCGCGCTCCACCCCGCCCTCTACCGCCTTCACGCACGCATCCACCTTGGGTATCATCCCGCTGGAGACCACGCCCTCGTCGAGCATCCTCCGGCAGGCACCCACGTCGAGCTTGCTCAGCAGCTCGCCCCCCTCGTCAAGGATACCCTTCACGTTGGTCATGAAGATCATCTTGTCCGCGTCGAGCGCGAGCGCCATCTCTCCGGCTACCGTATCCGCGTTTATGTTGTAGGAGTTACCCTGCCGGTCGGTGCCCACCGAGGCTATGACGGGGATCAGCTCGTAGGAGAGGAGCTCCTGTATTATCTGCGCGTTTATGGAGTCTACCTGTCCGACCCAGCCCAGGTCCGAGCCGTCCTCGGCGAGCCGCTTGCTGCAGGTTATGAGGTTGCCGTCCTCGCCGGAGAGCCCCATGGAGAGCGTACCGTGCCGGTTGATCAGGGAAACCAGGTCCTTGTTCACCTTGCCGACCAGCACCATCTTGGCTATCTCCATGGTCTCCGTGTCGGTCACCCTGTGGCCGCCGACGAAGGTGACCTCCTTGGACAGCCGGTCCATGTACTCCGAGATCTGGGGCCCGCCCCCGTGAACGATCACGGGATTTATGCCGACGTAGCGCATCAGCACCACGTCCGAGGCGAACATCCGCCGTATCTCGGGGTCCTGCATGGCGTTTCCGCCGAACTTGATGACGACGGTCGTGCCCCTGTACAGCTTGATGTAGGGCAGTACCTCGGTCAGCACCTTGGCCTTGTGGGCCAGTGCCTCGGCGCCTTGCTGTTCGATGTCGCTCATCATGAAAACTCCGCGTTTATCTCCACGTACTCGGTGGAGAGGTCCGTCGTGAGGTAGAAGGCCGAGCCGCTTCCCAGCCCCAGGTCGACCGTTATCTCGGCCTCGTCACGCGCCAGCATCCGGACCAGGTCGTCATGGTCGCACTCGAGCGGCACACCACCCGACACCAGCTTGTACTCTCCCACGTAGATGTCCAGGCTGTCCGGATCGAGCGGAACCCCGGCGCTCCCGGCCGCGGCGGCGATCCGGCCCCAGTTGGGAGCCCCCCCGAAGAAAGAGCACTTGACCAGGTCCGACACTGCGATTGACTCCGCGATGACCACCGCCTCGGCGTCGTCGCGCGCGCCGTTCACCACGATGCGCAGCAGCTTCGTCGCGCCCTCGCCGTCCTTGACCAGGGCCATCGCCAGGTTCGCGGTCAGCCAGCACAGCGCCCGGAAGAACAGCTCGGCCTCCTCGTTGGTCATGGTGTAGCCTTGCGGGAGAGCCGCGCCGTTCGCCATCATCAGCACCGTGTCGTTGGTCGACTGGCAGCCGTCCACGCTGATGCGGTTGAACGACCACTCGCCGGCCTGGCAGAGCCACTGCTGCATAGTGTCGTGGTCCAGCGGCATGTCCGTGGTGATCAGCGAGATCATCGTCGCCATGTTGGGATGTATCATCCCCGCGCCCTTCGCCATGGCGCCCATCCGCACCACCCTGCCCGCGATCTCCATCTCGACCGCGAGCTCCTTGGGGTAGGTATCCGTGGTCATGATCGCCTTCGCCGCGTCCGTGTTCCCCCCGGGGCTCAGCTCACCCGCGGCCTGCGAGATGCCCGCGACGACCTTATCCATCGGCAGTTGCACCCCGATAGGACCGGTGGAGCAGACCAGTGCCTGCCCTTCGGCCAGCCCCAGCGTACTCTCGACCTCCCCGGCCATTGCGAGCGCATCGGCCATGCCCCGCTCGCCGGTCATCGCGTTCGCGTTTCCACTCGAGACGACCACGGCGCCCGCGGAGCCCGCCCGTACCCTCTCGGACGTGAGCGTCACCGGGGCAGCCGGCAAAGCGTTGGTCGTGAAGATGCCCGCAACCGTTGCCTCGCGATCGCTCTTCACAAGGGCCAGGTCGGGGCGCCCGTCCCCCTTGATCCCGCACGCCACGCCCGCGGCGAGAAAGCCCTGCGGGGCGCAGACCCCGCCCAGTATCCTCTCGAAGCCCATCGCGTTCATCCGGCTCACCCCTCGATTACGGAAAGACCGCCGGGCCCGCCAGCCCGGTGCCCTCCGGCAGGCCACACAGTATGTTCATGTTCTGGACCGCCTGGCCGCTCGCTCCCTTGACCAGGTTGTCGATAACGGTCATCACTATAAGCATATCGCTGCCCGGGAACTCGAGCGCCACGTGACAGTCGTTGCCCCCCTGCACGGACTTCGTGTCCGGGTAGCACCCCTCTTCCAGCAGGTGCACGAACTCCTCACCGGCATACGCGCTCTCGTAGACCCCCCGGACCTCCGACGGCTCCGCGTCGTCCGCCAGCGGCACGTATATCGTGCAGAGGATACCCCTGTTCATGGGAGCCAGGTGCGGCGTGAACACCACCTTCGGCTCCGGGTCCTGTGCCAGGCCCGCGAGCCCGCCCCTCACCTCCGGCAGGTGCCTGTGACCCGAGACCGCGTAGGGCGCCATGCCGTCGGCCACCTGGGGGAAGTGCGTCTGCAGGGTCAGCCCCCGCCCGGCCCCCGACACCCCGCTCTTGGCGTCTACAACCACCGTACCGTTGATCAACCCTCCGCGGGCCGCCGGGAAGAGGCCCAGCAGCGTAGCCGTCGGGTAGCAGCCCGGGTTGGCCACCAGCCGCGCGCCGGCGATCTCCGTACGGTAGATCTCCGGCAGGCCGTAGGCCGCCTCCGTCAGCAACTCCGGGCACTCGTGGGATATCCCGTACCACAGCTCGTATTCTTCCATGCCGCCCAGCCGGAAGTCGGCCGACATATCGATCACCTTCAGCCCCATTTCCAGCAGTTCGGGGGCCACCTTCATGCTCTTCCCGTGCGGCAGCCCCAGGAAGACGATATCGCACCCTTCCAGAGCCGCCGGGTCGTATTCCGTGTACGAGCCCTCGTAGTACGGCCCCAGGCTGGGATACAGCGAGCCCACGCTCTTCCCCGCGTACTTGTTCGCCGTGAACACCCCGACCAAAGCGCCCGGGTGCCCCCAGAGCAGCCGCATGAGCTCAGCCCCGGTATACCCGGAAGCCCCGACTATCCCAACCTTCACCTCTTCAGACAACCCATCTTCCTTTCCCCTCGACCCGTGAAGGGAATATTATACATCACTATGAATAACTATGCAAGACCGAATTGTAGGTAATGACAGGCCTTTTCTGCACCCGTCAGATCTTAAGCAATCGAAGAGAGCCGCCCACGAGCCATGCGACTCTTGAGGCAAGTCAATCAACTGCTTCGTCAACAGGACCCTTCGTGGCACGACAACCTCACCGGCGCCGACATTAACCCGAGCAATCAACGGTGAACCTGATGTTTCCCCGTGAACGACTCGTAGACGACAAGCACTTCCATCCGTGGCGCCTCCTCGTGGCAAGGCAATGATACGAGAAAAGGGAGGGGCGGGTAATCTCGTCAGGCCTCTCCGTTGGTAGATTGTCCTTGGAGCAGACGGCCCTAAGTTGAAACAGCTTCAATACCAAAACAGTATTAGGATTTTCTCCCAGATGTTCTTGCCACTGGATATCTTACGACGGTCGTGTGGGATGAAATGGAGTTCGGGCAAGTTCCCTACCAGGATTGCCAAGATGCTGACTACCGCAAAGAAGCCAATCCTTGATGCGATATCCGCGCTAATGAATATGGCACCAGATAACGCTAGCAAGAAGCCCCAGAAGACAAATATTCGCTTGCCCCTCACAGCCGACCATCCATTAAAGAATGGGCCCCAAACGAGCCAATAGATGGTCTCGTGAATCGCAGCGGCGATAGCCACAACAACGACTATAGTCATGTTCTCGATTGCTGGACATCCCTGAAAATGCGATTGCTGTTCGGCATGGTCACGCCTCCCGAATCGTAAGAGAAGCCTGCAGTAATTGCGCCCCGCGATGGAATTATGATTCCCACGCATCCGGCAGGTCAATCCTCGGGTCCCCTTTAATAGGTGCGTGGAGGAAAGATCAAAGCCTTAAGGATGTGCTCCGCCCTCTCCATGGTGGTGCGACTGATCGTACCCCGTGGATCGATAAGCCTCGACGTGGAGATCGACTGCAACTGGTCACAGATGATGAAGCTTCTTTTCTCGAGACCGCCCTCCTTGGGCGGGATCGGGATATGGTATGGGATTCCCGTATCTCGAGACGTCACGGGCAGCACGATCACCATCCCGGCGGGACCGTTGTTGTAGATATCATCAGAGATCACCACGGCAGGCCTCGAGCCTCGCTGCTCGTGACCCTTTCGCTCCTCGGGCAACTCCACCATCCAGACCTGCCGGCGGGAGATCTGCATCACTCAGAGATCCCTCGTATCTTCGGCGGAAGCCACTTCCCAACGGTTTGACTCGGCATCGAACTCCGCTGACTTCTCACGGTCCGCCCGCAGGCGAGCGTAAGCCTCATTCGCTTCGCATAGCAACTCGACTCTCTCGAGTTCTTCTATGGCGAGCGAGACCACCTCGGCCTGTGATGTGGAGCGTTCCTTCGCGATCCGCTCGATGCTGGCCTTTGTCGCTTCAGATACACGTAGAACCCTGCTGCCCATCGACCCCTCCCGGACTGTAACATTTCTGTAACTATCATGTATATCACGTAGTTTACTTCTGGAACAGGATCAAGTCAAAGCCATGCAGGAAACGAGCGCTCGACGGAGCCCTTGTGCTCGACGGAAAGGCTCTCGAGACCGTATTCAAGTAAGTCCCCCGCTCGCATCGGTCTTCGTCAGGCGAGGCTGCCGAGGTGCCCGGGCGCGCGCGAGGTTCGCTATTAGTAGATAAGGCTGTTACCTCACCTGGCCGTCGCCGTTGATGATGAACTTTGTCGAGGTCAGTTCCGGCAGGCTCATCGGGCCCCTCGCGTGGAGCTTCTGGGTGCTTATGCCGATCTCGGCGCCCATGCCGAAGACGGCGCCGTCGGTGAACCTCGTGGAAGCGTTCACGTAGACGGCCGCGGAGTCCACCTCGCGCTGGAACCTCCTGGCGCGCTCCCAGTCGCGCGTGACGATGGCGTCGGAGTGATGGCTGCCGTACCGGTTGATATGCTCGATAGCCTCGTCGAGGCCGTCCACCACCCTGACCGCCAGCACGAGGTCCAGGTACTCGGTCATCCAGTCCTCCTCGGTCGCCTCTCCGGCTTCGGGGAGGATTGCCCGCGCGGCCTCGTCGGCCTTGAGCGTGACGCCCTTCTCGGACAGAGGCGTCCAGACGGCGGGGAGGAACCCACCGGCTATCTCGCGGTGCACCAGCAGCGTCTCCGCGGCGTTGCACACGCCGGGTCTCTGCGTCTTGGCGTTCACGACGATGGCGACGGCCATCTCGACGTCGGCCCCCTCGTCCACGTACACGTGGCAGTTGCCGACCCCGGTCTCGATGACGGGGACCGTGCTGTTCTCGACCACGGTGCGTATCAGGCCCTCTCCCCCTCTGGGGATCAGGACGTCGATCAGGCCGTGCATGCGCATCATCTCGCGGGCGGCGTCGCGGCCCGACACGCCGATCAGCTGGACCGCGTCGGCGGGGAGCCCGGCGGCGGCGCCGGCCCGCCTCATCAGCTCGACCAGCACGCGGTTGGAGTTTCGGGCGCTGTCGCTGCCGCGCAGCACGACGGCGTTGCCGCTCTTCAGGCAGAGCCCGGCGGCGTCCACGGTCACGTTAGGGCGCGCCTCGTAGATGATGCCGACCACGCCGAGTGGGACCCTGACCTTCTCTATGACCAGGCCGTTAGGCAGCCGCCAGCCCTCGAGGACCTCGCCTACGGGATCGCGGAGGGCCGACACGTCCCTGAGGCCCTGCGCCATCTCGTGAATCCTCTGCCCGTTCAGGGCCAGCCTGTCTATCAGGGCGGCGCTCAACCCCGCTTCGCGGCCCGCGTCCAGGTCCAGCGCGTTGCTCTCGATGACGACGTCCATGGAGCGCTCCAGCTCGTCGGCGATCTCGCACAGCGCCGCGTTCTTCTCCTCGGCGCCCGTGACAGCCAGCACGTGTGCGGCGCGCCTGGCGCCCTCGCAGATGGACCTTATCTCGCCTGCAAGGTCTCCCTCGCTCATTCCTCCTCCTTTGACTGCCCCCGGCCTCCGGGCCGAGGTTCCGCGGGGCTGAGAGCCCCGCCTCAAGGACTTCGTCCGGCCTCCGGGCCGAGACACATCTCCGCGGGGCTGAGAGCCCCGCCTCAAGGACTTCCTACATACGCCTCCGGCCTCCGGGCCGAAGACATGTTTCCGCGGGGCTGAGAGCCCCGCCTCAAGGACTTCCCCCGGCTTCCGGGCCGAAGACGACAAGCTCGTCCCGATGGACCATCTCCTCGGCCCGCTCTCCCAGCACCTGCTCGACCTGTTGCGAGCGCAGTCCTTTCACCTTTCGCGCCTCGGTCGAGGAGTAGTTGGAAAGACCCCTCGCTATCAACCTTCCGCTCGCGTCCTCTATGTCCACCGAGTCACCGATCCCGAACTCCCCCCTGACGTCCGTCACCCCGGCGGGAAGGAGGCTCCCTCCCCTCTCCTGGAGCGCACCCACTGCGCCGGCGTCCACCACCAGCGTGCCGCAGGCCATCGTCGCGTAACCTATCCAGTGCTTCTTGGACGTGACCCGCCCGGCGGCCGGGAAGTAGGTGCCGGGCCTCTCCCCCTCGATCACGCGCCCGATGGTCGACGGCTCGCGCCCGTCCGCGATGATCGTCGCGACGCCGGTCGAGACCGCGGCCTTGGCGGCCTGGACCTTGGAGGACATGCCCCCAAGGGCCCTGTCGCTGCCCGCCTCCCCGCCGAGACACTCTATCTCCTCGGTGACCTTCTCCACCACCTCGATCAGGCGCGCCTCCCCCGACGTCCGGGGATCGGCCGTATGAAGCCCGGCCGTGTCCGTCAGCAGGACCAGCAGGTCCGCCTTCACCAGTGATGCCACCAGCGCGGCGAGCATGTCGTTGTCGCCGAAGGTTATCTCCTCTGTCGCGACAGTGTCGTTCTCGTTCACCACCGGGACCACACCCATCGAGAACAGCCTGTCCAGGGTGTGCCTGGCGTTCAGGTACTGCTGCCTGTGCGTGATGTCGTACTGGGTCAGCAGCACCTGTCCGGCGGTGATACCCCTGGAAGCGAACATATCCGCGTACATGGTCATCAGCAGACCCTGGCCTACCGAGGCGACCGCCTGGAGCGTGTCCAGGTCGGCGGGCCTCCGGTCCAGCCCCAGCCTCTCGACGCCGGCCGCAATCGCCCCCGAGGAGACCAGGGCCACGTCGATGCCGGCCTCCCTGGCCCCGGCTATCCCGTCCACGAGGACCGCTACCCTGTCGCGGCTCACGCGGCCGGACTCCTCTGTTATGACGGCGGTGCCGACCTTTATGACCATCCTTGCAAGCCCGCTCAACCGTTCTCACTCCCCGTCTCTTCCTCTCGAGGCTCGGGGACGTACTCGAAGACCCTTCCCGCGATCTCCACCTCGTCCCCCTCCACCGCACCGGCCCTCGCAAGGGCATCCTCCACGCCCATGCGGCGCAGCCTGCCCGCCAGGTAGGTCCTCGCGTCGTCGTTCTCCCAGTCGGTCATCTGGACCGCGCGCTCGGGCGCGGGCCCGGTGACCACGAACCGCTCCCCTTCCCGGGCGACGCTCATGATCTCCGGCTCCGCCTCGACGAACTCGACCGGGACCGCGGGTGTGGCGCCGAGCCGGCGGGCGGATTCTACCATCCGCCACATCGCGCCCAGGAGAGCGGGCATGCCCTCGCCGGTCACCACGCTCACGGGGTAGAGTTCGAGGCCCCTCTGACCACACGCCTCCGCGAGCGCTTCCATCTCCTCCGGCGGAGGTGAGAGGTCCATCTTGTTCGCCGCCACCAGCCTGGCCCGCTCCAGCAGCGCCGGGTTGTAGGCGCCGAGCTCCTCCTCGAGACCCACCAGGTCGTCCACGGGCCTCCTGCCGCTCATCGGTGACATGTCCACCAGGAACACCAGTGTGGAGGCCCTCTCGATGTGACGCAGGAAGGCGATCCCCATCCCCCTGCCCAGGTGCGCGCCGGGGACGAGCCCCGGCACGTCGGTCACAACGAAGTCCGAGTCCTCCCCCACCACCACTCCCAGGTTGGGCTCGGTGGTGGTGAACGGGTAGTCGGCTATCCGGGGCCTCGCTCGCGATATCCTCGAGATCAGGCTGGACTTGCCGGCGTTGGGAAAGCCCACCACCGCGACGTCCGCCACCAGCCTGAGCTCCAGGTCGAGGTCCCGCGCCTTCCCCGGCTCGCCTTTCTCGGCGAATCGTGGCATGGGGCCGGCCTCGCGCACGAGTGAGGCGTTACCCCTTCCGCCCCGGCCGCCCGCCGCCGCCACGAATCTCTGTCCGCCCGCCAGCAGGTCGCACAGCGTCCTGCCCTCCCCGTCGGACACCACCGTGCCCTCGGGGACCGGGATGACGAGGTCGGCGCCGCGGGCGCCCTTCCTGTTGTTGCCACCTCCCCGGCGACCCGATGAGGCCTTGAAGTGCCGTCGCCGGTGGTACTCGGCCAGCGTCGAGCGACCCGGCGTTACCTCGAGCACCACGTCCCCGCCGGCACCGCCGTCACCGCCGTCGGGCCCGCCCTTCGGCCTGTGGGGCTCGTGCCTGGAGGAGACGCACCCGTCCCCGCCGCGCCCGCCTTCAACGTATATATGTGCCTCGTCGATGAACATGGGAATACCCTGGTCGGTCGTATGCGGGAGAGTCCGCCCTCTCGCTCAGGCGGACTCGGTCTTCGGTCGGGAGAGGCTGCGGAGGACCTCCAGCTTCTCCTTCTGCTTGCGCCGGCGTTCCAGGCGCTCGTCGTAGGAGCGGTCCAGCACCATCTTGATGACCTCGACCAGGAGGAGCGGGTTGAAAGGCTTGATCACGTACTCGTCTGCGCCCAGCTCCCAGCCGCGTATCACGTCGCTGTCCTGGGTCTTGGCGGTGACAAGGATGACGGGCATCTCCTGGGTCTCGGTGTTGCTGCGGATGCGGCGCAGGACCTCCCAGCCGTCCACCCCCGGCATCATGATGTCGAGCACCACCAGGTCGAGAGGCTCGGTCTGGATGACCTCCAGGGCCTGCTCGCCGGAGACGGCTTCGACTACCGAGTAGTTGTTGAGCTTGAGGTTCACGTTGATGAGCTTGACCATGGTGGGGTCGTCGTCCACCACCAGTATCTTCCGCTTCGCCACCTGGAAACCCCCGTTTCCGGTCACTGCCCCTCGATTATACCTTAGTCAGGGATAACGCTCACTACGGAACGGTCGCCGCTGCTCGTGTACTCAACCACGCCGTCCACCTTCGCGAACAGGGTGTGGTCCCTGCCTACACCCACGTTCCGCCCGGGCTTGATACGGGTGCCCCGCTGGCGGACCAGGATGTAGCCGCCGCGGACCTGCTGGCCGCTGAACCTCTTGGGGCCCAGGCGCTTGGACTCGCTGTCGCGCCCGTTCTTCGAGCTCCCTACACCTTTCTTGCTTGACATCCTTCGGTCAACCTTTCGCTACGCGCTCTCCCGGGCGGCCGCGGCCTTACGGGGAGCGGTCTTCCTCACGATTATATCCTCGATCTCGAGCCTGGTCAGCTGCTGGCGATGGCCCTTCTTGCGGCTGTACCCCTTCTTGGGCTTGTACTTGAAGACCACCACTTTCCTGGAGCGGCCCTGCCCCAGCACCTTCGCCGAGACCTTGACCTTCGCCAGCTCCTTGGGGTTGGCCACGAGCCTGTCGCCGTCGTGATACAGGACCACGTCGTCGAAGGTGTACTTCTTGCCCTCGGCCACGTCGAGCTTCTCGACCGTTATCCGGTCGCCCGGCGAGACCCTGTACTGCTTGGATCCGCTCCTGACAACTGCGTACATCGTATTATCTCCACATCGAGTAGAACGCCCGAGCACCCCGTCGGGGGCGCCCGGTCACCTAGTCAGCACATGAATCAGCATATTATACACTAACGATCTTTCACGGAGGACTCACCGCCGGAGGGCGCTTTCGCCGGGGACTCACCACCGGATGGCTCTCTCGCGGAGGGCGCATTCCCGGAGGACTCACCGCCCGAGGGCACTTTCACAGAGGACTCACTGCCGGAGGGCGTTCTCCCGGACCCTCTCCTGGAGGACCCTCTCCCGGAGGGCGCTTTCGGCGAGGGCGCTTTCCCCTCGTCCCGCTTCTCCTCCTCGAAGACGAGGCCCCGGCCCTCGCATCTCGGGCAGGTCTTGCCCAGGGTCTCGGCGAGGCCTTCCGTGACGTTCTTGCGGGTCATCTCCACCAGCCCCAGCGGGGAGAGGGTCACGACCTGCGTCTTGGTGCGGTCTTTCTCCAGCTCGTGCTCCAGGATGTCCAGAACCTTCTTCCGGCTGTCGGGATTCTCCATGTCGATGAAGTCTATGACGATGATCCCGCCTATGTCGCGTAACCGAAGCTGCTTGACGACCTCCACCGCCGCCTCCATGTTGGTCTTCAGGACGGTATCCTCGAGGCTCTTCTTGCCCGTGTAGGAACCGGTGTTGACGTCAATGGCCGTCATCGCCTCTACCTCGTCGATGACGATATGGCCGCCGCTCGGCAGCGGCACCTTTCTGCGCAGGGCCGCCTGTATGGCCTGGTCCACCCCGTACCGTGAGAACATGGGCTGGGAGTCCTTGTATAGCTGCACCCTGTCCTTCAGCTCCGGGGAAGCCGTGGACAGGTAGTTCTTGATGCGGTCGTACTCGCTCCTGCTGTCCACCAGCACGCTCTTGAACTCCCGGGTCACCGTATCGCGGACCACCTTCACCGCCAGGTCGGGCTCCTGGTACACCAGGGTGGGCGGCTTGGCGCCGCCGTTGATCCTCCTCTGTGTCTTCTCCCACTGCTCGACCAGGTAGGTGAGGTCCTCCTCGAGGTCCTTCTTGCGGGCCCTGGCCGCGGCGGTGCGGATGATGGTGCTGCCGTGCTCCGGGCGCACCTCCCGGGCGATCTTTCTCAGCCTCTCGCGCTCCTTCTCGGGCAGCTTCCTGGAGACCCCGGACCGCCTGGACTGCGGCATGTAGACCATCATCCTGCCGGGCAGGCTGAGGTAGGTGGTGAGCCGCGCGCCCTTGCTGCCCATGGGGTCCTTGGTGACCTGGACCACGATGGTGTCGCTCGCCTTCAGGACCTTGGATATCTTGCGAGGCTTCACGTGCGATCCGTCCTCCATGAAGACCAGGTCCTGCAGGTACAGCAGCGCGTTCTTGCCCACGCCGATATCCACGAACGCCGCGCTCATCCCCGGCAGCACGCTGGTGATGCGCCCGATGTAGATGTTGCCGACCACGCTCTTCCTGCGGCTCTTCTCGATATAGACCTCGACCACCTCTCCGTCCTCGAGAAGCGCCAGGCGGCACTTCCCTTTCAGGCAGGTGACGAGGAGTTCGTTCCTGGCTTTTTTCAATTCAGTGCTCCATTCCATGAGTGCGCCGGCATTCGAACGCCGCTGCATCCACACCCGCCGCGTTCCGCTCCTTCCGAGTACGACAGGCGTACGCGTCAGTCGCGCGCCTTGCGGGAGCGGCGCCCCGGCGCTCTCGGTGCTTCCCCGTACTCATGGAACGGAACACTCGTACTACCTCCTCCCCCTCGGGGCCGCGGCACCCCTGCGCCCCAACTCCATCGGCGAGACCAGCCTGTCCCCCCGCCTGGAGAAGAGACCCTCTCTCGTAATCCGCGAGCCTTTCAAGACCTCCATGCTTACGCCGGCCATCCCACCCAGCACCTCGATGACCTCCCAGGGCTTCACGGTCCCGGCCACGCCGTCGTCGAGGGCCAGCGCCAGGGTCACGCCGTCCCCTTCCAGTTCTTCGACGTCCAGCCGGTGGACGCCCTTTCTGATATCCACCACCCTCGTCCTGCGGGGCTGCACCCTGGTGAACTCCACGGAGTCGCGAGACATGAACTCGACCGCCGCATCCCTCCACCCCCGGGGGGTCCCCGCGTCTTCGGGCGGCGACACCAGGTAGGCGGCCGTGTCGATCAGCTTTCCCACCGCCTTGTCGGAGCCGCTCATCAGGCGCGCCTCCACCACCTCGATCCCCGGGGGAAGGACCTCGGAAAGCGCCCGCTTCGCCTCGGCCGCGGGGACGTATCCCACGAGGGAGAGGTCCACCAGTTCCCCCCCGCTCTCCACCCCGATAGGCAGGGGCGGCGACAGCGAGAGCTTCAGGCGGGGGCGGTGCTTCCCGGCAAACTCGAGCGGGAGCCCGCTCCTCCGGGCGGCGAACATGATCGCGCGCGAGTACTCCGCGTGCGACAGGAACCGGGCCCGGGCTTTCTTGGTGAGCCGAAGCCTCAGGCGCAGCGGTTCTGGCAGCGGCCTGGTACTCATGGCCACCTCCCCTTGAGCACCTGCGCCCGGTCCAGCCTCTCGCACGCTCCGCACTCGATGCAGATCCCCGCCCGGCAGTCGGGGCTCGTCTCCGCGCGCATGGCCCGTTGGTACTCTCCGGCCAGGAACTCCCTGGTGACCCCGAGGTCGAGATGGTCCCAGGGGAACGCCTCGTCCAGCGGACGCTCCCTCTGCTGGTAGAACCCCGGGTCGAGGCCGGCCCGGTCGCACGCTTCCCGCCAGCGAGCCTGGTCGAAGTGGTCGGACCACGAGTCGAAACGCCCCCCCGCCGACCATGCGTCCTCGATCACCGCCCCCAGGCGCCGGTCGCCCCTCGCCAGCAGTCCCTCCACCACGCTCATGCCGGCGTCGTGCCATGACAGGTTGACGGCGCGCGAGCGCAGGCCCGACTTCAGCTCGTCCTGCTTTCGCCGGATGGTCTCCATGTCGTCCTGGGCACACCACTGGAACGGCGTGTGCGGCTTGGGCACGAACGTGGAGACGGAGACGTTTATCGCCGGGGGTGCCAGTCCCTGCGCGCGCACCGCGTCGCGCAGCCGGTACACCAGGGCCGCGATCTCGAAGACGTCCTCGTCCGTCTCGGTGGGAAGCCCGATCATGAAATACAGCTTGACCCTGCGCCTGCCCGCCCGCGCGGCGCAGACCACCGCGTCAACCATGTCGCTCTCGGCGATGGGCTTGTTGATGACGCGGCGAAGGCGGTCGGTGGCCGCCTCGGGCGCGAAGGTGAGCCCACCCCGGCCTCCACCGGCGAGGCCGCCAGCGATCGAAGCGGAGCGCTCGTCCATCCGCAGCGACGGCAGCGAGAGCGCCAGCCGGCGGTCCTCGCATATCCCACCGACCCTGTCGGCCACCTCCTCGATGAGGGTGTAGTCCGACGAGGAGAGCGAGCACAGCGAGACCTCGTCGTGGCCCGTCAGAGCCGTGGCCTCGTCCGCCATTCCGACCACCAGGGACGCCGAGCGCTCGCGCACCGGCCGGTACACCATCCCCGCCTGGCAGAAACGGCACCCCCTGACGCAGCCGCGGAACAGCTCCACGTTGACCCGGTCGTGGACCGCTTCGCAGGACGGGACCACCGGCCGGCGGGGAAGGCACCAGCGGTCCAGGTCGACCACGGTCTTCACCCTCGAGGAGGAAGCCCCGGGCACCGGGTCCACGGCCCGGACGGTCCCGTCCGGGTTGTAGGCGACCTCGTAGTCGGAGGGCCGGTAGAAACCGTCCAGCCGCGACGCCTCGGCGATCAACCGGTCGCGGGGCCATCCCGAGGCCCTGGCCAGGCCCACCAGCTCAACAAGCCGTGGCAGCGATTCCTCGGCTTCTCCCAGGGCGAAGAGGTCGAAGAACCCGGCCAGCGGCTCGGGGTTCGCCGCGCCGCACCCCCCGCCCACCACCAGCGGTCCGGCGGACCGGTCCCGCGCGTGCAGCGGGAGACCCGCGAGGTCGATGAGGTTGAGGATATTGGTGTAGGTGAGCTCGTGCGGGATGGTGATCCCGAAGATATCGAACCCGGAGACGGGCCGGTGCGTCTCCAGCGTGAACAGCGGGACGCCCGCGGTCCTCATCTCGCGCTCCATGTCGAACCACGGTGAGTAGACCCTCTCCGAGGAGGCGCCGTCCATGTCGTTGACGACCTCGCCCAGGATGGCCAGGCCCAGGTTGCTCGCGCCTATCTCGTAGACGTCGGGGTAGGCGAGGGCGACCCTGGTGCCCCCCTCCTCGATATCGGGGGCGTTCCACTCACCACCCAGATACCGGCTGGGCCTCTCGACCTCCAGCAGCAGGGGCTCCAGGCGCTCCCAAACGCCGCCCGGGAACTGCTCGCTCAAATACGGTTCACCTGACCCGGTAATAGTAATAAGCGCGGCGCAACGCCTTGCCCCGCGCGTCTTCTCCAGCCTGCATTATAGCAGCGACCCCTCAGCGGTTGCGCAGGAACGAGGGGATGTCCACCGGCTCGGGCTCGCTCTTCTTCGCCTTCGCCTGCGCCGGCGCCGGCGCTTTACGCCTGCGCTCCCGCTCCGGCTCCCGCTGGTCGCCCGGCTCCTTGAAACCCGAGGCGACCACCGTGACCTTCACGTGGTTCGCCAGCCGGTCGTCGACCACGGCCCCGAATATCATGTTGGCCTCGGGGTCGACTGCCTGCGCCACGACCTCCGCCGCCTCGTTGACCTCGTGCAGCGCGAGGTCCCGGCCCCCGGAGATGTTGAGCACGACGCGCGTCGCCCCGTCGATGCTCGACTCCAGCAGAGGGCTGTCTATGGCGTGCAGGGCCGCCTGGCGGGCCCGGTCATCGCCGGTGGCGTGGCCGATGCCTATCAGCGCGGTACCGGAGCCCTTGAGGACCTCCCTGATATCCGCGAAGTCTATGTTAATCTGCCCGCGCTCGGTGATGAGCTCGCTGATCGCCTGGACCCCCTGCCTGAGGACGTCGTCGGCCATCTTGAACGCCTCAACCACCGGGATATTGTCCGCCACGTCCAGCAGCCTGTCGTTGGGAACGATGATCAGGGTGTCGACGTTTTCGCGCAGCTCCTCGATCCCGGCTGAGGCCTGCATCTCCCGCTTCCGACCTTCGAAGGAGAACGGCCTGGTCACCACTCCTACCGTGAGCGCCCCCGTTTCCATCGCCAGCCCCGCCACGACGGGGGCCGCCCCGGTGCCGGTGCCACCCCCCTTGCCGGCGGTCACGAACAGCAGGTCGGCGCCCTTGACGGCCTGCTTGATCTCCTCGGCGCTCTCCCTTGCCGCCAGCCGTCCCACCTCCGGGTCGTTACCGGCCCCCAGCCCGTGGGTCTGCTCTCCTCCAATGGCCAGCCTGACCTCCGCCCGGCAACCCCGCAGTGCCTGCGCGTCGGTGTTTATGCCGATGAAGTCGACGCCGTGTATCTCGGCATCGATCATACGGTTGAGGGCGTTGTTGCCGCCGCCGCCGACGCCGACTATCTTTATGACCGCCTTGAAGGTCCTGCCCGACTCAGACTGCTCGTCCATTCACCCGCCTCTTTGCTGCTCCGGTCGCTCTTCTCCGGATCCGGCTGTCAGTAACACACCGGTCTACTAGCTATTCGCCGGCCGACCGGCGTGTTTCCTTTATCGCATTCAGAAGCGCCGGCCAAGGAGTCTCGACCGGCGCTCTAGGGTTTACTCGAAACCTCCAGCGGCTTATCTGGAGTCTTGATTTAGAGTTTACCTGTTCCGGAGGAACGGCGGTATGGTGATATCCTCTTCCTCGTAGACGGTCTTGCTCGGGCGCTCGCGCTCTCGTTCCCTGGACTTGCGCTCCCGCTCGATGTCGCGCTCGACGTCCTCCTCCGCACCTTCAACCCTGCGCCGCGCGGCCGCCCGGGAGGGCCTGGCGAACCCGAGCCTTCCCAGCTCTATGCCGGAGGCGATTACCGTGACCTTGATCTTGTCGTGGAGCACGGGGTCGACGATGACACCGAAGATCATCTCCGAGTCCGGGTCGCAGGCGCTCCTTATTATCTCGGCGGCGTCGCGCTGCTCCTGCAGAGTCATGTCCGGTCCGCCCGTCACGTTGACGATGACCCCCTGCGCTCCGTCGATGGAGGATTCGAGCAGCGGGCTCGACACGGCGTTCTCGGCGGCCTTTATGGCGCGGTCCTCGCCTGAGGCCTCGCCCACCCCCAGCAGCGCGGAGCCCGGTATGGACAGGATCTTCTTCACGTCCGCGAAGTCGAGGTTGATCAGACCCGGTATGTTGATCAGGTCGGTTATCCCCTGCACGCCGTAGCGAAGGACCTCGTCCGCCTTGCGGAACGCCTCCTCGATGCTGATCCGCGAGTCGGTAAGCTCGAAAAGCTTGTCGTTGGGGATGATGATGAGGGTGTCGACCTTGTCCTGCAGCCGTTCAACGCCTTCCTCGGCCTGCCTCTTGCGATGGGTTCCCTCGAACTCGAACGGCTTGGTCACCACGCCGATGGTGAGAGCCCCCAGCTCGCGGGCCAACTCGGCGACCACGGGTGCGGCGCCGGTGCCGGTTCCCCCGCCCTCGCCGGCGGTTATGAACACCATGTCGCTGCCCTTCAGGGCCTCCTTTATCTCGTCCCGGTGCTCCTCCGCCGCGTCCCTGCCGACCTCGGGCTGGTTTCCGGTACCCAGGAAATGGGTCAGCTCTTCGCCGATGCTGATCTTCACATCGGCGTCGCACGCCAGGAGGTCCTGTGCGTCGGTGTTCACCGCGATGAAATCGACACCGGTCATGCCGTCGCGGATCATGCGGTTGATGGCGTTGTTCCCGCCACCCCCGACACCGACCACCTTGATGACCGCGAAGAACTGTTTCAGATCCTCAGGCATAGCAGCTCCCTTTCTCCCGGCGAGGTACCGCTATCTATGTATCCCCGCCGCCGCGGGCCTTGAGCCCGCCCCACTCTCTACAAAAAGGTGAAAGTTATTATAACAGATAATTACTGTTAACTATAGATACATCTTCACCTAAGTTAAGGCTTTAGTATAGACCCGCGTTTGCCGGGGCGCAAGGAGCCCGTTGCACCAACGTCTGCAGGGGTCAAACCTGACGATTTTGCCGTTTCTGCGGTTTGATGCAAGAAATGCAAAATCTCAGGTTTGACCCCTTTTCTGCGGTTTCATGCAAGAAATGCAAAATCTCAGGTCTGACCCCCGGTTTGCGCGAATCGTTTCGAGTCAGATGGGCTTTATCACCGGTGAGTCCGGTACCCTGACGTCCACGTAGGCGATACCGCGGTTGTTCTTGCTGACATCGACCAGGACGGCCTGAAGGACCTCGTTCTTGAGGCGCGCCTGGTCCGCGGATCCGTAGACTATGTTGAAGCCGCCCCGGGTAACGAACACCTGGCCCCTGCCGTCGTAGGGGTTACAGAGCTGCAGCAGGTCGCGTATCCCGGGAGGCATCGACGCCATCACCTCGAGGCCTTCGGCGACCTCCGGCTCGTCTATGGTGGTTCCGGGCTCGGGGGGTTTCATGTCCCCGCCGTAGATCCTGGGCAGCTCCGGCAGCTGGTCCTCGGGAGCGCCGGCGATGACGTATCCGTGACGGTCCACCAGGAAGGTCGGTCCGCCGCAGTACAGCATGGCGATGGGGCTCCTCTCGGTGATCCTGATGATCACCGTGTGCAGAAGGTGTCTCTCGATGCGAGCGTCGGCGACCCAGGAGTTGGCCTCCAGGTCGCGTGAGAGCTCGCCCACCGGCAGGGTGAAGAGGTTCGTGTACGCCTCGACGCCGGATATCTGCACGACCTGTTCGCTTGTGAGGAAATGGTTCCCCTCGACCCGTACGGCGTTGATCTCGCAAGCCCCGGTGAACATGGCCAGGGCCAGCATCCCGCCAGCCGCCACTACGGCCATCGCCGCGACCCACAGCAGGCCATTTCGCAGGCCATGCCATGAGATGCGTTTCGCACTGATCCTTGAATCCGGATTCCTCTTCAGCCTCTTCAAGATCCCTCGTCTATCTCTACCTTCAGTCTCGCGCTGTCGAGGATCGCCCGCACCACCTCGTTGAAGCTCATGCCCATCGAAGCGGCCGCCATGGGCAGGTTGCTGGTCTCGGTCATGCCGGGGATGGTGTTCACCTCGAGCACCACCATCCTTCCCGTGCCGTTCTCCAGCATCAGGTCGATCCTGCCCACACCCTCGCACATGCACACCTCGAAAGATCGCAGGGCGAGGTCGCAGGTAAGATCCGAGACCTCTTCGGCCAGCTTCGCGGGCACCTCGTAATCGGTAGTCCCCGGCCTGTACTTGTGCACGTAGTCATAAAAACCGTCCCTGGGCTTTATCTCCAGCACCGGGAGTACCACCGGAGGGGTTCCCACGATGCCGACCGTGAGCAGCCGCCCGTCCACGTACTCCTCCACCAGGGCACGGTCGTCCATGCCGAACACGTCATCGAGCGCCGCCTCGAGCTCCACGTTGGAGGAGACCTTGTAGACCCCGATACTGCTGCCCTCGGTGGCGGGCTTTACCATCACCGGGAAACCCAGCTCGCCCGCCACGCGAGAGGACTCGCGTCGTCCCGGCCGGGGGACCACCACGTCGGATGCCACAGGCACGGCGCTGTACTCCAGCAGGCGCTTGGTCATCACCTTGTCCATGGTCAGCGCGCTGGAGAGGACGCCGCACCCCGTGTAGGGGATGCGCATCACCTCCAGCAGGCCCTGGACGGTCCCGTCCTCCCCGCCACGGCCGTGAAGCGCGAGGAACGCCACGTCGCATCCGGCCTCCCGCAGGCGCTCGGGCAGGTCCGCCTGCGCGTCCACCTCGATCGCCTCATGACCCAACTCCTCCAGCGCCGCCGCTATGGCGTGGCCCGTGGCGAGCGATACGTCACGCTCCGCGCTGCGTCCCCCCATCAGTACCGCGACCTTCAATCCCACCACTCTGTCTCCAGTCCCTCGAAACCGACCAGTGATACCTCCGGCTCGAGCCTCACCCCGAACCTCTGAAACACCTCTTCGGCGGCCAGCAACATCAGCGTCCGGATGTCCGAGGCGCTCGCCGACCCGTCGTTCACTATGAAGTTCGCGTGGACCTCGGAGATCCGCGCGCCACCCTCGCGCCTTCCTTTCAGGCCGCAGAGGTCTATCAGCCGCCCGGCGTGATCCCCCTCCGGGTTCTTGAACACCGAGCCAGCGGTAGCTCCCCCGGGCTGCGAGGCCCGCCTCGCCGACGCCCGCTCCGCCATACGGGCGCGCACCCCGGCGGCGCTGTCCCGGGCCAGGGCGAACACGGTCGCGACCACGACCTCCCCGTTGGGCACCAGGGCTTCCCGGTAGCCTGCCTCGAACCTCTCGCGGGTCCTGCTCTCCCCCGCGGCGAGCGTCCGTACCGACAGCAGGCACTCGGAGACGCTCGATGAGAACGCCCCGGCGTTGGTCATCACCGCGCCCCCGACCGTACCCGGTATCCCGAAGGCGAACTCGAGACCGGTCAGCCCGGCCTTCGCGGCTGCTTCGACCGCCGCCCTCAGTCCCGCTCCACCCCCTGCAATGACTCGCTCGCCATCGACCGACAGGTCTGCCAGCTCACCGGAGAGCCGCAGCACCACGCCGCGATAGCCCCGGTCAGAGACCAGGACGTTGGAGCCGTTGCCGAGCACCATCGAGCCCACGCCCCGGCCATGGAGCACGGTCAGGACCTCCGCCAGCACCCCGGCCGAGTCGACCCATGCCATGTAGTCCGCCGGTCCACCCACCCTCCAGGTGGTGTGTGCGTGGAGCGGCACGGACGCCTCGACACGCGCGCCCGTCCCGGAGATGGCCTCGATAAGGGGGCTCACGGCGCACGCTGCCCCTCGCGCTCCCTCAGCAGCCCGAGGATCTCCCTGGCGCACAGTGTCACGTCGCCCGCCCCCAGGGTGATCACGGTGTCGCCCCTGTCCAGCACGGCCGCCACCTCGGCGGCCAGATCGGGACGGGACGGGACGTAGAGGACCTGCTTGCCCGCCTCCGCCCGCGTTATCCCGTCGGCCACCAGCCTTCCACTGACCCCGGGCTCCGGCTCCTCGCCCGCGCCGTACACGTCGCTGACCACGACTACGTCCGCGTCCGAGAAGCTGGTGGCGAACCGGTCGGCCATGGCCCCGGTCCTGCTGTAGCGGTGCGGCTGGAACACGGCGACTATCCGGCCGGCGCACGCCCGGCGCGCGAGCCCCAGCACGGCCTCGACCTCGACCGGGTGGTGCGCGTAGTCGTCCACCACCCGCACCCCCGCGCTCTCCCCGACGGTCTCGAACCTCCTGCGCACGCCCTTGAAGGAGGCGATGCCCCCCGCTATCTCTTCGAACGGGAAACCCAGCTGGTGTGCCAGCGCGCACGCGGCAAGCGAGTTGTAGAGGTTGTGCATGCCGGCGACGCCGCTGCTGAGGGCCCCGAGTTCCCGGTCCTGGTACCAGACCGTGAAACTGTTCCCGTCGGCCCCGATGGACTCCCCGGAGAAGCGGTAGTCGTTGGCCTCCGCCCTCCCGTAGAACAGCACCCGGCCGCCTTCCGACCTGAAGCCCAGCCCCACGTGCCTGGCCGGCCTGTCCTCACCGCAGACCACTGCGAACCCCCCGGCCTGCGTCCTGTGGAGGAACTCGGTGAAGACCCGTGCCGTATGCTCGAGGCTCTCGTAGTAGTCCGTGTGGTCCAGGTCTACGTTGGTCAGCACGGCGGCGAAGGGGCGCAGGTACAGCAGGGACCCGTCGCTCTCGTCCGCCTCCGCGACCAGGTAGTCTCCTTCGGCGTAGTGCGCGTTGCCGCCGATCTCGTTGAGCTCTCCGCCTATGAGGTAGGAGGGATCCGCCCCGCAGGACAGCAACACCTGCGTGACCAGGGAGGAGGTGGTGGTCTTGCCGTGCGTACCGGCCACCGCTATGCCCTTCCGGGTCTCCATGATCGCGGCCAGCATCTGCGCCCTGTCCAGGACCGGGATCCCGTGCTGTGAAGCCTCCAGCAACTCGGGGTTGTCGGCGCGTATGGCGCTCGAGCGGACAACCACCCTGGCCTCGCCGAGATTCCCGGCACGGTGGCCGATGCCCACCGCCGCCCCCAGCCTGCGCAGCCGCAGGACGTTGGCCGACTCCTTGAGGTCCGAGCCGGACACGGGGTATCCCATCTCCAGCAGAACGGTTGCTATGGCGCTCATCCCCGCCCCGCCGATGCCGATCAGGTGCACCGCCGAGCCCTTGTCCAGCTGTCCCAGGTACAGGGAGTCAGGCAACCGTCGCTCCGTTCTCCAGGGGGCCGCCCTCATGCCGCCCCTCCCTCAATTCTTCCACCAGCGCGACTATACCTTCAGTCCCCCGGCCCAGGCCCACGCTCGACAGCGACGAGGCCATCCGGCCCCTGGCCTCCTCGTCATCCAGGAGCGAAAGCGCGGCTGCGAAAGCCCTCCCGGCCGATTCCCCCTCCTGCTCCACGACCAGCGCGGCGCCGGCGGACTGGAGGGCTTCCGCGTTCTGGTCCTGGTGGCCCGATGCGGCGTGGGGATAAGGCACCAGTACGGCGGGCAGACCGGCGGCGGCCAGCTCGGCCAGCGTGCCGGCTCCCGCCCTGGAAAGGGCGAGGTCGCTGACCGCGTAGGCGAGCTCCATCCGCTCCAGGTAGGGGACCGCGCGGTAGACGGCGCCTGTCGCCGCGCCCTCGGCCGCGCTCCTGCGCATGTCCCCGTACGCGCTCCTGCCGGTGATATGGATCACCCTCAGGTCCGATGGCAGACCCCCAGCCTCGACGGCGTCCCAGACGGTCCTGTTGAGCGCGCCGGCCCCCTGGCTTCCGCCTGAGACCAGGAGCGTGCGCCTGCCCGGCGGCAGGTCGAAGAACTCCAGGCCCGCACATGCCGCAGCCGACCCGGCCTCCTCGTCCGCGAGCGCGGTTATCGCCCGCCGTACGGGTATCCCGGTTGTCACCACCCTGGCGCGTCGGCTCAAGGATCCGGCGGTCTTTTCGAACGCCGTTGCGACGGCGTAGGCCCTGACGCTGAGGTACCGGGTCACCATTCCCGGGACCGTGTTCATCTCGTGCAGTATCAGGGGCACGCCCGACGGTACCGATGCGAAGCAGGTGGGCGCGGCGGCGTACCCCCCGGTGCCTATGACGCACAGAGGCCGTCGTCGCCTGAGCCAGGCGAGGCGGCCCGCGGTCCCGCGCGCGAAAAGGAATGCGGCCGTCACCTTCTCGGACGGCTTCTTCCCGGATATACCCCCTAGACTGATTCCCTCGAAGGCGATCCCGGCGGCCTCGGCCGCGTCCCCCTCCGGGCCCGACGCCGACCCCACCATGGTCACCTCGAACGGCGGCTCCGACGAGCGTAGAGCCTCGGCCAGGGCAATGGCCGGGTACACGTGCCCGCCCGTGCCTCCGCCCGTGATCACCACGAGCTTCTCCGCGACGTTTCGTCCTTCAGGCACGGCACTGCCTGGAGATATTGACCAGTATGCCGATGGAAGCCATGCAGACGACGAGGCTGGAGCCCCCGGCGCTGACAAACGGGAGAGGGACCCCCGTGATGGGAAGGAGCCCGGTCACCCCGCCCATGTTGACGATCGCCTGTATGACTATCAGCGCCGTCAGTCCGATCGCCAGGAATCGACCCATGTCATCGGGTGCCCGCCTGGCAACCCGCATCCCGCCGACCGCCAGGAGGCCAATCAGCACGACCACCACCAGCGTCCCGATCAGCCCCAGTTCCTCACCGATGATGGCGAATATGAAGTCCGTATGAGCGTTGGGCAAATACAGGAACTTCTGACGGCTCATGCCCAGGCCCAGGCCCCGGACGCGGCCGGATCCGAGGGCAATGTAGGACTGTATCACCTGGTACCCGGCGCCCCTGGGGCTCTTCCAGGGATTGATGAAGGAGAACAGGCGCGCCCTCCGGTACGACGCCGAAAAGGCGAAGACGAGGGCGAGCGCGGCGCCGCCGCCGCCGAGCGCGAGCAGGTGCCCGGGTTTCGTGTCCGCGACCCCGAACAGGAGCATTATGCAGAAGCACAGGACCAGGGTGCTTCCCATGTCCGGCTGCAGCATCATCAGCACCACGTCGGCGGCCAGGAACAGTCCCACCGGGAACAGCAGGTGCGACAGCTTCCGGGTCTTCTTGCCCTTCACCGCCAGCACGTAGGCCGTGAACACCACCAGCGTCACCTTTGCCAGCTCCGTCGGCTGCAGGGTCAGGGGGCCGACCGCTATCCAGCGCCTCGCGCCTCCGATCTCAGTGCCTATCGCAAGCACCATTCCAAGAAGTCCAAGTGACAGGAGGACCCCCGCCAACGACAGCTTCCCCAGCTTGTGATAGTCGAACCTCGTGAAGAACGCCATCAGACCGAATCCGATGACAGCCCATCCGAACTGCATGTAGAAGTACTTGTATCCGCCGGCTCCCTGGCCCATCCCCATCACCGATCCGGCGGAGAACACCATCACCAGCCCTATCAGGAGAAGCGCCAGCGTCGGGAGCATGATGAAGTACGACAGCTCGGCTCGGGACGCCTTCGCCTTCGCTTTCGCCTTCGCTCCCGCCCGGGGGCTCGAGGCGGGCTTGCCCCCTGCGGGCTGCAGCCTCCCGCGGCTCCCCCTGCCTGCCGCCGCCGACCCCTTTCCCCTCGAGGGAGCCTGAGCCCGCCCGGCCGACGCCCTCGTGGCGGGCCTCTCCTTGCGGACCGCGTTACCCGCCGGCATCGGCCTCACCCTTGAAACGGCGCACGGCGTCCTTGAAAGCCCTTCCGCGCTCCTTGTAGTCCGTGAACATGTCGAAGGAGGCGCAGGCCGGGGTATAGACGACCGCGCCCTCGCCGCGAGCGAGCCGATGCGCCGCCCTGACCGCCTCGGGGAGCTTCCCGACGGTCTCGACGGGCGCACGCCCGTCCGGGCAGGCGACGCCGACGGCCCGGTCTATCTCCTGCGCGCTCTGTCCCACCAGCACCAGACCCCGTATGCGGCCGGAAGACATTCCCCGGCAGAGCTCGGCGGCCAGCCCCGAGAACTCCAGGCCCTTGTTGCGGCCCCCCAGGATGGGCACCAGCGGTCCCTCGAACGCCTTCAACGCGGAAAGGGCCGCGTGCGGGTTGGTAGCCTTGGAGTCGTTGTAGAAGGAGACGCCCGCCACCTCGTCCACGAACTCCGTACGGTGCTCGAGGCCCTCGAAGCCGCGCACCGCTTCCCTTATCTTCGGCGGCGCAACCCCCAGTATGAGCGCGGCGCCCGCCGCTGCCATCACGTTTTCCAGGTTGTGCCCGCCCGGCAGGGCGATCTCATCGAGGTCCATTATCCTGGCCGCGAACGGTCCCGCCGCTTCGAGGACGCCTCCCTCGGCGAATATTCCCTCGGACAGCCGCCGGCTCGAGGAGAACGCCAGCAGCCTGCCCCTCGCGGAGGCGGCCATTCGCGCGCAGAACTCGTCGTCACGGTTGTAGACGAGCCAGTCCTCAGGCCTCATGTTCTCCACCAGTCGCATCTTCGCAGCCTGGTACTCGGTCAGATCCCTGTGCCAGTCGAAGTGGTCGGGGGCCATGTTCAGCACGATACAGACCGCGGCCCGGAACTCCACTATGTAGGCGAGCTGGAAGCTAGAGACCTCCGCCACCAGCACCGTGTCATCCGCGACCGCGCCCCTCAGGCCGGTAATCGGCGTGCCTATGTTCCCGCAGGTAGCGGCGCCCAGACCGGCTTCGGCAAGGATCGCCGCCACCAGGCTTGTAGTCGTGGTCTTGCCGTTGGTGCCCGTTACGGCGACCATCGTGTTGCTCTCCAGCAGCCCGAACCCCAGCTCCAGCTCGCTGATAACCGGCACGCCGGCGTACGCTGCGGCCTGGAGCACGGCGGAGGCGCCGGGCACCCCGGGGCTGGTGACCACGAGGTCGAATTCATGGATATCGTCGGGTACCGCGACCCCGAGCCGGACCTCTACCCCGCGCTCCTGAAGGCCTGCGGCCCCGTCGAGTCGGGCGGGCTCGGTGGCACTGTCTACCACCACCGCATGCGCTCCCATCTCGGACACCGCGGCGGCGGCCTCGTACCCGCTGGTCGCGAGCCCGACAACGAGCACGCGCCTCCCCTCCATCTCGATCATTTGGGCACCCGGGTCACGAAGTCCACGTAGAAGATCGCGAACCCGACCAGCACGCAGAACCCGCAGACTATCCAGAGGCGCACCAGTACCGTGAACTCCGACCACCCCTTCAGCTCGAAGTGGTGGTGGATGGGAGCCATCCGGAAGACCCGTTTCCCTCCCGTCAGCTTGAAGACCCCGACCTGGATTATCACCGAGGCGGCCTCTATCACGAACAGGCCTCCCAGGGGGATCAGCAGGAACTGGGTGCGGGTCATGATGGCGACCGAGGCCAGTACCCCACCCAGGGCGAGCGAGCCCGTGTCTCCCATGAATATCCGCGCGGGCGCGGCGTTCCACCAGAGAAAGCCCACGCAGGCACCCAGGACCGCCCCGCAGATTATCGCGATATCCAGCGCCGGCTGGCCCGTGAACTTGTAGAAGTTGGCATGCTCGCTTATGGGGTGCCTGAACATCGTGAAGGCGATGAGCATGTAGGCGGCCATGACCAGGATCATCGAGCCGGCCGCGAGACCGTCGAGGCCGTCGGTGAGGTTGACCGCGTTGGTGGTGGCGGTGATCATGATGAACACCCATATGAAGAAGAACCAGCCCAGGTTGACCGCGGTGTTTCCCAGGAAGCTGAGCTGCGTTGGCAGGACGGGGCTGGCCTGGTAGGCGTAGTGGGTGGCCAGGAGGGTGAAGCCAAGGGCTATCGCGACCTGGCCCAGGAACTTCACCGACGGCTTGAGTCCCAGCGATCGCTTGTGCCGGATCTGGGTGAAGTCGTCTATGAAACCCAGCAGCCCGCAGGCCACCATCGTCCCCATCACCGCCAGGCCCTCGGGCGTCCTGCTGGAGAGGAGCAGGTAGGCGACCACGGTGGACAGGACGATGAGTATCCCTCCCATGGTGGGAGTGCCCTGCTTGGTGTAGTGAGCCTGGGGTCCGTCCTCCCTGATGAACTGCCCGTACTCCCGGCGCTTCAGCAGCCGGATGAGAAGAGGGGTGAGGACAAGACAGAGCAGTCCAGCGATGGTGGCCGCGCCAAGGACCCTATACATCGGCCGCCTCCCTCTCGCCCGTGAAATCCCGGGCGGCCAGCCTTCCGGCCAGCTCCTCAAGTCCGACCAGCCGTGAAGCCTTGACCAGGACGACGTCTCCTGGCTCGAGGATATCAGCCAGCAATCTCTCCGCTTCGGCCGGGTCTTCACAACGGAAGACGCTGCCCCTGGGCATCCCGGCCTCCAGGGCGGCAATACCGTAATCCCTTGCCCGCCTGCCGACCGTCACCAGCAAATCGACGTCGAGAGACTCGAGCCTCGTCCCCGCGGCGCGGTGATAACGGCCGCTGTCCCTCCCCAGCTCGGCCATCTGCCCGAGGACGGCAACCGTGCGCGCCCCGCAGCCCAGCTCGCAAAGGGTGTCCAGGGCGGCTTCCATCGACTGCGGGTTGGCGTTGTAGGCGTCGTTGATCACCATGAAGCCGGCGGGCGAGCGCCACACCTCCGTCCGCCACGGTGAGAGCTCGGCCCCGTTCAGCCCGGCGGCGATATCAGGAGGGGATACTCCCGCGTCGCCGGCGCAGGCCGCCGCGGCCAGAGCGTTGTAGACCTGGTGCCGCCCCGTCGCCGGGAGCTCGACACCGATGGAGAACCCCGGCCCCCGAAGGGTGAAGATGGGTCGGCCCATGGCGTCCAGCCGCCCTTCCACCGCGCGGAAGTCGGCGTTCCGCGAGAGCCCGAACCTCACCACCCGCGCCCTGGTCTTCTTCGCGATCTTACGGACCTCCGGGTCGTCGGCGTTCACGAACAGGGTGCCCCGGGCCGGAAGGGTCGCGGCGAGCTCGGCCTTGGTCCGGGCCACGTTCTCCACGGTCTTGAAGAGCTCCAGGTGCCCGGCCCCCACGTTGGTGATTATCCCGCGGGAGGGCCCTGCTATCTCCGCGAGCCTCTTGATGTCTCCGGCGTGCCTGGCGCCCATCTCGCAGACGAGCGCTTCGTCCGCCGGCTTCACCGAGAAGATGGTGAGCGGGATGCCCACCTCGTTGTTGTAGCTTCCCGCCGACCCGGTCACCCGGTATCGCCGCGATAGGCAGGAGACCAGAAAGTCCTTGGTGCAGGTCTTGCCGGTGGTGCCGGTCACCGCGAATACCTCCAGGTCCAGATCCGCGCGTACCATCGCGGCCAGGTCGCCCATCGCTCTGAGCGTGTTGCCGACCAGCACCAATGGAAGTGCCGGCTCCCCGCGCCTGAACCCCGCGGTCAGCGGATTCCGGCGCCTCACCACCGCCGCCCGCGCGCCCCTCTGCGCGGCCTCCGCCAGGAAGGCGTGGCCGTCGTAGCGCTCCCCCTCGAGGGCGAAGAACAGCGCCCCTTTCCGCATCCGCCGGGAATCGGTGCAGACGTCCGCCACCGTCAGGCCGGCGGGCCCTTCCAGGACCCCTCCGGTCGCGCGGGCGACATCCGCCAGGCTAATCCGTTTCACCGAGCATCTCCCTGAGGCGCTCGCGCGCCACCTGTCTATCGTCGAAAGGAACCACCCTGTCAGAAAATATTTGCCCGCTCTCATGACCTTTTCCTGCAACCACCACCAGGTCGCCCGGCCTTGCCCGGCCGAGCGCGAGGGCGATAGCCTCCCGCCTGTCGGGCTCCACCATGAACCTGTCCTCGCCGAAACCGCCGCGTATGGCTTCCAGGATCTGCGCGATGATAGCTTCGGGATCCTCCGAGCGCGGGTTGTCACTGGTCACGATTGCGAGGTCCGACAGTTCCACGGCTACGCGGCCCATCAGAGGCCGCTTGGAGCGGTCGCGGTCACCGCCGCATCCCACCACGACGATCACCCGACCGCTCGTGACCTCCCTGCAGGCCTCCAGCAGGCTCCGGACTCCATCGGGTGTGTGCGCGTAGTCGACCAGCACCGTGAAGGGCTGCCCCTCGTCTATGTTCTCGAACCGGCCCGGCACGCCCTGAAGGCTCTGCAACCCGCCGGCTATCGACCGGTCGTCCACCCCCATGTCCAGGGCAACCGCCGCGGCAGCCAGGCAGTTGTAGACGTTGAACCTCCCCTGTAGCGCCGTCTCCAGCTCGATGGCCCCTCCACTGTGCTCCACCCGGAAACGGTTCCCGTGCGGTGTCACGACGACGTCCTGCGCCCTGACCTCCGCCGCGGGGTCCAGCCCGAAGCTCAGGGTAGGGAGCGCCGTCTCCCGGCGCAGCCTCGCGCCGAACGAGTCGTCTGTGTTGATGACCGCCCGGCGGTCGGCGCCGAACTCCTCTTCCGAGAACAGGCGCCTCTTGGCCCCGAAGTACTCCTCGAGTGAGATGTGAAAATCGAGGTGGTCCTGGGTCAGGTTGGTGAACACCACCTCGTCGAAGACACATCCGGCGACCCTGTGGAGCTCCAGCGCGTGCGAGGAGACCTCCATCGTGACGTACTCCGCGCCGTTGTCCACCATGCGCCGGAGCAGGAACTGCAGGTCCAGCGACTCTGGGGTGGTGCGGGTAACGGGCTCGACCTGCCCCGTGATATGGTTTTCGACTGTTCCTATCAGGCCGGTGCGACCGCCCGAGCGCCGCAATATGGCCTCGAGCAGGAACGCGGTGGTGGTCTTGCCGTTGGTGCCCGTGATGCCGACGAGACGCAACGCGTCGCTCGGTCTCCCGTAGTATGCCGCGGAGCAGAGTGCCAGCGCCAGCCTCGTGTCTTTGACGGTGATCATGACCACGTCGCCGGGGATGCCGTCCTCCGGCACCCTCTCGACGAAGAGCGCGACGGCCCCCCGTTCGATCGCCTTCCCGGCGTAGAGGTGGCCGTCCGTCACAAGTCCCTTTATACAGAAAAAAGCCCTTCCCGGCTCCACCGACCTGCTATCGTATGCCAGCCCCGTGATATCGGGGTCCCCCAAACCGGTGACTTGCTTTTCCTCAAGCGCCTCCAGTAGCTCGCTTAAACGCATGTCTGTTCCTCCGGATGTGCCCTCGGACGTCCTGTCCATGGAACCTTGTAGAACGGTGCCATGTCAAAGTCAAGTACCGCCTCATGCCGCGATGCATCCCGCAACGCATCAGCTCGACGGCAACTCTGGCGGTCTCAATCATGGCCGCCTCCACCCTGCGGGGTCGGGGGAGCGGCCGGCGCCGGCACGGCCCAGCTCGGCGCGATCTTCAGGTGCTGCAGGCTGAACTCCATTATGGGCTTGAAGGTCGGTGCCGCCGTGTGTCCGCCCCAGATCGGGGACGGCTCGTCCAGCACCACCATGCATACCAGCCTGGGACGGTCCACCGGCGCAAAGCCTACGAACGTCGCCATGTAAGTGCCGGTGTAACCCGCTGCGCCCTGCCTGGGCTTCTCCGCGGTCCCCGTCTTTCCCGCGACCCTGTAGTAGTTGACCGCGGCCCTTGTCCCGGTGCCCTCCGGGCCGAGGACCTGCTCCAGGATGGGAGTGAGGACCTCGCAGGTCCCCTCGTCCAGGACCTCCTCGCCGAGGCCGCCGAGACCCATGTCCTTGACTCCGTCGTCACCTATCTTCGCCTTCAGGAAATGCGGGCAGACCTTTCGGCCCCCGTTGGCCACCGTGCCGGCCACGCAGGCGAGCTGAACCGGGGTGATGGATATCCCCTGGCCGATGGCGATGGTCGCGGCGCTGGTACCCGTCCACTCGGACGTGGGGGGCACTATCCCGGCCACCTCGCCGGGAAAATCGATGCCGGTCAGGTGCCCCAGCCCGAAACGCTCCAGGTATCTCTCCATTCTCTCGGGCCCCATCTGGAGCGCCGTCTGTATGGTACCTATGTTCGATGACTGGCTGATGACCTGGCTGAAGGTCATCGTGCGGGCCGGGTGCTCCTCCGCGTCCTTGAAGCGCTGGTCGGCCACCTGGAGCTCGGAGGGCACCTGTATCACGGTGTCCGGTTTTACGACTCCCTGCTCAAGCGCGCCCGCCGCGGTCACTATCTTGAGCGCGGAGCCCGGCTCGTAGACGTCGGTCACGGCACGGTTCCTCATAGACGCGGGGTCCAGGATGTTGCGGGTGTTCGGGTCGAAGGTCGGCACCGAGCCCATCGCCAGCACGTCACCCGTGTTGCAATCCATTACTATCGCGGTGCCGGCCGTCGCGCTGTAACGCTTGACCGCGGCATCGAGGTTCTCCATGAGACACGCCTGTATGTCCTTGTCCAGGGTCAGCTGGAGATCGACCCCATCGGCGGATTGCTGCTTGAGGTGCTCGCTTCCCGGTATCGGGTTGCCCGCGGCGTCTCTTTCGAGGGTTATCTCACCCCTGGTGCCTCCGAGGAGCTCCTCGTAGTAGAGCTCCAGCCCGACCTGCCCCTTGTTGTCGACATCCACCATGCCCATCAGCTGCGCGCACAGCGGGCCCATCGGGTAGAAGCGCTTGCTCTCCTCCAGGTAACCGATGCCGGGCAGGTCCATCTTCTTGAGCTTCTCGGCCAGAACGCGGTCCAGTTTCCTGGCTATGTAGACGAAGCCCGAATCGGCCTCGAGCTTCTCGAGAACGGCGGCGGGATCCTCCCCTATGACCGAGGCTATCTTCCCGGCGGTCGATGACTTGCTCTTCACCAGGTAGGGGGTCGCGTAGACGGTGGTCACGTCCTCGCTGATGGCGAGTATCTCGCCCTCCCGGTCCGTAACCGTGCCCCGGCGTGGGGCGATGTCTATGACGGTGTCTCGTTGCTCGGCCGCCAGCTTCGAGTACCGGTCGGCCTTTATGACCTGAAGCCAGACCAGCCTGGCGGCCACCAGGCCCAGGCAGCAGAAGAGAATCATCATGGCGATCGAGAGCCGCCTGTCGAATCGGGCCTTTCGCACGAGGCTCCTATCTCCGGGTGATGGCCCCGTCCTGCTGCTCCTCCGCGGCGGGAGGAGTGACGGCCGGCCTCGCCGGTTCTCGTTTCTCGTACGTGCTCTCACTTGCTATGTTGCCGTCCGCGTCGCGGGTGTACTTGAGGTAGATGACCCCGCCGGGCTCCCCCATGGAGAGCTCGTCCTGGGCTATACGCGCCACGCGTCCCGGGGATTTGAGCCTTGCCAGCACCATGCGCAGTTCTTTCTGCCGGGTCTTCTCCGCCGTGATGCTCTTCTGGACGGCGCGCGCCTTCAGGGCGCTCTTGGCCGCGAGCTGCTGCTGTACCTGTATGAAGAAGGCGATGGCGGTCAGGGCGAACAGAACCGCGACCAGGAAGCCCACGGTGAAGCGCCTGCTCCTCTCGCGCCTGGAGCTCCTGCCCGCTTTCCCCTTCTTACCGCCCCTGCTCTTAGCCATCTCCCATACCACCCGGCGTTCAGGCGACCCGTCTGGCCGCGCGGAGCTTGGCGCTCCTCGCGCGCGGGTTGCTCTCTATCTCTTCCTCCCCCGGCGTGACCGGCTTCCTCGTCAGCAGGAAGAGAACCGGCCCCGTCTCGAGCGGGTGTCCGGGCGGATAGTCCGATCCTTTTGCCAGGGAGCCGAAGGTGTGTTTCACCACCCTGTCCTCCAGGGAGTGGTAAGACAGCACCACTATCCGCCCGGATGGGGCCAGACAACCTATCGCCGCGGTTATTCCCTCCTTCAGGTCGTCCAGCTCATGGTTGACCGCTATTCGGAGCGCCTGGAACGTCTTGCGCGCCGGGTGCTTGCGTCCCCGCCTCGCGCCGGCGGGAACGGCATCCTCGACGATGTGCTCGAGCTCCGTGGTAGTCCGTATGGGTCGGCGCCCCCGGGCCTCATATATGAAGTGAGCTATGCGTCTGGCCCACCGCTCTTCTCCGTAACGGTAGAGGATGCTCGTCAGCTCATCCTCGCTGTCCTCGTTGACTATGTCGGCCGCCGTCCTCTCCGCGTCGGGTCCCATGCGCATGTCCAGGGGCCCCTCCCCGCGGAAGCTGAAACCGCGGGAGGGGTCGTCGAACTGCAGGGACGAGACCCCCAGGTCCAGAAGGACGCCGTCCACGGCCTCTATCCCCTCGCCATCAAGGACGGATTGTATATCTCGGTAATTTTCGCGATGGTAACCGACCGCGGCATCAAACGACCCCAGCCTGACTCTCGCTTCAGCGATCGCTTCCGGGTCCCTGTCAATACCAACGAGCCGCCCCGTCGGGGCGATGCGCTCAAGGATAGCTTCCGCGTGTCCGCCTGTTCCGAGCGTACCATCGACTATCACCTCTCCTTTCGCCGGCGCCAGGTACCGTATGACCTCCTCGACCATCACCGGCCGATGGCGCTGCTCTTCCATCAATCTCAGTACCCGATGTCCGCCGCCGACTGCTCGTAGTGCTTGGCGCTCTGCTCCTGGTAGAGCCGCCAGGCCTCGGGGTTCCACACCTCGGCCTTGCTGGCCAGCCCGACCACGACCACTTCCTTCTGAAGCCCGACCATCTCCCTGAGCCTCGGCGGGATGAGCACCCTCCCCTGCCCGTCGGGCACGAGGTGGCTCGCGTTGGCGAAGAACAACCGGGTGAAGCGGCGGGTGGATTCGCTCCCCGAGGGCATCTCATCTATCCGCTCGACGAGCTTCTCCCACTCCTTCATGGGGAACAGGAACAGGCAGTTGTCCAGCCCCTTGGTGACCATCAGGCCGCCCTCGAACTCCCTGCGCATCTCGCGCGGGAGGATGATCCGGCCCTTCGGGTCTATGGTCCTCTCGAAACTCCCTACCAGCATGCCTTTTCCCCACTCCGACGATGAGTGAATCCACTTTACACCACTTCTCACCAAATTGCAACATATTTTGCCACATAAGACCTACAAATCGCCACCTCAATGCTCTGGATCGGGGTCCCGGACCGGGTATTATTGGGATAAGTGGAATATCTTGTGGATAAGGTCAGACCAGGCACAATATATTGTGGTGGAGAGCCATCCCAGGTCAGATACTGTTGAAAAGATGTTGCCGCACCCCGGAAATGCCGCCGGTAGCCATGTGACGTCCTTGCCGGTGTCGGAGGTTTGCGTAACAAAAGCAACAATAATTTACTGATGAATCAAGAACCACAGAAATAGCCCGTGCGCCGGCTTTAACTGGTCTCAGACTGTTACTTATGTTATGAATTTGTATTAATTAATATAAGAGTTGTTTATTGTGATTCAAATCTCCGACACCGGTTCACTCGCCGGGGATTCGCTCGATGCCGAAGGCAGCGCATTTGAACGGATCCGGGAGACACTTGCACGCGCTCAACTCACGTCAACACTTCGACTGGAGTCAACGCGTGAAACTGTCTGGCGCCCCTCTTCATCCGGGTGGTGTGGGCAACCGATCCCCGCAGTACTGGCAGAACTCCGCAGTCCCCTCGGCCAGGTTGCCGCATCTCTGGCACGCCTTCGTCCTGGCCGGTTGTCCCGGAGGCTCGCTCCATCCCTGCCCCCAGGGTTGCTCCGACCGGGTCGGTGGTTGCGTCTTCCTCCGATCGGGGACCAGGTACATCACCAGGACGCCGAGAATGCCTATCGCGAAGCCGGCCAGGAAGCCCATCCAGAACGCGTAGCCTTTCCGCTGCGCTACCCTGCCCGCCCAGTACCCCATCAGTCCGCCTATCACTACGCTCAGCAGCAGGATCCCTGCCACGGCGCCGGCGGACATGGTTTCGCTGTTCATCCGACCTCCTGTTCCACGTGAGATGATTATACGGGAGAAACAGGATGGGGCACCAAGGTTTACAATAGCCGTGTCCGCGCCGGGGCGCTCCGCCCCGTAACGGAGGGACTCCGGAGGTCACCATGAGCGAGAAGACCATACTGGTCCTTTCCCCGCTGCCGGCCGCGCTCGTCGAGGCGCTCTTCAAGGCGGCCGCCCGGGGCGAGGCGGTGGAGGAGGCAAGGGCTGTCGTGTACGAGGGGAGCAGTCGCGGGGAGCTTCTCGAAGCGGTGAAAGACGCCGACGTGATCATCGGCGACTACACCTTCAACATCGAGATGGATTTGGAGGTCATGGAGGCGGCGGCCCCCTGCCTTCTCATCCAGCAGCCCTCGACCGGCTACCAGCATATCGATATCGATGCGGCCGCCCGCGCCGGCATCCCCGTGGCCAACGTGGCGGGAGCCAACGCGGTCGCGGTCGCCGAGCACACTATCATGATGATACTGGGGTGCCTCAAGAGGCTGACCCTGTGCCACGAACTGACTCGCGGGGGCGAGTGGGCGCAGGACGAGATGGCCACCCGGTACGGCGGGGTCTTCGAGCTGGAGGGCAAGACCGTCGGGATAGTCGGCATGGGGCGTATCGGACGGGAGGTAGCCGCCCGTGCCCGGCCTTTCGGCTGCGCCATGGTCTACTACGATCCGGTACGGCTCTCACCCGACGTCGAAGCCGCCTGCGGCGTCTCCTACCGCGAACTGGACGACCTGGTGTCCCAGTCGGACGTGGTCACGGTCCACGTCCCCCTCACGCCGGAGACCGAGAACATGTTCGATGAGGAGCGCATAGCCCGAATGAAGCCGAACGCCGTGTTCGCAAACGTCTCTCGCGGGGGGCTCGCCGACGAGAAGGCGCTGGCGGCCGCGCTCTCAGAGGGCCGCCTGATGGGGGCGGGCCTGGACGTCTTCTCCTCGGAGCCGGTTGACCCGGACAATCCCCTGCTGAAGGCACCCAACACGATCCTCACCCCGCACACCGCCGGCGCCACCAACGAATCGCGCCTGCGGATAATTGGGGTGGCCCTGAAGAACGTGGCGACCGTCCTTGCGGGCGGCAGCCCCGAGTTCGTGGTGAACGGCGTCCTCTGACAGATCCCAGGCGGGGAGGTTGCACGATGCAGCAGGAGATGACCGGCGCGGCCGCTCTGGCCGCGGCGTTGATCGAGATGGGCGCCCGTCGCGTCTACGGCATTATCGGCACCTCGAACCTCGGGTTCGCAGACGCCCTGTTCGACGTGAGGGACCGCCTGCGATACATATCGTGCCGCCACGAGCAGGTGGCCGCCAGCATGGCCGATGCCGAGGGCAGGCTCAGCGGGATTCCCGGGGTAGTCCTGGTCCACTCCGGGCCGGGAGCCCTCAACGCCATGATCAGCGCCGGCAACGCGTACAAGGATTGCTCCCCGTTCATCATCATCTCGGGAGCGGTCAAGAGGAAGCTGGCGGGCAGCGACGGGATGCTCGAGCTGGACCACCTCAGGGTCTTCGCCCCGGTGTGCAAGGGCACCTACAGGGTCACCTCCGCCTCGGATGTCCCTGAGATCTTCTCGCGGGCGTACCGCGCGGCGATGAGCGGGGCCAGGGGGCCCGTGCTCATCGAGGTGCCCGAGGACGTCTGGCTGGAGGTCGGTCCGGTTGACCTCGAGGCCATTGAGCTCGCGGCCGAGCCATCACCGCGCGTGGATGACTCCGACGTCGCCGGTGCCGTCGAGATGCTGAAGCGCGCCTCGCTGCCGCTGGTACTGGCGGGGGGCGGGGTCGCCTACTCCCGCTCCTCGGAAACGCTGGCGCGATTCGTCGAGGCGCTCGGGGTCCCCGTCGCCACCACCGGGAACGGCCGGGGAGTCCTGCCCGAGACCCACCCGCTGGCGCTGGGCCGTGCCGGATTCGGGGGTGGCAACCTGGTGGCCGACCGCGCGCTGGAGAGGGCCGACGCCCTCCTCTGCCTGGGCTGCGGGATAAGCGACATGACGACCTACGAGTTCACCCTGCCACTGGGGATGACCGAGATAACGTGCGTCGACATATCGGGACACCTGGCTCCCCAGGCTCCGCCGGCCAGGGTGGTCGCGGCGGACGTGGGCTCGTTTCTCGAGCGTGCCCTCTCACTCCTCGCCGATGAGGAGTCGCCCCCCAGGCGGACGTGGGACGAGGCGCTCTCGGAGCCCCGGGCTACCTGGGAAGCCATGTGCCAGGCTTCCCTCGACCGGGACACCGAACAACCACCGGGCGCCCGGGTCGCCCGGTGGCTGTCGGTGAACCTCCCGGAGGACACGATTGTCAGCGTAGGCGCCGGGACCCACCTCCTGTTCGCGATGGACTTCATACCCTGCCGAGCGCCCCTCACCTTCCTCTCCACCGTCAACTTCGGGTCCATGGGGTTCGGGTTCGCGGCGTGCATGGCGTCCAAGGTCCTGTACCCGGAGCGCAGCGCCATAGCCGTCCTGGGGGACGGGGATTTCATGATGACGCTGCAGGACCTGGAGACCTGCGTTCGCGAGGGATTCGCGGTCAAGGTCTTCGTGATCAACGACCGCCAGTACCGGGTCCTCAACATCAGGCAGATGCTCTCGTTCGGCGGGCGCGTTATCGGCACCGAGCACGGCAACCCCGACTTCGCGGCGCTGGCACGCTCTTTCGGGGCGGCCGGCTACACCCTGGACAGGGCCGAACGCATCGAGGAGGTCCTATCCTCCGCCGTCGCCGAGGAGGGCCCCGTGGTGGTGGACGTCATCATCGACCCGGCCGACCTGCCGCCTCTGAACCTGGAGGCAACCCTCCGAATGTCGGCGCCAGCCACATAAGCCAAAACTAATACGGTGCCAGGCACATTAGGCTGGATTTATTAGTCCAGGTATCCAGGATATGAAACAACACCATCGATGGCTAATACTTTAGCGCTAATGTGCCTGGCACCACTATTAGGTCACTACATGGTGCAGATGCGGCCCGCGCCCTTCTCCGACCAGCGCTGCTCCAGGTAAACCTTCTCGTTGACGAACGCCCTCAGCACGTCGTCGATCACCTGCTCGACCTGCTCGTGCTCCAGGTCCTGGGTGCGGTTGGCTATCGAGGCCACCATACCGAAGTAGAGCGGCGAGGACATGTCCACCAGCTTGTGGGTGTTACCCGTCCAGCAGTTGTATACCACCGCCAGGTCGTAGACTATGCGGGCCCACAGGTCGGGGGGCATGTGGAAATCGCAGTAACCCTCCGGCGTGCATACCTCACTCTCGGCGATCTGGCGCAGCCTCCTGAAACTGTCCTCGCTCAGCAGCTCCCTGTACAGGACGGAGAAGTGGGCCATGCCCAGGTTGAACTCCTCCACCAGCCTGGTGATACTGATGGGGATGGGCTCGGGTTCCCAGGGAACCGCGGTCCCCCTGACCTCGACATCCTCCACGACCCTGACCCCGGTCCAGAAGTCCGCGAAGTGGCTCATCGAGCTGAACACGGTCGAGAGCACGTGCATGTACATGGGGCCAAGCGTAAAGGCCGGGTCCTTGGCGCCGTGGATCTTCGCGCCCAGGCTCGCCTGGCAGATCCTCATGTCGTTCACTATGGCGCTGATGGTCATCCACGCGTCTATTCCGAACTGGGCGACGTAACGGCTCCAGACATCCTGCCGTGCCAGGGTCTCGATGAACCGGGCCGAGAGCCCGAAGTCCCCGCCGATGGGCTGGCGGAGCTTCTTGCCGTACAGCGCGGAGATCAGCGGGTACACGATCAGGTTGGTGATGGTCCCGTCGTACTTGTAGCGCTTGTAGAACGGTGTGACCAGGTCGAACCCCTCGTCGACGACCGGGGAGAGCAGGTTGTTGACCCAGTCGGGGGTGATGCTTCGTATATCCGCGTCGATGAGCGCACATGCCGTCACACCGAGGTCGCGCGCCACCTGGAACACAGCCCGCAGGGCGTTCCCCTTCCCCGCTTCGCCCCTGTAGGTGCCCACCATCTTGCCCACCGTGAGCCCGATGTCGGTCATCAACGCCACGTTCTTGGTCTCGTCCAGGGAGCCCCCCTCGCATACGAAGAGGACGCTGCTGCGGTCGGAGAAGAAGGTGGCAAGCCCCTCGGCGACACGCTCCATGACCACGCCCAGCGTCTGCTCGCTGTTGTAGGCGGGTATGGCGACCATCAGGTCGGCGCTGCCCGTGTCCCTGACCGCCATGGCTATCTCGGGCGAGACCGCGGGAAGCATGTCCATGCGACTTCCTTTCTAATAATGAGGGGCGTCAGACAATTGCATGCGTTGACTCCAATCGAAGTGCTGACGGGAATTGAGCGCATGCAAGTGTCTGACCCCCCGGTTCGTCCATGGGTTTGTCGACGTGCAAATCCTGAGCAGTGTCAATTGCATGCGTTGACTCCAATCGAAGTGCTGACGGGAATTGAGCGCATGCAAGTGTCTGACCCCCTGGTTCGTCCATGGGTTGGTTTACTGCTTGTCTTGGGCTTCCTTCCAGTAGAAGCGCAGGTACTCCTTGAGGGCCTCGAACGCCTCGGCCGTGCGCTCCACCTCGATCTCGGCCTCGAAGCTGCTCAGCTCCTCGGTCTTCCTGATGAAGTGCGCGGTCCTCGCGCAGTACAGCGGCAGCAGGGCGTCCACCAGGGCCTCCTTCCTGAAGGGACCGAAGTTGTACCCGATGGCGAAGTCGTAGACCGTCCTCACCCATATGCCGCTGGCGAACTCGAACTCCTCGTCGCCCATCCTGTAGGCCCGCTCGATGGCGGCGAGGTTCTCGGGCCTCAGCAGCATGCGCCACATGTCGGAGAGCTCCTCGTACCCCTTGCGAAAGTGGTCGAGCAGGTTCTCGAACGATACCGGGGCCTCCTCGGGCTCTATCTCGCATTGCTCCCCGAAGACCGCCGCGGGTTGCGATCCCTCGACCGCCATCCAGTTCTTCTCGTACGTCGTCATAAGGGTGAACATGGTGCCGGCCACCTGCCGGAACATCGCCCCCAGGTCGCTGCCGGGGTCCTTGTTGTTGTGCAGCTTCAGGCCGACACACGACTGGCAGACCTCGAACCCCTCGTTCATGGCCAGGGTGGTCATCCAGATATCGATCCCGAAGCGGGCGATGTCTGTGTCCCACACGTCCCTCTTCGAGTAGACGGACGCCAGTTTCCCCGAGAACCCGAAGTCGCCGCCGATCGGCTGCCTGATCCGCTGGCCGTACAGCGCCCGGGTCATGGGGTACGCGAGCGCGTTGGTGATGGTACCGTCGTACTTGTAGCGCAGGTAGTGCGGGCTGACGTAGTCGAAGCGGTCCTCCATGATGGGGAACCCGAGGTTCTTGATCCACTCGGGGGTTATGCTGCGCAGGTCGGAGTCCACCACGATGCAGAGCTTCACGCCCAGGCGGTCCGCTATCTCGAAGATGGTGTTGAAGGCGCTGCCCTTTCCCGCCACCCCGCGGTACGGCGTGACAATCTTGGTGACCTCCGGGGGTACCTCCGTAGCCAGCACCACCTCGCGGGTCCTGTCCTTCGATCCGCCGTCGGAGTTCACCAGCACCGGCTTCATGTCGGGGAAGTACTCGACCATCCCGATCCCGGCCTGCTTTACGACGTGGGCGATCGTGTCCGCGTTGCGGAAAGAAGGGATGCCCACCAGGATGTCGGCGTGGCCGATCCTGTGAACCTGATCGATTACGTCCTTTTCGAGTACCGCCAAGTGACCGCGTTCCGTCCAGGTGCCGACAGAAGTCTCACCGGTGCCCGACGGCCCGGGTCACATAGCCCCCAGAAGCTCCTTCGACATGTAGTCGTCGGTCGCCAGGAAACCCATGAGCTGCTCCCAGCGCTCCCGGAACTCCAGGTACCACTGGAACGGGTCGTGGTCCGGCGGCGCGTCGTAGCGCGCGTAGAAGATATTCCTCATGGTCTCGATGAATCCTACCTCATAGGTCTCACTGCTGTCGGACGAATGCATGTAGTTGAGCCCCGTCAGCACGCAGGTACGGTAGATGAGCTCCTCCAGGTCGTCCCGCATGAGCCTGCCGGGGTAGGGATCGAGGTCCTCCACCGTCACCAGCCTGGGGCAAGCACCGGGAACCTGCCGGCGCAGCTTCTCGCGCGCGTACACGAACCGGTAGAGGTCCTCGCGGAAGCCCTTCCAGGCCGGCCCGCTCGAGGCGGGCTGGAGGTGCTTGATGGCCAGCTGGTTGTCCAGCAGGAAGTCGATTTCGAAGAACTTGCAGTTGGTCAGGAAGTCTATGTCCTCCCCCCTGCGCACGTTGGGGTCGAAGGCGATCCTGCGGAAAATGTCGCGGTGTATGACCATGTTCCCGCCGAACACCCAGGGGGTGGGCTTCAGCCGCGGCTCCTCCTCGATTATCTTGAAGGCATCCCGCATCGCGTCGATCTTGGGCCACTCGGCCATCCACCAGTCGTGCTCGGTGCACGGCTGGGGGTAGATGGTTTCGTCCGCGCGGATGTAGTAGCCGGCGATGGTCCCCAGGAACTTGCCGTCGATCTCCCTGCCGATGTTCTCGAATACCTTGTCCAGGTAGTGCTTATCCTCGTAGACCTGGTCGTCGTCGAAGAGCACCGCTACCTCGGAACGGGCGAGCTCTGCAGCCACAAGGCACATGTTGCGGATGTTGGAGTACCCGGTGAGCGAGAGCATCTCCGGTCCGAGCTCGGCGAGCTCGCCGCCAGCGGCCTCCCCCACCCTGTCCTTCAACCGACTCTCGAACCCGTGCGACACGACGGCCACCGGGAAGTAGCCGCGGAATGTGCCCGCAATCCCCTTGACCTTCTCTTCCACCTTCTCGGCGATGTCCGGGCTGGTCGCGCAGGCCAGCACCACCACGTTGAAGTCCTTGCTGTCCAGGACGGTTATGCTGTGCAAAGCCTGCTCCAGAGTGCCGGTGCTGTCGAGCTCCGTGGGATGGTCGTAGACCGCGTCCTCGGGGCGCACCATCTCGGTCGAGGGGCGGCCCCAGTAGGTTGGAATGACTATGGTAGCGCGCATTTACCCTCCCTCTTCCTCCGCCAGTATCTCCTCTATCACGCCTATCACGGCAGCGTTCTGCTCGCCCGTGCCGATGGTCATCCTCACGTACCCGGGATAGCCGAGCGAAGCCCCGTCGCGAACGATAATCCCCCGGGCCAGCAGCTTCGGCGTGAGCGATTCGATCAGGTGGTCGAACCGGAACAGCACGAAGTTGGCCTGCGTGGGGATCGGGTCCATCCCGAGACGTCCCAGCTCGGAAGCCAGGAAACGCTTGCCCTCGGCGTTGACCGCCCTGCTCCTCTCCACGTGCCCGGTGTCGTCCAGCGCCGCGCACGCCGCTACCTGTGCCAGGCTGTTGACGTTGAACGGGGGCCTGACCCGCTCCAGGTAGTCCACTATCTGCGGGTGCGCGATGCCGTAGCCGACCCTCAGGCCGGCCAGGCCGTATACCTTGGAGAACGTGCGCAGCACGACCAGGTTCGGGTACTCCATTATGTAGTCCAGGCTCTCGGGATAACCGGGCCGGTCGACGTACTCGTAGTAGGCCTCGTCCCAGACCAGCAGCACGTCGGGGGGCAATCCCCCCAGCATGGTCTCCAGGTCTTCCCGGTCGCAGATGGTGCCCGTCGGGTTGTGGGGTGTGCCCACGAACACGGCCTTGGTCGCTCCGTCCACCGCGGACAGCATCTCCTCGACGTGGTGCGAGTGCTCGTGCAGGGGCACGTACCTGAGCGACGCCCCCATGGTCATCCCCGAGAGGAAGTAGGAGGAGAAGGTGGGATCTCCCATCACCGCGGCGTCCCCCTCGTTGAAGAACGCGAAGAAGATGAAGTCGATGACCTCGTCCGTGCCGTTGCCGAAGATGAAGCGCTCTGCCGGGACCCCCAGCTTCTCGGCCAGCCTGGCCCTCAGTACCGTGCAGGCCCCGTCGGGGTAGACCGAGACTTCCTCGAGGGAGCCCTTGATGGCCTCCAGGGCCATGGGGCTGGGCCCGAGCGGATTCTCGTTCGAGGCGAGCTTGATCACGTCTGTCACCCCGTACCGGCGCCGCACCTCGTCCGTACCCATTCCCGGGCTGTAGACCGGCAGGTCCTTTATCTGCGGGCGCGCTATCCT
The DNA here is from genome assembly GCA_018831265.1 of Actinomycetota bacterium. GTDB lineage: Bacteria > Actinomycetota > Geothermincolia > Fen-727 > Anoxymicrobiaceae > JAHJCO01. Next base: position 65,231 of record JAHJCO010000049.1, read on the forward strand.
CTGGAAATCCATCGCTTCGAGGGGGTCTTTCAGTCTCCCCCGGAATCCTCCCTCATGATGCTCTCGGAGGCCTCCTGCAGCAGGACGGCCCCGTCCTCGCCGTGCTCGGGGTACGAGGCCAGCCCCACCTCTATGCCGATCTCGGTGAAGCCCTCTCCCATCCCCGGCAGGTACTCGGCGACCTGGTTCTTCAGCCTCGCGGCCGCCAGTTCGGCATGCTCGGAGCGGGTCTCCGGCATGAGCACGGCGAACTGGTTGGCCTCGAGCCTGGCCAGTATGTCCGAGGCGCGCGAGTTGCGCCGAAGCACCCTCGCGACCGCCCTCATGAGCTCTGCCTCTTCCTCCGACCCGGGGTCGAACACGGAGTCTACGTGCATCAGCACCACCGTGACGTCGCGCAGATACCTCTCGCTGCGCTTGATCTCCTCCTCCAGGCGGGTCTGGAAGTAGAGGGAGTTGAACACACCCGTCAGCGGGTCCCGCAGCGGGTCGAGTACGTCCATGGTCGGCTCGCGGGTCTGGTACGCCTGCACAGTGGCCTGCAGGACCCCGTTGAAGCACTGGATGACCCTCTTCTCGACGGCGAAGTCGTGCACCTTATCGGAGCGGTTGCGCCTGTATTCCCAGAAGACGTCCCTGATGGCGATATGCTCCTGCATCACGCTCTCTATGGGCACGTTCCGGTTGCGACGCCGCACGCCGTGCTCGCCCGCCAGCCGGTACATGGAGCCGTACGGCAGGAACTCCTGCAGGTAGAGCTCGTCCTCGACGCAGGCCAGCATCCCGTCATAGAGGGACTCCGCGAGTCGTTCCGTGTCGGTGTCCCAGACATGGCTCGACTTATCCTCAGTCATACTCTTCCGGAGCGCCTGAACCAGCTTCTTCACGTTGCGTTTCTGTGAAAACGAGCTCATGGCAGTCTTTCTTAACGATGAGGTGCGTCAGACGTTTTCATTGCGTTATATCCTTATCGAAATCGACGCGCTCCAACGGCACTGCAAACGTCTGACCCCCCGATCTCCCGCTTGCTCTGCGCTGCTCTCGCGTATTCTATAATAACCATCCGTACTGCCAAAAGAAAACGGACTCCTCACAAGAATATGTGGGTAGAATCCAGGGAATGTGGCGGTGTCGGAGGTTTGCTCACACTTTCAACAGTACTTGATTGATGAATCAACAACCACGCAAATCGCTCCGAATTCCCCTTTGAAGCCCGATTGGCCGTTACTGGAGTTGCTTGTGTTGCTTATTTGGTGAAGATGCTTGTATTGTTAGGCAAACCTCCGACACCAGGTGCTAGGGCGATTGGTGTCTACCGAACAGCGGTTTGGTCGTTTCGGAAGATTCCCGCTAATACCGGTGCCAGGCACATTAGTCGTAAAGTATTAGTGAAACGGGGTCGTTCGGGTCCGTCCTAATCGTCCTCGGAGGACTCCCGGTCGAAGGTGTCCTCCTCGGTGGTGAAGCCGAAGTCGATCTCCAGCACGCGTCCGGCCTCGCCCGGGGCCGTGATCCGGTGCGGGGTCCCGGCCCTTATCACGAACTCGTCCCCCGCCTTCGGATGGAGGACCTCCTCCCCCACCTGGACCTCCAGGCCGTCGTCCAGTATCACCCACATGTCGTCGCGCAGGCGGTGATGATGGACGCTGGTCTGACCGCCGGGGGCCACCAGCAGCATCTTTACAGTGCTGATCTGGTTCAGTGTGTACTCCTTGATGACGCCCCAGGGCTTCTCCAGGATCATCCGTATCAGTCCTCTCCCCGGGTGCCACCGCGACCCCGGTAACGTTCCATCTCCCTGCGGTCTTCCTTCTCGCGGAGCCTGCCCCGCCTGTTCTTCTCCACCTTTCCGGGCGGAGCCATCGGCTTGCGGATACCCCTGTATATTTCCTGAAGCGTTCGTCTTTCCTTCGCCATGGTTACCTCCCCATCGATTATACTGCGTGCGTGATGAGCGTGGACTTCAAGAGAGCGTACCAGGCGGCCGCGCTGCTGCCGGTGCTGCGGGGGATCAGGAACGACCGCAGGCCGCCTCCGGGGCCTCACTGCAACATGTACGTGGGCGGTACGGATGGCGTGGAACTGTTCTGCACGGTGCTGGGCTCGGACCCCCGGCGGGCGGTAGTGGTGGCCCACCCGGCGGTGGTGGGCTCTTCCCACTCCCAGGTCGTGGCACTGGCCGAGGAGCTGTCACGGTCGTTCACCGTTATCACCTTCGACTTCAGGGGACACGGCCGCAGCACGGGCCGCTGCCCGCTGGGCTTCGGCAAGGTGTCCGAGGACCTGGAGGCGGTGCTGGCACGTGTCAGGCGGATGGGCTTCGAGAAGGTGGCGGTCTCGGGGTTCTCCCTGGGTGCCGCCGCCGCGTTTGTCGCCGGCGCCAGGGGAGTGCCGTTCGACGCGCTGGTATCCATCGGATGCCCGCCGGTCTTCCCCGAGATCGCACCCTGGGCGGCCGGACATCCACGCCTGGTCCGCTCGGGCCTGCGCCTCATGGGGATGAGGGCCGATGCCTCACCCGACGGCGGGCCGACACCCCTGGACGTGGCGCCCGATGTGCCGCCCGTACCGAAGATCCTGTACTTCGGCGAGTGGGAGGTGTGCCCGCCCGAGCAGATAGACGTCTTCGTGCAGAGGGTGAGGCGCCCGGTCGAGGTGGTTACGGTGGCCGGGGCCTGGCACGCCGACCTGGCCGGCAGGGAGCCGAAGGTCAGGGAGTGGCTCGAACGCCGGCTGACACCGAGGATGCTCGGCACGGGTACAGATCCGCGAACGTGAATCCACGCGCCAGGCGACTGATCCCACCCGTTGTTAAACAGGCCCCGCTTCTGTATCATCAGTACTCGCCGCTGGGGGATCGTCTAGTGGTAGGACACCTGACTCTGGCTCAGGTAGCGGGGGTTCGAATCCTCCTCCCCCAGCCATCTGGTATAATCAAGAGGACCCGGTAACCCGGGTCGTTTTTGATGAGAACACGGCGCATTCGTCTAGCCTGGCTCAGGACGCCGCCCTCTCAAGGCGGTAACACGGGTTCAAATCCCGTATGCGCCACCATCGCCTACGGCAAGCGATTCCTTGGGATTCACACCGGCCAAAACACCGCCGTTAAACGTGAAAGGCGGTAACAACTTATGGCCGGAAATTTGGACTGGGAATTGGCTCGACAAGACTATCTTCTTGCCAAACAACTACAAGGCGTCTCTCCCCGGACCCTCTCTGATTATGACGGCGGAACAGGACAGTTCGTGGGGTATCTGGAGAAGAACAACCTCAACCTCACGACGGCATCCATCCGGCAGTTCCTTGCCGGGCTCGACGTTGGTCCCGTAACCCTCGGTATCAGAATCAAAGTGCTGCGGACTTTCTGCCGGTGGCTCCACTCGGAGGGGTACTTGAAGACCGACGTTATGGTACCTATCCCCAACCCCAAGACGCCAACCGTTTTCCCACACGTGCTACCAGAGGACGACATTAGAAAACTGATTCAGGTGGCGAAGAAGAGACCGAGGGACTTGGCAATCGTCCTCGTCCTTCTGGACACCGGGATTCGAGCCTCGGAGTGCTGCAGCCTTACCCTCGACGACGTTGACCTTGATGGTCGGTCGCTACTGGTTAGGAACGGGAAGGGTCAGAAAGAACGGTACGTGTTCTTCTCGGACACGACAGCTCGAGCCATCAGCAGGTGGTTGGCTTATCGTCCAGCTGACGCCTGTGACGACGCGCTTTTCATCTCGCAGAAGACCCGAGAGGGAATGACCAGGAATTGTCTATGTGTGGCAATCAAGCGTCTGGGAGCCCGAGCCGGGATAAAGGGTACAAGGTGCAGTCCTCATTCGTGTCGGCATACGTTTGCGACCCAGTGGATAAAGGCGGGTGGCGACACACATTCACTACAGAAGATGCTTGGTCACACAACTACGAGGATGGCAGAGAAGTACGTCCATTTGGTCGGAGCCGACGTCAGCGAACTTCACCGGCGGTACAGTCCTGTAGGGAGGTTGCGGTTGGTGGCATAACCCGTCGCATAGTCGAAGAGCTAAACTAGGGGTGTTCCCCTTTATTATTTGGATGGAGATATTGAAGGCGGATTCCAATAGTCAGTATCGTCCCTTATCTTGTCGAAGAAGTCCTGGTCAAAATGGATAGTCCTCATTGGAGGGTCGAGGCCTGGCAAGGGTTTGGACTTGCCTGAAATGGTTGTCTCACAGCATAAGACATTCTCGACAGTAATCCATCTTTCAAACGCTTTACGTATCAGGAACACATCGTTAATAGCCTCTTCCAAATCGGAATCCCGACTCACGAGCGAAGCAATATCGTATTTGTTAATCATGGCGTAGATAACCATATCGAGTGCCAGTCGTACGTCAATTCCCTTCTCTCTACCTTTCCATATCTTCTTGTACTGGCCACGCTTGTGCCGGTCTTCAACCACCTCTTCTGAATACTTCAGTGGTCGCGAGATGGTGGTAACGCCGTTCTTTTGCATAGCGGACAACCGTCTCTGCATATAGGAGTTCATCTTTGGGTCGCGTCTTGGACCGTGAATCCCAGTGTAGAATCGAACTTCTTGCAGTGTGCGATTTGGTCCGCCAACGGCAGAGGAACACAACTCCTGTGCCAGCAAATGTGGGTGGGTTTCTCCGTGGCCAAATACTCGTTTGCAGTCATTGTAGAAGTTCTGGCCGTCAATGAAGACAACCACGCGAAGTGTCTCGGGTTTCTCGGGAATCTTGTCCACCATAGTTCCCCCAATCGACATTGACACAGCAGAGCCTGCGTGATATATCATGACTATGTCTTCCACGCCCTCCTGGGAAACCGGGACTGGCGTGGTTTACTTTATAGGAGCATTTCTCGATGACAACGCCAGAATCACTCCTCGTCATCTTGGTACGGAATAATGCCAGCTAATTCACCTTCAACCTCTACTCCATAAGCCAAAGAGAGTTTAGCGAGTTCAGCTCCAAACATACCCCTCAATTGTCCTATTGCCACCCACATATTTTGGTCATCAAAGAAACGACCCCGACCCATTGGCGGCCCCATTAGGTCAAGAAACATTCTGCAAGCTGCTTGCATAGACTTTATTGGACGCGAGAGGTCGTCATCTAACGGAAACGCTTGAAGAGTCCTCGTGAGTTCTTCCCTAACCTGAAGCACCGATTCTGCGGCCCAACACTCGTATTCCATATCGTGGGGAACATACAAGACCCGTTTGTCCTCGAGATATGTTATCAGCGCCGCTACGGCTTGTCGTTTGTCTTTCGGTGGATTCCAGTTGAGACCAAACACGGGTGTCGAGAATCCCGTGACGTTTTTCGCCACCGAGCTGATTGGATTCCTGCGAAGCTTCGCCACCCAGCCTCCTAGATTCGTTACCTTGTTGCTCGCAGGAATATTCTACTGTGGGAATGTGAGTAGGTCCAACTGCCTTCGCCATCGCTGTAACTTTGGACAAATTGGTCGCATATTACCATTCTTGCTGAAGGCGTCTTTTTAAGAAAGAACTGGTAGTTAACCTCGACAATCCCCTTGGTTAAGCCATTTCCATTCATTTCAAACTACTACTAATTTCCAAGAAGTCTACGGGTGCGATTTCTCGAATCCCTGAGACAATGTTATTAGAGAAAGAAACATACAGGCTCTATCAAGAAAGGGAACAGAAAGATGGGAGAGTTTACACTAACTAGGCAAGAGGCGAAGCTGCTGGTTGCTGCGATAGACAAGTCGAAAACGGCAGGCATCACAGGTAACCTATTCATCGCAGGAAAGCAGGTCATTGCGACAGACCACTTCGCAGTTATTGTTCTGGACGTCGATACAGATGCTGCCATCCCACCGGTTGTTCTCCACGGTCCTCGGTTTCGAGAGGTAATGAAGCACAATCCGCAGTCGATTACAGTCCACGTAAAGGATGATGAAGCCGAAATCTCTTTTGAGTCAACCAACGGTCCGGCGATAGCTCATGTGCCCATTATTCAGCAAGGCGGGTTCCCCATTGGTATATCCGGTGCGCTAACAATCAACGAAATGAGCCATGGATGCGTGTTGTCAGCTGACTTGCGTCGCGCAACCAAGAATCTCACGAACAGTTTCCTGAAGGAACACAGGGGTTTGCTTCGGGCCTCTGTCAGCTCCGGGGATTCAGCATTGAAGTGGAGAGAGGACGGTCAGTTTACGACTCTACTGGAACTCGCCAAGGTCGAAACGGGAACATCAAGTATTTATCTAGACCCCAAGCGATTCAAATTAATTATCACTTCAATGCTTTGGAAAGACAGCTTCCCAATGGTTGATATTTGGCTCAATGACAGAGCTGTAGTTTTGAAAGTACCAGGGATACAGGTTGTCTTGGCAGGTGTACGAGTCAATGAAGCTCTGTCAAATAAGGCTCAATAGAATCGCAAGCTTGTGGTAGAAGGTCAATAAACTCAAAGCAGGTAGAGAGGAGGTGAGAAGGATGCCAAGACGACCAGTCTTCAAACTGGATGATGCTTTCGGCGATACCGTTCGCGAAGCTCTCGAGTCAGGGTCCGCCAAACTGGAACGGTGGCGGTACCCAAACGACATGGTACGGAATGGGAAGGAGTACCCACTTTATGTGTACGCCATGCGTGTTCCGTCCTACCCGGTTGCATTCGTCATCAACAAGCGGTCGTTCGATTTCGGAATCGAACACGGAAATTACGTTTTGGTCGACGAGGAGTTGCAACAGCCGGTAGGATACTATGGTTACTGGGGTCCGGGTTGGGACAAGTACAGATGACCAGAAATGAGGGGAGTCGCTAGGGGGAACTAGCAAATGAAGGGGAACATAGGAGACCCCTGGAAACAGGGGTCTCTTTCTTTGTTCAACAAAGGGGAAGGCAACCCGGCAGAACCTTTCTTAATGCGGCAACTCTTGGGGATATTTGGAATGGTCCCTTGACGCCGGGTTACCGTTGGACGCGATTATATCAGAGTGTGACGACGGATAATCTGCGAGGAATCATACTATCCTGGCAGGCTATGTAAGGAGTGTCGAATCATGGAAAGAGGGGCGACCCAGCCGCTTGACCCTGTTATCTCCGGGTAGGAGACAAAGACGACCGGGCCGCCTGAATCTAACCTATATACCTTCTGCCATCTCCCCACTCTCCGGGGGAATGCCAATGTTGCCAAATCTACCATTCCGCCTCGACCATACCCTAGCCCGAATACAGGACGTGGAACTGTTACATCACCGACCAAATACGAGAAACTATTTTCGGCTCCACCGTCATCAGAAGTTGTCCATAATACTCTTGGCACGTGATAGCGCCTGTTTGTTGTGAACCGCCACGTACTGACCCGTTGTGGACATATCCGAGTGTCCTAGAAGCACCTGAAGCTCCGGCAACAACATTCCACGGTCCAACATATACATAGCGAACGAGTGCCTAAGGTTGTGACTGGATACCCACGGAGGCAACCCCGCCTGTTGTACGTACCTCTTCATCTCGCCACGCCACGAGTTCGTCGGGATTTTGTTTCCTTTGCTAGCTTCCCCGCCTCGACCCGGACCCCGGACTATGGGAAAGACGTAATCGCTTTCAGGCCGAACGGCCAGCCACTCCCGTAGCAACTCTGTGGTCCTTTCGTTTCTCCACGCCACGGTCCTCGACTTGTTCCGTTTAGCACGACGAATCTTGATTTCCTTGCGGTCGAGATTCACGTCGGCAGTAGTTAGCGAAAGGCACTCGTCGATTCTCATCCCCGTTTCCCACAACAGGCGGACGATAACGGTGTCTCGTTGACCGATTAAGCCCTTGCGCTTCTCGACCGTTACCAGCAGTTGATTTACCTGTTCTGCGTCCAACCACTTGATTGCCACGTCATTCCTCCTATCGACCACTACTAGCGGAAATACATATTTCCGCCTGTGTAACTGCTGTTTTGACCCCGATTCTCGCCTTCGATTCTTTTCGCCTGTGTAACTCCAACTAGACAGGCGTTTTCAATCTAAACCACCCAGACGCTTCCTGGCTGTCTAGCTTGCCACGACACGACCATCACCCCTCAAGATTCCGTACAACTCGTAGAACCCCACGTCTGAGAGTGCCTGGACTGGACAGCGCCAAATATCAGCATAGGGGCCGTGGTCTCTAATGGCGGTCAGGGTGGCAATGGCGAAGACGATTCTGCGGCTGGCGTCGGATATGGTAAGTCGTGCCTGCAATGTTCCTGCCACCACTGCTGTCTCTACGGCGGCAACAGATTTGTATGGTGAGACAACGACGACCAAGACCGGCGGCATTTTATCCTCGCCAGTACGCCGAGTGTACTCTCGTGTGACCTGCATCAAGCAGTATTTCCTGAACTTCTCGACTGCCTCATCTTGTTTCGGATTGTTCCGTTCGAGTTCGAGTAAGAACGAGAAAGCTCCCCCGTTCTCGTCCGTCACGAATCCCCGACCGTCTGGATAGAGTCGGTGATTTACGCCGAGCCAGCTACACTCCCAAGGACGTTCCCGGTAGTCACCGTGCCACTGTTCGAGCCGTCCGACCTGGCGGTCACGTAAATAGGAAAAACTGGCAGCTATCTCAGCTACCTCGAGGAAGTGATTCGTGTACGGTTGCCTCAACAGTTCTCCACCTCTAAGGGGGTCTTTCACTTTTCCGACGGCGTCCCACCGGCCAGTAGCCAGAACACCACCGAGAAACCGTCCAAGTTCGGTGAGATAGTAGATACGTAGCTTGCGTTTGCGTTCAACGTAATCGGCTAGACCGAGAGTCCTGAGTTTATGAAGGTGTTGACCGACGGTTCTGGCACCGTTCTTCGGGTCGGCGGCCGAGCTGAGCATCTGAGCCGCAATCGGTATCGTCAGAACGTCGAGAGTGTAGAGGGATTGGAACAGGTCTTTATCCAGAGGATTCATCTGACCCCAGGCGTCAGATGCCCTGGTCCGTTTCGTAGACAGCGGACGTTTAGTGGCGGTCATTACCATTGAGATTTCTCTTCCCTTCTTGGTCAAGAATATCGTCGAGGGTCCGGCGTGGAACTCGCCAGGTGTTACCAACCATTACCGCCGGGATTTTCTTGTTCGTTATTAGACGTTTGACTGTCTTAACTCCGACGCCTAAGTACGCCGCCGTTTGGTCGGCATCCATTACTCCTGGCACGTCGTCACGGGGGGTCAGTTTGCGGGTCCGTGGCTGCGGTTTGTTGGTCATCTTGTATCCCTTTTCTCAATAACCACCCTAAACCACCTCCAAACCAGGTCTAAACTACCCCGGGACCATACCGCTGCCGTATGACAGCGCCAAGCGAAACTCCCGTTTTTATTATGTCGTTAAGGGGTCGTGAGAAGCGGCTAGGACTTGCTTTGCAGGTCAAGAAGTCTTGGGTTCTCTGTGCTGTGGACCGCCACCTAAACCACCTCCAAACCACCCCTAAACCTCCCCACAACCCGGGATGGTCAGATTTCAGACAGAAACAACCCATTCCGCTTCGACCACGGTCTACCCCGAATGCAGATTCTCACCAACGCTAGGAATATAAGGTAGTGACCAGAAACTTTGGTTTTCAACTCCACGTTGAGAATCCTAGATGAGGAGAACCCCCACGTAACCCCCCGAGAACCGTACAACGAACATTCACACGCCACGCCACGGCTACAACGTCATCGATTCATACGCCACGGAACTGCTTTCGGCTCGAGGCTCCTTTCCTATTCTTAACCTGTCGGCGGTCACGTCTGCTACTCTCACGTAACCTGCGGGTCGCCATGCCTTCGCTTTGTCCGTCTTGTCGCCGTGGTCTGTCTTGCAACAGGGGGTACGTTGGTCAACGTGGGGTCACTGGTCGTTCGGTGTCTGCGAGTCGCAGGCGGTTCGTTGTTCAACGTAGAGTTCCGACTCGTCGGGTGGCTCGTCTGGTCGACGTGGAGTTCGTTGGCACTCGGCGTTGAGGACAGTTCCCTCACGTACCCTTTTCCTACTCCGTAAGGTGGTCGGCGAGACACGTTCTCAGGATTTGGTGGAATGTCTCCATCTCTTTTCTCGTCTCCCACCCTGCTACCAGTCCGGCGGGGGTTAGAGTGGCAAACGGGGTGACTGGCTCAGTTCGCTACAGGTTGCCGAGTTGCCGCCGGGTACAGTGTTCTTCATTGTCCGTCGGGGGTAGCCCCCCGTCGTCCAACGTCTGGGATATCGGACTCCTTGAATCGCCACCTGGCCTTGGTCCTCGAGCCTGTCAGTGGTCCAGGACGTGCCGCCTTTACCCGCTAGGGTTGGAGCCGCAGGCGACCACGCGAAGCGTTCCCCCAACGGGGGAAAGATTGGGGGGATTCGGAAAGGTGTTCCAGCGAAGCTGGTCGAGCCGAAGGCGAGTAGTGTTTCCTACGTTTTAAGCTCATCTGTCAGGTATTCCCACAGGGGGTCGATTAGATTTGCCACGAATGCATCCACGCAATCGTCAGTCCTCTTCTGCTTCGAAATGGCTATTCCGTAGCTGCTGATTCTCTTCACAAAATCGTATTCGGGTTCGCCTTGGTGTTCCTCAAGCCTAACCAGTATCTCGTAACCCAGCCTTGCCTTCTTGTTTCTCTGAACTGGCAGCCTGAGCCACCCACCCCTCTGACTTGCTTCCCATTCATCAAGTGAGGGGCCCTCAGCATCGGCCAACAAGCGGTCTGCCGAACCCTTGAGAACATCGCTGGCCAGTAATACTTCACCGAAACCGTGAACAGCGGTGGTGACGGCCATGTACCCTGTTGCCGACTGGATTATTCCGTACCGAGATTCGAGCTCCGCCTTTGCTTCTTCAACTACATTGCTTCGATTCGCTTCCAACCCCACCTCATATTGAACGTTTGAAAACTGAACCTCGTATTCTCTTTGCTTGGTTTCATCTGAGTCATAGTGGTCTCCCCAAGCAACGAAGAACGCCGAGTAGAAAAGACTGGGGTTAACATCTTCGATTATCTTCTGGGGACGGCCGTCAATGGAACAGAGAACGGCATCGCCTCGTCTCACCGCTTCTATATGAATGTTCTTCCCCTGTTGTACCCAATCCATCTGGTCTTGTGGGATGGCAGGTTCGCTTCTTCTCCTGCCGGGTTCGCTGACATACTTGTCCTGGTCGTGGTATCCCGTAACCAGTGGAAAGATATCTGGCTTTATCGAGTTCCTGCTATTCCCCACGTGGAAAAGTAAGCTTCGTCGATGAACAAGTTCGGGAAGCTTGACGGCTGACTCAGGGTCTTCGAGTTTGAATCCAGCTCGCCAATGAGGACTAGAAGAACGGACATCAAACGATAGTCTCTGCAGTGCCATTCCTCTCAAATCAATCTGTTTAGAGCTGACTCCTTGATGTACTCCCTTCGTCTCAGTCAACACGAAGGCGTCCGTCGTAAGCGTTCCTGCGGACCGAGAATTGTCCTCATCGCCTTCTGGCGTTTCAGATTCGTCGAGAAGCCCCATCTTCAGGGATAGATTTTTGTAGCTCCGCTGAATCTTAGCCTTAGTCCTGAAATCAGCCCAGCCTGGACGTTCAGATTTGGAAATGAAATCTGGAATTGAATCTGAGGGAGAGCCAGACTGGAGTATCGGAATGAACTTTCCTCGTAACCCACTCTTGTAAATCTCCTTTGTGATAATGCTGCATTCCTCTTGTGTCCAGCATTTCTCGCCTTCTGCTTTCTTCTTGTATATTGGGTTGCATACCATCAAGACAAAATCGCTCTTTTGGATTTCTTCTCTCAGAATATCGTCGAGAGGAACACCGAGCCCTCGATGTTCGACCCAAGGATAGAAGAAGACATCGGCTCCGTCCTGTTTCAGAGGCGTTGCCAGAGTTCGTTCAACCCATTTCACGTGTCCAGGATGATGCGCCGAGTAGGATATAAAGACCTTGGGCTTCGTCACGAGCTACCACCAGTCAAATTGTCTTCGCCGAGCTATCAAAACAGTGAACGATATGATTCTAGCAGCGGGGAGGCTGAATCTCATAATCCCTCTCGACCAATCTCCTGTATCCCAGCGACGACTGCCTACCCCGTCGATTTTCTGCTTTGCTTGGCTTTCTAGGCAGAAGCGGCACCTCAATTAACCTCAGTTGTGAAATCTTTCTGGCAAGCCAAAAGGTCTCGTCACGTCGGCGAGAGAAGTAGCAGTAGATTTGAGGGGGAAATACCTCCTCAGAGAGTTCTGAACGAGGTGGATTTTGGGGAAAAGTGACCTCCCCTTTGGTAGCGAATTCTCCCCTGCTCAAATCAGGCTTCCCCAACTGCTTGAATTGGCAGAGGAACACGGCGGAGACTGGAAGGCGTTTGAAGCCGCCGTCCGAAAAGAGTACTTCGAGAACTACAAGACCAGCGACTACAATCGCGGCAAGTTGGCAGATAATACCAAGCTCAGTATGATTGCCTACGGATTAGTTGACCGGGATGCGAGGCTGACGGACCTCGGGAAAAGTCTGTATGCGATTCGTGACGATGAAGGCAAGCTCTACGCGGAGTTCGGAAAGCACATCCTTCTCAATCTGAACGGAATGAACCTTGTTCAATGTATTCGAGACATCCAGGCATCGGGTGAGACCGTCACTCTCCTGAATCTTCGAGAGTGGCTCGACGAACGGGGAGTTCACTTCCCCAGGGGAGGAAAACACGCCAGTACAATGAGGCTCTGGCTCGAGAAGGCGGAGGTGTTTTCTGGAGGCTGGACAATCAACGAGGCGAAGGTCAAGGAGCTCTCTGGCGCCACTCTTGAGGAGTTCGATGAGCTTGCAGTCTTCAGCCCAGAACAGAGAGCTTACATCAGGACGCTTGCCAATATGGACGGCCTTGGCACCTATCCCTCAAACGAGGTTGAGAAGCTGGCGGCCACGACATACGGCGTTAAGTACAACGAAAAGAACTTACCAAAGCAAGTATTGTACCCACTGGAATCTGCGGGTTATGTCACCCTGACGAGGGGAACAAAGGAAGCTGGACGAGGAGCCAAGCCATTCCTTGTCACACCCACGGATATACTGGTAGATAAGATTGTATTGCCTCTCCTGGGACAGCTTGAAAGACAAGTGGCCCCCGGCGTCTACCCATTGCTGAGGAAACCGATGGCAGAGATTCTTGAGGAGCTCGACTCCGACGATAAGCACCTCAGGGGATTGGCACTCGAGGCATTGGCCTTCAAGCTGATGCGTCTTGTTGATATGCGGTATGTAGCAACCAGATTGCGTGGAGACCAGACCGGTGGCGCTGAAGTGGACTTGATATTCGAATCCAGCCGCCTTGTGTTCTCAAGATGGCAGATTCAATGCAAGAACAGCTCACGAGTATCATTGGACGACGTTGCGAAAGAAGTTGGACTGACCCATCTCTTGAAAAGCAATGTTATTGTTATGGTTGGAACCGGCCAGATTGGCGGTGAATGTCGTCGCTACGCCAACAAGATTATGTCTGAGTCGAGCCTTTGTATCGTAATGGTTGACCACGATGACCTCACTGCCATCAGGGACAATCCGCCATCAATCGCCGACGTATTCCACCGTGAGGCCGAACACGCGATGGCCATCAAGAAACTCGAAATCTAAGGGATAGGATGACAGACACAGATAAACCACAAACATATTTCAAAACAAAACTTGGTTCCATGGTCCTTGGGGATGCGCTTGACGTTATGGCCAAGTGGAAGGCATCCAGCATAGACCTGATAGTTACAAGTCCTCCATTCGGCCTTGTCCGCAAGAAGGACTACGGCAACAAGGCTGCCAACGAGTATGTCGAATGGTTCAAGCAGTTCGGCGAGGAGTTCAAGAGGGTCTTAAAGGACGATGGGAGTCTCGTCATTGATATCGGCGGCTCCTGGATTCCCGGCCAGCCGACCAGAAGCCTGTACCACTTCAAGCTTCTGATAATGCTATGCGACGAGCTGGGATTCAATCTGGCACAGGAGTTCTACTGGTGGAATCCTTCAAAGCTGCCAACGCCTGCTGAATGGGTAAACATCAGAAGGGTCAGGGTGAAGGATGCGGTCAATTGTGTATGGTGGCTCTCACCTACCCCTTGGCCAAAGGCAAGCAACAGGCGAATCCTGCAACCGTATAGTCCGAGTATGCGGGTCCTGTTGAAGAACGGTTATCAGGCCAAGAAGCGACCGTCGGGACACGACATCAGCACGAAATTCAGCATAGATAACGGTGCGGCCATCCCGCCGAACCTGCTTGCCGTCGCCAACACGGAGAGCAATAGCTATTACCTGCGTTATTGCAAGGAACAGGGTCTCAAACCCCACCCTGCAAGGTTCCCGGCGGAGGTCCCGGAGTTCTTCATACGGATGCTCAGCGACAAGTCGGATAAGGTACTTGACCCGTTCGCTGGCAGCTGCGTGACTGGCGAAGTCTGCGAAAGGTTAAAGCGGAAGTGGACCTGTGTTGAACTGGTTGAAGAGTATCTACAGGGTGCCAAGGGCCGTTTTATGAACGGTCAGGTAACCAAGGTCAAGAATGGTGAGGGCAAGGACAAAGACCCAGTCGAAGACAGTTCTAACTACTACAGAATCCCCAGAACCGGGATACTCTGGAATGGACAGGACGAAGGTTCCCTGGTCGAGGATGGCGGACAGGCTCGTCCTTCGAAAACCAAGAGCGATGAGGAGAGCTAATGCCTCCCGTCCGCCGACAAGAGCTGATTGAGGCATTACTGGAAGCGTTGGACTCCTCAGGCAACCCGAGTGTAGTTGTCCCCGCCAGGCGGTCCAACCCAGTTAGGCTGATAGTCTCACTTAGCGAAGACTCTGTTGATGTCTGGGCGTACATTTGGAATCTTACTCACGGCGGACGGCCTTCGCTTCCAGACGAGTACAGAATCCAGATGACCGGCGTTATGTCTCCACTACAAATGAACCCTAATGGTGTTACCGTTCTTCTCGGATACAAAGCCGACCTCAATGCGTTTGCCGGGTTCGACGTTCAGAAACATAGGAACTTCACCCAAGGCTCGCCTTCCGTTCAAATAGACATAAACGCGCTATACCACGCAGACGCGAATGGCTTGGGTTTCGACAGAAAAGGAAACGACGAGATTGCGGTCGGGATTAGGCCTGACAGACTGGCTTTCTACATTCAGAAGGCCAGTGAACTACATCAGTTTGCAGGAGCCAGTATCGACGAAGTTACTTTGCTACAACAGGCAGCAGACAATGAGAGGATTGCAGGTTCGGCCATCTCATTGCTTCCCGTTGAAAGGCAGAAGATACTCAGAACTACGCTGGTCAATGCCAGGAGTGCTACGTTTAGAGATATCGTGTTGACCGCCTATGGCAGCAAATGCGCTGTTACGAGAGTACAGCTAAACCTTCTAGATGCATCTCATATCCTACCGGTGAACGCGCCGGGTAGTAGCGATGACGTGAAGAACGGAATCTGCCTTTCACCCACCTATCACAGAGCTTTTGATGCTGGACTCATTTATCTGGATGAGAGCTTCGTAATGCATCTAAATCCCGATAAAATTGAGCATCTTAGAGGGAAGGGGCTTCACGGAGGACTTGTAACGTTTAGGAGGCCCCTTGAGAGACCAATCTCAATGCCACCAGACCGACACCAACGTCCGTCCCCGACGTTTATCCGCAAGGCCAACCACTTGAGGCAGATATAGCTGCCACTACTATTGCAGGCTAACTCCTTGAGCTAATCAGCGAAGCGGGAGTCCACTACTTGTTCCTCATACTCAATGCCGAGCTGGCCAAGCACCCTTCTGATTGCCTGTTTATGGTCACATAAAAATGTACATGTTTCGCTCAAATAAAAATGTACACACCAGAGCAACCATTAGAATCCCTCCAGGAGACGTAAGAGTGCGGATCTTGGAGGGATCGGATGTATGGGAAGGACACCTGGGTGAACG
>JAHJCO010000050.1 GCA_018831265.1 Actinomycetota bacterium
CGACCCGAAGATCGCGTCGGGCGACCCGAAGGTCGCGTCGGACGACCCGAAGGTCGCGTCGGGCGACCCGAAGATCGCGTCGGGCGACTGTCGAGGTCTGTCGAAGGAGTTACCAGAAGGGAGGGCCGACCGACGGCCCAACCCGCCGAGGGCGAGGAGTGAGGCTCAACCGGTATGAGATATCATTGACTCTGAGGTAACCATGGAACGTTTCTTCAACACCGCCGGACCCTGCAACCCGGCCAATCACTACATGCTGCCCTGGGAACATCGGCTCCCCGGGGTCAGGGACCTGATGGACCAGCAGCTTTACTTCGTGGTCCACGCCCCCCGGCAGGTGGGCAAGACCACCAGCTTCCGCCATCTCGCTCGGGCGCTTACGGCTGAAGGGAAATACGCGGCCTTACTCGCCTCCTGCGAGACGGGACAGACCGCGCGCTCCGACATCAAGGCCGGGGTGATGGGTATCGTCAGGTCCATCGAAGCCAACGCTCGTCAAGACCTGCCCGATGAGCTCCGGCCGCCTCCGGCCGATCTCGACCAGATCGAGGGCGAGAGCCGGCTCGCTGTTTATCTCGAGCAATGGACTCGGGCCTGCCCACGCCCGTTGGTGCTCTTCCTGGACGAGATCGACGCGTTGCTCGACGAATCGTTGCTCTCGGTGCTGCGCCAGCTTCGAGCCGGGTACTTCAACCGACCCGAGGGGTTCCCCCACTCCATGGCCCTGATCGGGCTGCGCGATGTGCGGGACTACAAGATGAAAGTCCGGCCCGAGCAGGAGAGCGCGGGTACGGCCTCGCCGTTCAACGTCAAGGTCCGGTCCATCCGGCTGCGCGATTTTAACGCCGAAGAGGTGGACGAACTCTATCGCCAACACACCGCCGAAACCGGCCAGAAGTGGACCGATGAAGCCGTGGCCCGCGCCTTCGAGCTCAGTCAAGGCCAGCCCTGGCTGGTCAACGCGTTGGCGTATCAGATCTGCTCCACAGACCTGAGGGACCGGACTCAGGTCATCGGCGTCGAGCATATCGAGCAGGCCAAAGAGACCCTGATCGAGCGACGCGACACCCACCTGGACTCGCTCGTGGCCCGGCTCAACGAGCCCCGGGTGCGCCGGGTCATCGAGCCCATCCTGACGGGCGACGTCAGCTTCGACCCGACCTTCAACGACGACTTCTCCTTTGTCCACGACCTCGGTCTGGTAGCCCAGCGGGAGGGCGCTATGGTGATCGCCAACCCCATCTACGCCGAGATCATCCCCCGAATTCTCAGCTTCCACGTGCAGATGGGTATCTACCTCCAGCCCCAGTGGTTCGTCGCGGAAGACGGAACTCTGGACATGATGAAGCTGATCGGTAAGTTCCTCGAGTTCTGGCAGGAGAACGGCGAAGTGTTGCTCAAAGGCATGCCTTACCAGGAGGCTGCACCTCATCTGGTCTTCATGGCCTACCTTCAGCGAGTCGTGAACCACGGGGGCCGGATCGCCCGAGAATTCGCCGTGGGCACCAAACGGGCTGACCTGGTCGTGGATTTCGGAGGCCGGAAGGACGTGATCGAGCTCAAGCTGGCCAGCGCCTCGCGGGCCCTGCAACGCGGGCTGGAGCAGGTCGCGGCCTATTCCAAACGTCTGGGTCGAGATGGGGGCTACCTGATCATCTTCGACCCCGCCTCCGACACCCCCTGGGAAGAGCGAGGCGCGGTCGAGGCGGTCGTGTACGAGGGCGTCACCGTCACCGTGGTTCGGGCGTGATGCCGAGAAAGGGCGACCATGACTGACCCGCGTCCAATCTCAGCGGCCCTGGAGAAGGAGGTCCGAGGAGAGCTCCGGCGTCGCGGCATCGTGGTCTGGCTCGACCGCGACGACTGCTACTCAGGCTTCGTCGACAGCCTGGCCGAACGGTGCGCCCGCGACGACTTCCCCTACCCCGTGGTCCCCTTTCGCGGCAGCTTCCTCGAGACCATGCTCGCCCTCGAAGACCTCGAGACGGGCCTGGACCAGACGCCCCTGCTCATCCATATGCCCGGCTTCACCGAGGAGATGATGCGCGGCACGCCGCTCCTCGAGCTCTACAAAGCCGGCTACCGCTTCCGCCGCGCC
>JAHJCO010000008.1 GCA_018831265.1 Actinomycetota bacterium
CGAACATGAACCCGCCGTGCAGCAGCAGCACGGGATCGCCTGAGCCGAAGCGGCGAAAGAAGACGTTGATGTCGTCGACGTTGACCCGCTGCTTGCTCGCTCGTGGGTGGACTCGCGCGAGCCAGCCCGGATAGTCAACAACCGTTCGGACCATCCCGAGATCGTCGCGAATCGGCTGCGGCAATGCCATGGGTATCTATCCATTGATCCACTGATCGCTGGTTATCACGTCGCACTGCTGAGAAAGCACTTTCTGCAGTAGAAAGTCATTGACGTCCGGATCTGCGTCGGCACAAAGGTCCGACAGTATGGTGATCCGGAAGTCCATGTCAGCCGCTTCGAGGGCTGTTACCAGTACTACGCCACTGGTTACTATCCCCGTGAGAACAAGGTGCTTGATCTCCTGGGCTCGCAGCAGGATTTCGAGGTCACTACCACTGAAAGCACTGAACCGGCGCTTCACGACCAGCACGTCGCCATCGGCGAGCTTGATAACGGGGCGAGGATCTTCCAGGGCACCGGGCGGGCATTCCTTCTTGATCTCGGTGAAAGTCGGGAGTCCCCAGGAGTATCTTTCGAATCCTTGTCCGTTGGCATGGCCTCCCCCCGGTCTTCACGCCATTTTCCGGGTGACATTATATGTCAGCGGGGGAGGACCGGGGCAATCCCTCGTGCCGGCCGAACCGGTTGGTGGGGGATAGGGCTAATACCAGCGGGATCAAGTGCCAGGCACCGCTTGTTTGTGATAGCGTGGGGGCCGTGATCTTATCTGAATACAGGGCCGTGGCGCTTCGAGGTCCTGACATCAAGGGGAGGGGTTTCAATGAACAGGCATTACGGATCCATAGGATGCTGTTCAGGGAGACACCGGGGGGTGACCCGGGTTCTTCTGCTGGGCGTGGCACTGGGCCTCGCGGCGCTGCTGCTGCTGGCCGTGACGGCCCTGGCGGGGGGGCTGTGGAACCCGGATGGGGTTCCCATCTGCACGGCACCAGACGACCAGTGGTCCCCCGCCTCCGTGCCGGACGGGGCCGGCGGCGCATTCATCACCTGGTACGACGACAGGGGCACGGACGGCTCCATCTACGCCCAGAGGGTCGATTCCTCCGGCAGGACTCTGTGGGCGAGCGACGGGGTCGCGATACGCGGCGACCTGGGCAGCGACGTTAGCGACCCCGCTATCGCCGACGACGGCGCGGGCGGGGCGATTATCACCTGGGACGACGATCGCTCGAATACCCAGGTCTACGCCCAGAGGGTGAACGGCCAGGGCGTGGTCCAGTGGACCGCCGATGGCGTACAGGTGGCCCCGACCGGTACCGGCCAGAACCGTCCGCACGTGGTGGAAGACGGGGCGGGAGGCGCCATAATCACCTGGGGGGATTACCGTGCGACGCCGGGCGTATACGCACAGAGGGTCAACGGCGCGGGCGCGAGCCTGTGGGGCGCGACCGGCGTTGCCGTCTGCACGCTCGGTGGTTCCGAGCAATGGACCGCGGACATCACCACCGACGGCGCGCACGGCGCCATCCTCACCTGGATGGACACCCGGACCGGGGACTTCAACGTCTTCGCCCAGAGGATGAACCAGGCTGGAGCACCTTTATGGGCAGCCAACGGGATAGCAGTATGCACCGCGGCTTCCGAGCAGATGTGGCCTCAGATAGAGTCAGACAGCTCCGGCGGGGCGATCATCACCTGGGAGGACGTGCGCGCGGCGGATAGCGATATCTATGCACAGAGGGTCAGCTCATCGGGGTCCAGGCTCTGGGGCGATGGGGGTCTCCCAGTCTGCGTTGCCGGCGGGGACCAGCAGGATCCGCAGTTGACGGCCGACGGGTCGGGCAGCCCTGTCCTCGTCTGGATGGACGAGCGTTCGGGCAATGAGATCTACGCGCAGAAGCTGCTGGCCGGCGGCACGGTGGCCCCTGGGTGGGCGGCGAACGGCATCCCCGTGGCCCCGTCCCAGGAGCCCCAGTACATTCCCGTGATAACCGGCGACGGCTCGGGCGGAGCCATCATATCCTGGAGCCAGGGCTTCTTCGGTTTCGCCCAGCAGGTCAGGATCGCCGCACCCGTTCCTTCGGGCTTCTTCCCAAGAGTCTATACACAGCAGATCCTCTCCACGGGGAAGGTGCCCGCCGGGTGGGACCCCGCGGGCGAGCCCGTCACCGATGTCGACGAGCCCCAGGAATGGTCGGCGATAGTACCGGACGGCACCGGCGGAGCGATCGTTTGCTGGGAGGACTACCGCACCTTCGACTACTGGGACATATACGCCCAGAGGGTGAAGACCACACCCGCGACCTGGTACCTCGCGGAAGGGTCGTCCGCCTGGGGCTTCGAGAGCTACATATCGATCGAGAACCCGAACGAGAGCGACGTCCCGGCCCGAATAACCTACATGACCCCAACGGGCCCCCCCGTGTCCAGGGATGTGACCCTTCCCGCCCTGAGCCAGACCACCGTGGACCCGCTGGCCGATATCGGCTACGAGACGGACTTCTCGACGAAGGTGGAGAGCATGGACGGGCACGCGATCGGTGTGGACAGGACCATGATATGGCAGGGTGAGGGCGCGCCATGCACCGAGGCGCATTCGTCCGTCGGGGTGAACTCC
This sequence comes from Actinomycetota bacterium, assembly GCA_018831265.1. Taxonomy (GTDB): domain Bacteria; phylum Actinomycetota; class Geothermincolia; order Fen-727; family Anoxymicrobiaceae; genus JAHJCO01. Next base: position 2,621 of record JAHJCO010000008.1, read on the forward strand.
CCCAATGACATCTGGTACCTGCCCGAGGGCTCCTCCGCGTGGGGGTTCGAGTCGTGGCTGCTCATCCAGAACCCGAACGAGAACGACGCCACCTGCACCGTCACCTACATGATCGAGGGGGCGGTGCCGCAGGTCGTCACGAAGACGGTTCCCGGCGACTCCAGGCAGTCGTTCAACATGGCCGATGACATCGGCCAGGCGGACGCCTCCATGCAGGTGGTATCGGACGTCCCCGTGATCGCGGAGCGGTCGATGTACAGGGACAACCGCAGGGAAGGAAGCGAATCGATCGGCACTGTCCAGACATCGACCGACTACTTCCTGGCGGAAGGGACAACCAACTATGGATTCACCGCCTACGTCCTGGTGCAGAACCCGAACTCGAGCCCGTGCCTGGTGAGCCTCACCTACATGACCCCGGCCGGGCCGCAGTCGCAGGCCCCGTTCTCGATGCCCGCCTTCTCTCGCACGACGATCCGGGTGAACGACGCCCTGCCCGCTTCGGACTTCTCTACCCAGGTGCACTCCGACCTACCCGTAATCGCAGAGCGGTCCATGTACTGGGGCGCGGGTACTGAGCAGGGCGAGGCCGTGCACGATTCGATCGGAGTGGCTCAGCCGCAGGCGATCTGGTACATACCGGACGGGCAGAGCTCGGAGGGCAGGGAGACCTACACCCTCGTCCAGAACCCGAACGCGACTCCCGTCGTGGTTGAGGTCTCGTACCTGGTGGCAGGCGGCGGATCGGGCAACGTGACCTTCCAGGACACAATCCCCGCGCAGTCCCGCCAGACCTACTCGCTGGCGGACCGGATACCGTCGGACAGGGCGGCCATCGTGGTCACATGCCTGACGGATGGGAGCAAGGTGATCTGCGAGAGGGCGATGTACTGGAACGGGCGCGGCGCGGGCACGTGCACCATCGGAGGCTCGGCAGACTGATCAGACCAGGCGGACTGAAGTCCGCCCCCAATACAGAGAGCTTGGGCTTTGGGGCTAATACTTCAGGCCTAATGTGCCTGGCACCATTATTAGCTGCTTTCGCCCTCAGGCGGTCGGAGGCGAGGTCGCGCGGTAGTACGCGGTGCCGTCGCGCAGTTCCATCGTCACCTCTCCCGTCCGCTCGAGGATCACCAGGTGTCCGAAGACCTCGCGCATGGCCAGGAAGACGTTTATGGGGCTCATCTCCATGTTTATGTGCGTAAGCAGGACTACGGCGAGCTGAAGGACGGTCTTCTCTTCCTCCACGATGTCATCGCGCAGGAATCGCAGCCGCTCCTCGTGGTGAAGGAGCACGTCGTCTATGCGGGCTTCGAAGTCGGGAATCGAAGCGCCGTGGCCGGGCAGGGCCTTCCCGGTCTCGAACTCCCTGATCTTGTGGAGCGAATCTATGTAGTCGGGCAGGCCGCTCTGCTTCTCGCTCAACCACGGGGGGTACAGGTCCGGGTTCGGGGTTATCGATTGCAACAGCATGTCGCCCGTGAACATCAGGCGCTCTTCCGGGTCGTAGAGGCAGATGTGGTCGATGGTGTGCCCGGGTGTGTGGATGACACGCAGGTCGCGCGGGCCGGCCCGGATGATATCCCCATCTTCAACAGTCTCGTCCACGGCGACCGGCTCCGCGGCGGTGTCCCATGCGCTCGGCTCGAAAAAGGACCGCCTGGCGAGCTCCGGGTCGAGACCGACGAACGGGGCCAGGTCCACCAGGTAGTCGCGCAGCCGTAGCTGCTCGGCGTGGTAATCGCCGAGGATTTCACTCCCGAGCCTGTGGCAGACGACCCTTGCTCCACTTGCTTCCTTCAGCATGGCGGCAAGGCCCATGTGGTCGAGGTGATGGTGGGTGACGATGATCCGGCCGAGAGTCCCGACGGGGTACCCCACCTCGTCGAGCGCCCGGTAGAGGGCATCGGGGATGCCGGGGAGTATGGGGCCGGTGTCGATGAGCGTCAAGGGATCGCCGGCCAGCAGGTAGACGTTTATCGGCTGGACGCCGAGAGGCAGGTCGAACTGGAGGCCGAAGACGCCGTCCGCGATCTCCGTGATAGCCGCGCTACAACTGTCCATGACCCTCCCGGTCCCCGCCTCGCATGCCGACCGTACCTGCCACCGAATAACGAACAAAGGTAAAGGTTATCAGAAACGGAGAAAGCGCCGGAGGGGCGGGGGAGAGGTGCTCCGGGCTGCTTGTAATGCAAAGCCCTCTCGTGTCGTCTGGAGGGACAGGTACGATCAAGCGGGTTCATAGTCCGACGGCACAGGAGGGGGACATGGCTGAACTGGGTGAAAAGGACAGGCTGCTGAAGTCGATCTCGAAGGTCATCGGGTCGAACCTGCGGCCAGGTGAAACGCTGGTGAACATAGACGTGGGACAGAGGAAGACGGCGGGCGAGGCCGTTCAGGGGGCCGCCGAAACCTACCGAAAGACGGCGAAGAAGCAGTTCGTGGCCGGCCTGCTTGGCGGCCACATGGCCAGGAGGGCGGTCACCAATGCGTCCCGGGATGAGTACTCCGAGGCTGCCGGCTTCAGCGGGATGTTTGCGGTTCTCCTGACGGATACATCCCTTTACCTCGTTCCGATCACCCCATCGGGGATGAAGTACGCGCAGCGCGATGACGAGCCGGCGAGGATACTCGCTATGGAAGGGCTGCGCGTCGATGCCGGCGAGATAAGCGAGACGACCTCCGCGCCGGGTGCCACCGCACGGACATTGAACGCGACTTTCACTCCTGCCGGAGGCGAGCCCGTCACCCTCAACCTCTACGATGTCGACCTATGGCGGTCACTCGCCGGCCGGTAATTGTTCATTTCCCCGGTAGGGCTTATTGCTTCATGTAGAGATTGCCGGCAAAGTCACGCAGGCCCTCGTCCACGATGGTGAAAGTGCCGGTATCGCCGAGTTCCTTGCCGTCCGGGCCGGTAAGAACCACAGAATCGCCCTTCACCTTGTAAGTGATGGCGAGTCCCTCGAGGTCCTCACTCAAAGAGAACGTCCCTGTGTTGTCGGCTTTGAGGGTAAGAACTACAGTATCCTCACCAGCTTCAGCCTTGTACACACCCTCCACGCTCGACCCATTCGAGCCGCTCGATCCGCACCCGGTGATAACCATAACCGCCGCCAGTACCACAAGCAGGATTCCAACAGATTTCTTCACAATGCCTCCTAGCCTCCGGTTACCTGAATCCTGACCCAGCATATAGCCTCTGAACCGTGAAAGAAAACCTCAAACCATTTCTTTCACCGTTGGCGCTTTCAGTGAATGAAAGAAAACCTCAAACCATTTCTTTCACCGTTGGCGCTTTCAGTGAATGCTCGCCCAGAAATCCAGGATAGCGCGGTTGACCACATGCGGCTGCGGGTACCATTCTCTCTACGATAAGCGCCACGGGATCGCCGGCCGATGTCGACCTCTGGCGGTCACTCGCCGGCCGGTAATCGTCGATTCACCGTGCGTGCAGAATCTCGGCGCCACCGGTTGCGATCCTGTCTATCAGCTCGCGCGCCGGGACAATGGCCTTGATCGCGCCGGCGCATTGGCCCGCCATCACCAGGCCGGCGTCGGCGCTCTCTTTCGTGCAGGTCTCGTTGAAGCGGAGCCAGGCTTCCGTGATCGCCTGTTTCCGCGGTTCCGGATCGAGCTCCATCGTCCGCGTCAGGAAATCGTTCTTGAGTACCCGTAAGGGCCCGACGGCCATGGGAACCACGACGGTGTCCTGAGGCCCGGCGTCGATCAGCGCTCTCTTGTATTCCGGATGCGCGGCGGACTCCTCCGTGAGTATCAGTGCGGTGCCCAACTGCACGCCCATCGCCCCCAGGGCCAGCGCGGCTGCATATCCGTGCGCGTCGAAGACCCCGCCCGCGGCTACGACCGGGACCGTTACGGCGTCAACGACCTCCGGGACGAGGCACATCGTCGAAATGGCTGTCGGCGACTGCATGCCGCCGGATTCTCCACCCTCGGCGACAACGCCGTCAACACCGCTGGATTCAGCCTTGAAGGCGAGTTCCGGCGAAGGAATCACGTGAAGGACCTGGAGGCCGAGATCGTGCAGCATGGACGTAAGAACGCGGGGTGAACCGGCTGACGTGGTGACGACTTTCACACGTTGTTCAGCCAGGACCTCCGCGAGCTTCGGGGCTTCCGGGTTCAAGACCATGAGATTGGCACCGAACGGCCTGTCCGTCATCTCTCTGACTCTCTGGATCCTCTCCCTGAGCGAGTCGGAATCCATACCTATCGTGGCAATCAGTCCGAGCCCCCCGGCTTCCGACACGGCCGCCACGAGTTCAGGCCCCGCAATAGCACCAAGTGCGCCCATCATTATCGGGTAGCGAGTCCCGGTCAACCTGGTGATGTCGTCCACGTGAGCCACCTCCACAGCATGGGCTAGTCGCCCGTGAGCCCTCCGGACCCGGCTTTGAGTTCCTCCAGGTCCTTGCTCATCCCCAGGACCAGTTCCGTGAGCACCTCGATCTCGCTCTTCGCGCCTTTCGCCCCGCGTTGAGCGCGAAGGGACCTCTCCAGGCCGTCGTATATCCACTCGCGCATGAGCGTCTGGTATTTCGACCCTCTCGCGTCTGCTATTCTTCGCGTCTGCTCGCGCACGACGGGTTCCATCCGGAGGGCGACGACGATACTCTTGTTGCTCGAGCGGAGGAAGGGGCCAAGGTCCGAGAAATCAACGAATTCGATGACGTCGTGCTTCCTCCAGAATTCCAGCTCTTCATCGAGCTCTTCAAACTCGGGCAGTGCGCGAGGCATACTCTCCTCCAGGGTAATGTATATACATAGTATATTCAGCCCCGAGCACGGTGTCAAAGACTTGAATCCCACTAGTTAACTATAATTCACTAATATAGTATCTTGTCTATACAAATAACGGCCACTGCGGGTCCGAGACCGGTTTTCAGGCGATTTCCGTTGTTTCTGATGCACCTGTTAACTCTTGTTGAGGATGTTATTCAAGCCTCGGACACCTGTCGCTTCAGGAGGCCACGTGCTCGGCGTGCACAGTGAGAGCGTAGATAACGAGCGTGTCGACCGCGATGGCCAGCACGGAGAACGCCGGGTGCGTCCAAATCACCGACAGGTGGAAGGCGACGCTGAGCGAGCAGAACACCAGGCCGATCAGGCGCCCCCAGAGAGCCCCGTTGAGGACCGCCAGCCCGGCCGCCACCAGCGAGGCGCCCACGACCATGAAGATGATTCCCCAGAAGGTGAGGTTGGCGAACACCAGCCTCTCGGCGAGCAGCTCCTGACGCGCGATCGCGGCGATGCCCCAGGTGAAGTTTCCTATCCCCGCCAGTATCAGCATTATCGAAGCGAACGTGAGCCACCCGGAACGCCTCTTGTCCATCTCACCGCCCCCTACTTCGCGGGCCAGAATATGACGCCGGTTACCATGAAAGGTACGAACATGAGCAGCACGCAGACGGCGATGGTGGCCTCTGTATGGGTACGCCTGGCATGTGCTGTCTCTTCCCGCATATGCTCCGTTTCGTGCATATGCTTCCTCTTCAGCTCACGCTTCTTTTTCTGCTTCTGCTTGTCCGCCTGTGTGGTCATCCGCAATCAGCCCTTTCCGATGATTTCCCAGATTCTCCCACATCGAGGCGTGTCAGGCTATGGAACGCACGGCAGCGCCCGAAAGGGACACGTGGTCGAGTTTCTCACCCAGGTCGAGTTCTGGCTTCAACTCATCCAGGATATCCGAAGGATTGTTGAACACACTTCTGATTGCGGTATGGTCGGTCGTTCTACCCAGTTGGCAGTATACGCAGTCGTGATCACAGGTTTTATAAGGGACGAGGTCCACACCGAGCGAAACACCGAGTCTCCTCGAATGTACCGGGCCGTACACATGCCTGTCTCCTGCCAGGTCTCTTCTTGGCATTGATTAACGCTCCCCGCTCCTTTTATTTGCGGGCAACTGGAGACCTCGTGCGGTTTGAATTCCAGGCTCCACCTTGCTTTACTGCTTGGTCATCCTGGCGCCGCATTTCGGGCACTTCTTCGTGGAGCAGGGTATGCCCCGTGTGTGAGGCGCGATCGTTCCGCAGCTCGGGCACACGCATTTGCCTCCGGGACCGCTCCCGGGCTTGTCGCCGCCCATACGGCCGCGACCCGTGCCCGAACCCGTTCCCCTTCCTGTACCCGGGCCTTTGCCCTCCGGCCCCGTTCCGTCTCCAAGCGGCATGATGCAACCTCCTATGCCTTTGTTCTTGCGTGTTCCAGCAGTCCCATGGTCTGTTCCCAGAGTCCCCTTATCGCGCTCGCCGCAGGCCCCTCGTATCTCTCGACCAGCACTTCGCCTGTCATAGTGGCTCTGTTCACTTCCTCATCGAAAGGAATAACCCCGAGGAGCGTGAGTTCCGACTCGGCGCAGTAACAGCGGATCTGTTCTGTTATCTCCGGATTGATGTCCCCCTTGTTTATGCACACCGCCATCTTGACCCCGAAGTGCTTTGCGACACCGTGTATGCGCTCGAGCCCCCACAACCCGCTGAGCGTAGGCTCGGCAACCGCCAGTATCAGGTCCGAACCCGCGACGGAGGCAATCACGGGGCATCCGATCCCCGGCGAGCCGTCGACCAGAATCAGGTCCAGCCCCCGCTCCCCGGCCAGGCGTGAAGCGACCTCCTTCACCCTGGTCACGAGCTTGCCTGAAGCCTCTCCGCCCGGCCTGAGGAGCGCGTGTGCCAGGGGGCCGAACCTTGTCTCGGAAACGAATACCTCGCCCGTCATCTCGGGAACGAGCCTGGCTGCGCCATCCTGACAGACCAGCTCGCAGACCCCGCAGCCTTCGCAGGAGAACGGGTCCACCGCCAGGTCCCTGATAGCACCGAACGGACAGGACTCCTCGCAGATGAGGCATTGTGTGCACTTCTCAGGGTCAATGCACGCGACCATGGCTCCCTCGAACGGCTCCCGGCTGACCCGGACGGGATCGAGAAGCAGGTGGAGGTTTGGAGCATCCACGTCGCAGTCCGCGGCTACCGCGCTCCCTGCCAGGTTGAGGAATGAAGCGGCGATGGTCGTTTTTCCCGTGCCGCCTTTTCCGCTCAAGATGGTGAGCTGAGCAGGCATGCCTTTCTGACCCCCTCCAGTATCTTGAGAAACCTCCAGGACCAGGTCTCGTCCGTCTCGGTGCGCATCTCCCCGCGAGAGCAGGCCTCGGCCAGGTCCCTCGAGAACGGTATCCTGCCGAAGATATCCAGTTCCTCTTCCTCGCAGTAGTCATCGATTATCGCGTCGTCGGGGGACGACCTGTTGATGAGGACGCCGTGTGGAACGCCCAGCTCGATGGCCGCCCGGTGAGCCAGGTCCAGGTCGTGCCTGCCGAAAGGCGAGGGTTCAGTGACGAGCAGGCAGTAGTCCGAATCCCTTATGGAGTTGACAAAGGGGCAGCCGGTACCCGGCGGGCAGTCAATAATGGTAAGACCCTCGTCGGCCTGTCGCTCCTTTACGCGCTTGAGCACCGGTACCGCGACCGGCTCTCCGATATCCAGGAGCCCCTGGTGGAGGTGTACGCCGCCTCGGGCCCCCTCACGCACGATACCGATTCTCCTGTCGGCATAGGTGATGCACTCGAGCGGGCACGCGAGAGCGCAGCCGCCGCAACCGTGGCACAGTTCCGGGAACACCAGCACGTCGCCTCTTATCGCGGCCAGCGCGTTGTAGCGGCAGAACTCCGCGCACGCTCCACAGCCGTCGCAGCGAGACGCATCAATGACCGGGACAGGCATGCAGACATCCTCCTCGCCCAGCCACTCCGGCTTGAGGTAGAAGTGGGAGTCGGGCTCCTCCACGTCGCAATCCAGGAGCGTCACGGGCTCAAGGGTCGATGCAGCCCAAGCAAGGTTGGCCGCGACGGTCGTCTTGCCTGTTCCGCCCTTGCCGCTTGCGACAGAGATCAGCAATGTCTTTCTCCTATTACCCGTAGCAAGAGCAAGGCACACGTCCTCGGCCGCCAAGCCTGTTTTCTACCGGGGTGTTCGTTCTCATCTGCACTCATTTCCGCGCCTTTGAGCCTCCTGCTGCTCACGGTCAGTGGGCGCACCCGTCGCCGTGACCGCCGCCGCATATCGCTACACCAGGAGCGAGGGTGCCCGCGATGAGGCTTTCGAGCGCGTCTTCGGGGGCACCCTGCACACCCGCGTAAACGCGTATACCTGCGCGCTCCAGATTGTTGATAGCCCCGGCTCCCATTCCGCCTGCTACCACACTTCCCACGCCTTTCTGGACGAACAGGTTGGGCAATGCTGCACAGTCATGCGGCGGCGCGGGCAAGACCTCGCGCGACTTCACCCGGCCCTCTTCGATCTCCGCGATCATTACTTCTTCGCACTGGCCGAAGTGGGCGGATACCTTCCCCCCGGCCATCACTATCGCTATCCTTTTCTTTCCATCGTCCGTCACAGAGTCTTCCTCCTTTGTCTCCTTCACGTCGGCGAACCTTCCGATGACCTCGTCGATGACCGCATCGACTTCACTCGACTCGTACTCTTCCAGCTTCCCCCTGTCCGCCAGCTCCGATATCGCACGGTCCAGCGGCAGGCTGCCAAGAAACGCCGTACGCATGTGTGCGGCCGCCTCCCGGCCGTGGCTCGGCCCGAACGGCTCGACCCTCTCTGCGCAAGACGGGCAGTTGACGTACGACATGTTCTCGATGAGACCGGTGATGGGGGCTTCCAGCTGGGCCGCCATGCTCACCGCCTTGCCTACTATCATCCCGGCAAGCTCCTGAGGTGTTGTCACGAGGATGATGCCGTTCAGCGGTATCGACTGCATCACCGTGAGCGGCACGTCCGCCGTGCCCGGGGGGAGATCTATGAGAAGGTAGTCGAGATCCCCCCACTCGCACTCCTGGTAGAACTGGCCCACCGCAGAGCTGATAAGCGGACCCCGCCAGATAACCGCGTCGTCCTCCGCGTCGAGGATGAGGTTCATGGACATCACCTTTATCCCGGTGGAGCTGACACCGGGAACGGGACCCGCCTCCCCTATGAATATGCGGCCGCTGACACCCAGCCCCCTGGGGACACTGGGCCCGGTTATGTCCGCATCGAGGATCCCGACCTCGAAGCCGCGCCTGCGCAGCGCCACCGCGAGGAGCATGGTTACCGCTGACTTGCCGACCCCGCCCTTGCCGCTCATCACCGCGACCGTGTTCCTGATGCTTGTGTCCGGGTGCGGGCTGTAGCGCGGCGGACCTGCCGGGCATGCAGTGTCCCCCCGTACCCCGCAACCGGTCGGCTCTGCGGATTCTTCTTTCGGGCTGCTGTTCTTCTTTCTCATGTTTACCTCCGCACTATTCCAGTCATCAACCTCTGTCCATTCGAGGGCCGCGACAGTCTTGCGAGCCCAGGCCCTGCCGTGCCGCCCGCCCTCTGGCACATCCGTATCTCGCTACGGCCCCTCCGCACTTGGGACAGACCGCCTCGCACGCCCTGACCCCGGTCCCGAAAGGTTCCTCCCAGCTGTATGCGCACTCAACACACTCGAATATTCGAGTGTCCCCGGCAAGGAAGTAGTCGCCCCCCTCGATACCCAGCGCCTTTCCCTCCACCAGGGCTATCGCAACCTTGCGGTGAGCTTCTTTCAGGATCCTGTGGAACGTGGGGCGAGATACCTCCATCTGAGCGGCGGCGTCTTCCTGATACAGGCCGTCGATGTCGGCGAGCCTCAAAGCTTCCAGCTCCTCCACCGACAGGCTCACCAGCTCGAGCTCCCTCAACGGGACACCCTGCGGCTTGAAGAACCCGAAAGCCGGTTCGTCTCGTACGCACCTCGGTTTCCTGGGCCTTGGCACGCTGCCTCCCCTGACGCCCTTTACATTGATTCGGACATATGTTCATAATGAGCATAGCGCGGTGGGCTTCCAGGGTCAACCCCGGATAGCAGGAACAGCTCTGGAAGTTGGACAAGTGGCGGGACAAGGGAAGGGGCTGAAGATGGAAGTAAAGGTGACGATTCTCTGCGACAACCTTGCGGGTCCCGTGTCTTTCAAGGGAGAGCATGGTCTCGCGGTGCTGGTTGAGGTGGAAGGTAAGAGCTTCCTCTGGGACTGTGGGCAGTCCGATGTAGCCGTTCACAATGCGAAAATATCCGGGCTCGACCTGCGGAAGTTTGACGGGATCGGGATATCCCACGGCCACTTCGACCACGCTGGTGGGCTCATGGAGGTTCTTTCGGCCGCCGGGCCCAAGAAGCTGTTCATGCATCCCAAGGCACTTGAGCCGAAGTTCTTCATGGCCGGGAACATCAAGAGGTTCATCGGCATACCGTTTCAGAAGGAGGCCATCCAATCGGCCTGCGCGGACGTCGTGATCTCCAGCGACGCACTGGAAGTATTGCCCGGCGTGCGACTCACGGGAGAGGTGCCGAGGGTCACGGATTTCGAGGGTTTCGAAGCGAACCTCTACTGCCGGACGGACGGGGAGATACGGCCCGACCCGTTCACCGACGACCAGTCGCTCGTCGTCGACACGCCGGACGGCGCGATAGTCCTCACGGGCTGCGCCCACTCGGGGCTTGTGAACGTTCTCAAGCACGTGCTCCGATCATCAGGGAAGATCAAGGCCGTCATCGGGGGCACCCACCTGGGGCTGGGCGCGAGCCCCGAGAGGATCGATGCCACTCTGGACTTCCTGGAAGAGATACTCCCTGAAAGAATAGTCCCGTGCCACTGCACCGGAATGAACGCCACTATCCAAATGGTGCAACGCTTGAAGGACAGGGTGATTCCGGGCCAGACCGGGATGATGATTTCGTTATAGGTGGGTCATCTGTCCATGAATCCGCCGGGGGATTATTCCGTTCCGTCGGTGAAGCAGCCTGAAGGAGATTGAAGATTGACCCCAACGTCCCGCCGGAAGAGTAGGAAGTCACCTCGGCGCTCTGCTGCGGCTCTCCACTCATGCCGAGGGACCGCGACAGGGCTCTGGAGGTAAAGGAGCGAAATATCGGTGACGCCGTCGCACACAACGCTCGAGTCGTGGCGTACCTGTGCCCTCTTTGCGTCCTCAACCTGCGCAAGGTCTCTTCGGCTGCCGGACTGGATAACTACCATATCATCGAGCTGGTGGAGCGCACGCTTCCCGCAGAGTAGCTCCCGGACCCGCCGGGCGCCTGCAGTTCCAACGTAAAAGCGGATCCCGACAACTTCATGCCGACTGCTCCATCCGGTTCCAATGTTGACAGAAGCGGCAGTCATTGCTAGTGTTTATATGGGCATATGCCCTTTTAACCGAGAGGAGAGAACCTTGCCCAGGCCGCGAAAGCCGAGGTTTGTGGCGGCGGAGCCCGGAACGCGGTACTTCAAGCCGCAGGGCATCCCACTGAGGGAACTGGAGAGTGTAATCCTCTCCGTTGAGGAACTGGAGGCGGTACGCCTTGTCGACGAAGAAGGCCTCTACCAGGAGGCTGCGGCGGAGAGGATGGAGGTTTCCCGGCAGACTTTCCAGCGTATTCTTCGTGGTGCGAGGAGGAAGGTCGCGGACGCGCTCGTGAATGGAAAGGCGCTGGGTATCGAGGGTGGCGACTACGTGCTGGCAGAGGGTGAACGCGTTTTCGAGTGCACCGGGTGCGGACACAGGTGGGAAGTGCCTTTCGGCACGGGTGTGCGGGCCCGCGAAGCGTCGTGCCCGAAGTGCGGTGGTCCGGTAGTGAGAGCCGGCGGAGGTCGCGGTTTCGGAGCGCGGAGAGGGGGAGGTTCCCGGGGACGTTGGGGGTCTCCCGGCAGTGCAGGAGAAAGCCGGAAAGAAAACGGGAGAAGTGTTGATGATGACGAGTGACGGGAGAATCCGGAAAGAACTGGACGCAGCGGGTACGGCGGAGGGAGACTCGCTCAAAGCGGTAGAGCGAGCGCGGGTGGCAGGCGGACATGGAAGCTTCGAGTATCTGAGCACAAGAATCGCCATAGTCATATCCGGAAGGAAGGTCTCGCCGCATTTCGGCAAGGCGGAGGAGATCATGCTTATCAACGTGGAAGACGGCGATATCAGAGACCGCGAGATCCTGATCGCGCCTCCTCACGAATGCGGAGCGCTCCCCGCATTCTTGAAGAGGAAGGGAGTAGAACGTCTTGTTACGGGGAGCATAGGAGCACGCGCGTTGGAGAACCTCGAAGCCGCCGGCATCCGCGTGTATTCCGGCGCGAAGGGTCCTGTTGAGGACGCGCTGGGAAGCCTGCTTTCGGGAAATCTGGTTTCGAGTGAGGCGGTTTGCGAGGGGGGGCTTGGTGCCTGTGCAGGCGGCAGCCACGTGGGCAGGAACTCGGGGAGCCAGCAGTCGGACCCGAGTGGGTGAACACCACGAACACCATGTGGAAGAGGGTGATCCGGTTTGAGAAAAAGACAGGGAAGGGCTGCCAGAGACTGGGATAGGGCTGGAGACAGGGCAACCCTGGAGAATGGGGAGCCCGGCGGGGAATTGGACGAGATGAAAGACGAGAAGAACGAAGGGCAGGGGGAGCATGGTGGCGACACAAGGGAGAGAGTGTTCTCCTGGTTCGATGTCGTAAGGGCTGGAGCGCAGTTGACCCTCGATGTCATCAGGGTGATACGTGAGGGGACGGACCTCTACCGCAAGCTCTACGGCGGAAAGGGCGTGACAGGAAAATAGTGGTGATGAACAAAAAAAACCGAGGAAAGAGACTCGTTCGAAGGAGCGAAGGAGGTTTAACTGATGGCAGCGACGAGAAGGTTCAGGTGCTACGACTGCAATGACACATTCGAGGTGCCATACGGGACGGGGGTGCCGGGCAGGTCGATGGAATGCCCGAAGTGCGGCGGAACGAACATCCACAGGGCTGAAGGCGACAGGGGCTTCGAGCGGGGAGCCGGCCGCGGCAGGTCGTTCGCGGCCGGTCCGGCAATGAGTGGCGGCCTGGCCGTTGTTCCCGGTGGCAATTTCGGCGCGGGCCGTGGGCCCGGCAACCTGGGCAGAGGCCGGGGCGGCGCGGGCAGGGGACCCCGCTGGGCATGAAAGCGAAAAGCGAGTTACAGGAGGTTCTTGCTGATGAAAGTCGCGATATCCGTTCAGGGCGGAGACCTGTCGGCGGCCGTCGACCCGAGGTTTGGAAGGGCGCGGGGGTTCCTGATATTTGACTCTGAAACCGGGGAGTTCGAATACCTGGACAACCCGAACATCGATGCCGCGGGTGGTGCAGGTATCCAGACCTCTCAGATGGTGGTGGACCGGGGCTCAGAGGCGGTCATTACCGGCAATGTCGGCCCGAACGCCTACCGGGTACTCGATGCGGCCGGGATAGATGTCTTCACGGGCGCGTCCGGGACTGCCGAGGAGGCGCTTGCCGACTATAAGGCGGGGAAGCTCAACTCCGCCGGCTCGGCGACGGTTGAGGAGAAGTTCGGCATGGGCTCCGCGGGCCCGAGCGGGCCTGGAACCGGCGGGAGCGGCGTGGGCAGCGGCGGAGGCCGGGGCATGGGCCGTGGCGGCGGACGTGGCATGGGCCGTGGCGGCGGTGGAGGCGGGAGATAGTAGAGCCCACTGCCCGTTGAACTCTTGTCCAGCGGGGACTGGGCGAGGTGAAACAGGAAGGAGGGCGGGGAAGTGACCTGCCGCCTCTAATCCCCTGTTCCCCCCACCGTATCCGTCCCGGCACCTCTCTCATGCCAGTACATGGCCCTCTCCGCCATTATCTTCTTACCGGAGGTCGTGCAGGTGACCACGATGGAGGCCCTGCCGGCAAGGCCGGAGTGCCAGGCCATGTTGAAGGTCCTCCTGGTGTTGGCGGGAATCGTCTCGACCTCAGTGACGTTTCCCTCTCCGGTGGCGGTGAGATAAGCAATGGTGACCTTGACATCTTCGCTGTTGGGGTTGGCCACCAGGGTCCAGGTCTCGCAAGAGGAGTCCGCCTGTCCGTCGGGGAGGTAGAACGTGGTGTGGGGTTCACAGAGCCCTATGGAGTCGTGGCACGCCTCTCCAAAGGTGGTGCCCTCCCCCCAGTACATGGCACGCTCGGCGATTATGGGGGCGTTGCCGGTGCTCTCCACCTTGGTGGAGAAGTCCGAACCGGGCAGGAAGTCGTTCACCCTGATGGTCTTGCGGGACGACGCTTCAATGTGTACCGGGTTCCGGGGATGGGCCTTCTCCCCTTCACCGGTGAGGTAGGTGACATTCACGTCAACCGGGCCTGGGTTGGGGTTCTGGATGAGCACGTAGGTGGTGAACCCCCAGTCGGTGGTGCCTTCCGCCAGGTAATAGGCGGGGGCGGGGGCTGTGGTCCCTATGGATTCGTGCCCCTCCCTCCTGTTGTGGCGGTATACCGACCTCTCGCATATGACAGGCTTGTCTGATGCCACCTGTATGGAGGCGTCCACTATCCCGGCGTGGTCGAACATGGAGTAGCTCCTGCGGGAAGAGGCGGGTACCGCCTCGGTCTTCACCACAGGGGTCCCACCTTCCACCATGTAGGTTATCGTGCAGTTCGCCGGCCCGTCATTCGGGTTCTGGATGAGCAGCCAGGTCTCAAACCCCCAGTCCGAGGTGCCTTCAGGCATGTACCAGGTGGTGGAGGGCTCCGTCACCCCTATCGAGGAGTGTCCCTCAGGGGAGAGCGCCCCCGGCCCGATCCAGGTCATCGTCCTGTCCACTGCCATCGGATATCCCCCGGCGCACTCGATCCTGGTGGAGAAGTCATTCTTACCTACTACCGTGAGCAGGTGATCGTTGGTCAGCGTGGTCTGCGAGAGGGGTGGGACTTGTATCTCCTCGTTCCCGGCCTCCGCATCGCATGGCATATAGGTGATATCGAGGTCCACGACACGGTTGTTGGGGTTGGTGACGGTGATGCTGGTGGAGAAGCCCCAATCGGTGGTGCCTTCGGCCAGGTACCAGGTGGTGGGGGTGACCCGGCTCACCGTGGTGAACGTCTCTATCCCTCCGTAGGACCAGCCGGCGGAGTTGTGCCCCCCGGCCTGATACTCGTAGGCGGTCCCCGGTGAGAGACCGGTCACCGGATGCAAGAAGGTCCCCGTGCCATACGAGCCGGACTGCGCCCAGTCGGTCCAGTTGGTGGTGCCGTCTTTCCGGTAGCGGAAGCCTCTCTGGTCCGCATTCTCGCCACCCGTTGAGGTGATGTTGCCGTTCAGGGTGGCGCCGGCGGTTGTGATCGAAGTGGCGGCGCTGGTGGTCAAGGTGGGGACAACGGCATCAGTGGTGAACTCCTCCTGGCTTCCGTATGCGGTCCCCACCGAGTTGGTGGCATAGGCCCTGACATGGTAGAGCGTTCCGGGACTGAGCACCGTGATGCTGCTGGTGAATGTCCCTGTGCCTGTTCCGTCTGTCGTGTGATTGCCTGTTGTTGTGGGGTTGGCAGACGTGCTCCAGCACACCCCGCGTGCGGTTACAGGATCTCCCCCGTCAGCGGTCACGTTCCCGCCGGAGTCTGCTGTCGTAGAGGTGACGTTGGTGGCGGCGGTCGTCGCTACGGTGGGAGTGGTGTCGGTCGTGAACGTGAGGTCGTCGCCGTACGAGGTCCCCACCGAGTTGGTGGCATAGGCCCTGACATGGTAGAGCGTTCCGGGACTGAGCACCGTGATGCTGCTGGTGAATGTCCCTGTGCCTGTTCCGTCTGTCGTGTGATTGCCTGTTGTTGTGGGGTTGGGGGAGGTGCTCCAGCACACCCCGCGTGCGGTTACAGGATCTCCCCCGTCAGCGGTCACGTTCCCGCCTGAGTCTGCTGTCGTAGAGGTGACGTTGGTGGCGGCGGTCGTCGCTACGGTGGGAGGGTCCGCGACCGTATCCTTCCACTCGTTGTAGTAAACGTTGAGCAGGAGTAGAAACTCCGCAGTCGCTTTCTGATTGCCTGCCGCATTCGGATGATCATCCCCGTCGTGGTAAGGAGACGTGCCGTCGTATGAAGGTGAGTAAGTATGCTGGATACTTCCGCCTATCAAACGGTGATGAGAGTCTGTCTCCGATAGGACGCCGTAGAAATCGAACACCCTGACATTGTTGTTGGCATAACCGGCCAGCCAGCCGGTATCTTCGTCAACCAGCCAGTCACACAGCTCTTTCGTCCTGACATAACTGCTTACGACGGTCTCTCCCGGCGGTGTCGCCAGTATGAAGAGCTTGTCCGTGTGGGCTTCGAAATATGGAAGCAGGCTGTTGTAGATAGCTTTTTCGTCGTCGATGCTCGCCCCTACTTCACTGCACGGATAGCAGGATTTGAACAGGATGATGTCATTATCTCCACCCGGATCGGCGATGGTGTTGGCGTATGCATAGTGAGAGCCGTTGGAATACACGTAGGGCATCTTCGTACCGTTGAACCAGGAAGGCCAGTCGGTGGTGTCCGTGTGATCGCCCAGGTTGTCACCCGGTTCCGCGTCCCATCCGTAGTACGTCTCGGTCACGAAGTAGTTATTGCCGTTCAGGTTGGTGCCGAGGTTGCCGTTGCCGTCGGCCAGCCAGTTGCTACCGCACGAGTGATGGATGAAGCACAGTTTCTCAGCAGCGGAAGGGGGTGAGGTATCGATACCTGTACAGGCAGTCGGATAGGGCTCGAGACGCCATAATGATCCTTGATCCTCTGCAACATATGCCTCACCATCACCGCTGCCGGAAGGGATGATCGCGATGCCTTCCTGATCATTAAGAGGCAACACGTACTCACGTATTACGGTGCCGTTTGTCTGCATCTCTACCATGAGATTGGCGGCATCGTAGATCGCGTACAGGATATTCGTCTCTTTGCAGAAGTGAAGGCCCGATATGTCGGTTACGCCGGGTTTCGGGGTCAGGGTCGCGACGTGGGAGACGCTTCCACTGGCGGACAGGTCGACGTCGAAGACATAGATCTTTCCATCAGCCTGCAGGCCGGCGTAGAACAACCCGCCCGACGAACTCAGATCGTAGTCGTACGGATGGTACCCGTCGGGAACGAATGCGAGAGCTTCCAATCCCGAGTTATCCGCGCCCGTCATCCAGGTGGTCAAGTCCCATGAATCAGTAGTGAAGGCGCCCGTGGAGATATCGAACTCCCTTATCGAGTCGGGGTTCTCGATACCCACATATACGTTGGAGTCTCTTCCTGGAACCAGCGCTACGCCCTCGAGGTCGCCGGCCGGGGTCCAGCTGGAGATGATGTTTCCGTCCGTATCCATTCGCGTCAGTTTGCCGTTGTCGCTGCAGAGGAACAGGCTGTTGAGCGCGGGGCTCCAATCCAGTCCGCTGGGTTCGTAGGGAAGAGGAAGATTCCCGCCTGTGTCTGTGCTGGTCGTACCCGGCCATGGATCCGCGGCCATTGCCCTATCGATGAAGACCGAGACAGACAATAAACAGAATATCAATACCAGAATACAGGTACCGATAATGCTTCTACGGATTGATTTCCCGTATCTCCCGATGACAATCGTACCGACGGGCTGCATCGCAGCCTCCCTGCTACCCGTGATCTCTTTTTCTCACTATATTCTCTTCTCCCTTGCCCCGGCAAGAATGCCTGGACTCCGCCGGGGAGTCGGCGATGACCTCACTTCCGTGAATTCATCACGCAGCCGCCCCTTCATCCCGGACGTGAAGCCTCAACCTTGCCTGGACGCAGGTATCATGATGAGATTACGCACCGGTGGCGATTCTGGTCTAAGCGTTTGCGGCGGGTGTTCTGGCTCTGTAGAGCCGCACCGAAGCGAGATAGAAGACAACCAATATCCCAACGATCCAGGCCAGGGCCACCCATGCGCTATCACCGGGCGTGCCGTTTGTCAGCAACGAGCGCATGGTTTCGACAACCGGAGTGAGCGGCTGGTGTTCGGCGAAGCCGCGCAGGAGCGGTGTCATGGAGTCGGTCGGCACGAACGACGGACTAATAAAGACCAGGAGCATCAGAATATAGCTGAACGATCCCGCCCCCTCGGCACTTTTCGCCAGCAATCCGAAGAAAATAGCCAGCCATGTCAGAGCAAGCGTCAGCAGTGCCAGTAATCCGACAAACAGCAGCCATTCGCCAAGGCCCGCATCGCTACGAAAGCCGATAACAAACGCGACGATCAGCACCAGTAGCGACGAAAACAGGTTTGACAAAGTTGATGACGCAGCCTGCCCGCTCAGGATTGAAGAAGGCGCGACCGGCATAGTGCGAAAGCGGTTGATGATGCCTTTCTGTATGTCGGTGTTCAGACGAAAGGCAGCGTACGCGATACCGCTGATGACCGTTAGCACGATGATACCCGGCGTGATGAAATCAACGTAGTTCACCGAGCCGGTTTGCCGGCCGAGCGCACCGCCGAACACGTACACGAACAGCAACAGCAACGCGATCGGCGTCAATACCACCGTGATAATGGTATCGGGGCTGCGCAGAATGTGTTTCAGGCTGCGCTTTGCCATGGTCCAGGTGTCTTTGATGGTTCGCATGGCTATTCTTCCCCCTTCTTGTCGCCGGTGAGCTTGAAGAACACGTCATCGAGCGTCGGTACTTTCTGCGAGAAGTCAGCCGGTTCAATCCTGGCATCACGAAGTCGAATAAATAAATCGGCAAGCTGCGTTGTACTGGCACCAGCCGTGACAGTGAGGGTCAGGCCGCTATCGCTCTTCATCACTTCGTAGCGCTTCTGCAATATGCCCGCCGCTTGCATTAGCTGCCGCTCATCATGAAACGTCAGCTCGACACGATCGCTTGGCACCAGTTTCTTCAGTTCGCCGGCCGTACCGCTGGCAACGATTATGCCTTTGTGCAGCAAGGCGATCATGTCGGCAAGTTCGTCGGCTTCTTCGAGGTATTGCGTGGTCAGAAAGATTGTCGTGCCTTTCTCTGCCAGTGTTCGGATCGTCTGCCACATATCATTACGTGCTTCCGGATCAAGGCCGGTGGTTGGCTCATCGAAGAAAATGACGGGCGGATTGCCGATGAGGCTCATGGCAATGTCCAGCCGACGCCGCATACCGCCTGAGAAGGTAGCCACCCGCCGATCAGCCGCATCTGTCAGATCAAAGGTTTTGAGCAGCCCGGTGGCGGTACGCGACGAATCTTCAACGTGACGTAAATCACCGATTAGTTCCAGGTTTTCGCGGGCGGAGAGCACATCATCGACTGCTGCAAACTGTCCCGTCAGGCTGATCGACCGCCGCACAGCATCTGCTTCTTTTGCAACATCATGCCCACTTACGGTAGCCACACCCTCATCTGCCTTGAGGAGAGTCGTCAGGATATTGATGATGGTCGTTTTGCCTGCGCCGTTGCTGCCGAGAAGGGCAAAAACCGTACCGCGCTCGACCGTGAAATCAACCCCTCTTAGCACCACGTTCTTTTTGAACGACTTCTTGAGTCCTTTGACCGTAATTGCTGTATTCATACCCTCCCCTTGTTACTTGCGAGGAATTTGCGATTTCCATACTTGTTCCACAATCGAGTTCACCAAGCTTGCTCCAGGAGTCTGGCCGCTGAATCCAGGTGCTCTTGATCGTGAAATACGAGCTCGACACGTCCTTGGGGAAGGGCAGGCATTTCCATGTCAGGTCCTACAGGAACGTAGTGTCGTTCAGCGTTGCCCCGGCGCCCTTCAGAAGGGCGTAGGTGACCTTGTCCATTTTCGCGCCGTCAAAAATGGCGTCTTTGACCTCGGTGTGGTGAAAAGACACTTCACGCAGGGTCGAGTTCCTGAATGACGTGTTGCCAAGTGAAGCGCGGTCGAAGACGACCCTTTCAAGCGTCTGGTTGTCAAACGAATCTCCGATCAGGCTGGATATACTGAAGATAGTGCCGTCGAGAGTCGCACCCGTGAATAATGCGTCTTTCAAGTTAGAGACCTTGAACTTCGTACCTCTGAGCATGCTGCCGCTGAAGGAGACGCCTCCCAGATCGCTGCCGGAAAAAACCGCGTCCGTCAGATCGGCGCCATCGAACGACGTGCCTCTGAGATCGGACGCCCGAAACTTCGCACCGCGAAGTTCCGATCGATCGAAGGAAGCGTCCGTGAGCTCGCTGCAGCTGAAGTCTCTGCCCGACAGCGTGGAATCACTCAGGTCCGCTTGTCTCAGAGTTATACATGAAAATTGAGAGCGTCCTGCCCTGGCTCGCCTCGTTGCCTTCGTCGATGTCTTACCGAGGCCCCGATTCTCCAACTGCGCGCTCTCCCCATGAGGCACCTGGTCCATGATCTCCGCGACGTCACCGAATGAGTCAATCGTGGCCTGATAGGCCTCGTCCTCGCTTCTACCCTGTTTTCTCAATTCGTCGTACTTCTCTTGCAGGTTAACGAGCAGCTCCTGGGTTACGTCAGCCCGCGAGGGAAAATTACCATAGGGCGCGAAGGTCTCGTCCAGAAACCGCTTCAATTCATCTTTCATGTTGCTCCTTCGCTACAACAACTTGTCCAGGATCCGCTTGGCGTAGTCCCATTGTTGTTTGTTGCTCCGATATAGTTCGTGGCCTCTTCGGGTTATGTGGTAGTATCGGCGCCTGCCGCCCTGGGTTTCGTCCCCCCAGTACGACGTGATGTACCCTTCTTTCTCCAGCCGTTTCAGGCTGGAATACATGGTCGCCTCTTTCAGTTCGTAGAGGCCCTCCGACTGTTCGAGCACCAGTTTCGTGATTCCGTAGCCGTACTGATCTCCATCAGCCAGCAACCCAAGAACGATGGTATCGGTGTGCCCACGAAGCAGATCCGACGACAGCTCATTGCTCTTCATGGGTAACATTGTGTGTCATATTACTATGCCTGTCAAGGTAATATTACTGTGAAGAGGATCAGCGCAAAGCTGGCGAGACTTCAACATTATTGACTGTTTTCCAGAGTGTCCAAGCGCTCGAACAATGCGTTAATCAAGCGGTTTTTCGACACTCCGCCCCAGGCGCAGGTTCGCCACCTCGAAGTACATGTCATAGAGGTGGAGGCCTTTGCTGACCGCGATGGTTTCGCCGGGCTTGACGTCGTTACCGATCTCGTCGGCCATGTACTCCTTGAGGAGCTGGATGCCGGCCAGGTTGGAGGGGAAGCCGCCCCAGAGGTCCCAGGAGCGGAAGTAGAGGATGAAGTGGAGGCGCTTCTCGTCCGGGTAGATGCGCGTGTCGATCTGGCGCAGGCAGGGGGGGTCGGCCAGGAAGATACTGCGGGGGTCGCAAACGGCCATGCAGGCCTGGTTGGTCCCGAAGCCGTCCTCCCTGTACATACGGATGACCTCGGGAATCTGCGGCTCCAGGAACTGCCCGTAGGTGTAGTCTTCCCTCTCAGCCTTCGAGTAGGCCGAGACCAGCTTGTCCAGGTAGTTGGTGACGAACTCCATGTCGGTGGGTGGGGGGAGGCTCGAGCCCTCAGGCATCGTCGGGACCAGCGGTCGCGCCTCCGGGTGGGTGATGCGGACCACCACGAACTCGAACTCGCGGCGCTTCTGGCCTTCGTAGGAGCCCCGGTCGATCGTGTACTCCCGCCCCTGCTCCATGACCTCCCAGATGCACTGGAACCATGCGTCCGGGATGTCGCGGGCCTGGATATGGGTTATGAGCACTGGGCCTCCTTAGTGTCTTTTCTATCTATATTGAATGAAACAAAACCTCAGACCTTTTCCTGCACTACCGCCAGATCTCAATCAGCCCTATCGAGTGCAACAAAACGTACTGAGGTTTTCTTTCGTTGTGGCCTCACCAACCCCGCCTGCTCCAACCCTTCTCCCCAGTCCTCCTCCCAACACTCCTACCAGGTGTTGTGGTGGACGATCTCCGAGAGCTCCTTGCGGGGGCGCTCGCCGGGCATCTTCGCGGGGACGCCCAGCGGGGTCAGGCCCACTATGCGGTACTGGTCCGGGACACCGAGGGCCGCCCGTACACCGGCCTCGTCGAACATCCCTATGAACACCGTGCCCAGGCCCTGCTCGGCGGCCTCCAGCATCAGGTGGTCCATCAGGATGCCGGCATCCGCCATGTAGTAGTCACGGCCGTCCGGGTTGCCCGACTCGGCCGGGTCCATGCAGACCACCAGCAGCACCGGGGCCGCGGCGACCGCCTTCTGGCCCGGGTTGTGCTCCAGGACCGCCGAGACCTTCGCTCGGATCTCCGGGTCCCTGACCGCCATGATCTGCCAGCCCTGCTTGTTGGCCCAGGACGCCGCGTAGCGGGCCGTCTCCAGGACCGCGTCCAGCTGCTCGTCGGTGACCGGGGTCTCCTCGTACTTGCGTACGCTGCGCCTCTTGAGAATCGCGTCGATGGTCATGTCAATCGCCCCCTTGAGATGTAATTGGTTGGCGTATTCTATCATGCACCCCCACCCCGACCCTCCCCCGTCAAGGGGGAGGGAGGAATAGGGTCACCCTGACGGGGGAGGGCCTGTCACCCGGGGGGGCTACATAATTCATACTGCGACCGCCGCCGTTTACATTCTCATGGGTGTCCAGTAGCCTCACGTCGGCTGACGATTCACATAAAGGGAGTGCAGGCGGGTCCTACCACCATCATGGCCTGAGGGGGGCCGTTACTGATAGAGTGCTGTGGACCCGGGGAAGAAAGGGAGGAGCGCATGAAAACACTCAAGACACGCAGGGGCGTGGCGATGCTTGTCACCATTCTTATGGCATCATCGTTACTGATCATCGCGGCGCCACCTGCGGCGGCATGCGGGTTCGGTACCTGGTACCTGCCCGAGGGCTACACGGGGGGGAACTTCGATACCTACATCCTTGTTCAGAACCCCAACGAATGGGACGCCGAGGCCACGGTCAGGTTCCTGACCGAGCAAGGCGCCTCCGACCCGCTGGAGCTGGAGCTGGAGGGGAACTCCCGCACCACCGTGACCGTGGACGAGCAGCCGGGGCTCGAGGACGCGAACGTGTCCACCATCGTGGAGGCGACCAGCGGCGTGGTGGTCGAGCGGGCCATGTACTTCACCTACGCGGACGGCAAGGCGGGCGGGAGCAACTCCATCGGGTCGCAGGTCATGTCGAACACATGGTTCCTGGCCGAGGGTTATACCGGCCCGGGCTTCGACACCTACGTGCTGGTGATGAACCCCAACGAGCAGGATGCGCGCGTCAGCGTCAAGTACGTCACGCCCGTGGCCGAGGGCGCGGGCGGGGGCGAGGACATCATCAAGGAGTACGACGTCCCGGCCATGACGCGCTACACCATCCACGTGGACGAGGTCGAGGGGCTCGAGGACACCGAGGTCAGCTGCGTGGTCACCTCGGTGGCGCCGGGCGCCGGCGAGGAAGGCGAGCCCGTCAAGGTCGTGGCCGAGCGCGCCATGTACTACGACTACCTGGGCGTGGACGGGGGTCATGCATCCATCGGGGCTCCCTGGATCAGCAGCGTCTGGTACCTGCCCGAGGGGCGTACCGCCATCGACTACGACACCTTCGTGCTGGTGATGAACCCCAATAACAACTCCGTGAAGGTGAAGGCCAGCTTCCTGGTGCCCGCGGACGGGGCCGGTGCGGGGCGTCGGTTCAACCCCTATCCGCCCGAGGAAGAGGAGGAAGATCCGCCGGCCGAGCCCGACACCGTGATCACCAGGGAGTACACGGTCGAGCCGTGGCAGCGGTTCACCATCGCCGTGGACCAGATCGAGGGGTTGTCCGAGACAGACGTGGCCACCATCATCGAGGCCGAGCCGGTCGAGGAGGAGCCCCCTCCCGAAGGCGAGAGCGGCAAGGGCTGCGCGGGCGTGGTCGTCGAGCGCGCCATGTACTTCGCCAGGGGGAACAACGGCGACGGCCACAACACCATCGGCGCGACCTGCGCGCGCGAGTACTGGCTGCTGGCCGAGGGCTACACCGCCCAGGGGTTCGATACCTGGGTGCTGCTGATGAACCCCAACATGGTGGCCGTGAACGTCCGTTGCACCTTCATGGTGCCCGAGGGCGAGCCGGTCGTGCGCGAGTTCGAGGTAGCTCCCCGCAGCAGGCTGACCGTCCCCGTGGACGAGATCGAGGGGCTGGAGCAGACCGAGGTCTCCACCAAGGTCCAGGTGCTGGGCCCGGTGGAGGGCGAGGGGCGCCGGGCTGCATGCGAGACCCCGATAGTCGCGGAGCGCGCGATGTACTTCACCTACAACGGTATCGTCGGCGGCCACAGTTCGATGGGCGTCGGCGAGTAGCCGCACATAGAGCTCTCTGGCAAGCGGAAGCCCCCGCGAAAGCGGGGGCTTCTGAGTAGAACGGTGCCAGGCGGGATTCAATTCAATGAATCCCGCCTGGCACCGTTTTGGTCTACTTGTTCACTATGCCCTGCAGTAGTTGAACGGCGTACTCGAGCTCCACGTCCTCTCCGTTACCGGCCCTGACGGCGTTCTCGGCGGTGAGCGGCACCGGCCTGCTCGGGGATACGCCGCCCTTCCCCTCCCGGCTGTCCAGTTGTACCATCTTCTCCTCATCCAGGGACTGTCCGATCGGGTAGGTGATGGAGTAGCCGCCCGGCATCTTGATCAACGGCCCGTAGACCATCCCGAAGGACCCGTTGGTCCCGCGGAATCCTGCCACCTCTCCGGCGGGGAGCCTGTCGACGCACATCGCGATGCCCTCGCCCGAGCTTATACACGCCGGGTTGACCAGCACCACGACGGGGCCCTCGAACCTCGGGGAACCGGGCTCGACGGTGATCCCCTTTCCGGGGTCGCTGAAGTTCCCGCTCTCATCATCCACCAGTATTATCTCCATCCCCCCCGATTCGGCGTCGTACCAGTTCTGGTACTCGTAGAAGGAGCTTTCCGCGAAGAGGCGGGACATCATGTCGGCGACCATCTGGTCGGAGCCTCCATCGTTCGACCTGACATCGAGCACCAGTCCCGGCGCGCCTGCGTCGATGAATCCCTGCACCGCGTCGTCGTACAGCTCCATGGTGGGAGTGCGGTCGCCCTTGAGTTCCGATGGAAGGTCGTACTCCCCCTCAATCTTGATGTACCCGAACTCCCCCGGCAGCGTCTTGGGGACGACCATGCTGGTGACCCCGTCCTTGTTTTCCGAGGGTGGGAAGCCCACCAGGGAGTAGGAGTGCTGGAGCGTCTCCATCCCGTCGTCGATCGCGGTCATCGTGGCGGTCACCGCCGCGGGGGCGCCGGGGCTGAGGAAGGTGACGGACCTCTCTTCGCCGACCGGGGCCCTGACCAGGAAGTAGCGCTGCATGCATCCCAGCATCTCGTCCGTTGCGGGCGGATAGAGCGAGAAGCAGGTCTCGGTCTGAGCCAGCGCCTCCCCGATGGGCTTGCCCGCCCACTCGAGGACCTCGGCGCCCGTTGAAACGCCCGCCCTGCCCGCGGGCCCTCCCTCCTTCACCCAGTTCGCGATGATCCTCCCGTCGTCCAGTCTCTCGAGGGTGAGCCCGAAACCGCCCTCGAAGAGCTTCCCGGCAAGGCCGAGGTCGTCCCCGTCTATCCCCATGTGCCCGTCCATGAACGAGCAGAGGTATTTGCGGAGGGTGACGTAGTAGTCCTCCATGGAACCAGCTTGTTCCGCCTTCTCGATGAGGGGGCCGAACTCGTCGTAGAGCGCCTTCCAGTCGATGCCCTTCCACTCCGTGAAGGCGTACTCCCTGGACATCTTGTCGTTCATCTTCTCGAACGCATCCGTCCAGGACATCCCGCTGAAGTCCTCGCTGGATGGAGCCTTGAACCCGGGGCCGCTGCCGTCCGGGCCGCACGCCGCGGCCAGCAGCACGATCGCCACGATGGTGAAGGCAGCGATTGTCGAACGTCGGGTTGTTCGCATCGTTGTTACTGCCTTTCCGCCCCCCAGCGCCATGAGTCTATCACGTCCGGACCGGACCCTTGTACCCGGTCGGAGGCGGGTTATCGTCTTACCGGCCGTGATAGTGAGATGACTACAACCGGGGTCAGGCGGGATTCAAGTCATGACTTGAATCCCGCCTGACCCCCATCTTAGTCAGATGGGGTAGAATGGCCGCATCGTTCTTCTGGTTCCGGAGGTGTCGATGGCGGCGAAGAATTACCGACTCATGAGGTGTCGCGACTGCGGCTTTCCGCGGCTGGTGAGCTTCGCGGTCAAGTGGAACGACAACGGCACCATCTCCCAGCGCATGCGCAAGGACTTCCGGGTCGTCATACTGAACCACGGGTTCATCGACAGCCTCTTCAGCGGCATCGAGGCCAAACTGGGGCTCTCCATCGAGCACATCGCCTTCGAGGCGCAGCGCAACGCCAGCAAGTCAGTCTTCGAGTCTGTGGTCGCGCACGTGCCCGGGATGGACCTCTGGAGGAAGTTCAGCACCTTCAAGCGCCTCGGCGTCGAGCAGTTCAACAAGGTCGCCTGCATCACCGGGCAGTGCAACTCCACGACCCTCGAGTACGTGCCGGGCGTGTACGGCATCGCCAGGCTGAAGAACCCCTTCCACACCGGGATGATGGCCGCCAACGTGGTTGGCGCGTTCGAGTTCCTGGAGGGGTTCCCGTTCGAGTACACCCTGGAGGAGGAGGAGCGAGACACCTACATAATAAGGATCAGGCGCTCCGAGCGGCCCGAGTTCGCCGAGCGAATGGAGCTCGATTTCGCGCCCCTGCTGCCGGGGCACCACACCTTCGAGCGCTGCCCGCGCTGCCGGGTGCCGCTGGCGATCGCCTCTCAGCTCAAGTGGATGGAGAACGATGGCATCATCCTGGACACCCGGACCGCCACGCGGGTGATGATGCTGGACGGGTACATGGTGTCGGCCGTCTTCCGCGAGCTCGCCCGGGAGCTGGGGGACGAGATCTACGAGATGATGGTCGACGCGCAGCGGGAGTGGACGGTGGACCACGTGGGGCAGCTCGGGCTGATGGAGAGCATCGGGCCGCTGGATTCCCGGGCGCTCGAGAAGGCGTACCGGGACTACCTGGAGGGTCTGGCACTCTTCGGGCAGGGGAACCCCGTCGAGTTCTCCATGAGCGACAGAACCATCAAGGTGACGGTCGAAAACCCGTACGAGGCCCACGTGCTGGCCGGCACCCTGCAGGGCCTGTACGAGGCGCTGGAGAAGGCGCCGGGCAGGGTCACCTGGGATGAGCCCGCGCCGCAGGTGGCGCGCTACACCGTGGAGCCGGCCGGTGAGCCCTCCGGTGAGGGCGCCGGGGCGGGCGGGTAGCAGGGCCGCCGGGAGCGCCGGGTACATTGGACCGCCGCGAGTTCGATTCTCTGGTTCTGGAGTACAGGAAGCGGATAGCGCCGCTAGGAATCCCCGTCCCGCTGCAGGTCTGGTACCACATCGGATACACACGCGATTTCCTGGACCTCCTTGGCGTTGTGCAGTCGTTCGCGCCCGCGGGCTGCCGGTTGCTGGACTTCGGGTCGGGGCTCGGGTTCTTCTCCTGCGTGATGGCGCAGGCGGGGTTCCGGGTGAGGGGGGTCGACCTGTCCATGGACCAGGCGGTGCGCGTGGCGCGGAGCACCGAGGACTACGCGGACCTCGAGCTGCGGCTGGAGCGGCCGGGGCTGCTCGAGGAGCTGTACGCGGCGCTGGGGGAGCGCTGGCCGGTCGAGCTGGCGCTCTACGACGGCGGGACGCTGCCGTTCGGGGACGCGGAGTTCGAGGCGGTGGTGGCGCATGCGGTGCTGGAGCACGTCCCTGAGTCCGACCTGGACCCGACGCTGGACGAGCTGGCGCGGGTGCTGGCACCGGGAGGCCACCTGTTCGTGTTCAGGACCCCCAGGAAGGGTGGCTGGAGCGAGCCGCTGGCAGGAGCGCTGGGGATCGGGCACCACGAGAACGTCTGGACCGAGGACGGCTTGGCCGGGTTGCTGGAGCGGCACGGGCTGGACGTCGTGATGCGGGACGTGGCCGACCTGGTGCCGGATGGGGCTCTCGCATTGAACCCGCTGCTGAACGCGGTGGAGCCGGTCACGAGGAGACTGGAGCGGGTGCTTCTGCGCACGCGCCTGGCCCGCTTCGCCAACAATATGACCCTGGTGGTGAGGAAAGTGTAGCAAAAGGGCCTGACCCTCTTGCTACACACGCAGAATCTCAGGTTTGACCCCGAATGCAAGAAATGCAAAAAACGCAAGATTTCAGGTTTGACCCCCTTTCACCCCCTTTCGGCGTATAAACTGGCGAGGTTGGCAACGCCCGGTCCGGAGCGTATAATCTCTGAAAGCCGGGAGACTGAAGTACAGTCCGCCGGCTTTTGTTGCATTAATCGTCCCGGTAGGTGTGAACACTGCCATGGAGGTGGCTTTTTTGGATAGCGGGAAGAAGACAGTATTCGCGATGGCCGTTCTGCTCGTTGCGGCCCTCACACTGGCGCTCGCCTCGGTGGGTGCCCTCGCCGCGGCTCCGGCCGCACCGACCGATCTGAAGGTGCAATCCCCCGACGCGATATCGGGTGGCGTCCTGCAGATCTCCTGGCAGGTGGAGAAGGCATCGACCGTAAAGGCATACAGGATCTACAGGTCCGAGCGTGACGACGGCGGCTTCGAGATGGTCCACGAGGAGCCGGTCGCCATGGATTCCGGCACCGTGATGGACCACATCGATACGGGTCTTACCCCGAAGAAGACCTATTACTACAAGGTCGCCCTGGTGGGCAAGGACGGCAAGGCGGGTGCAGCCAGCAAGGTGGCTAAGGGCACTGCCCCCGAGAAGGGCATGACCGGCGGCTACACCGGCAAGCACATAATCATCTCCATAGCCGACCAGACCGCCTACTTCCTCGAGGACGACACACTGGTCAAGTCGCACCTGGTCTCCACCGGAACCGATTCCCACCCCACGCCGTGCGGCGTCTTCAGCGTCCTCTACCACGCCCAGATAGTCGTCTCCGAGAAGTACGGCGGCTGGTACTGCCCCTACTGGCTCGGGTTCGCCGAGGATACCGGCATGCACGGCCTGCCCTACGACCCCGACACCGGCGAGAAGCTGGGCGCCAGCACGTTGGGTCAGAAGGCCAGCCACGGATGCGTCAGGCAGGCGGACGCGAACGCGCAGTGGGCCTACAACTGGGCGCCCAACGGCATCCGCATAGACATCACTCCGCTGCACTGGGAGTGGACCCCGCCGCCCCCGCCTCCGCCGCCGGTGAGGGGCGGGCACGCCAGCCAGGGGATAAGCAACGCGGCCTACCACTGGTACTTCGCCGAGGGTTACACCGGCGGGGGCTTCAACGAGTACGTCCTGATGATGAACCCCAACGGGACCACGGCGGATGTAACGGCGTGGTTCATGAAGCCGGACGGCTCGGTCGTGTCCATGCCGTTCGCGGTCCCGGCCTTCTCGCGGGCGACCGTGCACGTCGATGACATATCCGGGCTGGACAACGCCGAGGTGTCGGTTCACCTGCAATCCAGCGAGCTCATCAGCGCCGAGCGCGCGATGTACTTCTACGACTTCAACGGAAAGGACGGGGGGACGTGTTCGGCGGGAGTCTCCGAGACCGCGACCACCTGGTATCTCGCGGAGGGATACACCGGCGGCGAGTTCGACGAGTTCATCCTGGTCCAGAACCCGGGCGGGGCCGACGGCACCGTCATGGTCGAGTACATGCTCCCCAACGGTGCCACCCTGGTGAGGCCGTACGGCATCCTGGCGCACTCGCGGCTGTCCATCCACGTGGATGACATCCCCGAGCTGGTGGGGGCGGAGGTCTCCGCGAAGGTGACCTGCGACCAGCCGGTCGTGGTGGAGCGGTCCCAGTACTTCAACTACTACAACAAGGAGGACGGCAACGCATCGGCCGCGGTGCGCGCGCCGGCCCGACAGTGGTACCTCGCCGAGGGGTACACCGGGGGCGAGTTCGACGAGTACGTCCTCATCCAGAACCCCGGCCCGGTGGGCGGCAACGCGCACGTGACCTTCATGCTCGGGGACGGGTCGCAGGTGGTGCAGGACTACGGCCTGCCGCCGTACTCGCGCTTCACCATCCACGTGGACGACCTGCCCGGGCTGTCGGGGTGCGACGTGAGCACGCTGGTCGAGACCGACGTGGACTCCATCGTAGAGCGTGCCATGTACTTCAACTCCTACAACAGGCCCGGCGGGGCGGACGCGCCCGGGGTGAACACGCCCGCGCAGTACTGGTACCTCGCCGAAGGGTACACCGGCGGCGAGTTCGATACCTACGTGCTGCTGATGAACCCCAACGGGTCCGACGTGACCGCGGATATCAGCTTCCTGCGCACCGACGGCTCGACGGTCGGGCTGACCGTGGCCGTGCCCGCGCACACCCGGTACACGATCCATACGGACGAGATACCGGAGTTGAGCAACGCGGAGTTCGCGACCGCCGTTACCGGCTCGCAGCCCATCATCGTCGAGCGGGCGATGTACTTCTCGATCCCGCGCTAGGGGTCTGGAGAGACGCGCCTTGGGCGCCGGCACGCTGTTCCTCTGCGCCACGCCGATCGGCAACCTTACCGACGTGACCATCCGCGTGCTCGATACCCTGCGCGAGGTGGACGTGGTGGCGGCCGAGGACACCCGCAGGACCAGGCGGCTGCTCCAGAGGTACGACATCCGGACCCCCATGCTCTCCTACCGCGAAGAGAACCGTGAGGCCGTGGGGCGCAGGATAGTGGAGCAGCTGGAGGCGGGCGAGTCGGTCGGGCTGGTGTCGGACGCCGGGACGCCCGGTGTCAGCGACCCCGGGTCGCACCTGGTCGCGCTCTGCCTGGACAGGGGGATCAGGGTCGAGTCGCTTCCCGGGCCGAACGCGGCGATCTCGGCGCTGGTGGTCTCGGGGCTTCCAACGCGGCGGTTCTCCTTCGAGGGGTTCCCGCCCAGGAAGAAGGGCGCCCGGCGAAAGGCGCTGGAGGCCCTCATCGACGACGAGCGCACCCTCATCTTCTACGAGAGCCCCAACCGTACGCCCGAGATGCTGGCCGACGTCCTGGAGGTGCTCGGGGACAGGAGGTGCGCATTGGCACGGGAGCTGACCAAGCGTTACGAGGAGGTCCTGCGGGGGACGGTTTCAGCCGTTCTGGCCCGGGTAGGGGAGGGCGCTCTCAAGGGAGAGGTGGTCCTGGTCGTCGAGGGAGCCCCGGCCGGCGGCACCGTGGGTGAGGGAGCGCTGGAGGAGGCTCTGCTGCGGGTGGAGGCCCTTGTCGAGGGAGGCGCGGGGCTCAAGGAGGCGTCCGCGAGCGTGGCGGCCGAGACGCCGGGTGTATCGCGGGGGACGCTCTACAACCTGTCCCTCGAGCGCCGCTGAGAAAACACCTCAACCATCTTTTCTCACCTTGAACAAAAACCTCAAACCATTTGACTGAAATCGGGGTCAGGCACCATTCAAGTCAGCTCAAAGCTGTGAAAGTTTTGGTCTGAGGTAATCTTTCACAGAGGTAATCTTTCAAAGGTGTTCTCTCACTCGGAGGCGGAGCGTTTCAGGCTTTCGAGGCAGTCGGCGCAGACCTCCTTGTCGCGGTGTGAAGCCACGACTCGGGTGCTCCCGCAGAAGACACAACGCTTCCTGGCCGGGGAGATGGTAATCCGGTCGCCCTGCACGTCCACGTTCAACGGGTCGCCGATCTGGATGCCGAGCATGTTCCTGAACCCCTTGGGCAGCACCACCCGGCCCAGCTTGTCTATCTTCTTTATCACGCTTCCAACCTCTCATCCCAATATGTGCAAAAGTGCCTGACCCTTTTGCACATTGCTACAGTTCGGTGCCGCCGACAGTAAGTTTGGAGATCCTGAAGGTCGGGCCGCCGGTGGTGACCGGCACGCCCTGGCCGTCCTTGCCGCAGGTACCCTCCTCGTGCGCGAGGTCGTTACCCACGGCGTCGATAAGCTCCAGGGTGCGGGGGCCGTTGCCTACCAGCGTTGCGCCGCGCACCGGGTACGTCATCTTCCCGTCCTCTATCATGTACCCCTCCGAGACCGCGAAGATGTAATCGCCGGTTGCGGGGTCGACCTGCCCGCCGCCCAGCTTCGCCGCGAACAGGCCCCTGGGGGTGGACGAGATTATCTCAGTGGCCTCCGAGGAGCCCGGGGAGATGTAGGTGTTGCTCATCCGCGGGATTGGAAGGCTGCGGAACGACTGCCGGCGCCCGTTGCCTGTGCTCGCAACCCCGTCCTTCATCGCCTCGTGCCGCGCGTAGAGGAAGCCCCGCAGGACACCGTCCTCGATCAGGACTGTCGCCTGCGACGGTGTGCCCTCGTCGTCGCGCTCGTAGGAGCCCCAGAGACCGGGGAGGGTGGGGTTGTCCCAGGCGGAGACCAGGGGGCTTGCGACCTTATCGCCGATCCTTCCCGCGTACACCGAGGCGCCGCGCTGCAGGTGGTCCGCCTCCAGCCCGTGCCCGCACGCCTCGTGGAGCATGGTACCGCCGGTGCCGGCGTGAACCACGACCGCCATGGGACCGGTGGGCGAGGGCCGGGCGTCCAGCATTACTATGGCGCGCCTGGCCGCCTTGCGGGCTATCTCGGCCGGGTCGTGGCTGCGATAGAACCCCGGGCCGAGCAGCTCTCCGGGAGCCTCCAGGCCCACCTGCATGACGCCGCCCCGCCCCGCCACCACCTGCACGACCAGGCGGGTCCGCTCGCACCCGCGTTCCCCGGTCTCGCCGAGGCTGTCGGCCAGCAACTCCTCTTCCACCAGTGAGGTGTGGAGCGCGGTCACCTGGCGGACCTCCAGCCCAGAGGAGCGTGCGGCAGAGTCGCATTGCTCGAGCCGCGCGACTATGTCGGTCATCTCGTAGTCCCCCTTGTCGGCCTCGCAGACCGCGGGGGGGACGGGTCGGTCGGTCTCGACCTGGACGAGCACCGGGCCCTCGGCGGCGTGCCGCAGAGCGTCCGCTGCCGCGCCGGCGGCGCGAAGCAGGTGGTCCCGGTCGATGACATCTGTATGCGCGTACGCGGCGAGTGAGCCCTTGATGACCCTGACGCCTGCCCCCGAGTCGACCCCCGTGGAGACGTCGTCCACCCGGCCGTCCTCGTAACGGAGCGTGGTCGCAGCGCGGCGCTGGCAGATGACGTCGGCGTAGAAGCCACCGCTCCGCAGCGCGGCCCGTGCCGCCTCCAGCGCTATGTCAACGTCTATCAGTGACAAGTCGTTCCCCGGTTCCGCCAAAAATATGCGGGCGAATCGCCCAGGGTCAAGAGGCTAATACAACGGCAAAGAAGGCGCAACCATTTCTTTCCAGTTCGGGAGAAGGCTCTCATAGCGCGAGCCGGGCGCGCGCAGGCCGGGTTGTCCGCCGTGGTAGTATTTCCTCGTCGGATCTAGAGGAGGCCCTTTGAAAAGGAGACTCGGGAACCCCGGTGTTTCGGTGCTTCGCCTGTCGGCACTCTTCGGGATGACGATCGTCGCGCACGAGGGGCATGGCGGCGGCGTCCTGAAGCAGACCATGCCCGGGTTCCTGCTGCACTGGATGTCTCGCTACGAGCACGTTCTGCTGCGGCCCATCAACTGGCTCGCCCGCAGCGACTGGGCCTACCGCTTCGAGCCGACCAGGCGGTTCGTGGAGTGGACCAGCCGTCGGGTGAAGAACATCGTGAGCGGAGAGGTCCTCACCCTGGACGAGGTCCACTCGATGCTGGATACCCTCTTCGACCGGGGGGAGACGGTGGCTACCGGCACCTGCCCGTGCCGCAGGGCGCGAAACGAGATCTCCGACACCGTCCCCAACAACACGGACATGGTCTTCGGCCGCTGGGCCGATGAGTACGTGCGCAACTACCCCGGCCTCTACCACAGGCTCGAGCCCGATGAGGCACGTGAGCTCGTGGGCGAGTTCGACCGCTGCGGCTTCGTGCACCAGGTCTACGGCCTGCGCCACGCGGAGGGCGCCGCCTACGTGCTGTGCAACTGCGACCGCTCGGTCTGCATCCCCATGCACGCGCAGAGGGACCGGGGCATCCAGGCGTTCCTGAAAGGTCGGTCGGTGGCCGCTGTCGATACCGGGGACTGCGTCGGAGTCGAGGAGTGCGGTGCCTGCCTGGCCCGCTGCCCGTTCGGTGCCCGGGTAGAGCGGAACGGCAGGGGATGGGTGGACGCCGAGGCCTGCTTCGGCTGCGGGCTGTGCGTCTCGACCTGCCGCGGGGAGGCGAGCCGGCTGGAACGCAGGGAAGGCGCCGGACTCGTTTACACGAGGGAGCTGGTCGGCCCTTGAAAAAGAACCTCAAGCCATTTCTTTCACGATCGAATGAAACAAGACCTCAGACCTTTTCTTGCACTGTGGCATCATGTCGGTCAGAGTACACGAGTGCAACAAAACGTACTGAGGTCTTCTTTCATAGAGGCCTGAAGAAGACCTCAAACCGTTTCTTTCATCAGCAGGGGAGGAGTTACCATGAAGCAGCAACTCCGTAAGGCTCTATGCGATCAGTGCGGCGAGCTCCAGGTCAACTGGACCGTGATGATCC
Organism: Actinomycetota bacterium; assembly: GCA_018831265.1. Classification (GTDB taxonomy): domain Bacteria; phylum Actinomycetota; class Geothermincolia; order Fen-727; family Anoxymicrobiaceae; genus JAHJCO01. The sequence goes on from JAHJCO010000008.1 coordinate 36,858, forward strand.
TTATCACAGCCGTCTTCGTGGGAACCGGGATCGCCCTGGTCGCCGGTCTCTTCGGGGGGGAGGAAGGCGCATTCGTCACCATGCCGCTTGGCATCTCCTTCATCGCCCTGCCCTTCGTGCTCATCGGGGTCTTGCTGCTGGTCATGAATGCCCAGAAAAGCGGCAGGGAGCGGCTGGAGAAGTACGGGATCCCCGGCACGGCCCGGCTGGTGTCGATCAATCCGACGGGCAGTGAGTTCGGGGTCGGCTCTTACGGCATGAAGATGGAGTTCGAGGTCACGCCGTCGCGTGGACCGGCGTTCAAGGTCAAGAAGAGCCAGTTCGTGAACGTCTCCGACATGGCCGCTTTCCAACCCGGAGCGGTCTTCCCCGTGCTGATCGACCCGAAGAAGAGAAAGAGATTCATCTTCGACAACCGGCAGCAGCAGGCAGCCGGTCCTTCGATACCTCTGCAGTTCCAGCCCATGGGCCCCGGCACCGGCACGGTCGCTCCGGGGACGCAGTTCTTCCAGGGGCAACAGGCCGCACAGCTCCTTGCGGGCCTGGGCCTCGGGGGCCTGGCGGCCGGGGCGACCAATCTGAGTGTGAACCTCGATACGGACTCCTCCGTGACCGAGCTCCAGGAGGCACTCAGGGCGGGTGGCATCGCCCCCGACGGCCAGGTCCAGACGGTCATATCTTCCGGCGGCGCGGATCTCGACAGCATCCAGAAGATAATCGACCAGTCCGACTACGAGGTGCTCGCCCACGGAGAGACCGCGGAGTCCACTATCCTGGAGGTCACCGACCTGGGGTTGAAGGTAGCGGGTGACAACCCGGCCATCCAGATGCTGGTCGAGGTGCACCCGGCGGGTCGCCAGCCGTTCAAGGCGGACGTGTACGGCTTCGCGAACGCGGCGTCGCGGCACAAGCTCCAGGTCGGCAGGAAGCTGATAGTCAAGTTCGACCCCGCGGATATCACGAAGGTCGCCATCTACCATACCGGCCCGGACGAGGGCCAGCCGAGCCCGCGGGTCATCGAGTAGCGGCCGCTGGACCGGCCTGCGGCTGCCCGATGAGGTAGGTCACGCGGAACGGCCCGGTCGACCTGACGGTGCCGACGCGCCAGGAGTAATCGTCGTCTCCAAGTCGCGCAACGAGCCCCCGGAGGTCATCCTCCGAGTAGGACCTCAGGCAGCTGACGACGCCGTCCCAGCAGAGCACGACCGGGATGACGGGGACCAGGTACGTCAGGAGGATTCTCTTCCGCCGGAAGGGCACGATCGAGGGGGTCTTGACGAGAAGCCGGACGAGGAAGGGCAGCCAGTAGACGAGCAGGCGCGGCAGCAGCCGCCTGTCGGTGAACTCGAAGACGGCGATGCCCCGCCGCTTCGCGACCGCGTCCTCGAGGATGGCCCGCGCCGAGTCCTCGTCGAAGTGATGCAGAGAGCTGAAGAGCGTGCGGAACCCGGTCAGATCGTCCGGGACCGAGAGCGCGTCGACGGGGGTCTCGACGTAGCTCACGTCCAATCCCCCGGACTCCTTCGACAGGCGCTCTAACGACGCCACGTTCGGGTACTTGTCCGTGAGCACCACCCTGACCCTGCCTGCGATGTCGTCGCCAAGCGCGGCGACCGCCGTCACCACCGGCTGGCCCGCGCCGGAGCAGAGGTCCACTATGACGAAGTCCTCACCGTCTATGACCAGCTCCAGCAGCCGGGCCGCGGGGGCATAGAGATCCATGCTCGCCTCGAAGAAGGAGAGGGCGTCTGTAAACAGGTCCCGCCATGTGTCGGGGAACCAGTCGTGGTCGTGCAGTTCGAATATATGTAAGCGCCTCATGTTCAGCCTCTCGTGATACTAACACTACGTGTGACACCCAGTTTGGTTTGGTATACTTCGGCTCAAGGGGGGGTGCGTATGGCGGAACAGGAGACGGTACCGGATTTCGGTGAGCATTTTGACGCGGTGATCATCGGCGCCGGGATGGGGGGCCTCGTCTGCGGCGCGCTCCTCGCCAAGGCCGGCCGGAAGGTCATCATCATCGAGCGCCACGACAAGCCGGGCGGATACGTCACCTCCTACGACCGCAAGGGCTACCGGTTCCAGGTCCCACACATCATGGGTGGATGCGGGCAGGGGGGGCCGCTGACCCGCCTGTTCGACCACCTCGGTGTGCGCACTGAGTTCAAGCAGGTGGACCCGTTCATGCGCTTCATCTACCCCGAGCACGATATCAGCATGGGCAGCGACATCGAGGCGTACAAGGACGCCCTCAAGGACGGGTTCCAGCCCCAGACCGAGAGCATCAACCGGTTCTTCGCCGCCATGGCCTCCGTGCAGAAGGGCCTGGACGAGCGCATGATGCGCAAGCCCATGGCCGCCGGGGACATGCTGTTGAAGATCGCTTACCCCGTTTTGCACCCCCGGATGCTCGGCTACATGGTATCGGGCACTACCTTCCAGAAGGTGCTGGACAAGTACCTCGGTGACGACCGCCTCAAGACGGTCGTGTCCACGCCGTGGCCGTTCCTCGGCGCCCCCCCGTGGGAGCTCTCCGCCCTGTCGATGATGGGGATGCTCAAGAGCTTCGCCGACGGCGCCTACGTGCCGGTGGGCGGCTACCAGGTGCTGGCTGACGACCTCGCCAAGGCTTTCACCGACGCCGGGGGGACGTTCCTGCTGGGGCACGAGGCGACGGCGGTGAACACGGAGCGCTCGCCCGGGCCGACGACCGCGAGGAAGGTCAGCGAGGTAGAGACCCACCCACGGGCCCGGGTGGCATGCGACGTCGTGGTGAGCGACGCCGACAGCAAGCGCACCTTCCTCAAGCTGCTCGACCGGGAGAACTTCTCGTCCACCTTCCTGGAGAGGATCGACGAGGGGCCGGTCTCCATGACCGGCTTCGTCATCCATCTCGGGATGGCGAGGGAGGTTCCGGAGGGTCTGGCCGAGGGGGTGACCTTCGTACAGCCGTCGTATGAAGAGCAGGAGACCCTCGATGAACACGGAGTGATGGACCGCTACCCGGACCCGGCGAAGCTCCGCTTCTCGCTGATGGCGCACTCCATCACGGACGACTCCCTGGCCCCGCCGGGCAAGACCTGTCTCGACGTGCTGGTGCCCGCGGTACCGTACCGCTTCATGCGGCGGTGGGGCGCCGAGCCGGGCGGCGTCAGGGGGGAGAAGTACCAGGAGATCAAGGAGAAGTACGCCGAGGTGGTCACGGAGGCGGTCAGGCTGGCGTTCCCGGACCTCATCGGCAACGTGGAGGCCTACGACATCTCGACCCCCATCACCTACGAGCGTTACACAATGGCCGTTGACGGGTGCTGGTACGACTCGGCGCCCGTGCCTTCGCAGACCCTGGGCCGCCGGCCTGGTCCGCGCACCCCGCTTCGCGGGCTGTTCGTCACGGGCTCGAAGTCGGTGCTGGGCGGGGGGATCTACGCCTCGGCGCTGTCCGGCCTGATCGCGGCCGACTCGGTCCTCAAGGGACGCCTCCGAAACCTCTACTAACCGGGATGTGCAAAAGTGCCTGACCCTTTTGCTACATGTGGGGGTTGGAGGTGCCCGGCACCGCCATTGCGCGAGCGGTGCGGGCGCGGTCGACCCGGTCGAAGATGGACAGCAGGAAGACCAGCAGCAGAGACAGCACTCCCGGGACGGCGATGAGCGAGAGGTAGCCCTTCGGACTGGAGAGGAAGTCCAGGAAAGAGCCGAAACGGGGCAGCCTCATCGCCACCCCTCCGGCGACCTCGCCCGCCGCTATCTTCCAGTCGTCGGCGACCGGGTTCTTGTCGCCCTTGGTGAGGAAGAAACGCGCGGGGCCTCCCTCCTCGATGCCGATGACCCGGTGGATCACGTAGTAACCGGTCTTTTCCGGGTCCAGGAACACGATTACGTCGCCCACCTTGATCTCGTCGGTCTTGATGTCCTTGAGGACGACGGCGTCACCGACCTCGTACTGGGGCGACATCGAGCCGCTCGCTACTACGTTGAACGGGGTGAAGATGCGCTGAGCGATGAGGAGCAGGGCAAGTCCCATCGCGATGGCGATGAGGAACATCGCGGCGAAGCGGAACAACCCTCGCGCAACCCTGTATGGCTCATGTCTCTCCATCGCAACACCTAAATGGAATATCGGAACGCCCTGCCCCCGGGTTGAGCCTTCCATCCTCAGCAAGTCACCTCGAGTACGTAATACGGCATGCCGTCCCTGATGTTACAGACGACCAGCCCACGTTCCTCCAGCAGCTCCAGGTGGCTGAAGGTCACCTGCAGGCCAGGGAACATCTTCATGCCCTCCGACGGAAACAGCAGGTCGGTCAGCTCCAACAGGCTGCGTTCGCCGTTGCGGAGCTCCTCGGTCAGAGCCCCGTTACGCGCGGACAGGAACTCCCGGGTCTCGCGGATGGCGGCCGCCGGGTCGTCGATGGGCGGCCCGTGGGATGGGAGTATCAGGCTTACGTCGAGCTCCTCCAACCGGTCGAGGCTCTCCAGGTACCCGTGCACCCCGCCGCCCGACGGGCAGTACCACGCCACCACCGCCCCCACGAGGTCGCCGGTGAGCAGCGTGCCGTCGGCGGGATTGTACAACGAGATGTGGCCGGGGGCGTGCCCAGGTGTATGTACGACCTGGAAGTGGATGCCGGCGAGCTCCAGGGTGTCACCGCCCACGACGGTCTCGGTCGCCTCGGCGACTCCCATGGGGCAGAGCGCGGCGAAGTAGTCCAGCAGGTCGAACTCGCTCGGCGCGTCCTCCGGGATCCTCCCGGAGTAGAACCGCGGGATGAAGTCCATGTCGAAGCTCTTGTTGAGCAGGGAAGGCTCGCGCGCCAGCGGGACCTCCAGCTCGTGCATTATGATGCGGGGCGACGCCTCCTCGAGCAGGAAGGGGACCGCCCCCATATGGTCGGGGTGGGCGTGGGAGAGCACCAGGGTGTGTACGTCCGACGGCTCGAGCCCCTCGTGCGCCAGGAACTCCACGATCTTCTCGTAGCACTCGCGGTAGCCGCAGCCCGCGTCGATGAGCACGGCGCCGCGGTCGTCTCTCAGCAGGTAGCTGTTGGCCGGGGCGGGCCACATCGCCCTTTCGGGCTGGTAAGTGCGGAACCGCTCGGTCATCCGGGCGGGGCCTAGCCGAGCCCCATCATGCGGCTGATGATCTCTTTCATGACCTCGTCGGTCCCCCCGCCGATGGGCATCAGCCTGATGTCGCGGTAGCCGCGCGCGATCTCGTACTCCTCCATGAAGCCGTACCCGCCGAAGATCTGCAGGCAGGTGTCTACGACCTCGCAGGCCATGCGGCCGCAGAACAGCTTGGCCTCGGACGCCTCCTTGATGGGGTTCTTGCCGTCCACGTACATCTTCAGCGCGTGGTAGGTCAGCCGGCGACCGGCCTCTACCTTGGTGGCCATGTCCGCGAAGTAGTGGGCGATGACCTGGAAGTTGCCTATCGGCTGCCCGAACGCCTGGCGCTGCTTGGCGTACGCCAGTGCGCCGTCCATGGCGACCTGGGCGCCGCCCACGCACCCCAGGGAGAGTATCAGTCGCTCCCAGACGAACATCCCCATGATCTGGTAGAAGCCACGGTTGATCTCTCCCAGCAGGGCGTCGCCGGGGATCACCATGTCAGTGAACGCGAGTTCCCCGGTGGAGGAAGCGCGCCAGCCCAGCTTGTCCAGCTTGCGGGTGACCTCGAAGCCCGGCGTGGGCACGTCCACCACGAACATGCTGATGCCGCCGTAGCCCTTCTCGGGTATTGTCTTGGCCGCCAGTACCATGAAGTCGCAGCGCGCGCCGTTGGTGATGAAGGTCTTGGAGCCGTTGATGACCCAGTTGTCGCCGTCGCGCTCCGCCTTGGTCTTGATACCGGCCACGTCGCTGCCCGCGTCGGGCTCGGTGATGGCAAGGCAGCCGATCCACTCGCCCTTGATGCCGGGCACCAGGTACTTCTTCTTCTGCTCATCAGTGCCGTAGGTCAGGATGTGCGGCATGGCGATGCCGATATGGGCCCCGAGGTCCGCTCCCGTCCCGCCGGACCGGCAGTGCCCCAGCTCCTCGTGGAACACCGCCTCGGAGAGGATGTCGTCGCCCCCGCCGTACTCCTCGGGGAAGCGCATCCCCAGGTACCCCAGGGAGCCCATCTTCTCGAACACCCCGCGGGGGACCTCGCCGGCAGCCTCCCATTCATCGGCGTTGGGGGCGAGCTCGTTCTGGATGTACTCCCGGATGGTGAGCCTGAAGTCCTCGTGCTCCGGACCGAACAGGTCGCTGGACATCGATACCTCCTTAGGGGTCCGCGGAACGGGCCACCCTCACGCGAAGGCCCGCTGATATTCGGGATGGATTATATCTCATATCAAAGGTGGCTCCACGGTGAAGGGCCCGGCCTGAGCAACCGGGCCCTTCGAGCTCACGGACAGCCGCGGGGCGGTTCAGAAACCGACCACGTCGTGCCCGCCGGTCCAGGCGCCTTGGTAGTTGAAGTACATCGGGCGCTCGGCGACGACCGGTTGGTCAGACGTCAGCAACGTCGAGACGCTGTGGCCGCGGGGGACGATGTCCGTCACGTCGACGGTCACCCGGTTCCCCGCGCCCACCTCGATATCGTGCTCGAACACCTGGCCAGACTCGACCATGAACTCCATGGCGACCCGCGCCGGGTCTTCGCCAGGGTTGGCGATGCAGATGTACTCGTCGAATCCCTCAATGGTGCAACCCTCGGCGAACGCCCAGTGCGTCCCCGGCTCCGTTGCACCGACCACGTCGTGGCCGCCGGTCCAGGAGTAGCCCGGCTCGCCCTGCCTGTAGGAGAAGTACATCGGCCGCTCGGCTATCACCGGGACGTCATGGCTCAACACCAGCATCGAGCTGTCGACGCCGGTGCCGACAGCCTGGCTCACGTCCAGCGTCCAGCGGGAGTCGGCCGGCACGGAGTACTCCTTGAAGATCGGATCGCCCCCGGTGGGGAAGAACGTGACCTGGATGGCCGCGTCCAGCGCATTGGGGTTCTGCACCGCGAGGTACTCGACATAACCCGGCCTGGTCGTACCCTCCGCGAAGAACCATGCACCCCTGGGGCTGTCGGTGCCCATCACGACGTGTCCCCCGGTGTAGACGTCGCCGTAGTCGAAGTACATCGGGCGTTCGGCCACCACAGGGGCCTCGCAACGGATGTGCATGGACACGTCCTGCCCGCCACCTACCTCCCCGTTCACGAAGATCGAGCTGCGGGAGTTGGCCGGGACGCCGTACTGCTTCGTCCGGGTGTAGGCCCCGGCCGAGATGTAGTCCACGTCTACGGTTACGTCCGCGCCGTTCGGGTTCTGAAGGCATAGCCACTCCTCGAAGCCGGCGCGCGTGGTGCCCTCGGCGAAGTACCAGTCGGTCATCGCGTTGCGGGCTCCCTTCGCGCAGTGCCCTCCCGTCCAGCCGTACCCCGGCACCCCCGATTTGTAATCGAAGTACATGGGCCTCTCGGCGTAGAACTCCGCGTCCGACTGGAGTGTGGCCGAGACGTCCTGTCCCGGCCCCACCTCGTCGTTGACCGAGACCGATAGCCGCGAGGCGGCGGGCATGGTGTAGACCTTCTCGATGGGCTCTGGACCCCCGAAGAGCATGTACGTCGCGCGGACCTCGATCGGCGCCGCGCCCGGGTTTTGCAGGCACAACCACTCCTCGAAACCCTCACGCGTGGTGCCTTCCGCGAAGTAGTACCGGTAGGCGCCGGGCTGGTCGAAGATTATCCTGCCGCCGCCCCCGCACGCCCAGACGTGACTGTCGTCCAGGGCCGAGACCCCGAGCAGCACCTCCCCGGGAACCGAGCTGAACTGCTTCGTCCAGCGCGAGCCGTCGAAGAAGACCAGGGTGCCGAGGTCGCCCGCGGCCCAGACGTGGTTCGCGTCCGTTCCGGAAACGGCCCGGAGCGTGTAACACTGCTCCCCGAACTCGGACGTGCCCCAGCCGGAACCGTCGTAATGCAGCGCTTCCGCGGGTGTTCCCGTTCCTTTCCCGCCGACCAACCAGACGCTATCAGGGTCGGATGCGTAGACGCCAGTCCAGTAGATTTCCCCGCCGGGGAGCACCCCGGTGTCGCCCCAGAAAGCGCCGTCGAAGAACCTGACCGTCCGGTGATTCCCGACCGCCCAGACGTGGCTGGCGTCCAGCGCGTATACCCCGTAGAGGTCCTCCGTGGTTCCGCTGGGCTGCTGGCTCCAGGCCGCGCCGTTGTAGAACCATATCTCCCCGCCGCCGCCAACGGCCCAGACGTGGCTGTTGTCGACCGAAGTGACGCCACGGAGGTTCTTCGTGGTTATCGGGTTCGCGCCGCTCCAGGAGGTGCCGTTATACATGCGCACGGTCCCGGTGGTGTCGGTCCCGCCGACCGCCCAGACGTGCGTGCTGTCGACAGCGGACACACCGAACAGGGTCTCCTCGGGAGGGACCACAGCAGCCGGGCCCGACCAGGAGGTTCCGTCGTATATGAGGGTGAGCGGCTTGTTGTCGGTCGTGTTGTACCCCACGGCATAGACGTGGTTGGCGTCCAGCGCGGATATGGCGTAGATGTGTCCCTGGACGCCCGTAGGCTGGATGGTCCAGGCCAGGCAGGCCGTGGAGGATAGCAGGGAGACCAGCAACGCGATCAGCAGGATGACCGCGACCCGGCATGACAATCTCGACACGTTCATGCTCACCACCCCCGTTTCCGGCCGGCGTGTGCCGGCACGCTCGTCGTTACACCATTACGACCGCGGGGGACCGTGAAAAATTACGTTGGTTGTGGTGCACCAGGTTGGAAAGCGGTTTATCGAGGACACCGGCACAGGGGAATACCGACGGTGGAATCAGGTTACCGTGTTTGTCCCGACCCTTCGCCCGCGGCCGGGAATCACCAGCGCGGGTGGTCACTCCCTGGAGGAGTCGCCCTTCCGCCCCTTGCCCTCGTTCTCGGCCTCGAGTTCGTCTTCCTTCTTGTTCACCATGCTCTTGACCGTGGTGAACGTATCGCCCGCGCGCTTGGCTATCTTCGGCAGCAGCGCGGGAAGGAAGAAGATGACGATCACGGCGAGTATTATTATCAGTTCGACCGGGCCCAGCCCGAAAATTGCACCGTACATGTCTACTCCAATGAAGTCCCGTATTGAATACGAGGTATAGCACAACCGCTGCCCGGTGACAATCGTCCCATCTGTGTTACCCTGAGTTCACGTTCGCGGATCCGACCCCCGGAGGTGTGTCGATGAGCAGGAGCAGGAAACAGATCGAGATGCTCTCCAGGCCGTGGAGCTTCTGGCTGTTCGAGAGGATGGCTCCGCTGGCGCGCTTCAAGCTGACCAAGGCGCTCATCCCCGGGTTCCGCGACGAGGGCCTCAACATATCCGTACTGCCCATAAACGAGGGCATCGAGGCGCCGGGCGACACCCCGCTTCCCATCCAGCTCCTGGAGGGGTTCATCACCGACGCCAGCCACCGGGTCCTGGTCGACCACTGCCCGTGCCGCAACGCGCTGGACTGCCGCCGTTACCCGCACGAGATCGGCTGCCTGATGATGGGCGAGGCCGCCCTCGAGATCAGCCCGTCCGTGGGCCGTGAGATCTCGGTCGAGGAAGCCCTCGAGCACGCGCACAAGGCGGTGGACGCCGGGCTGGTGCCCATGGTGGGCAAGGCACGGGTGGACAACATAGTCTTCGGGATCCGTGACAAGAAGCGGCTGCTCTCCTGCTGCTTCTGCTGCGAGTGCTGCTGTATATCCCGCTTCGCCCGTCACGTGCCGGCCGACAAGCGCGCCAACAACGTGGTGCGGCTCGCCGGCCTCCGGCTGGAGGTCTCCGACGAGTGCGACGGCTGCGGCGCCTGTGTCAAGCGGTGCTTCCTCCAGGAGCTGAAGGTGGTCGACGGGCGGGCTGTCATCCCGGTGGGGTGCGCCGGGTGCGGCCGCTGTGCGACCGTGTGCAAGAAGGGCGCCATCAGCCTCCACCTGGACGACCCCGCGTTCGTGCAGGAGGCGCGTGAGCGTATAGGAGCCCTCGCGAAATACCAGTAGTGAGAATTAACCTCAACCATCTTTTCTCATCAACCTCACTGTTTCAGAGCGGGGCTCGGATCCGGGAATCGTGTCCGGTCGTTGTTTCAGCCATATGTGAGAAATAATGGTTGAGGTGAATTCTCAGGGGTTGAGGACGGCCGAGTAGGCCGGCTTGAGCACGGCGTTCGTGTCCCAGAGGCCCCAGTGCGGACCGCAGCCCCCCTCGTCCTTCCAGGACTCGTCGAAAGCCTCGAAGTAGAAGTACTCGACGTTATTGGCCTCCGCCCAGTCCATGAACTCGCTCAGGTACCGCGCCGCGTTCGCCTCACCGGGCGCCGCCGCGCCGTTCACCTGCCCCGCGGTGGGCCAGCCGGTCTCCACGATGACCTTCTTGCCGCCCGCCACGCTCACGACCTCGCGGTAGCCCGCGTCCAGGCAGGCGATGGCCTCGTCGATGGAGACCTGCTCCCAGTAGGGGTAGATGTTGGCCGTGATGAAGTCACACGCCGCGATGACGTTCGGGGTCTCGCGCCAGTAGTAGGCCGTCTGGCTCGTGCTGACCTGGGCTCCGGCCGCCTTGACCTGGTTCATGTAGGAGATGAGCTGGGCTTCACTCAGCGCGTGGTTCTCCAGCATCTCGTCCCCGACGAGCGCGAGGTCCACCACTCCGCGCCGGACCTGAGCCACGAGCTGGTCGACCTCCCTCTGGTTACGCTCGAGGTCCGACCAGATGTCCGCGCCCGCCGCGATCTTGATGCCCCTGGCGTGCGCCAGCTCGGGCATCGCGTCCCACTCGTCCTCGCTGCAGAACCCCCTTATCCACTCCGTGTAGGGGGCGATCTTATCCATGAGGGCGGCTACCTGCTCGACCGTCACGCTCCAGCTCGTGAGGTAGGGGCTGAAGCACATGCCGTGCATCGCCACAGGGCCGTTCGGCGTCGGGTCCGGGTCCGGGTCCGGATCGGGTGGAGGCTCGGGCGGCACGTAGCAGTGGCACGGGTTTCCACGCGCGTCCACGTATATCGGCCGCTCGACGACCACGGAAGGACCGCTCGTCACCAATATGAGGCTGGCAAGGCTCAGGTTGGGTCCGGCGTGCTCGTTCACCAGTATCGTGGCACGGCTGTTGGCCCCCACGGTGACCGACTTGCTCGCAAGGGCCCCGCTCTCCTGGGTGAAGTACTGGACGGTGACGCTGGACGCCTGGCTCGACGTGTTCTGCACGCAAAGCCACTCCTCGAAGTACTGTCCCGTGTAACCCTCCGCCAGGAACCAGCGGCCGGAAGCGGACGGCGCACCTATGGTGCAGTTGCCACCCTCGAAGTCGCAGCCGCCGTGCCCGAAGCAGTAGTACAGGGGGCGCTCCGCGAGGAAGTTGCTGCCGGAGGAGAGACGCACGCTCACGTCCCTGCCCCCACCCACCTCGCGTCCGACCTCGATGGTGTACCTGCTGCGGGGGCCGACCGGGTACGTCCTGGTCAGAGGGTCCCCCTGGCCCGGGGCGAACTGGTAAGTCGCGGTGACGCTTATCGGGCTCCCGTTCGCGTTCTGCAGGGTGATCCACTCCTCGAACCCGGTGCGGGTGGTCCCCTCGGCGAAGTAGTAGCTCTTGCCTGGGGCCGTGGCGCCCATGACGCAGTGGCCCCCGGCCCAGTGGTACGAGCCGGTGCCCAGGTAATCGAAGTAGATCGGCCTCTCGGCGACGATGGGCCGGTTGGACTCGAGCTTGAGCGAGGACTCCACGTCTGCCCCCAGCATGTCGTTGACCTTGAAGGTAGACCGCGAGCCCGCCGCGACGGTGCCGCTCCTGACCAGCTCGCCGGCGGGAGTCTGGAACCGGAAGTTGAGCGAGGCGGAGTAGCCGCCGGGGTTAAGCACGCATACGTACTCGTCGAATCCCCGCCCAGTGTAACCCTCGGCGAAGTACCAGGCGCTCGATGCGGCAGGTGCCGCCCCGACCACGTGGTTTCCCATGTAGGTGCCCTGGTAGTCGAAGTACTGCGAGCGCTCGATGGCGATGTCCGATCGCGTCGAGCTTATCTTCGCCGAGACCTCACGGTCCTGGCCCACAGCCGTGTTCACATCGACCGTGCACCTGGACTGCGCGGGGATGGTGCACTCCATCTGCTGGGATGTCGAGCCGTTGAACAAAAAGGTCAGGGTCGCCGTGGCGGGGGAGGTGCCCGAGTTGCCTAGGCAGATGTACTCGTGGTACCCGGGGGCGGTGTACCCCTCGGCCAGGTACCAGTTGTACGTGGCGGCGGCGTCGGCCCGCGGCCCGACGAGCCCGCTCGCGAGCAGGACGACAAGCGCCAGGACCGCGAAGGCCGACGGCAACGATCCCCTTGTCAATATCGCAAACGGGCGTCTCGGCATCAGGATGCGCTCCCTGCGTTCATGTCCACGGTGAACTCCCACCTGCTAGAGTCTCGGCAAGCCCGCGGGTTTTCTGGATGAGATCCGTCAATGTCCGGCTGGTTTTCAGAACGGAATCCTTCAATAAGGCTACAAGACAGTCCAACCAATGGGGGTCAAACCTGAAATCTTGCATTTCTTGCGTTTTGGGTCAAACCTGGATATTTGCGTTCTTGGATCCGGCAGCGCCCGGCCGCAGCCGGCCCTCCAAGGGAATCGATCCCGGGTAGAGAATCAGCACTATAATCCAAGGAGGCTCCCGCCCGGATGTGGGCGGAGCCGGGCCGGCGGCGCATCGGATCCGAAAGGGCCGGAACATGCTGGATCTAAGACCTGTCTTCGAACCGGAGAGAGTCGCGGTGGTCGGGGTGTCCCTTTCCAACCCGTTCCACCCGGCAAACATCATCTACAACAAGAACTACTACGGGCACGATGCCGAGGCGTTCGCGGTGAACCCCCGTGGCGGGACCCTGGAGCGTCGCCCCGTCTTCGAGTCGGTCTCGGCCATCCCCGGCGGGGTGGACATGGCCGTGCTGGCGGTGAAGGCTCCGCTGGTGCCCGGGGTCGCGGAGGAGGCGGCGAACGCCGGCGCGCGCGCCCTGGTGGTGATCGGGGGAGGTTTCGCCGAGACGGGGCCGGAAGGCCGGGTTCTCCAGGAGGAGCTTCTCGCGGTCTGCAGGAAGCACGACGTCGCGCTCATCGGACCCAACTGCTTCGGTGTCTACTCGCCCCCGCGCGTCGACACGTTCTTCCTGCCACCGGAGCGGACGGTGCTGCCGACGAAGGGCGATATCGCCGTCGCCAGCCAGAGCGGTGCGTTCCTGGTCGACCAGGTCATGACCAACTTCCAGGCGGCCAGGATCGGCGTGAGCGTCGCCGTGAGCATGGGCAACAAGGCCATGGTGGACGAGGTGGTGTTGCTGGAGCACTTCGCGCGGCGCGACGATACCCACGCGATCTGCTTCTACCTGGAGGGGACCGACGAGCGGATGCGCAGCTTCATGGAGGTGGCGCGCGACGTCACACGGGCGAAGCCGGTGGTGGTGTACGTGGGCGGCAAGAGCGAGCGGGGGGCGCAGGCGGCGGCCAGCCACACCGCGGCGCTGGCGGGGAACCACGAGCTGATGGCGGGGGCCCTGAAGCAGAGCGGGGTCCTGGAGGCGGAGACCGAACTGGAGGTCACATCCTTCTGCAAGATGCTATCCTACTACCACGAGCGTCCGTTGAGTGCGTGCAACATCGCGGTGATATCCTCCAGCGGCGGGCACGGGGTCATCGCCTCCGACCTCTGCGAGCCGGCGGGCCTGAACATCCCGCGGTTCTCGGAGGAGCGGCAGGAGGAACTCCGCGCTCTGCTGGAGCCGAACCTGCACGAGATCGCCTCCCTGGGCAACCCGGTGGACCTCACGGGCAGCGCGAGCGACCAGGACTTCGAGCGCACGCTGGACTACCTTCTGAGCCAGAACGACATAGAAGCCGCCATGATACTGACCCTGCCCTATACGCCCATGATGACCTCTTTCGTGGGGACGCGCCTGGGGCAGGTGGTCAAGCGCCACGAGAAGCCGGTGGTCGCCTACGTGCCCGACCTGGCCAAGTACGGGATGGTCCTGGAGGGCTTCGAGCTCAACGGCATCCCGGTGGTGCACGCCATCGAGCACGCCGTCCAGATGCTCAAGTGCCTGAGGCTGCTGGGCGAGACCACCTGCGGGGGATAAAGCGCGTGCCGGCTCCGGCCGAAGAAACATGTAGATGCGGCCAGACCGAGCACGGGTGGTGTAAATGGGGAAGAACCACGATAACCTGTTCAAGCTAATCACCGCAGTAGTCTCTTGCCTGATAATCGCGATCGTGATCGCTGTGAGTGTCTTCCTTATTTGGTGGAAACTCGGTGAGGCGAAGCGGAATCGAACCCGATGCCAGGGGAATCACAGGACGGTCGATGGAGCGATTCAATCGTACATGTCGTTCTTCGGGGACTATGTTCCTGAAGAACTCTACGCGTGAGGGCCTCATTTCCCCTCCAGTTTGGAGGACATGACACAGCCGGGAACAAGACAACTGAAAAGCATCCCCGTCTGCCCTTCAGGAAGCAAGAAATACATTTGGGTCGATGGCAACCCACCGACCATCTCCTGTCCCAACAGACCGGACCACACGATCTGAGGTCTCGGAATGTGCAAAAGTGCCTGACCCTTTTGCACGGGTCACTACCCCGATCGGCCCGCGTACTTTATAGTCCATGGCGATATGGGCGACCCGGAGTACACAACCAAACAGAAGCGCCGCTGGAGGGACAGGGCGGAGGCGCTCAGGCGCGAGACCTACGCCCTGTACCTGGCGTACCGGGACCCGCGGACGCCCTGGTACGCGAAGGTGCTGGCGGTGTGCGTGGTCGCCTACGCCGCGAGCCCCATAGATCTCATCCCCGACTTCATCCCGTTCCTCGGGTACGCCGACGACCTGGTGATTGTTCCTCTGGGAATAGCGCTCTGCCTCAAGCTGGTCCCGGGTGAGGTCATGGACGAGTGCCGCGGGCGGGCGCGCGAGGAGCTAGTCCCGGGGAGTAGGGTCGGGCGCGTCGCCGCCGTCATCGTCGTCGGAATCTGGCTGGTCGCCCTCGCGCTCCTCGCGCTTCTGCTTGTCAAGGTGCTTTAGCGCGCGCTTCGCCGCCGACTTCGGGTGGAAGGACCAGTAGAAGTGGTAGACCACCCCCGCCGTCCACAGCGCGATCGGGATCCAGACGTACGGCATCGCTTTCGGGACGAGCAGCCCCAGTATGACCAGGTACGCGCACCCGGTGAGGAATGCGGTGAAGTGCAGGAAGAAGTTGAACTTGCCCAGGGCTTCGGCGACCTGCCGGTCCTTGCGCTCCTGCCTGAGCTCCTCCAGCTCGAGCAGGAGCTCCGCATACTCTTCTGGTGTGGGCATATCTTGGACCAATGGAACCACTCCTGTCTCGCCGGTCGAATGTAACACCGGCGGTCGAGGGGCGCAACGGAAAGGGGTCAATGGTGCCTGTCACCGACATAGTGACAACCGGACTAATAGTTGCGGCCTAATGTGCCAGGCACCGGTATTAGTGGTAACCTCGTGCCATGGCGGAGACACTCACACCCGAGGATATCAGGGAGCGCTACGGCGACCTGCCGTTCATCACCCCCTACAGCCGCATCGTGGCGCTCCTCGGTCGCGACGGGCTGGTCGAACTGCACGAGTTCCACGCGAGGGACCGGTGTGGGGGAGGAGCGGCCTGGGAGGTCTACCACTACGCCGGGACCAGCCCCCTGGTGCTCTCGGCCAGGCGTGAGGGCGCTCGCAATATCTTCGTCTGCGAACAGGGGCGCTGTGAGCTGAAGCTGGAGCCCGGGATAGCCGGGGCGGGCCTGGAGGAGGTGCGCGTCTCGGGGAACGAGGTAGAGATCACCTACGCGGGACTCGCGGGCGGCGGCGTCGCGGCTACGCTGTGCCGGGGAATGGCCGACAACGTGATCTCGACCGTGGTGCACGAGAGGGGCGGCGGCGCGACCATGGGGCGGGCCACATTGCGGGTCCCCGTAGCCTCGAAGCTGGTCGTCGGCGTGGACGACACTGACGATGACAAGAAGGGCGCGACCTGGTCCACCATGAACGAGCTCTCCTTCGAGCTCGAGCAGGAGGGTGCCTGTGAATACCTCGGCCACGTCATCGTGCAGCTGTTCCCGGAGAATCCCCACAAGACCACCAACTGCTGCTCCACCGCGGTCCTGCTGGGGGCCCGGCCCGGGCACGAGGAGGCGCTCGCCGAGACGATCAGGGGAATGCTCGCGGCGCGGATCTACAGCGACGAATGCGGGATGGCCTTCTACACGCGGGTTGGGATCCCCTACGAGCTGCGGGAGTACTCTGCGCGGACCCGGTCGCGGATGGTGGACATAGAGGAGACGCACCTGATCGCGAGGCGTTGCGGCGTATCGCTGCGAGAGGTCACGGGAGAGCGCGGCCTGATAGGCGCGCTGGCGGCGCTGGGGGCGCACGACGATCCTGACGGCGCCGTGCGAGTCCGGCGGGCCGGGGGGATGGGCGGCTGATGGAGCACGACCAGGCGCTCGAGGCGAAGGTCCGGCTGCAGTCGCTCGGGGCCAGGGTCCCTGCCTCGCCCCGGGTGCGATGCGGCGGGGCGGGGCCATCCGAGGGGATCAACATCAGCATGGGGGGACTGGCGGCGACAGTACCCACCGGCGCGTGGTACGTCGAGCGCTCTCCCTTTTCCGTCGAGGAACGCGCGGACGGGACCTGGGAACTGGTCGAAGACGGGCGCGCGCTCGGGGCGGTGGAGATAGCCGATGACCCGCTGTTCTACTCCAGGAGGGCGCCCGACGGGACACCGTTCGGTATGCTAGCGGTCCGGCACGGCAGGGACGCCATCGGGTCGACGGTCGCCCAGTGGTGCGCCCGGGGCACAGACGCCTGCGGGTTCTGCGGTATAGCCCTGACCCGCGACAGGGGAGAGACCGTGGCCCGCAAGGACCCCGGCTCGCTGGGTCTCGTCGCTCGCGCCGCCGGCGAGGAAGGCTACACCCACGCGGTCCTCACCACTGGGACGACCTCGGTGGAGGACGCCGGCATAGGGCTGTTGACAGAATGCGCGACCGCGATCGCGGAGGTATCGGACATCGACGTGCACGTCCAGTTCGAACCTCCGCAGGATCCTGCCTACATAAGGTCGGCGGCAAGGGTCGCGGTGAGCGCCGCAGTGAACATCGAGTCCTTCGACGCTGACACGCTGGCCAGGATCGCGCCCGCAAAGCACGCGGCCGGGCTGGACCGGTACGTGGATGCCTGGAAGGAGTCCGTCGAGCAGTTCGGCGCGGGCCAGGTGACCAGCTTCATCATCGTAGGTCTGGGGGAGTCGCGGGAAAGCGTGTTGGAGGGGTGCCGGCTTCTTACCTCCCTGGGCGTGTACCCGTTCGTCCTTCCGCTGCGCCCGATACCGGGCACGCCGCTCGGAGGCCTCGCGCCTCCGCCCCCCGACGCGATGACGAGCCTCTACGAGGACGCCTCCAGGATAATCGAGTCGGCCGGACTTTCGGCCTCCGATTGCCTGGCAGGGTGCGTGCGCTGCGGCGCGTGCTCCTCGATCACTCACTTTTAGAGTGGCGTCGGACGTCTTCGTTGTGTAATGCCCTGCTCGTGATCGACGTAGTCCAACGACAACGGCAAACGTACGACCCCACGACTACAGACGGGGTCAGGCAGGATTCAATTCACACGAAAAGGGTCAGGCATCATTCAATTCACACCACGCAAATTGTTTCAACGATTATGCCGAAATTGAATGCTGCCTGACCCTACACGACTTCGGTGAGGACGCACTCTTTCTTGATCTTCTGCTTGATGCGGCAGAGCGCGTTGTCCACCACTTTGGTCTCGCAGTCGATCTCCTCGGCGATCTCCTGGTAGCTCTTGCCGTCGAGGTACTCCACGAACACGCTCCACTCGAGGTCGGAGAGCTTGTCACGGAGTATGGTGATGACGCTGTCCAGCTCCTCCTCGAAGATGAACAGCTCCAGTGGGTCCTCGGTCTTGTCGTTTCCGATGGACTGCGAGGCCAGGCTGTCCAGCAGGCTCTCGTCGGGGACCTGCGTGTCCAGTGACTGGTACGAGGACAGCGGGTTGTGCTTCTTGCGAGCGTGCGTTTTCACCGCCGTGATTATCTGACGGGTTATGCACAGGATGGCGAACGACCGGAAGGAGCACAGCTCGTCCTCCTTGTAGTCGCGGATCGCCTTGAACAGCCCGATCATTCCTTCCTGTACCGTATCCTCGTGGTCGGCGCCGGTGAGGAAGTAGGAGCGAGCCTTCACATGGGCCAGGTACTGGTATCGGCTGATAAGGACCCCTTCGGCGACTCGGTCCCCGGCCCTGGAGTGTCTGACGAGCTCTTTGTCGGAGCATTCTCGGTACTTCTTCAGGGAAGGATTAACCGTTTTCCTTCTCGCCAAAGCCCCTCCTCATCGACCGAGCAATATCTTGTGCCGCTCATGCCAGAGTATAGCACATGTATTGTTGATCTTGTCAAATGAGTAACCTATGGTTACCTTCTGTTGAATACTGTAATTATTTGTTGGCTTTTGTAAACTATCCAAGTATGAATGTCAAGTAGAGCGAGACAATAAACCGCTCGTAAAGCAAAACGGAAAGGCGGGACACGTTCCCGCCTTCCGGTTGTTTGTTCTGGTTGTGGTTTATTCCATCGTTATAGCTTCGACCGGGCACTCCTCCGCGCAGTCCCCACAGCCGATGCAATCCTCCAGCTTCACGATGCTGGCGATGTCGTCGACGAGATCCAGGCACTCCTGCTCGCAGACGTCCACGCACAGGCCGCAACCCGTGCACTCGTCCGCATCGATGGTCGGCCTCTTGTCACTGGGCTCTCCCACAGTTTCACCTCCTACAACAGGAAATCAACTCGACAAATCATTGCAGCGGCGTTACTACCCGTCAAGCAGTTCAGGCCGAACGGTTTTACGAAGGCTCCCAGCGGTTGTTCCCGGGGCGTCGAGCACCGCGATTTGAGGGGTTAACCGGCACCGGGAACAACCGGTATGCCCATCCGGGCCGGGGGTCCGGTCCCGGCGGACCGGCCGGCCGCGGCACGCGTGCGGGACACGGCGCTGCCCGCCCGATCCCGGGGACCGCCGGATGAGAAGCCTCCCGCAGGAGAAAGGCTCCATCCGTCGAACCGTGGTCGCCAGGAGATGGGGTTCCCTGGATCGAGCCGTGCGGTGTCCGGTGGTCGGGAGAGTGAGCTCCCTGCCGCACCGGTTCGGGGGTGCATCTGGGCGGCGAGATGGCTATAGGATCGCTTTTGGACAGTACTATATGCAGTATTGACCCCTTCTGACGAAGGTGATAGAATAACCAACAATTAACTTGACAGCAATAGACTCATGTTTTATTATTGGTTCAATAGCAAGAACTGGAAGGAGTGGCTGAACCATGGCTAAAGTAATCGGAATCGACCTCGGCACGACCAACTCGTGCATGGCGGTCATGGAGGGTGGCGAGCCAACCGTCATCCCGAACAGCGAGGGTGGAAGGACCACGCCGTCGGTCGTCGCGTTCTCCAAGACCGGCGAGCGGCTGGTCGGTCAGGTCGCCAAGAGGCAGGCCATCACCAACCCCGAGCGCACTATTACTTCCATCAAGCGCAAGATGGGGACAACGGAGAAGATCAAGATCGACGACAAGGACTACACGCCTCCCGAGATATCCGCGATGATTCTGCAGAAGCTCAAGGCGGACGCGGAGGAGTACCTCGGGGAGAAGATAAACGAGGCGGTCATCACCGTCCCGGCCTACTTCGACGACAGCCAGCGCAAGGCGAC
The DNA here is from genome assembly GCA_018831265.1 of Actinomycetota bacterium. GTDB lineage: Bacteria > Actinomycetota > Geothermincolia > Fen-727 > Anoxymicrobiaceae > JAHJCO01. Next base: position 56,652 of record JAHJCO010000008.1, read on the forward strand.
CAAGGACGCCGGGCAGATCGCCGGACTCGAGGTCCTGCGCATCATCAACGAGCCGACGGCGGCCGCCCTCGCATACGGGCTGGACAAGGAGGAAGAGCAGACCATCCTGGTGTTCGACCTCGGCGGCGGCACCTTCGACGTGAGCATCCTCGAGATCGGTGGCGGTGTGTTCGAGGTCAAGTCCACCAGCGGCAACACCCGCCTGGGAGGCGACGACTGGGACCAGCGCATCATCGACTGGATGGCCGACGACTTCAAGGCCAAGACCGGTATCGACCTGCGCACGGATAAGATGGCCCTGCAGAGGCTCAAGGAGGCCGCTGAGAAGGCCAAGATGGAGCTGTCCACGACCACGAGCACCAGCATCAACCTGCCGTTCATAACCGCGACGCCGGAAGGCCCGCAGCACCTGGACATGACCCTGAGCCGGGCGGACTTCAACAAGATGACCGCCGACCTGGTCGACAAGTGCGTGGGCCCGTTCAAGCAGGCTATGAAGGACGCGGGCATGGAGAACAAGGACATCCAGCACGTGATCCTGGTCGGCGGCGCGACCCGCATGCCGGCCATCCAGGACCTGGTCCGGGACCTGACGGGCGGCAAGGAGCCCCACAAGGGTGTCAACCCCGACGAGGTCGTAGCGGTCGGTGCCGCCATCCAGGCGGGCGTCCTGAAGGGAGAGGTGAAAGACGTACTGCTCCTCGACGTGACCCCGCTGTCGCTGGGCATCGAGACGCTGGGCGGCGTCTTCACCCAACTGATCGAGCGCAACACGACCATCCCGACCCGCAAGAGCGACGTGTTCTCGACCGCGTCGGACAACCAGCCGGAGGTCGAGGTGCACGTGCTCCAGGGCGAGCGGCCGATGGCGGCCGACAACAAGACCCTGGGACGCTTCCACCTGATGGGCATCCCGCCGGCTCCGAGGGGCATCCCGCAGATCGAGGTGACCTTCGACATAGACGCCAACGGCATCGTCAAGGTCAGCGCCCGGGACAAGGCAACGGGCAACGAACAGCAGATAACCATCACCGCTTCCAGCGGCCTGTCCGACAACGAGATCGACAACATGACCAAGGACGCCGAGATGCATGCCGAGGAGGACCGCCGGCGCAAGGACGAGGCGGAGACCCGCAACCGAGCCGACGAGATCGTCTACAGCACCGAGAAGTCCCTGCGGGAGCTCGGTGACAAGGTGGATGCCTCGGAGAAGGCCAAGATCGAGGCGGCCATGGGTGAGGTCCGCGAGGCCCTCAAGGGCACGGACGTGGACCGCATCAAGAGCACAATGGACGAGCTGGTACAGGCTTCCCACAAGCTGGCCGAGGCGGTCTACGCGCAGGCCAGCGCGGGGGAGGGGACGCCCCCACCCTCCGGTGGCGACGGCGCCGGGCCGGAGGAAGAGGTCATAGAAGCCGACTACGAGGTGGTCGACGAGGACAAGTAAGCGGCGCGGGCGCGGGTCGTGAGGTCCGCGCCCGAACGCACGCTACGAGACAGAAGAGGAGGGAGCAAGATGGCTATCGTGAGATGGGACCCGTTCGACGCCTTTCTCGGGGCGCAGGCCGACCTGAACCGCCGATTCCAGCGTGGATGGCTGCCCGTGCCGGGCACCGAAGGCTCTCTCATGGAGAGCGGGGTCTGGGCTCCGGCGGTCGATATCTACGAGACCGGCGACGCCCTGGTGGTCGAGGCCGAGTTGCCGGGGGCCGACGCGAAGGACATCGACGTGTCGGTCGAGGACGGCGTGCTAACCATAAAGGGTGAGCGCAGGCAAGAGAAGGAGCTCAAGGAAGAGAACTACTACCGGGTGGAGCGGGCCTACGGCATGTTCCAGAGGGCGATAAGGCTGCCCGCGGACGTGGACGCCGAGAAGGTCAGCGCCGGCCTGGAGGGTGGAGTCCTGAAGGTCACGGTCCCCAAGACCGAGCCCAAGAAGGCAAAGACCATCCCGGTGAAGGTGGAGCAGAAGAAGACCGACACCCGGAAAGAGAAGAAATGAGGCGCGGACTCGCGCTGTGATGATTCGGGACTGCGCGGCGGGGGCCCACTCCCGCCGCGAGTCTTGGAGCGGACAAATTCCAGGGGCCGCGGGCCCGACGAGGAGACAAGATGAGCAAGGGAACCGGGCAGAAGAAGACCGGGGCGGATGGCGGCAAGGGCACCGGAGGCAGGAAGACGGACATCGAGATCGACCCCGGCGAGGCGACTGAGGCCGAGGCCATGGAGGAGATCGTCGAGGGAGAGATAGAGGAGGCGCTCGAGGAAGCCGCGGAGGCCTCCGGCCTTGCCGAGCGCAACGCGGAGCTGCTCGACAGCCTGCAGCGGCTCAAGGCCGACTTCGACAACTACCGCAAGCGGATGGTGAAGGAGCAGACCCGCATACTGGAGACGGCCGAGGCCGAGCTGGTGCGGAAGCTGCTCCCCGTGATCGACAACCTGGAGCGGGCTCTCGCCAGCGCCGACGGGAAAGAGTCGAACGGCCTCCGCGACGGGGTGGCGCTGGTACTGGAGATGACGCAGGGCGTCCTGGGCAAGGAAGGCCTGGAGGTCATCGATCCACAGGGAGAGCCGTTCGACCCGGAGCACCACGAGGCCATGATGGTGGTGGAGACCGACGAGTGCCCCGAAGACACGGTGGTCGAGGTCATCCAGAAAGGCTACCGCTTCAGGGGAGTATTGCTCAGACCCGCCATGGTGCAGGTCTCCTGCCCGGTAAAGGGATAGACGCCCGCGGACCTCAACCGGGGATCCCACAACGCTCGAGCGCGGGCACCAGGCCCGGGTCTCGAGGGGAAGCACAGGCACTTTGAACGGCAAGGACTACTACAAGACGCTCGGTGTCCCCAAGGACGCCGGCAAAGACGACATAAAGAAGGCGTACCGCAAGCTCGCCCACGAGTACCACCCTGACAAGAACCCCGGCAACAAGGCGGCCGAGGAGAAGTTCAAGGAGATCGCCGAGGCGTACGAGGTCCTCTCCAACGACGAGAAGCGGTCCCAGTACGATTCGGGGAGGCTGTTCACCGGGGCTGGAGCGGGTCCCCAGGGCGGGTTCCGTCCGGAGGACTTCGGCGGCGGCTTCCAGGGTTTCGACTTCGGGGCCGGGCAGGGATTCGAGTTCAGCGGCGACATCGGCGATATCTTCAACATGTTCGGCATGGGCGGCGCGGGCGCCGGCGGCGGCCAGCCGCGGGGCAGGCGTCGCGGGCAGCGCGGCAACGACGTCGAGGTGACGGTGAACATGTCGTTCGACGACGCTTTGAGTGGCGCGGAGGTCCCGGTGACCATGAACCGGACGCAGGCCTGCGAGACCTGCAAGGGTCTCGGCTCCGCCCCGGGGACGCTCCCGGAGACCTGCTCGAACTGCGGCGGACGCGGGACCGTGACCGAGAGCCAGGGCATGTTCGGCCTGTCCCGTCCCTGCCCGGTGTGCGGTGGACGCGGGACCATCATCCGGAACCCCTGCCCGACCTGCCACGGGGTCGGTACCCTGCGGGTGCCGAAGAAGACCAAGGTGCGAATACCGCCGGGTGTCTCCGACGGCTCGAGGATCCGGTTCAAGGGCAAGGGAGAGCACGGGCAGGGAGGCGGACCCGCCGGGGACCTGTACGTCCTGGCCAAGGTCGAAAAGCACCCCTTCTTCGGGCGTAAGAACTCCGACATCACGCTGGAGGTCCCCTTGACGTTCAGCGAGGCGGCGCTGGGGACCTCGGTCGAGGTCCCGACCACCGCCGGCAAGGTGAAGCTGAAGATACCCGCGGGCACCCAGAGCGGCCGGGTGTTCCGGATGCGGGGGAAGGGCGCCCCGAAGCTCAAGGGCAAGGGTCACGGCGACATGCTGGTGACCGTGAAGGTTGCGGTTCCCCAGAAGCTGAACAAGAAGGAAAGAGAGGCGATAGAGGGCCTGGCCGAGGTCGAGCCCGGGGACCTGCGGGCGCACCTGAAGTAGACCTCTTGGGGGCGGACTCCAGTCCGCCCGGGGGACGAGGAAGTCATGGAGAAGGACCAGAAAGAAGGGCTCTATATTATAAGCGTGGCGGCGCAGCTGGCCGACGTGCATCCCCAGACACTGCGCATGTACGAGCGCAGGGGACTGCTGCTACCCCAGCGCACCGCAAAGAACAGGCGCCGATACTCGGACGAGGACATCGAGCGGCTCCGGCACATACAGGAGCTGACCCAGGCCGAGGGGCTGAACCTCTCCGGGGTCCGCATGGTCCTCGAGATGGAGGACGAGCTGGCAAACCTGCGAGAGAGGGTGGCGGCCATGCAGGAGCAGATGAACGAGGTCCAGCGCATGGCCCGCGAGCAGATGGAAGAAGTGAAGCGCCGGGTAGCGCTGTCCGCGAAACCGCCCGCCAGCATAATGCTCCGAAGGGGTCGCCGCTGATCGCTCGGACGCGCTGGTCCGGGTCTTCAGTCACGGTCTTCCTTTCCGCGCGAAGCCCTATAATGGTGATCGTGCCTGACGATCCCGGATGGAGACCATGAGAGCGAAGTACGACGTAGTCATAGTCGGTGCCGGGCCCGCGGGGATATTCTGCGCGCTGGAGCTGACCCGCCGGTCCGACCTGAAGGTCCTTCTCCTCGACAAGGGTGAAGGACTGAACAGGCGGCAGTGCCCTTCGCCCCTGGGCCTGTGCAGGCACTGCGATCCCTGCGCGGTCATGACCGGCTGGGGCGGCGCCGGCGCGTTCTCCGACGGCAAGCTCACCCTGTCCCCCCAGATAGGCGGCTGGCTGGCCGAGCTGCTTCCAGTGTCCAGGGTCGAGAAGCTCATCGAGCGCGTGGACCGGATGTACCAGGAGTTCGGGGCGCCGCAGCAGGTCTTCGGGGACGACCGGGAAGCGGTGGGGGAGATAGCGCGCAACGCGGTCAAGGCCGACCTCCTGCTGATGCCCTCCCGGGTCCGGCACATGGGCACCGACTTCTGCCCCAGGGTCCTGGGGGCGATGTACGAAGAGCTCGCGGGAAAGCTCGACATAGAGATGAGGACCGAGGTCGACGGGATCCGTGTCAGGGAGGGAGCGGTCGCGGGGGTCAGCACCGAGGACGGACGGCGCGTCAACTGCCGGTACCTGGTGGCGGCGCCCGGGCGGAGCGGGGCCGAGTGGTTCAACGACGTCGCCGGGAAGCTCGGGCTGGCGCGCAACAACAACATGGTGGACATCGGGGTGCGGGTCGAGGTGCCGGCGGTGATCATGGCGCCCCTGACCGACACGCTGTACGAGCCGAAGCTGATCTACTACTCCAAGGCCAGCGAGGACCGGGTCCGGACGTTCTGCATGAACCCCAACGGCGCGGTCATCACCGAGTACTACGGCGACGTCCTGACCGTAAACGGGCACTCCTTCACGGAGAGCAGGACCGACAACACCAACTTCGCGCTGCTGGTGGACAAGCGTTTCACGGAGCCGTTCCGGGAGCCCATCGCCTACGGGGAGTACATAGCCAGGCTGGCGAACCTCCTCGGAGACGGCATCCTGGTGCAGAGGCTCGGCGACCTGCTCCTGGGCAGGCGGTCCAATCCCAGGCGCATGGCGCGGTGCACCACCACGCCGACGCTGGCCGAGGCGACCCCGGGGGACCTGTCGCTGGTGCTCCCCTTCAGATACCTCTCCGCGATACTGGAGATGATCTCGGCTCTGGACAAGCTCGTGCCGGGCACCTTCTCGCGCAACACCCTGCTCTACGGCATCGAGGTAAAGTTCTACTCGTCGCGCCTCAAGGTGACGACGGGCATGGAGAGCCAGGTGCGCAACCTGTTCGGGGCGGGTGACGGGGTCGGAATCACCAGGGGCCTGGTGCAGGCCTCGGCCTCGGGGCTGCTGGCCGCCGAGTCCATCCTCAAGCGCGAACGCGCCGGCTGATGTCGTGGCGTGATTCCGTCTCAGGTTGACGCTGGAGGCGGTATCAGCGCACCGCAATCCCCGCAGTACATGTAGTCAGTGTTCCACCCTGATCCACAGTTCGGACAGAATACCTTTCCTCCAGGAACCGGAGTCGGCACCTGCGCGGACGTGCTACTGTCTTGAGTCACCCTGGTCTGGATGGGGGACGTCGGTGGCTTGAAGCTTGATCCGTCGGTAGGACCGTAACTCGACAGCGGGGCAGCAGAGGGAGGAACAGTGGGGGCCGACCGGTATACGCGGGGGTCCTGCGCCGGTGCGTAGGCCGTGGCGGGCCTCGACGTCCACTCGGAAACCCGTGTGTGTGTCCGGCGCACCAGGTGGACTACAAAGACGATCAGCAATCCCAGGACTGGCCCCAGGTAGAGCCCCAGGAGGAACCCCAGCCAGTAGTTGAAGCGAGCCCTCGTCATTATCCTCCCACAGAGGTGACACAGCGCCATCTCGATGAGGAACGCCAGAAAGATCATCAGTGATACGGTACCCCAGGCCTGTGAAGATATTGCCGGCGGACCGGAGCTCACAACCTGTGCCGCGTAGACCGGGGACATGGTCAACGCCCCCACAGCCGGGCTCCACAGAAGCTGCAGACGGTCTCCTCACCGAGGATCCCGGTGCCACAGCTGGGACAGGCCGGTCTTCCGGCGTGTACGTCGGAGGCTTGTGCCGCCGGGCCGGTTCCCTGGATGGACGGATGGACCGGTTCGCCGGCAAGCTGGGGGTCCTCGAAATCCACGGGCGAGTAGGTCGGCCCACGGCGCTGTTTCTTTCTGTCCGGATCGGCCAGGGTGACCCCGAAACCTCGACCGAAATAGATGATGGTACAGACAACAGCGCCGAGTATCGTAAGCCCGGCGCCGAGCAGGAACCCGACGGCGTAGGTCCAGCCGACCTCCTGGGTCAGCCTGCCGCAGCCGTTGGCCTGTAGAAACCACACGGTCAGCCCCAGGCATATGTAGAGGATGATGAATCCCGGGTGTATCTTCTCGACCGTCCCAGCGGCTGCTGCGAGCGGAGCAATGAACACAGATCACCCCGTTTCTCCTGTGCGGCGCCGGACGGCTGTTCACTCCCGCCGGTCAGTGGTTAGTTGGTGCCGTCTTTGCCGCCCCGATTATACATCGGGTGCAGTTCCTCTATTGGGGTATCTCACCGTTTCGGCGCTCCCTCCCGTGTTATATTAGGCGCTGGAGAGCAGGGCGCACACAGGGGGGCTGGGATGCCTGCGACCGTGGTCCTCGGCGCGCAGTGGGGCGACGAGGGAAAAGGAAAGATCACCGACCTCATGGCGGACCGCATGGACTTCGTGGTCCGGTTCGCGGGGGGCAACAACGCCGGCCACACGGTGGTTTGCGGCGAGGACGAGTTCAAGCTGCACCTGATGCCGTCGGGCATACTCTACCCCCACATCACCACCGTGATCGGCAACGGCGTGGTGGTGAACCCGAAGGTCCTGATAGAGGAGATGGACAGCCTGGTGGCCCGGGGTATCTGCTGCGACCGCCTGCGCATATCCTGCAACGCCCACCTGGTGATGCCGTATCACCTGGCGTTCGACCACCTCGGCGAGGTGAGCCTGGGAAGCGCGAAGCTGGGCACCACCCACCGGGGGATCGGACCGGCGTATGCCGACAAGGCCGACCGCATGGGCCTGCGCATGCAGGATCTGCTGGACGAGCACATCTTCCGCGCCAAGCTGACCACGTCCCTCCTGCGAAAGAACGCGATACTGACAAAGGCGTTCGACCAGGAGCCGTTCGACGTGGACGAGATCACCGCCGAGTACATGGCATATGCGGAGAGGCTGGCCCCGCACATAGAGGACACGTCGCTGCTGATCCACAACGCTCTGGAGGACGGCAGGAAGGTCCTCTTCGAGGGCGCGCAGGGCCTGCTGCTGGACATCGATCACGGCACCTACCCCTTCGTGACCTCCTCGTCGCCGACCATAGGCGGGGTGTTCACGGGCACCGGCGTCGGACCCACCCATGTAAACTCGGTGCTGGGGGTGGTAAAGGCCTACGTCACCCGGGTCGGTTACGGGCCTTTCCCAACCGAGCAGGCCAACGAGATGGGCGAGCGCATGGGAAAGCGCGGGGTGGAGTTCGGGACCACGACCGGGAGGAAGAGGCGCTGCGGCTGGTTGGACCTGGTCCTGCTCCGGTACGCCGCCAGGGTCAACGGGCTGACCGGCCTGGCCATTACCAAGCTGGACGTGCTCTCCGAGTTCGAGCGGATCGATGTCTGCATCGGCTACTCGTACCAGGGGAAGGTGTACCACGACTTCCCCCCGCACCAGACCATATTCCATAAGTGCGAGCCCGTTTACCTGGACATGCCGGGCTGGCGCTGCGAGATCAGCGACGTGACGGAGTTCGACGACCTGCCCCCCGAGGCCCGCAAGTACATAGAGTTCATCGAGCAGGCCTCCGGTATCCCGGCGCACATCATCTCGGTCGGGCCGAAGAGGACCCAGACCATACTGGCCCACCTGAAGGAGAAGCAGACCATCGAGGAGGGCCCGTACCTGTACAAGGAGGAGTACCCGCCGGGCAACTCGGTGTGAAGACCGTTGGGAGCGGACTTCAGTCCGCCGTCGAAGTGCAAGACCGGGACTGAAGTCCCGGCCCAAGTGGAGAAGCGCAGGGGTGGAGAGCATGAAGGTGATGGTGGTCGGAAGCGGCGGGCGCGAGCACACGCTTGCCTGGAAGATATCGCAGAGCCCCCTGGTGAGCGACATCATCTTCGTCCCCGGAAACGGCGGGATGCAACAGATGGGCGAGTGCATAAAGGCCGACGGCGAGGACGCTTCAGCCGTGGCCGACATAGCCGCCGGGCGCGGGGTCGACCTCACCGTGGTGGGCCCTGAGGCGCCGCTGGTGGCCGGCCTCGTAGACGAGTTCGAGAAGAGGAAGCTCCGGGTGTTCGGGCCCTCCGCGGCCGCGGCCCGCCTCGAGGGCAGCAAGCACTACGCGAAGAGCCTGATGGAGAAGTACGGCGTCCCCACGGGGAGGGCGCGGGCTTTTAACTCCTTCGAGGAAGCGAAAGCGTACGTCGAGACCCTGTCTCCTCCCGTGGTGGTCAAGGCCGACGGCCTGGCGGCCGGTAAGGGAGTGATAATAGCCCGGACGTCCGAGGACGCTGTCGGGGCCTTGAGCGACTGCCTGGTCGAGAGCGTGTTCGGCGAGTCGGGCTCCACGGTCCTGGTGGAGGAGTTCCTCGAGGGGCCGGAGGTCTCCATCCTCACCCTGACCGACGGCGCCGCCTGCGCCCACATGGTCCCCTCCCAGGACCACAAGAGGGCGCTGGACGGGGACGAGGGGCCGAACACGGGGGGGATGGGCGCCTACTCGCCCGTTCCCCTGCTCGACGCCGCCACCGAGGAGAGCATACACGCCGATGTCATGGAGGCGACGGTCTCGGCGATGGCCTCGGAGGGCGTACCGTACCGCGGAGTGCTCTACGGTGGGCTCATGCTGACCTCGGACGGCGTCAAGACGCTCGAGTTCAACGTACGCTTCGGCGACCCGGAGACTCAGGTGGTGCTGCCGCGCCTGACCGGCGACCTCGTGCCCGCGCTACTCGCGACAGTGGACGGTACCGTCGCCGACCTGGCGATGGAGTGGACGCCCGAGTACTGCGTCTGCGTGGTGGTGTCGTCGGGGGGCTACCCTGGCAAGTACCAGACCGGCATCCCCATCAAGGGACTCAAAGCAGCCTCATCGGACTCGCACGTGGAGGTCTTCCACGCGGGCACGCGCCTTCAGGACGGAGAGGTCGTGACCGCCGGCGGCCGGGTACTCAACGTGGTGGCCCTGGGTGGCGATTTCACCGAGGCGCGGGGACTGGCCTACGAGGCGGTGAAGGCGATCAGCTTCGAGGGGATGCACTACAGGACGGACATCGGCCACAGGGCGATACAGTGGCAAGAGGAGCACGGGGGCTGATGACCATGGGTGAAGCCAGGGTGCTCGTGATAACGGGCAGCGAGAGCGACCGGCCCAGGATGACCGAGAGCGTCGAGATGCTAGACAGGCTCGGCATAGCATCCGAGCTGGTGGTGGCGTCGGCGCATCGAACCCCGGAGAAGGTCGAGCAGGCGGTGGAAGAGGCTGTCCGCGCCGGGGCCGAGGTGATCATCGCGGGGGCCGGCATGAGCGCGGCGCTCCCGGGCGTGGTCGCGGCATACACCGACCTCCCGGTGATCGGCGTCCCGCTCGACTCCGGGATGCCCGGCGGGATAGACGCGCTGTTCTCCATCGTCCAGATGCCGACCGGGATCCCCGTGGCATGCGTGGCGGTGGGCGGCTCGAAGAACGCGGCCGTCCTGGCGGCCCGCATACTCGCTATCAAGTACGACGACGTCCGGGAGAGGCTTGCGGAGTACCGCAAGGGTCTGAGGGAGGGCTCGAGATGATAGAGCGCTACACCCTGCCCAGGATGAAGGAGATCTGGAGCGACGAGGCCCGCATGCAGAACTGGCTGCAGATAGAGGTGCTCGCCGCCGAGGCCATGGCCGAGATGGGCGTGGTCCCAAGGGACGACCTCGAGGTGATCAGGAAGAGGGCGAGGTTCGACGTCGAGCGCGTGAGGGAGATAGAGCAGGTCATGCGCCACGACGTCAACGCCTTCATCGCGAACCTCGCCGAGTACATCGGGCCCGAGGCGCGCTGGCTGCACATGGGGATGACCTCCTCCGACGTCCTGGATACCGGCCTGGCCCTCCAGATGCGTGACGCGGCGGAGATACTGGTCGAGGATACCAGCCACCTTCTGGGGGTCTTGAAGAACAAGGCACTCGAGCACCGTGACACCAGGATGATGGGCAGGACCCACGGCGTCCATGCCGAGATAATCACCTTCGGGGCAAAGCTGGCGGTGTGGGCCTTCGAGACCAGGAGGAACCTGGAGCGGCTGCAGCGCGCGCAGAACGCGGTCAGCTACGGGCAGATATCGGGCGCGGTCGGGGTGTACGCGAGTATAGACCCATTCGTGGAGAAGTACGTCTGCGACCGCTTGGGGCTGAGGCCCGCGGAGGCCTCCTCCCAGGTGCTTCAGCGGGACAGGCACGCCGAGTATTTGAGCGCGCTGGCGATAGCGGCGGCCTCGCTGGAGAAGTTCGCCTTCGAGATACGGGCGCTGCAGAAGACCGAGGTGATGGAGGTCGAGGAGCCCTTCAAGGAGGGCCAGACCGGGTCGTCCGCGATGCCCCACAAGCGCAACCCCATCATCTGCGAGCGGGTGTGCGGGCTGGCGCGGGTGATACGCGGGAACGCGTCGGTGGCGTTCGAGAACCAGGCGCTCTGGCACGAGAGGGACATCAGCCACTCTTCCGCGGAGCGCGTCATCCTGCCGGACAGCACCATCCTGCTCGACTACATCACCAACAAGTTCTGCGCGGTGATGGAGGGGCTCGTGGTCTACCCGTGGAAGATGGAGAAGAACATAGAGCTGACGGGCGGGCTGGTCTTCTCGGAGAAGGTGCTGCTGGCGTTGGTGAACAGGGGGGTCGAGCGTCAGGAAGCCTACAAGATGGTACAGGCCAACGCCATGAAGGCGGTCCGGGGTGAGGGCGACTTCATGGACAACCTCCTCCACGACGAGCAGGTGTCTCACTACCTGCTGCCCGAGGAGATCATGGCCTGCTTCGATTCGAGGGAGGGCCTCGCCCGGGTGACCGTGATATTCGACAGGCTGGATGAGCTCAAGGTCAAGCCCTGAAGGTCGGGGCTTAATTCGAAGGGGGGACGGATGGCCGACGCGAAGGTGTTCATCACGCTCAAGGAGGGGATACTCGACCCCCAGGGCAAGACGCTCCTGCGTGCTCTCAGGGAGCTCGGCTACGACGAGGTCGAGGACCTGCGGGTCGGTAAGTACATGGAGGTGAAGCTCACCGGTGGCGACGCCGGGACGCTGGAGTCCAGGCTCGGCGAGATGTGCGAGCGCCTGCTGGCCAATCCCATTATCGAGGACTACCGCATGGAGGTCGATGTCTGATGAAGTTCGGCGTAGTAGTCTTCCCGGGCTCGAACTGCGACCACGACTGCCACTACGTGATACGCGAGGTGCTGGGCCAGGATGTAGACTACGTCTGGCACGGGAGTACCGACGTCCGTGGATACGACTGCCTGGTCCTGCCGGGTGGATTCTCCTACGGGGATTACCTTCGCACCGGGGCGGTGGCCCGCTTCTCGCCGGTGATGAAGGCGGTCGAGGAGTTCGCCGCGGCGGGGGGGTATGTGATAGGCATCTGCAACGGCTTCCAGATACTGCTCGAGGCGGGTCTGCTCCCGGGCGCCATGATGCGCAACACAGGCTTGAAGTTCGTCTGCCGGTTCGTGGATATCAGGGTGGAGACCACGAGCACCCCCTGGACGAACAGCGCGAAGGTGGGAGAGGTCCTGTCCATCCCGATAGCCCACAACGAGGGCAACTACCAGGTGCCGCCGGATGCGCTGGAAGAGATGAAGAGGCGCGGCCAGGTCGTTTTCCGGTACAGCTCGCCGGAGGGGAGCGTGCTGCCGGAGTTCTGCCCCAACGGCTCGAATGAGAACATCGCGGGGATCTGCAGCCGTGAAGGCAATGTGCTGGGCATGATGCCCCACCCGGAGCGCGCCAGCGAGGCGGAGCTGGGTTCCTCCGACGGCCTGGTCATCTGGAATTCCCTGCTGGCCCACTGCGGCGCGAGCGTATAGGCGGGTCGGGCACGTGAACGCAGGTCCCCCTGACGACGGTGGCCCTGACACGCGGGGTGCTCCCCGGCGTGTAACCTCCACGGACACTCTCGAGCCCGGGTTGATGAAGGTCGATTTCCACATTCACACCATCTACTCGCCGGACTCGGTCATCACCTACCCCATGCTGGTCGAGGCGTGCCGCGAGAAAGGCATTGACGCGGTCGCGATAATGGACCACGACGAGATAGAAGGGGCGCTGGAGTTCGCGCGCAGCAGCGAGGAGGCACGCGCACGCGGGGAGTGGGCGCCCCTCGTCCTGCCCGGCGAGGAGGTGCGCACCAGCCGGGGCGAGATCTGCGGCCTGTTCCTCACCGAGCTGGTCCCGAAGGGATTGACACCCAGGGAGACCATGGAGCGCATCAGGGAGCAGGGGGGGCTGGTGTATGTGCCGCACCCGTTCGACCTGCTCAAGTTCAAGCGCCTGCGGGCCAGGGACCTGGAGGAGCACGGCGGCCTCATCGACATCCTGGAGGCGTTCAACGGCAAGCCGCGCCTGCCGCTGGCCAACTTCCTGGCACGGCGTTTCCTGGCCGACCACGATTTCCCCCGGGCGGCGGGTAGCGACGCGCACGAGCCGCTTCACCTGGGGGCCGCTTTCGTCGAGATGCCCCGGTTCGAGGGGGCCGATGACCTGGTGGACAAACTGAAGGACGGCGTCATCACCGGGAAGATGTATTCGCCGTTCAGCTCGGCTTTCACGCGATTGAGGATCAGGCTGAGCGGGACTGCTTAGAGACGGGTAACCACGGTCAGGTACCGGGCGGGAACCCGGGCTTCATTCCTCGTCCGGGTCCTGTATGGAGTCGTCCGGCACTTCCGCGGACCCGTCGGTTCCAGCATCGGCATCCTCGGCGCCTTCGCCTACCAGCTTCTTCCGGTCCCTGGGGGCGAACGGATCCTGACCGCTCGGGAGCCGCTTCGCCTTTTCCCTTTCCTCTTTCTCCATCCTCTTGATGAAGGCCGGCTTGCTCCAGCGTTCGCCGATCCTCAGGAAGAACGGGAAGGCGAATGACAGGGCGATGCCCAGCAACGCCAGGATCCATCCCGTGGCGCCGAAGAAGCGGGTGACGAAGTCGCTGAAGGGGAGGGCCCTGTTGGTCGTGTACATGACCTTGTAGGCCAGGAACTCGACCAGGGGCGTTGAGATCGCCACGAGCAGGAACGAGGGGACGCTGATCCACAGCAGGTTCTCCGGCGGCTTCGGCCAGACCGGCTTCCCGAGCCATTTCTTCGCCGTCGAGCCGTGGTACATCCCCCAGGGCACGCCGATCCCGGCGATGAACACCCAGACCTGGTTCCACTGTCTTATAATCCAGGCTACCGACAGCGCCAGCCCGTAGATGACGGCAAGCGTCCCAAGGCCCCACAGGAAGGCGGCAAACGCCTGGTCAAAGACACTTCGTTGCCTGGGCTGCCTGCTGACCTTCTCCTTCTCGGGCTCGGGCTCCACTTTCCTGGCGGCCTTTACCAGAGCGGTCCCGGGCCCGGCCGCCGCGGCCTCACCGGCCGGGGCATCCTCCCGAGCAGCCGGCGCCCCGGCGCCCGGCCGCTTCCTCGCGGTCTTCGGACGCTTCCACGCCTCCAGGCTCTCCCGCAGCATCGGGTCGTCCACGGCAGCGGCCTCTTCCCCGGACGGTTCCTCGGCGGGCTCCTCCGGGGTCTCCTCCTCCGGCTCCACTTCGGGGACGACCTCGGGGGCTTCGACGGAGCCGTCCTCGAAGATGGTCACCTCGCCGGCGACCAGCGGTTTGCGGTCGAATGAGGCCACCGGGATGGGGACGGAAGCTTCAGATGAGGACTCGGCGGTAAGCTCCGCCTTGCAGGGCGCGCACAATCCCGGCTCGCCACTCTCGGCCGCGCACTCCGTGCATATCGGCCTTCCGCAGCGCTCGCAGGCCCTGATCGCCACCTTCCCGGGATGGCGGTAGCAGCCCCGAAACCCATTCGAACTCGCGCCCAAACGCGCACCTCCACCAGCTTGTCCGTCCGCTGAGATGATTATAGCGGTCTACGCGGCACCAGGTGTCAGACGCTCATCCATCACCGCTTTGTTGACCTTTTCGGTGAACCCGGTCAGCTCCTCGGGGGTCGGGAACGCCTCCGACGAGAACAGGAACTCCTCGCTCACCGGGTTGAGCCTGAACCGCTCACGGTCGGCGGCGGGCACGCGCCTGGCGAACTCCTCGAACAGGGCCGTACCCTTGAAGACGACCAGCGGGAAGAACGTCGCGCAGGTGAGCCCGTGCTCCTTGAGTATCCCCACGGTACGCCAGACGCTCTCCGCGGTCTCGCCGGGCAGACCCACGATGAAGGTCAGTACCGGCTCCATCCCGGCCCGGCGGACGGCCGTGGCAGCCTCTATCACGTCGTCGACCTCGAGCCGTTTGCGTACCACGCGCGCGAGGATCTCCTCGTTGAAGCTCTCGGCCCCGATGGCCACGTTGGTGAAGCCGCACCCGGCCAGGCGCGCGATGATGTGGCGGTCCAGGTAGTCGGCCCGGGTCTGTATCTGGTAGGTGTAGGGGAGCCCCCCCAGCATGTCGAGGATCTTCGCCAGGCGCTTGTGGTTCATGGTGAAGGTGGCGTCCCCGAAGAAGAACGCGCCGGCTCCTCCGCTGAACCGGCCCGCGCAGTACTCCAGGACCTCGCGCACGTAGGACGGAGAATGGAAGCGGACCCTTCCGTTGTTCAGGGCCGGGTCCAGGCAGAACGCGCACGCCTCCGGGCACCCCCTCGAGGTGAGGAAACCGGCGCCCGGGATCCAGTCGCCGTGGGGTAGCAACTCCGAGAGGATCTCGAAGCGCCTGCTGATGTTGAACGCGTCCGACACCGTGTAAGGGTGGGGGAGGACGTCGAGGTCCCTGACCGGCGGCCGGACCGCGTTGTGGAAGATGTCGCCGTCCGAGCGGTAGCTGATGCCCGGCAGGCCGTCCAGGTCGCGGCCGGCCTCCAGCCGACTGAGCAGCTCGAGGGCGGTGACCTCCCCCTCGCCACGGACGACCACGTCGACGTGGCCGTCGGACAGTACCTCGTCGGGGTGCATCGTGGAGTACACCCCTCCCGTCACCAGTGTGCCTCCCAGCAGGGCTTCCCGGATCCCGGCAAGAAGGCGCCTGGAGTAGAGCGCCAGGTTGTAGGTGGAAAGCGTAACGAAGACGACGTCGGGCCGGTACTCGTCCAGTGCCCGGAAGAGGTAACCACGCGACGCCTCGGCGGCCCCGGCCGCCGCTACGAGCGAGCCGCTGTGCGCGTCCGGGTCGGTGTTGGGTTCATCGAAGAGGCGGGTCTCACCGTGGACGTCGGCGACGACATTGACCACGCGAACCGGGTGTCCGGCCGCCTCCAGGTTGGCAACCACGTGCATGGCCCCGTAGTCCGGGGCCAGCAGCTCCTTGTTCCGCAGCCCGGTGAGCCGCACCCTCCACGCAGGCTCGGGGCGCGCCTCCATCACGCCCAGCGCGGCCGTGTCGGAGATGAGCAGAGTCTTCAAGCGAGTCATGTAGAGCATTCTCTGTCAATGGCGGCCGGTTGGCAAAGCGATGGGCGAAGGATTCCCCGCGCAGACCTCGGATCGGGGTCTCCACAAATGGAGAAGCCCCCGTGCGGGGGCTTCCCAGGCCATCGCTAAATATCTCCGGCAAGCGCCGCCTGTAACGCTGTTGAAAATTCTCGAACAGACAGACGACTGGTTGCAACCGCTAAACGGTAGTTTTTTGACTTTTTTCGGTTCTCATTCGGGGAATCGGTGTGCTGAGACCCGTCAACGGTACGGCCTGTCACGATGGCCGACCCGCATCGACCCCATCCTCGCCCTGTCGGAGATGTTGAGAAGAAGCGGCATGCAGTCCAAGGCGCGCAGGCATCCCAGCGAGCCCGTCGCGCAGGCTACCTCGTCGAACGCCTCGACGCCGTCCACCCTCGAGTTCCCGCCCAGGGCCACGAAGGGAACCGAATCCCCTGAGTTGAGCACCTCGTCGGAGCCGCCGCTGGGAGCCGCGTAACCCGCCGTGATGACCGTGAGGAGGTCCGGCTCGTACAGCATGGTCCGGGTGAACGGCTCGAACGCGGAGTCCATCTCCTCACACACGCGGACCTTGCGGTCGGGCTTTCCCGAGCGGGACGCCTCGGCAGCAGCGGCGCAGCCGATCACCGCCAGGTCCTGCTCCTCCCACAGGCAGTCCAGCGCCGCGGCCAGCTTCGCTCCGAGGTCGTCTGCGGCGTCGGCCGCCCGCTGCTCGACGAACGACATGCCGAGGGCGCGGGCCAGGCCGGCGTGGAAGACGTCGTCGGAGACCAGGGCCCCGGTGAAGCCCCATTCCTCCCGCAAGGTGGGGACGTCGGGCGGCGTGGATGCCCACTTCATCAGCACGTAGTTCGGGGAGGTCACCCCGTCCGCCTCGCGCCGGCGGATGACAGGATGGCTGGTGATCGTCTCGGAGGCCCAGTGGCTGAACCGCTCGCACTCGCGCGCGGTGAGGCTCGCCGCCTCCGGGGCTCCGTCGATGGCTGCGATCCCGGGCACCGGGTTGCGGAAGAAGACCGGGTCGGAGTCGCTGACGAGGGGATTCGCCCCTCCGCGGAGGACCAGCGCCATGAACGGCCCGCCGAGGTGGTGCACCGTCGCCGGGAAGTGCTCGGGGACGTAGGCGGCGAGAGCGGAGGCGATCTCGGCGGCCTGGTCGTCGGGCAGCTTCGCCGGTGAGGCCTGCACGTAGCGCTCGCCGGCGTCGATCATGGTGGCGGCCAGGCTGACGTGGATCACAACGTCGTCCGGCTGCAGAACGACCCCGGCGCCGAGCGCGTCGATGGCGGCGCGCCCGGGGTATTGGCGGGCCCCGTACCCGAGCTGGTGCCAGCGGGAGAGGTCCAGCGACGGACAGACCCCGGGCCCCAGCGGATAGACGTGGCCGCATGCCCCGGACCCGGTGAGCATATCGAGGTTGGGGAGCGTGGCCGCCTGGAGCGGCGTGGTCCCGCCGAGGGTCGCCTGCGACCGGTCGGCGATGCCGTCCAGCAGGACCAGGAGCACTTTCATCACAACCCCCTCGCTCGAGCGTGTGGATAAATCTACAGGAACGGGAACCCCGCCGCCAGTTCACCACAGGCACCCTTGGCGGGAGGTCGCCCCGGGTTACTGATATAATAGTTGGCGGCCGGCGTATGCCGGTGTTACCGCTGGAGGTAGTTGGAGTGAGACGGGTCGTAACGGCCCTTTCGATATTGATCCTGCTGCTCGTGCCGCTCATCTTCCTGTCCGGGTGCGGAGGAGGAGGGGGCGAGGCATCGAGCAAACCTGGAACCGCGGCGAGTGCCCCCGTGGTCTCCGAGAGTGACCAGGAGGTCATCGAGGACATCGAGGATCCCGAGACCGCAAAAGCGGTGCTGGCCGCCGTCCACTACGCGGAGGACGCGAACTCGGGCTCGGAGTTCGAGGTCGGCGAGGCGTGCGTCGCGGAGGGCTGGTGCAAGGTCAACGTGAGGCAGACGGGCGTGCCCCGGGACCAGGCCGTGACCTTCGACCTCTACCTGCGCGAGGGTAACGACGGTGCCTGGACCATTGTGGAAAGCGGGACGGGGCTGACCTCCGAGGACGTCCCCGGCGCCCCCCCGGACCTCTTCGACTAGCGAACCCGAGAATTCACCTCAACCATTATTTCTCACGCGCATGCGAGAATTAACCTCAACCATTATTTCTCACGCATATTGAGAAACGTTGGTTGAGGTTGATATTCATTGGGGAATACGTTGGCTCTTCTCCAAGAAATGTGGGTGAATTAACTGATCCCGCAGGTTTGAATCGCAATAGGTAACAGTATTATTCAATAATATAATGTACCATTCGTGAGTAACAGATTAAACATGCTTTTCGCGGATATGCTGTGGTTTATTCATAGTAAATAGCAGTATTGTTAACGATATAGTATTGTTGTTATTCAAATCTGCGGGACTGTCTTACGAATACATGGCCGGGCTCAAGGGCTGTACTCCTGGGCGGCCATGACCATCCAGCGCAGGTTCCGCGCGCTGATGCAGGCGTGGGTGTTTGTCTGGGAGACTATGTAGCCGCCGCCCGCGGCGTCCCTGATCGAGTCGCGGACCTCGGAGAAGACCTCCTCGCGCGTCGCGTCGACCAGCGTGTGGGTGATATCCACGTTGCCGATCAGGCAAAGCCGGTCTCCGATGCGGGCGCGGGCCTCCTTCAGGGTGACCCCGGCGGTGGGCTCGAGCGCGTGCACCCCGTCGTAACCCCAGTCCGCGATCATCGGCAGCAGGTCCAGGACGTTTCCGCATGTGTGGAAGATTATCTTCACCCCGCCCGCGTGGGCCGCCTCGGCCGCCCTGCGGAAGCTATCTCCGAACAGTTCCTCCAGCATCTTCGGTGAGAGCATCGGCCCCGAGCGGTAGGCAAGGTCGTCGCCGAACCAGAGGACCTTGACCCCCGACTGCCCGACCGCGCGGATGGTCTCCACGAGTATCTCTGTCTTGTAGTCTATGATGTCGCGGACGAACCCCGGATCGCGCCGGCACCAGGTCACGAAGTTCGTGAACCCCATACCCTCCGTGATGTCCTGGTGCATGCTCAGGCCCACGCACGCCGCGATGGCTATTCTACCGCCGAAGAGCCAGTTCAGGATCGAGAAGTAGACCCTGGCTCCCCGCGCGAACCTCGCCGGATCCTCCTTGCGGAACGCCTTCCAGGATTCCGGGTCGCCGATGAGCCCGTGGTCGTACATGGCGTAGATACCGCCGAAGCCGTCGTCGCAGAACCTGTAGGAGCGGCCCGCGATGTCCTGCACCTCCTCGTGGTCCACCAGGCGCAGCTTGAAGTACATGGCCAGCCCCAGGTCGAACCCCAGCTTGATATCGGCGAGCAGGGCCGTGGAAAAGAACGGCAGGCCGAGTACGTACGGGTGCGCAAGCGCGCTTATGACCGGTGCCGCCCTATCGACGAAGCGCTGCACGTATGGCGACCTGGTCCACCTGTAGACCGGGACGTGGTAGTTGCCCAGGGCGTCGTCGATGGGCTTGGCGTCGAAGAGCTGGGAGAAGGTGGGTATCCTGTCCGGCCGCCTCCCGTCGAGGGCCGCCAGCACGCGCTCGAGACTGTTCATGTTACCCCCCCACGGCTGCCGTGAATACCTCATGCTTGGGGGCGGACTTCAGTCCGCCCCCTGTGTCGCCACTACTTCAGTTTGTCGCGGCCGAAGCCGAGCACGTTGCGTGCCGTGATGAGCATCTGGATCTGCCCGGTGCCCTCGAAGATGTCGTTGATCTTCGCGTCGCGCATCCACTTCTCCAGCAGCAGCTTACGCGAGTACCCGAGCGGCCCCATCAGCTCCACGCACTTCTGCGTCACCTGGGTAACCACGAGGCCGGCCTTGGCCTTGGCCATCGACGCCTCGAGGCTGTTGCGGTCCCCGTTGTCCAGCATCCAGACCGCGCGCCATGTCAGCAGCCGCGCCGCCTTGAGGTTCGCCTCCATGTCCATGATGTCGCGCTCAAGGGCCGTCATCCTGTTGGGGCAGATGCCGTAGCGGACCTCCAGGCCCTCCTCGGCCATGGTCTGCTTCAACAGGTCCAGCGCCGCGCGCCCTACCCCGATGGCCATCGCGGCCACCATGGGCCTGGTGGCGTCGAAGGTGGCCATGACGCCCTTGAAGCCCTTGGTCCCGGCCGTCTTGGGGTCGACGACCTCGGCGCTCCCCAGGATATTGGTCTCGGGGATGCGGCAGTCCATGAATGAGAGCGAGACGGTGTCCGAGCAGCGGATCCCCATCTTGTCCTCGATCTTGGTTATCTGCATGCCGGGCGCGCCGGCCTCGACTATGAACGGCTTGATGCCGGCCCTGCCCGCCTTGGGGTCCACCGTGGCCCAGACCACCACGAACCCCTTGGAGTCCTCCAGGGCGCTCTTACCCGCGGTGACGAATATCTTCTCGCCGTTCAGGACCCACTCGTTGCCGTCCTTGACGGCGGTGGTGCGCAGGTTGGCCGTGTCACTGCCCGCCTCGGGCTCGGTGATGGCCATTGCGCCCCACACGGGCTCTTCACCGGAGAACCGCGCCAGGAACTGCTCCTTCTGCTCAGGTGTCCCGGTGGCCTGTACGGCCGCGCCGCCCAGACCCTGGCCCGGGAACGCGAGCGCTATACCGGCGTCGCCCCAGAATATCTCCTCGACCACCACGGCGGTGGTGAGCTGGCGCTCGGAGCGCTTCTTCTCGCCGCCCTCCTCCTTCTTCTCGCCGCCGCCGAGGCTGCCCCCGACGCCGCCCTTCATGAACCCGTGAACCATCTTGAGGAGGTCCCACGGCTTCTCGTGCTCCTCCTCGTCGTACTTGCGGGCCTGGGGGCGGACCGCGTTCTCCGCGAACATGCGAAGCATCTTCTGCGTGCCCTTGATCTTGGGCGAGAGCTCGAAATCGATAGTCATCTCAGTCCACCTCCTAAACCATTACCAGGCCCTCGAGGGCGCTGAAGGCGCGGGCGTTACGGAACCAGAGCTCGGGCATGTTGTCACGGACGTACCCGTGACCGCCCATCACCTGGACCGCTCCGTCGCAAACCTTCATGCACTTCTCGGCGGCGTAGTTCTTGGCCATGGCGGCGTCCTTGGCGAAATCCTCGCCCTTGTCGCACTTCCAGGCGGCCTCCCACAGGAGCATGCGGCTGGCGTCGGTCTCCATGAACATCTCCGCGACCATGAAGGCGATCGCCTGGCGGCTTCCGATGGGATCGCCGAAGGCGATGCGCTCCTTGGCGTAGTCGCGCGAGTGCTCGGCCGCCCTGCGCATCATGCCGATCGCCATCGCGGCCAGCGCCAGGCGCGAGCGCGAGATCAGGTCCATGAAGTCGATGCCCCGGTCGCCGCCTACCTTGTTGGCCAGGGGCACCTTGGCGTCCTTGAAGCCGACCTCGTAGGTGGCGAGCGCCTTGAGGCCCATGTTCAGCTCGCGCTCGCCGACGGACACTCCCTCCGCGCCCTTGGGCACTATGAAGGCGTCCACCCCGGCGAATCCCATGCCCGGGTTGGTCGAGGCGAACACCAGCAGGTTGTCGGCCTCCCCGGCCAGCGGGACCAGGCACTTCGAGCCGTTGAGGATGTACTCCTCGCCGTCACGCACGGCGCTGGTGGTGAGCTGCGAGGGGCAGAACGCGTAGCGCGGCTCCACCAGTGCGGCCGCGGCCGGCGTGAACGCCTCGCCGCACGCGACCGGCAGGTACATCTTCTTCTGCTCGTCGGTGCCGTACAGCAGGACCGTGTAGGCCATCACCGTCGGTGAGACGATGTGCAGCGCGGTGGAGAGGTCTCCGTGGGCCAGCTCCTCGTAGGCGATGGCTCCCGTGAGCGCGCTCGCGCCCTCGCCGAATCCCCCGTACTCCTCGGGCACGCAGCTGGGGATTATCTCCAGCTCCCAGCCCGTCTTGACCAGGTCGCCCGAGACCTCCCCGGACTCGTCGCACTCCCTGGAGAGCGGGTCCATCATGTCGTTGGCGAAGCCGGCGATGGTCTCCTTGACCAGGGCCTGTTCCTCGCTCAGGTCGAACGAAAGCATAGGCTACTCCTCCTTTCGGACGGGACCCCGTCAGGACCCCGTGAACAAATGATGAGTGGCGTCAGACGTTTTCATTGCGTAATGTCCTTTTCGGAATAGACGTGCTCCAACGGCACTGCAAACGTCTGACCCCACGTTCGTCCTAGGGTTGATCGACTACTCCGATCCCTTCCACTTCAAGCCGCCTGCGAAGCTCCCGCTTCAGGACCTTCATTGTCATTGTCAGCGGCATCTCGTCGATTATCCTCACCATCCTGGGGCACTTGTAGGCGGCGATGTGCTCCCGGCACCACTCGAGGAGCTCCTCCTCGGTGGCGGTCTCCCCCGGCTTGAGCTGGACGAACGCCACCGGGACCTCGCCCTTGGTGGGGTGCGGCGCCCCTATCAGTGCCACCTCGTGCACCTTGGGGTTGAGCAGTATCTCTTCCTCCACCTCGCGGGAGAACACGGAGTAGCCACCCGACTTGACCACGTCCTTCTCCCGGTCCACGAAGTGCAGGTAGCCCAGGTGGTCCCGGTAGCCCATGTCCCCGGTGTGGAACCAGCCGTACTTGAACGCCTCGGCGGTGCGCTCCTCGTCCCCCCAGTAGCCCTTCATCACGTTGGGGCCCTTGACCACGAACTCTCCCACCCTGCCCCGCTTCTGGAACCTGCCCCCCTCGTCCATCACCCTCAGCTTGACCCCCGGAACGGGGATTCCCACGGTGCCGGCCCTGCGGGCGAAGTAGGGGTTTACGCTGATGATGGGGGAGGTCTCCACCAGCCCGTACCCCTCGATGAACTTCCCCCCGAAGGCCTCCAGCCTCTTTATCTGCTCCACCGGCATGGCGTCCGCGCCGGACAACCAGTAACGCATGGAGGAGAGGTCGTACTTCTCGGGGTGGAACTGCAGCAGGACGTTGTACATCGCGGGGACGCCGCAGAAGATGGTGGCCCGGTTCTCCTCCATGTACTTGAGCGCCTTCTCGGGATCGAAGAAGCGCATCAGGACGCCGGAAGCTCCCGAGTAGAATCCCCCGATTATGCTGGTGGTGAACCCGAAGATGTGGGCCAGCGGGAGCGCCGTCACTCCCACGTCCTTGCGGCCGATGCGCAGCATCCGCACCGAGAGCGTGGCGGTGGAGAGAAGGTTCCTG
This sequence comes from Actinomycetota bacterium, assembly GCA_018831265.1. Classification (GTDB taxonomy): domain Bacteria; phylum Actinomycetota; class Geothermincolia; order Fen-727; family Anoxymicrobiaceae; genus JAHJCO01. The sequence goes on from JAHJCO010000008.1 coordinate 79,991, forward strand.
TTGGTCAGGGTGGCGCCCTTGGGGAAGCCGGTGGTACCGGAGGTGTAGAAGATGGCCACCGGATCGTCCTTCTCGAGAGGGACGGGATCGACGGTCGCGTTCTCGAAGCCCTCCGCTATCTCGTCCAGCGACAGGAAGCCCTCCGGCACGGTATCTGCCTGCCCCACCATCGCCCAGGTCTCTATGTCGGGGACCTTGCTCTTGTCGCGGATGTTGAGCGCGAACAGCTCGGGCTCCGTGATGAGGAACCGGGCTCCGCAGTCGTTGACCGCGCGCTGTATCTCCTCGGCCTTGAGCATGAAGTTGAACGGGACCACGATCGCGCCCAGTCGCGCCGCCGCAAGGAAGACCAATCCCACCTCGGGCAGGTTGGTGAGCACGGTGGCTATCCGATCGCCCCTCTTCACCCCGTACTTGTCGCGCATGGCCGCCGCGGCCATGTTGGCCGCACGGAGGGCGTCGGTGAAGGTCATGGTCATGCCGTCGTGGCCTTCCCCGAAGAACTTGTAGCGTACGGGGGTCTCGCGCATGGCGAAGCGCTTGTCCCCGAACTTACGCGCGGCGCGGTCTACGAGGTTGCCGACGGTGAGCTTCTCGGCCATCTACTCCCCCCTGGTGATTTCCCGGGGCGTGCCCCCCTGCGAACAGTCGCTATATTATATTAATGTTGAAGGCGCGGTCCATCGAGCGGCGAAGAGAGTCCAGCAGGCTCGTTTTCCGGGAGGTCTGAAGGTGAAGAAGGCAATTGTTGCGACACCGGCGGCGTTGCTGCTCGCGGCTCTCGTCTCGATGCTCGCCCTCGGTTGCGGGGGCGATACGAAGACAACTCCCGGCACCACGCCGGACACCGCACCTTCGACGTCAGCATCGACGACCCCGGGCAGCGCCCCGACGGGCACAGGTAAACCGAAGGTGCTCCTCTTCACCTCCCCGGGGTGAGCGCCGTGCGTCGATGCCGAGCGCCTGGTCCAGGTGCTGCAGCAGGAGATGCCGGGGCAGTTCGACTACGAGGAGGTCGACGTGATCTCCAACCTGGAGCTGGCGCGCAAGTACTTCGTGTCGGCGACCCCCACCCTGGTGGTGCTGGGCTCGTCCGGCCAGACCGTCGACATCCAGGTGGGCGTGCCCCCGAAGGCGACGCTGGAGTCCGCGCTCGAGGAGGCGGGCGCCGCTCCGGAGTAGTCGAAAGCCGCATGTACCACACCGCCGGGAGTCCGGGCAGACGCGCCGCCGGGGTCATCTGCGCCCTGGTCCTGGCCGCCTGCCTTGCGACGCTGTGCCTGTTTTACGTCGTGCACCCGGGAGGGAGGGCATCACTCTCGAGTCCGGTCTCGGGGACCGCAGGCGTGGGAGGAGGAGGGGCCGAACAGACGGCCAGGGCCTGGGGCCACACGGCCGCGGCCGTCTCTCAGCCCTCAAAGACATGGTACCTGGCCGAGGGCTCGACCGGTGAGGGCTTCGAGACCTGGGTGCTGGTCGGGAACCCCCGGGCCGATGAGGCTACGGTCCGGTTGACTTTCATCACCGCTGCAGGCCCTGTCGAAGGACCGACCCTTTCCCTGCCCCCGTTCACCAGGAAGACGGTCAACGCAGCCGACACTGCGCCTGACGAGGCCGAGGTCGCATGCGTCGTCGAGAGTGACACGCCTGTCGTCGCGGAGAGAGCTGTGTACGGCGGGGCGCGCCGGTGGGCGCACTGCTCGGCCGGTGTATGTGAGCCCGCGACAACATGGTACCTTGCAGAGGGTTCTACGGGAGAGGGCTTCGAGACCTGGGTGCTGGTCTTCAATCCGGGGGCATCCCCGGCTGAGGTGGGTGTCACCTTCATGACCGATACCGGCGGGGTCGAAGGCCCCGCCTTCACCCTGCCCGCGATGACCCGAAGGACCATCAACGTGGCGGACACCGTCCCAGGCACGTGGGAGGTCTCGACGTGTGTCGAGAGCAATGCGCCGGTCGTCGTGGAAAGGGCGGCATACGGGGCGGGTGGCACCTGGGCGACATGTTCGGCCGGCCTCACTTCGCCGGAGCAGTCGTGGTACATGGCCGAGGGCACCACCGCCGCAGGCAGCGAGACCTGGGTGCTCGTCCAGAACCCGTTCGCGACGGCGGCGGACTTGTCGGTCAGCTACATGACCCCGTCGGGTACCGTCCCCGGTCCCGCCGCGCGCATCGAGCCGTTCTCGCGCAGGAGCTTCTTCGCTGCCGATGTCGTGCCGGGCGAGTGGGAGGTCTCCGCGGAGGTCTCGAGTGACAACCCGGTGGTCGCGGAGCGTGCCGTCTACGGCCCGGGTCGAGCATGGGCGACGGGCTCGGCCGCGGTCCCGACAGGCGGGACGACATGGTACATGGCGGAGGGCTCCACCGGGTCCGGGCTGGAGACCTGGGTCCTGCTGGAGAACCCGTCCGGCTCCGAATGCACCACGCACCTTACGTACCTGACCGAGAGCGGCCCGGTCCAGGGGCCGACCTGCGCACTTCAGCCGGGGACGCGCCACAGCGTGAACCTGGCTGACACCGTTCCCGGGCGCTGGGACGTATCGACAGTGGTGAGCAGCGACGGCCCGGTGGTGGTCGAGAGGGCCATGTACGGTGAGCGGGCCTCGACCGTCGGGTCCCGAACGCTTATGGAGGGCACCGTCTTTGAGACCACCGCGTACACCCTGACCGGCGGCGGTTGCCCGGCGGGCTCTCCGACCGTGATGGTGATGGGCGGTGTGCACGGAAACGAGGACGCGGGGTTCAAGACCGCCGAGACACTGACTCGCGCGGCGGTGTCCCGGGGGAAGCTGGTGGCTGTCCCGCACACCAACCAGGCGGCGATTTCGATCCATGCCAGGTTCTACAACAAGGACCTGAACCGCTGCTTCCCCGGGGTGGAAGAGGGGACCGCCGAGGACAGGCTGGCCTGGGAGCTCATGGAGCTGGCGCGCGACAGCGACATCGACCTTCTGCTCAACCTCCACTCGGCCGACAACTTCCACCTGGCCGACCCCGACGCGGTGGGACAGACGATAATACTGGACGACCAGGCGATAGCGGTGCAGGCGGGCCGTGCGTGTGACACGGCCAACCTGTCTATCACCGACCCGATCGAAAAATACTCTCTTTTGCTGTGGCCGATCCCGACCAGTGCCACCTACGCTGTCTACTACGGAGAGGGCAAGCCGGCCTTCGGCGTGGAGGTGTGCGAGAAGATGGACCTGGCGCGGCAATGCGCCGAACAACTCCTGGTGATAAAGGCGTTCGCGGAGCAGGCCGGCGTTATGATAGACAACTGGGACGAGCTGCTGCGGTGAGCAGCTGCTTGTGGTCGTTGGAAAGGCGACATGAGCCTCGATCCAAAACTGCTGGAATGCATCCGTTCGTACCGCAGGAGATCGGCGCTGGACAGGGCCGCACTCCTCACGCCGTTTGTCGTCGCCATCGTCCTGGCGGCCGGCCTCCTCCTGTTCAGCGCGTCATCCGCGTGGAGACTGCCCGGGCGGATAACGTTCGATCCACTGGGAGAGCACTATCTGGCACACCAGACGATCCTGCTCGTGAAGGTACTGGCCGCGGGAGTGATAATTGCGCTGCTGGCGGGTTTCGGCTACTCCATTTACGCGGCGTCGCGGTACGCGCACGGCCGGTTTGCCTGGTTCGTGGAACAGATGACCTGCGAATTCGATCCTGCGGGAATGGGGAAGTACCAGAACGCGGTCCAGGGCGCCGCCATCGCCGCCGGCGTCGATGCGCCGGTGCTGGACGTGCTCGATGAACCACAGCCGAACGCTGTCGCGTACCTGGACGAATCCGACCGGAGGCATATTGGAGCGACATCAGGTCTGCTTCGCGCGGATTTCGCCGTGGACGAAGCGGACGCGATCATGGCGCACGAGCTCGCGCACCTCATCGTGGGAGAGCACATCAGGCCGCCGCGCTTGAAAGACCTCGAGTTCATGCCCAGCATGTTGCTGGTCACATACGGCATCATGGGATCCGCGGCGCTGCTGGCTTCCCCGGCCATCCTCTGGTACTTCGTTCTGATACTGTCGTCGATGGCGCTGGTCTTCATATTCCTCGTCCAGATACAGCGTTCCGAGAGGTTCATCCTCAGGCAGCTCGACCTGGCTTTCCAGCACGATGACGAGCTTGCCGACTCCATCGCGGTAAAGATGACCAGGGACCCTGATGCCATGATCCGAGCCATTGAGAAGGTCCGTGACCTGGCGGGGCTGACGAACCGGGTGGCCGGAGGCACCATCCTGGCTCGCTACCTGTTCGTGACCACACCGACCGCGACAGGGGATTACTACAGGTTCGCCACGCGGCAGGCATCGCGGATGCTGGCCGACTGGAAGCAGCCACGCACATGGTTCTCTTCGTCCCGGATGATAACGGAGGCTCAGCACAAGCTATTGAAGATGGAGGAGCGCGAGGTGCGGGAGAGGCTGGTAAACCTCGACCTCATCAAGCAGGGTCACTGGCGGGCACTCGGGGACTGGTCAAAGTAGCACTAGACAACGGGGACGAGCTCCTGCGGTGACTCGACCGGGCGGGTCGGAAGTATCTCGGGCGAAGCCAGGCAGGCGGTGTCAAAGACTTGAATCACATCTTCAACAACAGTCAATCGGTGAATCAGAAACCACGCAAGTCACCATGATACAGGTCTCAGGAGGCTGCTGGTTGTTATTCACGTTATTTGGATTAATTACTTTGACATAGAGTTGTTTATTGTTATTCAAGTCTTTGACACCATCGTCAGCCAGACCGATAGCTCAGCGCGTTGCGTTCCTAATTGGCAGTCAGTGTCGGCCGAAAAACGGAATCTACTACTCCCAAGCGCGTGACAGTAGCTTCACCCTACCATCGGTCACACTCTCGAAGACCTTCCAATGTCCGAGTTCGATCTCCTCGAGATTGTGAATGCGCTCGAGGAGATCTTCGGAGTCCAGGGAGGCGGTTGAAACAGTCCATCGGGGATTGCTGGGATCAGTGATAGGGATCCCGAACATCTCCCTGGAAACACGTTTCACATCATCGAGGATTCCGGCCTCCCATAGTGTCTCGAGCGCGGTCCGGAGATAGCCGGGATAACCTGTGATCCTGGCGGCGACGGAGTCAGCCAGTATGCTGTCGTGCGCTCTCATCTCGGCGAATTTACTATTCAGACTCAGGCTTATGTAGGAGGCACCAATTGCTGCGGCGACTGCTACCACCAGTCCGGCGGGGCCGAACGCCATCGAGAAAAAGAATCCAGCAAAGATCGCGGCCAAGCCCGCAAAGAAGGACAAGCCAACAGCAGTCATGCTCAATTGCCATTCATCTTTTCTACCGATAAGCCCATGAGCGAGCGCATCGGCCATTAGCGCCTCCACTTCCTGATTAACCAGCTTCGTCCCCAGCAGGGCATCGGTAACAATCACAAAGTAGCTTGGATGCTTGCGGTCGGCTCCGAAGGGGTGTCTACGACCTGAGTTCAGTCTGCAGATACCGAAGCTCGCATTCGATATGGTCAGCCTGATCAGAGGTGGTGGATCGACGCCTGCGGCGATTGCCACCTGTTCCAGCGCGGACGCGTAACGCTTGAAAGACATATCCGACCATTCGTAGTCGGACGAGTAGACGATTGCGGTCTTGGACCATGCCTTCGCTGGCTCGATTGCGAGGAAGTAACTCAGGAGCCATTCAGTAATCACTGTCAATCCAATAGCGATGATTATCACTACGGCGCTAGTATTATCGGGTTCTTTTTCGAGCGCTCCTGAGAGGAATAGGACTACCACCAGAGCGACTGAGAGAACGAGCACCAGTATCGGTGTGCCGAGAGCCAGCCAGATCTGAGCGCGGGATCTAGACCGCTCTCTTCTGATGCTCTGGACTACGACTGGTTCGAGATCCAAGACCACTCCCGTTGAACTGATGCAAATCCGCCACGCTGGCAGTATATCAATGGCCGGACGGATGGTTTGGAGGGTCGGAGTAGCTTAGGTTAAAATCAATGTCACGGGGCAGTAGCTCAGTCGGGAGAGCGCATCCCTCGCACGGATGAGGTCAGGGGTTCAAATCCCCTCTGCTCCACTTCTCCCAATCAACACGTGCATGAGAATTCACCTCAACCATCTTTTCTCATCAGTTGTGAGAATTAATGGTTGAGGTGAATTCTCGTTAGTGTGACTCGATGAAGTCGACTACCGTTTCGATGGCGGTGTCGTGGTCGTCGTCGAGCGCGTCCTGGGGGTTCATCGAGGCCACGCCCGCCCAGTGGCCCGCGACCAGCTCGGCCTCGTCGACCTCGGGGGTCTCCTCGTTGTCGAAGCCGGCCGCCCCCGCCTGTTCCACCGACCACGCCCAGGTCACATCCGAGTAATCACTGAGCCGCAGCATCACGAGCTGCGGGTCCTGGCCCGGAAAACCGTCCACCCTGGCATGGAAGTTCGGAGAGTCCACGGACATGCCGGGCATATCGCACTCCGAGTACATGACGCAGAACTGAGGTTGCGTGGAGCTCGCCTTCCAGTAAGGGGATGCCTGGTCGAGCTGCTGCCGGTTCAGCGTGCGATGGGAGTTGAATATCATCGTCCTGAAAAACTGTATCTGCTCATCGGTGAGCCCGAGTGGATTTCCCTCGTAGTCCGTAAAGTCGTACAGATCATAGTAGGCGCTCAAGGAGATGATGCCCCTGATATCGGATTTCGAACAACCGACGCCTCGCAGGTACTGCGCGTCGGTGGCCAGAAGCGAGACGAGGTATGCACCCGCGGACTGGCCCAGCAGGTAGATCTCGCGCGGGTTGCCGCCGAAGGCCGAGATGTTCCTCTTGACCCAGGAGAAGGCGGCGGCCACATCCTTGATATGATCCGGGTGCACCGCGGTTCCGCCCGGCAACGACAGCTCGTAGTTGACCAGCACGGTTGTGTAGTGGTAGAGGCCCGCGTACGTGTTACCGAGTTCCGCGTACTGGCTCTTGTCCCCCCCTGCAAGACCGCCGCCGTGGACGAAGATCAGGACCTTCGGGTGCGACCACGACGCGGGATAATAGATGTCCAGTGTGTGCTTGCTGTTCGCATCCTGGATGTACCGTCTGGTCTCTACCCTGACCTGCTCATTCATCGCAAGCCGATTGGGCCGTGCTCCGGCGGGCCGTGCGCCGCTCCAGCCAGACACGATGGTCACGGCGACCAACGCGACAGTCGCTACGGACACAAGGAATAGCCTCGACCTTGCTCCACGTGCTCCGGACATGTTCCCTCCTCCTGCCGATTGCCTCACTATGGATATTAGACTATAAATTATACTTAAGTCAATATATTAGTATGATTTAAGTCTTGACGGGGGAGGCGCACTCGCCCGGCCTTGGTCCGTAGCCTGCACGCGGGCGCGCCGAGTGATACCGGGTGCGGGTTGCCGTATGATAGCGTGAACGTACCCGGCCGAAGGGGTCGGGGCCTGACCGGAAGGCACTGACCGATGGATGACGACGAGCAGCGTGCGGAGGAGACGCCCGAGACGCCACGCCGTTTCACGAGGCCCATGATGATCCTCACGCTCGTGGTAGCGGGCCTGCTCTGCATTGTCCTCGTGGGCGCGGCCGGGTGGTACCAGTTCGCGCACCGCGCCGGCCAGCCGATCGAGGTGGTAAGGACCCACGCCATTCCCGGGTCGGACCTGAACGTCGGCGAAGGCATATACGACTTCATCAAGGATCGGGGTATCGAGATAGTGGACGAGGGGTTCAGGCCGAGCTGGGGCGCGGAGGAACTGGGCGACGGGGTCTGGATGGTCTCCTACGTCTACGAGGTCGGGCGCGAGGCCCACTGGGTCTCCTGGAAGGTGTACGAGCGGAGCGGGAAGGTCGTGCCCCAGGACGACCTCGCCCGGGAGCTCTGGGGTGGATAGCCGGCTAAATGCGATATAATTGACACCCCTGGGGGCAGGAGAGCAAGATTCCGGCAAGAAAAAAACCCCGGGCGTCCGTACTGGGAGGTGTGGAGATTGACCAGAGGTGCGCACGGCCACGAGAAAGTCGGCGAAGAGATACTAAGAGTACTGTGCCCCAACTGCAGGAACCGGGTGACCATAGAATCCGGTGAGGACGAGGTCAAGTGCCCGCACTGCGGCAACAAGGTCAAGAGGCCCAAGAAGAAGTAGCCTTTGGGCTCTGGTACTGCGTGCGGCAGGCCGGGTCCCTTAGCGAGGAGGGGGAAGTTGGAGCTTGAAGTATCGACCAGGGATGTCGGGGAGCATACGGTCATAAAGCTCAAGGGTGAGGTTGACATCTACACCGCGCCCTCGCTTCGCGAGACGATCGTCGATGCTGTTGAGAAGGGCCGCTACAAGATAGCGGTGGACCTCGACGAGGTCGACTTCCTCGACAGCACCGGCCTGGGCGTGCTGGTCGGAGGCCTCAAGAGGGTCAAGCAGCACGACGGGGAGCTGGGGATCATCTGCAACCAGGAGAAGATCCTGCGCATCTTCAAGATCACCGGGCTCACCAAGATCTTCAAGATGTACGAGAGCACGGACGAATTCTAGACCGGTTCTCGGGGATCCGGGGCGACACTATTTTCGGGGCGGACCCAATGTCCGCCTCGTGTTGTTTTGAGGCGGAGTCATGAAGAGCGACTGGAAAGAGACGGAGCGCCAGGCCGAGCAACGCCGGCTGATGGTGGAGCGGCAGATACGGGCCAGGGGAGTCCGCGACGAACGGGTCCTCGAGGCAATGCGGACGATCCCACGCCACCTGTTCGTGCCACCCGCTCTCCGCCCGAGGGCCTACGAAGACTCACCGCTTCCCACCAGTGAGGGTCAGACGATCTCGCAGCCGTACATCGTCGCGTGGATGACCGACCTGCTGCGGTTGAAGGGGGAGGAGGTCGTTCTCGAGGTGGGCACGGGCAGCGGGTACCAGGCCGCCATACTGACCCGACTCGCCGCGAAGGTATACACCATCGAGCGAATCTCCGCCCTTGCCGAGAGCGCCCGCACCATCCTCTCGGAGCTCGGGCTGGACAACGTGGAGGTCGTCGTGGGGGACGGCACCAGGGGACTTCCTGAGCACGCTCCCTATAAAGGTATAATTGTCACCGCCGGCGGGCCGAGGGTGCCCGATGTGCTGGTCGAGCAGCTCGACGAAGGCGGAAGGCTGGTGATGCCGGTCGGTCCCTCGTCGCTCCAGATGTTGACCGTCGTGGAGAAGAGGGGCGGAAGGATCTTCACCGAGCAGAAAGGCTCGTGCGTCTTCGTGCCTCTCATAGGGCAGCACGGCTGGGAGTGAGACTGGAGACAGGGCCGAAGCCGGAACCGGCTCCGCCGCCCGGGCTGATCCAAGGAGGAAGATGTTACCGGTTATCGTCATGCCGACCTACAACGAGATTGAGAACATGGAGAAGATCGCGCGCGAGATACTGGCGCTCGACTGCGGCGCCCGGCTGCTGATCGTCGACGACAACTCGCCCGACGGAACCGGGGAGGAGGCCGACCGCCTTGCCTCCGAGTCGGAGATGGTCTACGTCGAGCACAGGGCCGCCAAGCAGGGCCTGGGGACCGCCTACAAGCACGGGTTCCAGGTGGCGCTCGGGATGGGCGCCGACTACATCTTCGAGATGGACGCGGACTTCTCGCACGACCCGCGCTACGTCCCGCAGATGCTCTCCGCGATCGAGCATCACGAAATCGTCATCGGGTCCCGCTACGTCGCGGGCGGCGGGACGCGCAACTGGAGCATCATCAGGAAGTTCATCAGCCGGGGCGCGAGCGCCTACACGCGGCTGCTGACCCACGTGAAGGTGCACGACACCACCAGCGGGTTCCGCTGCTACCGCCGCGACGCCCTGGAAAGGATCGATTTTTCACGCGTATCAGCGTCCGGCTACGGCTTTCAGGTGGAGATGACCTATGTCTGCGAGCGCATGGGCTTCGACATCTTCGAGCTGCCGATCATCTTCACCGACCGGCGGGTCGGCCAGTCGAAGATGAGCAAGGACATCATGTGGGAAGCGATGTGGATGGTGGCCGGGCTCAAGAAGAAATACGGCGACCTGCGGCCGGTGGGTGACGGGTTATGAAGCGGATAAGCGAGCAACTGGACCACCTCTTCGAGCCCCGGACCATCGCGGTCATCGGCGCCAGCAACCGGATGGGCAAGTGGGGTTACATAGTCCCCGCGAACATCCTGGCGGGCGGGTACAAGGGCAAGGTGTACCCGGTCAACCCGAAGGAGACCGAGATACTTGAGTGCCCCTGCTGCCCCAGCATCATGGACATCGACGACGAGATAGACCTGGCGGTGGTGACCATACCGGCCGAGCGGGTCGTCCCGGTGATCGAGCAGTGCGTGGAGAAGGGCGTAAGGACGTGCATCGTCATCTCCGGCGGCTTCTCGGAGACCGGCGAGCGCGGGGCGGAGCTGGAGCGCGAGATGGTCGCGGCGCTCGGGGAATCGGACATGAGGCTGGTCGGCCCCAACACCATGGGCATCTACTCCGGCCCGGTGTCACTCCACGCCCTGATGCCTCCGGTAAGACCCGTTGCGGGAAAGATAGCCTTCGCGGCGCAGAGCGGAAACCTCGGCACCCAGATGCTGAGCCTGGGAAAGGCGCTCGGCGTGGGGTTCTCCAGGTTCGTGTGCATAGGCAACGAGTCGGAGCTCAAGTGCGCGGACTACCTGGAGTACTTCGCCGAGGACCCGGCCACCGAGGTCATCCTCCTATATATAGAAGGTCTGCGGGAGGCCCGCCGGTTCGTGGAGGTGGCGGCCGAGACGTCACCGAGGAAGCCCATCGTGGTCATGAAGGCGGGCAAGACCGACGCCGGCGCCCGCGCGGCCCGCTCCCACAGCGCCGCGCTCGCGGCCGACGAGTCGATATTCGACGGGGTCATGAAGCAGGCCGGCATGATCGAGGCCGATACCACCGAGGAGATGCTGGACATCGCAAAGGCGTTCGCCGCCATACCGCACCCGCGGGGGAGGCGGGTGGGCGTGCTGACCTGGGGAGGCGGCTGGGGCGTGGTGACCGCCGACGCGCTGGCCAAGCACGGACTGGAGCTGGTCAGGCTGCCCGACGAGACGCTCGCGGAGCTGGACGCGGTGCTGCCGCCCTACTGGAGCCGCGGTAACCCGGTGGACCTGGTGGGCACCCTCGACCTCTCCATGCACTTCCGCTGCCTGGAGATAATCGTGCGCTGCGAGGTCGTGGACAGCGTGATCACGCTGGGCACCATGGGGGCGACCTCCAGCTTCCAGTCGTTCGTGCTGGAGGGGCAGGCCAACGGCGACGTCGAGCGCGACACCCTGAAGCCCAGGGTGATCGGCACCGAGTTCCTCTCGGCCCTGCAGAAGACCGACGAGGCGTACCGCAACGAGGTCAAGCGACTGATGAACGAGACCAGCAAGCCGATCATCGCCGTCTCCTTCCCGACCTCGGGCGCGATAACGCCGATGCTGGCGCGGCAGAGCGAGGTCGTGATCTACCCCTCTCCCGAGCGCGGGGCCAAGACCCTGGCGGCACTCTACGAGTATCACCGCTTCCTGGACAGGGAACGTGCCCTCGCATAAACGTTGAGGTTGTTCAACCCATGGGCGATCTGTGGGGTCGGAGGTTTGCAGTGCCGTTGGACCACGTTGATTCAGGCAAAGGACATAACGCAATGAAAACCTCCGACGCCACTCTATCTTTAAAATGCTGGCGCTGAAGGCGCTGTTCCTGGGTATCGTCCAGGGCATCACCGAGTTCCTGCCCATCAGCTCCAGCGGGCACCTGGTCCTCTTCGAGCGGGCGTTCGGCTGGACCCAGCTGGGGCTCTCCTTCAACGTGGCCGTCCACCTGGGTACGCTGCTGGCCGTACTGGCCTACTTCCGGCACACCTGGGTGCGGGTCATCAAGGGGTTCTTCCTCTCGTTCCGGCACAGGCCGGCCGAGTGGGACCTGGACATGAGGATGGCCTGGATGCTGGTGCTGGCGAGCATCCCCGCCGCCATCGTCGGCGCCGCCTGGGGCGATACCATCGAGGGTCACACCAGCACGCCGTTCTGGGTGGCCGTCTTCCTGGTGGCAGGTTCTCTGGTCATGCTCGCGGCGGAAAGGTTGGGCAGGCGGGAGCGCTCCATCCTCCAGGTGAGCGTCCGCGACGCGGGGGTGGTGGGATGCGCACAGGTGCTGGCGCTCCTTCCGGGGACCTCCCGCTCGGCCATAACCATATCGACAGGGATGCTCGATGGCCTGGAGCGAAAGGCGGCCGCGGAGTTCGCCTTCCTCATGTCGGCGCCGATCATCGCGGGAGCGGGCATCTGGGAGGGCCAGAAGGTGGTCAGGCACGGCTTCGGCCCCGCCGGGACGGGGGTGTTCGTGGTCGGGTTCCTCGCCTCCGCTGTCACGGGGTTCCTCGCGGTGGGGTTCATGATGCGGTACCTGAAGACGGGTACGCTCAACCCGTTCGTCATATACAGGCTGGCGCTGGCCGGTCTGGTCTTCCTGCTCCTGCTCATCCTATGAAAGAAAACCTCAGACCATTTCTTTCATCGGCAGCCTCAAGCAGGACTTGGGTGAAAGTTCTGGTCTGAGGTAGTCTTTCACGTGGGTGAAAGTTTTGGTCTGAGGTTATCTTTCATGAGGTTATCTTTCACAGGATAGCGGGTGGGGTTGGTGAATGAGTGAGAGAGAGACGGTCACCCTCACCCCGTCCCTCCCCCCTCGAGGAGGAGGGGGTAATAGAGAATAGGAGAGATATAGTTGCATGAGCTGGGAGTGACGGAGAGCATGCTCGACGTGGTGCTCAGGCACGCGGCGCGCAACCGCGCCACCGGCGTGACCAGGATCAACCTGGTGCTGGGCGATTCCAGCACCGTAATGGAGGAGTCCGTGCGCTTCTACTTCGACATCATAGGCAAGGACACCATCGCGCAGGGGGCCGAGCTCAACTTCAGGCGGGTACCGCTCAAGGCAAAGTGCCCGGAGTGTGGAGAGGAGTTCCAGGTCGTCGAGTACGACTTCACGTGTCCCGGCTGCCGGGGCACGAAGACCGAGATAATTTCCGGTCGGGAGTTCCAGGTCGAGTCCATCGAGATAAGCTAGTGTTCCGTCCCATGGGTCGCGTGAAGCACCGAGAACGCCGATGCGCCGCTCCCGCAAGGCGCGCGACTGACGCGTACGCCTGTCGTACTCGGAAGGAGCGGAACGCAGCGGGTGTGGATGCAGCGGCGTTCGAATGCCATGATATCCATGGGATGGAGCACTAAAGGAGGATGGCAATGGAGATCGAGGTCCTCGAGGGCGTGTTCGACGCCAACGAGATGATCGCTGGGGAGAACCGCAGGCTGCTGGACGAAGCCGGTGTCTACATGATCAACCTGATGGCCAGCCCGGGAGCCGGCAAGACCTCGGTGATCATGAGGACCCTGGAAGGGATACAAGGCCATCTCTCCGGCGCGGTCATCGAGGGTGACGTCGCGGGCAAGGTGGACTCCGAGCAGATAGCGGCGACCGGCGTTCCCGCGGTCCAGATAAACACGGGAGGCTCCTGCCACCTTGAGGCCAGGCAGGTCAACGGGGCGCTCAAGCGCCTGGATCTCGAGGAGACGGACCTGGTCATCGTGGAGAACGTGGGCAACCTGGTGTGCCCCGCGGAGTTCAAGCTGGGCGAGGACCTCAAGGTGATGATACTCTCCGTCGCCGAGGGGCACGACAAGCCCCTCAAGTACCCGCTGATGTTCTCCGAGAGCGACGTCCTCATAGTCAACAAGACCGACCTGATCCCCCACACCGACTTCGACATGGTCGCTCTCGAGAAGACCGTGCTCAAGATGAACCCGGGCGTGGTCGTCTTCAAGGTATCCTGCAGGACCGGCGAGGGGCTCCAGGAGTGGAACAGCTTCCTGGTGAAGAAGGTGAGGGACGCGAAGCAGGCCGCGGCGTGCTCTTAGAGCCCCTTGAAAAAAACCCACCTCAGCACCTTGAGTTTTCGTAGCGCGCTTGAGTATAATCCTGGCAAAATAGCCAGAGCCGACCGGACTCCATGAGCCCCGGTGCGGCTCTGTGACATTATAGGCGGTACCGACCTCTGATTCGCGGCCGGGGAGTCCCGGTCAACGCAATACGGCTTCTTGTATTTCTATTGCTCGTTCCCGAACACGGGAACCCGGAGGTGAAGATGCCGATAGAGGGTATCCGAAAGGTCAGGGAAGCGGAGGAAGAGGCCGAGGAAAAGATCGACGCGGCCTCGGAGCGCGCGGAGCGCATCATCGCGGACGGCAGCGACGCGGCCTCCAGGGTGCTGGCCGCGGCGGAGGGCAGGGCTTCGGCGAGGGCCCGGGAGATACAGGAGCAGGCCCGCCTGGAGACCGACGCCGAAATCCGCGCCATCGAGCAGGCCGCCGAGAAGGAGCGCGAGCGGGTCACCCGCCTGGCAGAGATGCACCGCGACGAGGCGGTAAAGGTCGTGCTCGAGGCGATGGAACGGTGAGGGCGCGCCGTGGCGATTGAGCCTGTAACCAAGATAACCGTAATCGCGCACAACACCGTCGAGGACGACCTCGTGGAGGCCATGTACCGCCTCGGCACCGTCCACGTCGATATTGTCGAGGTCGACGATCTCCTGGACGCGAAGAAGCTCAGCGAGAGCGAGAACCACGAGGCCCGCGGCTACAGCTTCGCCATCGTCCAGATCGAGTTCATCCTGGGATTCCTGAGGCGGCACGCCACGGAGAAACCCGGTTTCCTGAAGACCATGATCCGGGACAAGTACCCGATGACCCTGGACGACTTCGCGAACGCCGAGCAGCTCGTGGACCTCGACAGGCTCTACCACGAGGTATCCGACTACGAGAGGCGCTTCGTCAACATGAAGGCCAGGAAGGCGAAGCTCGAGGCAGAGAGGGACGAGCTTCAGTACTGGGCCGACCTGGTGATACCGATGGAGGAGCTGCACGGAGAGCACCTCTTCGCCCTGAAGCTGGTGAGGATACTCGAAACCGACTTCGACGCGGTAACCGCCGAACTGGAGTCGGAGGTGCCCGAGAGCTCCGTCGAGGTCGTCAGCAGGCGGACGCTCTGGGTGAGCTGCCTCATAATCTACTATCCGCCCCTCGAGGAAGAGCTCATGGCCGTGCTGGCGCGCCAGAAGGCCGAGATCGTGACCCTGCCCGACATCGAGGACGAGCCCGAGGAGCGCCGGGAGCACGTCGAGAGGGAGATCGCCTCCATCGACCGGAGGCGCGAGGACCTGGAGGAGAAGGTCCAGGGGCAGATGCACCTCGTCTCCTCGTTGGAGGTGCTGCGGGAGTACATGGTCAACGAGAGGCGTAAGATCGAGATCACCACCTCCTTCGGCGCGACCCAGTCCACCGTCGCCGTGGAGGGCTGGCTGGCCGAGGACAGCGTGCCCTTCACCGCGGACAGGCTGAGCGCGGTCGCCGAGGAGTTGGCACTGGAGGTCAGTGAGCCCGCCGATGAGGACAAACCACCGGTGAAGCTGAAGAACCCGGGTTGGGCGAGGCCGTTCGAGCTGCTGGTGAAGATGTACGGCACACCAAACCGAAGCGAGTACGACCCGACCGTGGTCATGGCCGTCTCGTTTTCACTGTTCTTCGGGTTCTGCATTGGGGACTTCGGCTACGGGCTGTGCCTGCTCGTGGCGCTGTACCTGCTCAGGAGGTTCCTCCCCCTTGGCGACGGGGCGAAGGACTTCATGACCTGCCTGATGTACGGATCGGTGTTCGCGATAGTGATAGGCGCCCTGACGGGCTCCTACTTCGGCATCGAGACGGACAAGCTGCCGCTGTTCCTGCAGAAGATCGGCGTGCTCGACCCCCTCAACAGGACGCTGCTGGTGATGGGGGTCTGCATCGGGATCGGGTTCGTGCACATGCTAATCGGCACCGGCGCCGAGATGCATGACAACTGGAAGACCGGGGATAAGAGCGCGGCCCTGATAGACCAGGGACTGATCTTCCTTCTGTTCGTGGGGGTCGGAATCGGCGCGGTCCTCGCATTCGTGGGATTGATACCGGGCACGGTGGTTGTCTGGATGCTGCTCGCGGTGATAATAGCGATGATACTGCTGCTGGGCCGCAGCTCGAAGAGCATACCCGGCAAGCTTGTCAACGGCCTCTACGAGACGTACGGCACCGTGGTGGGTTACATCTCGGATGCGATCTCCTACGTCCGGCTGTTCGCCCTGGGGCTGGCGACCTTCATCATCGGCATGGTGATAAACATCATGGCGGGCCTGGTCCAGGGGATCGCCCCCGTCATCGGGATCGTCCTGATGCTGGTGATCCTGCTGGTGGGGCACACCTTCAACGTGGCGATCAACCTCCTCGGTGCTTTCGTGCACCCGCTGCGACTGGAGTTCGTAGAGTTCTTCGGCAAGTTCTACGACGACGGCGGCGCTGAGTTCAAACCGTTCGGAGTCGAGTCAAAGGTAGTGATGATAAAGGAGCCGGAAGGCACGACTGACGTGCCCTCTTGAAAGGAGGAGGCAATTGTTCGGAGCCTTACAAGGAGCGGTCAACGTGGCCAAGGCCGTCACATGGGGTGGGCTGACCGGTTACCAGTGGGCGATTCTCGGGGCCGCGCTCGCTTTCATCGGGGGAGGCATGGGGTCGGCCGTGGGCATCACCTATGTCAACCACGTGGCCAGCGGAATCCTGGTGGAGGACCCCGACAAGTTCGGGCCGCTGCTCCCGCTCATCGCCATCCCGGGCACCCAGGGAGTGTATGGATTGATCACGGGGATCCTGGTGCCGATATTCTTCGACCTTCCGAAGCTGCCGGCCTACCAGGGCCTGTTGGTGTTCTTCGCCTGCCTGCCGGTCGCCTTCGTGTGCTTCCTGTCGGCGGTATACCAGGGTCTCTCCTCGGCGAGCGCCTCGGGGATGGTCGCCAGGAGGACCGAGGAAGCCGGCAAGGCACTGATACTGCCGGCGCTGGTCGAGACATATGCCGTGTTCGCGCTGATCCTTACGATCTACCTGTTCACGCAGATAAAAGGGTAGGGTGACAGTCACCTCCGGAGGCGCATGAGATGCCGCTAGACAAGCTCTTGGAACGGATACTCACCGACGCCGAGCAGCATTCGCTCCAGATAGTGGGGAACGCCCAGAGGGAGCGCACCCGGCTGGAGGAGACTGCGGAGGCCGAAGCGGAGCACAGGTACGACCGAATGGTAAAGGCCGCGGAGCGGTCTGCCGAGGACGAGCGGAAGCAGAGGGTGACCATCGCCGGGCTGGACGCCCGCAAGTCGGTGCTCGAGAGGAAGCAGGAGATGATCGCCGGGGTCTTCGAGGCGGCGGTCGCCGCCGTCAGGGAAATGCCCCCGGCAGAGTACGTGGAGAGGATGGCCGGGCAACTGGCAGCCTCGGGCAGGCGCGCTGGTGACGTGCTGCTGTCGCCCCGGGACCGTGGGAGCCTGGGAGAGCGGCTGGTGGCACGCGCCAACGAGCTCGTCTCCGGAGCCGCGGGCTCCTTCACTCTCGCGCCAGGCACCAGGGACATCGCGGGGGGCTTCATCCTCTCCAGCGGGGGCATCGAGATCAACTACTCGCTGGAGGCCCTCATTAACTCCCGCAAGGAGGAGTTCGAGCCCCTGGTGGTGCAGGCCCTGTTCGGTGAGGTCGACCGATGAGGCGCTTCTCCTCGTGCCTCGCGGCGGCCGGGTGAGGTCCCGATGAAACGGTCCCTCACGCTGTTCAGCCAGGGAAGCACCTACGGTCACGCCGTGGGCCGGATAATGGTCCACGAGGCGGGGCTCCTCAACATGCAGCAGGTCTACCGCATGATCGAGTCCGACTACGCCGAGGCGCTGGCCGTGGCAAGCGAGACCGTGTACGGCCCCTACCTGGAGGGGGCCGCGACCCAGGTCGAGGTCGAGGAAGGGCTGATGCGGTTCCTCGCCAACCAGTACCAGTTCATCGACCGCGTGACCCAGGGTACCCCCGTGAGCGAGTTCCTCCACCTGAAGTACGACTTCCACAACCTTAAGGTCGTGCTCCGCCGGAAGTACTTCGGAGGCACGGAGGGAGAGGAGCTGCTGTCGGGCCTGGGCTCGGTGACAGTGGACTCCATAGAGGGACTCCTCGAGGGCGAAGGCCGCGTAGAGGTCCCGGGCTATGTCCGGGAGGCCGCCGAGAGGGTCTCGGAGGCCATGGAGCAGGGGGAGCCCGATCCCCAGCGCATCGACACGATAGTGGACAGGGCGTTCCTGGAGCAGCGGCTGGCGGTGGCGGAGGAGACCGGCAGCGAGCTGCTCGTCGATTTCTGCCGCGCCTCCATAGACCTGGCCAACATCCTCATCCTGGTCCGCGGCCGGAAGCTGGACAAGGGCCCGGAGTACTACGAGGAGGCGCTGGCCGAGGGGGGCGAGCTCAAAAGGCAGAGGCTCTTCAAGCTGGAGGGGGAGACGGTGGAGGCCGTCGCCGCGGCCATGCCCGGCTCGCGCTATGCGCGGATGCTCGCCGGGATGCTCGAGTACGGCGACGAGGCGACCAGGCTCACCTCGTTCGACCGGGCGTCCGACGAGTTCCTGCTGGAGGAGCTGCGTAAGTTCTCGACCGTATCGGTCGGGCCGGAGAGGGTGGTGCGCTACATGCTGGCGCGCGAAAACGAGGTCGCGATGCTGAGGGTGATCTTCGTGGGCAAGCTGAACGCGCTCACCCCGGAGGTCATCGAGTCACGCCTGCCGGTCACCTACATGCGGGAAGCGACGAGGTGATCCGGTGAAGATGGCTATCCTGGGCGACCAGACAGCGACCGAGGGGTTCAAGGCGCTGGGCCTCGACGCCTTCGCCGTGGGCGAGCTTTCCGGGGCGCAGGAAGTCTGGCAGGCGGTGGACCCGGAGAAGTACTCGGTAATCTTTGTGACGGAGCCCGTGTACCGGGCACTCATCGTGGAGCTGGAGCCGCTCAGGGAGAGGGTCTACCCCGTGGTGACGGTCATCCCGTCGGTCCTGGGCGGCAGGAACGCGGGGAGAGACGAGATCAGGGCCCTGGTAGAGAAGGCCGTGGGGACCGACATCATGTTCCGCGAGGAATAAACACAGGCTCGCCCCCCCGGGCTTGGGCGCGGACTTCAGTCCGCGAATGAGAGGGAGAGTAAGAAGGGACCCGGGACTGAAGTCCCGGCCCAATCGGGATGGTCTTGAAGAAGGAGAGACGATGGCTGACGACGACCTGGCTGGTGAGATAGTAAGGGTCGCGGGCCCCCTGGTGGTTGCGCGCGGCCTCCCCGCGCCGAAGATGTACGACCTTGTCAGGGTCGGGGCACAGGGGCTCATGGGGGAGGTCATCGAGCTCAGGGCCGAGGACGCCTCCATCCAGGTGTACGAGGAGACCGGCGGACTGGGGCCGGGCGACCCGGTGTACACCACGGGCGGTGCGCTCAGCGTCGAGCTGGGGCCCGGCCTGCTCGAGTCGATCTACGACGGTGTTCAGCGACCGCTGAACCTATTGCGTGAGATGGAGGGCAACTTCATCACCCGGGGGACCGACATGCCCGCGCTCAGCCGGGAGCGCGACTGGGAGTTCGTACCCGTAGTGAAGGAAGGGGACGAGGTCCAGCCGGGCGACCTGCTGGGGACCATACAGGAGACACCGGTCATAGAGCACCGTGTGCTCCTCCCACCGGGGGTGAAGCCCGGCCGGGTGCAGTCCATCAGGTCCGGGGCCCTGAAGATCACGGACGTAGTTGCCGTGGTTGGTGACGGTGAGGCCGCCACGGAGGTGACCCTGCTCCAGCGCTGGCCGGTGCGCCGTGCCAGGCCGTTCAAGCACAAGTACGCTCCCACGGACCCGCTGACAACGGGCCAGAGGGTCATAGACACCTTCTTCCCGGTGGCCAAGGGCGGCACCGCCTGCATACCGGGGCCGTTCGGCAGCGGCAAGACGGTGGTCCAGCACCAGATAGCCAAGTGGGCCGACGCCGACGTGATCCTCTTCGTGGGGTGCGGTGAGCGTGGCAACGAGATGACAGAGGTGCTGCTCGAGTTCCCTCAGCTCACCGACCCGTACTCCGGGCATCCCCTGATGAAGCGCACGGTCCTTATCGCCAACACCAGCAACATGCCCGTCGCCGCGCGTGAGGCGTCCGTCTATACCGGCCTCACCATCGCCGAGTACTACAGGGACATGGGTTACAACGTGGCGCTTCAGGCCGACTCCACCAGCCGGTGGGCCGAGGCGCTGCGCGAGATCGGCGCCCGCCTGGAGGAGATGCCCGGCGAGGAGGGCTATCCCGCCTACCTGGGCTCGCGACTTGCGTCGTTCTACGAGAGGGCCGGGCTGGTGAGCTGCCTGGGGAGTAAGGAGTGCAGCGGCTCCGTGACGGTAGTCGGGTCCGTATCTCCGCCCGGCGGCGACCTGTCCGAGCCGGTCACCCAGGCGACGCTTCGGGTGGTCAAGGTGTTCTGGGGCCTGGAGGACAGGCTGGCCTTCATGAGGCACTTCCCCGCCATCAACTGGCTGGTCAGCTACTCGATGTACCTGGCCCAGGTGTCGAAGAAGTGGGACGAGATAATTGACCCGTCTTTCAAGGAGTTGCGCACCGAGGCCATGACCCTGCTCCAGCGTGAGGCCGAGCTGGAGGAGATAGTCAGGCTCATCGGTGTCGAAGCTCTGTCGGCCGGCGAGCGGCTGACCATGGAGGGGGCGCGCAGCATCCGGGAGGACTTCCTGCACCAGAACGCCTTCGACGAGATAGATACCTACAGCTCTCTGAAGAAGCAGTTCCTGCTGCTGCGGTGCGTCATCACCTTCCACCGGGAGGCGGAAAAGGCGCTCGAGGCGGGGGCGGAGATTGACGACGTGCTGGCGAGCCCGCTGCGTGAGCGGCTTGCGGACGCCAAGTTCATACCGGAGGACAGGCTGGAGGATTTCGACAAGCTGGACCAGGCCGCCGTCAAGGCGATGGAGGATCTCGTACCCAGGGAGGAGAGGGGAGCGGTATCAAACCTCTGAGCTCAGGCTCGAACTGATTGGGCCCGGGCTTCAACTGATTGGGCCCGGACTTCAGTCCGGGGCCTGGGTAGATAGGATTGAGCCCGGGCTCTTAGCCCGGGAGGGTTCGCGAAAGGAAATAGCATGGCCATCAGGGACTACATGACCGTAAGGGACATCGTGGGGCCGCTGCTGCTGGTACGGCAGGTCGAGGGCGCCAAGTACGGTGAGCTGGTCGAGGTGGAGTTCCCCGACGGTACGGTCGGGTTCGGGAACGTGCTGGAGGTGAGCGAGGACCGCGTGCTCATCCAGTCGTTCGAGGGCACCCGCGGGCTGGACATCGGAAGCACCAGGGTCCGCTTCCGGGGCCGGGGCCTCGAGCTGGCCGTGTCCCGCGATATGCTGGGCAGGGTCTTCGACGGGCTGGGGCGCCCAATCGACGACGGGCCCGAGATAATCCCGGACGAGAGGCTGGACGTCAACGGGAACCCCATAAACCCGTACGCGCGCGACTATCCCTCCGACTTCATACAGACCGGAATCTCGGCCATCGACGGGCTGAACCCGCTGGTGCGGGGGCAGAAGCTCCCCATCTTCTCCGGCGCGGGCCTGCCCCACTCCGAGCTCGCGGCCCAGATCGCCCGGCAGAGCTCGGTGCTGGGCAGGGAGGAGGAGTTCGCCGTCGTGTTCGCGGCCATGGGCATCACCTTCGAGGACGCGGACTTCTTCGTGCAGGAGTTCCGCAGCGCGGCGTCCATCGAGAGGTCCGTGCTGTTCATGAACCTGGCCGACGACCCGGCCGTCGAGCGCATCTCGACCCCCAGGGTGGCGCTGACCGCGGCCGAGTACCTCGCCTTCGAGCTGGGAATGCACGTGCTGGTCATCCTCACCGATATGACCTACTACTGCGAGGCGCTGCGCGAGGTGTCCGCGGCGCGCAAGGAGGTCCCCGGGCGGCGCGGCTACCCCGGGTACCTGTACACGGACCTAGCGACGCTCTACGAGAGGGCGGGGCGGATAATCGGGGAGAAAGGCTCGATCACCCAGATTCCGATCCTGAGCATGCCCGAGGACGACAAGACCCACCCGATACCGGACCTCACCGGTTACATCACCGAGGGCCAGATCATCCTGAGCCGGGACCTGCACCGCAAGGGCGTCTATCCTCCGATCGACGTGCTGCCCTCGCTGTCCCGACTCAAGGAGAAGGGTATAGGTGAGGGACGGACCCGGGAGGACCACTCAAACCTCTCGAACCAGCTCTTCAGCGCGTATGCCAGGGGCAAGGAGGCCAAGGAGCTGGCGGTAATCCTGGGCGAGGCGGCGCTGACCGAGGAGGACAAGCTGTTCGCCGCTTTCTCCGGGGAGTTCGAGGACCGGTTCATCAGGCAGGGTGAACAGGAGAACAGGACCATAGAGGATACCCTGGCGCTGGGTTGGGAGCTGCTCAAGATGCTGCCGCGCGGGGCGCTGAAGCGCGTG
This sequence comes from Actinomycetota bacterium, assembly GCA_018831265.1. Taxonomy (GTDB): domain Bacteria; phylum Actinomycetota; class Geothermincolia; order Fen-727; family Anoxymicrobiaceae; genus JAHJCO01. The sequence continues at coordinate 102,382 of JAHJCO010000008.1, forward strand.
CGCCAGGAGCAGATACAGAAGTACATGAAATAGCACCCTCCCCTCCCTCTCCCCTGGGGGGAGAGGGTCGGGGTGACCGATTTCTCCCTCCCCCTCGAGGGGGGAGGGTTGGGGTGGGGGTGATAGCCCCCCACTGAGGCGAAAAGGCAAGGCATGGCCGAGAAGCTGAGCGTCAACCCGAACAGGATGGTGCTGCTGAAGATAAAGCGGCGCCTCAGCGTAGCACGCCGCGGGCACAAGTTGCTCAAGGACAAGTTCGACGAGCTCATGAAGCCGTTCCTGGCGACCATCAAGGAGACGGGGCGGATAAGGGAAGAGGTCGAGACAGAGCTGGAGGAGGCGTACAAGCTGTTCGCCATCGCGCGGGTGGAGACCTCGGCCGTGGAGCTGGACGCGGCGCTTTCGCAGCCGAAGGTGAGCGCGGACGTGGCCGTGCACAGGAGGAACCTGGTCTCGCTCACCGTCCCGGAGTTCGAGCTCGACCTGGAGGGTGAGTTCGACTGCTACGGGCTCGCGTCCACCCCCGCTATGCTGGACGAGGCGCTCTCGCGCATGCGGGAGGTCCTTCCCCGCATGGTGCTCCTGGCCCAGCGCGAGAACACCATCAAGATGCTGGCCTGGGAGATCGAGAAGACCCGCCGCCGCGTGAACGCCCTGGAGTACGTGCTCATACCGCAGCTCGAGGAGACGGTCCGCTATATCACCATGAAGCTGGACGAGTTCGAGCGCGCGAACCTCAACCGCCTGATGAAGATCAAGGAGATGGTCGGCGGCGGCGAGATCTAGCCGCTCCGCCTGACACCCCGAATCCCTTACTGGGTCTCGCGCTGCTCTATGAAGTACAGGATGCTGGTGTTCGGGTTGGCCGTGAACTTCTCCGGGCTCATCACCCACACCTCGACCCGGTTCAGGTTCTTCGAGTCGCCGCTACGCGAGGGCGCCGCGAGCCCGATGATATAGGCCGACTGGCCCGTGAAGAGCGCCTTCTCCAGGTAGCAGGGGAGCATCACCGGCTCGCTGGAGGTAATGTAGCTGACCATCGCCTCGTACATCCCGCCGTCGCCGCCCATGGCCTGGAACTCCAGGGCCGCTCTATCCGTGTAGTTGCCGCGCAGCTGTACCGCGTCTCCCATGCTGTAGTTGGCCGAGTACTGCTTCTTCACGTCCAGGTCCTCGAACATCGCCCGCAGCGACTCGCCGTTGTAGTCGGTATTGCTGACCTTGACCTCGGGAGTGGGCAGGCCGACTCTGGCCATCCCGGGAGCCAGGGCGTCCTCCGACATCGATGCGGGGTTGCTCATGCCCGGGCCGGAGGTCCCCGCTTCCTTCGAGTACTCCGAGACTGTCGTCGTCTCCTCCGGCGGGCCGGTGTAGACGCCGACCACCACCGCCACCGCGACCAGTATCGCCGCCACCGCCCCGGCGACGGCCAGTGTGGCCGGCCTCTGCAGGAACCCGAATACAGCCGCCGACCTGCCGGTCCTCATGGAGGGAGCCTCCGCCCTGATGGAGGCACGCACGCGCGAAGCCGCGGCGTCGGACATCAGGACCGGCTGCAGGGAGGAGAGCGCCGCGCCCGAAAGATTGATCTGCTCGGCCATCGCGGCGCACCCGGGGCACGAGGCCAGGTGCTCATCTATCCGCACGGAGTCCTCGGGTACCAGCGAGCCGTCGTTGTATTCGATTAGCGCTTTCCTTGCCTGGCGGCAATTCATCCGGTTACCTCCACCAACCGGTTAGACGGAGCGCCTAACTCCATTGTTCCTTGTGCGGCTCAAGAATCTCCCCGAGCTTCAGCCGCGCCCTGAAGATCCTCGATTTTACCGTTCCCACGGGCAGCACCAGCATCCTGGCTATCTCGTGGTACTCGAAACCCTCCAGCTCGTGCAGCACCAGCGGAGCGCGCAGCGAGACGGGCAGCTGCTGCAGGGCCTCCTGCACCAGCCTCTGCGCCTCTGAGGCTATGGCGTTGTCCTCGGGCGCCCTCTGCACCGTGCCCACGCGGTCCTCCATCAGGTAGTCACCCGGCTCCCCGTCGGTTGAGAGCATCTCCGGGCTTCGCTTCTTTCGACGAAGGAAGTCCCGGGAGCGGTTCATCGTGACCCGGTAGAGCCAGGTGGAGAAGGAGGAGCGTCCCTGGAAGGAGCCGATCTTGCGCATGACCTGGACGAACACGTCCTGGGTGAGATCCTCGGCGTCTGCGGGGTTGCCGGTCATGCGGTAGGCGAGAGAGAAGACCTGGTGCCGGTAGCGGTCGAAAAGCTCCTCGACGGCCGCGGCGTCACCCGTCCTCGCGCGGGCGACCAGCTCGTCGTCCTGCCCTGCCCGGCCCTCGTCTTCCCCCTTATCCATGGCCCGGATTATAACAGCCACGTCGTATATGCGCCCAATTTGGATACACATGGTCAACCTGATCTTGCTCGATCTGTATTCACAGCCTGGATGTGGCTCGGGAGGACCGGCGGCGCGCGGCGGCCGGCCTTACGCGCCTCGCTCACACTGCTGTATCATTGGGCGGGACCTCAGATGTGTCCGTTTTTCATTTCGGAGGACTGATGGCCGAACGCAGGCTGATGACCGGGAACGAGGCGGTGGCGCTGGCCGCCTTCCACGCGGGGACGCGCTTCGCCTCGGCGTATCCCGGCACGCCTTCCACCGAGATACTGGAGAACTTCTCGCGCTACGAGGGGGTGTACGCCGAGTGGGCGCCCAACGAGAAGGTGTCCCTGGAGGCTGCGATCGGCGCCTGCCTGGGCGGGGTGCGTTCTCTGGCCGCGATGAAGCACGTGGGGCTGAACGTGGCGGCCGACCCCTGGTTCACAGCTCCCTATATCGGTGTCTCGAGGGGGCTGGTGGTGGTCAGCGCGGACGACCCGGAGATGCACTCCAGCCAGAACGAGCAGGACAACCGCTACTACGCCAAGGCGGCGAAGGTCCCCATGCTGGAGCCGGCCGACAGCCAGGAGGCCTACGACCTGACGCGCGTCGCCTTCGAGATGAGCGAGCGGTTCGACACGCCGGTGCTGATGCGCATGACCACGCGGGTGTGCCATTCGCGCAGCATCGTCGAACCCGGCGAGCCGGAGACGGTGGCGGCTATCCCCTACGAGAAGGACTCCACCAAGCGGGTGATGATACCGGGCCACGCGCGGATGCGGCACCCGGTGATGGTGCGGCGCCTCGACGAGCTGGAGCGCTTCAGCGAGGAGTTCGGCTGGCAGCGGGTCGAGGATGGAAGAGACGGGGCCGGGGTGGTGACCTCCGGCGTCGCCTACCAGTACGTCAAGGAGGCGTTCGGTGACGTCGGCATCCTCAAGCTCGCCATGACCAACCCCCTTCCGAGCCGGCTGATAACCGATTTCTGCTCGCGGTACGAGGATATCTACGTCGTCGAGGAGCTGGAGCCTTTCCTCCAGGAGGCCGTCGCCGCGCTCGGCTTCAAGCCGAAGGGCAAGGAGAGCGTGCCCCGGGTGGGCGAGCTGAACGTGGACAACGTGCGGGCGGCTTTCCCGGAGCTGTCTGAGGTCGAGCCGCCGGAGGTGCGCAGGGTGCAGGGCATTCCGGCCCGGCCGCCGATACTGTGCGCGGGGTGCCCGCACCGGGGCATCATGTACATCCTGGCGCGGCTCAAGGCGATAATCGCCGGCGACATAGGGTGCTACACCCTGAGCGTGCTGCCCCCGCTGTCGGCGCACGACTGCCAGGTATGCATGGGAGCGAGCATCACCATGGGGCACGGCCTGGAGAAGGCGCTGGAGCTGGCTCAGGGCGAGGACGGGTACGAGGGCCCGGGCAGCCACCGCGTGGTCTCCGTGCTGGGCGACTCCACGTTCTTCCACTCCGGTGTGACCGGGCTCATGGAGATGGCCTACAACAACGGCCGCTACACCGTGGTAATACTGGACAACCGGACAACCGCCATGACCGGGTTCCAGCACCACCCGGGGACCGGCATCACCCTGCAGGAAGACGAGTCCTCCATGGTCGACATGGAGATGCTGGCGCGCTCGCTGGGCATAAAGAACGTGCGGGTGGTGGATCCCTACGACCTGGAGGAGTGCAGGCGGGTGCTGACCGAGGAGATGAACCGCGACGCCCCGTCCGTAGTGATCAGCCGGCGGGAGTGCGTGCTCAAGGTGCGCGACCGCGAGCCGGTCTACTACCAGGTGATGCAGGGGGTGTGCAACGAGTGCGGCCTCTGCATGGGGATAGCCTGCCCGGCGCTGGTGAAGCGCGGCGAGGAGATCCTCATACTGCCCGATTCATGTACCGGGTGCGGGGTGTGCGCGCAGGTATGCAAGCATGAGGCGATTGAGCCGGTGCGACAATGACAATTCGTGCAAAAGGGTCAGGCACTTTTGCACATCGAGGGGATGGCGACGGTGAGTGAGAACGTCAGGACCCGGTCGGTGGTAATGGCCGGGGTGGGGGGCCAGGGCACGATTACGGCGGCCAACATACTCGCCAACGCGCTCATCCTGCACGGGTACGACGTGAAGACCAGCGAGGTCCACGGTATGGCGCAGCGAGGGGGGAGCGTCATCAGCATGGTGCGCTTCGGGGAGTCCGTGGCAAGCCCGCTCGTTCCGTACGGCGGCGCGGAGGCGATGGTGGCGACCGAGCTGCTCGAGGCTTTGCGCAACCTCTACTACCTGGCGCCGGAGGGCCGGCTGATATGCTCACGGGCCCGGGTGGACCCGCTGCCGGTGTTGCAGGGTGCCGTCAGCTATCCCGAGGACGCCGAGCAGCGCATCGGCGAGCTCGCACCTGGAAGCATCGTCGTGGACGCGGTGGGCATCGCGGCGGAGGCGGGCGACAAACGCGCGGCCAACACGGTCCTGCTGGGGATATTGAGCACGTCGCTGCCGGTGAGTGAGGGAGAGTGGCTCTCGGTGATCGAGAGGCTGGTAAAGGCCAAAGCACTGGAGAGCAACCGTAACGCCTTCCTCGAGGGCCGCCGCCTGGCCCAGGAGGCTTGAGCCCGGCCTCTCAGGCCGGGTCCCGCGGGGCTGAGAGCCCCGCCTCAAGACAGGGGTTGGAATCGTCTACATGGACAAGGGGATCGGTTGAGGATCTGGGACGAGGAGATGGAGACGCTCGCGGGTCTGGAGCTGGAGGCGCTCCAGCTCGAGCGGCTGCGCGCGACCCTGCGGCGGATCCGGGAATCCGGCGCTCCCTACTCCTCCAAGATGGAGGAGGCGGGGCTTTCCCCCGATGATATCCGGAGCATCCGGGACGTCTCCCGCCTCCCGTTCAGCCGCAAGGCCGACTTCCGGGCGAGCTACCCGCTGGGCATGCTCGCGGTGCCGCGCAGGGACGTCGTCCGGGTACACGCCTCCTCGGGTACCACCGGCAGCCGCACGGTCGTGGCCTACACCGCCACCGACCTGGAGACCTGGTCGGAGCTGGTGGCCCGCTTCGCCACCGCAGCGGGCGTGGTCGCCGATGACGTCGCGCAGATCTCCTTCACCTACGGGCTGTTCACGGGCGGCTTCGGCCTCCACTACGGCCTGGAGAAGGTCGGGGCCATGGTCATACCCGCGTCGGGAGGCAACACCGAGCTGCAGCTCGGGCTCATGACCGACCTGGGGACCACCGTCCTGGTGGCCACGCCGACCTACGCCCTCCACCTGGCCGAGGAGGGAAGCGCACTGGGTTTCGACTTCGAGGCGTGCGGCCTGCGGGTCGGACTGTTCGGGGCCGAGCCCTGGAGCGAGGGGATACGCCGGCGCATCGAGGAAGGCCTGTGCATCAGCGCCACGGACAACTACGGGCTCTCCGAGGTGGTTGGCCCCGGCGTATCCGGCGAGTGCGAGATGAAGAACGGTCTCCACGTCTCGGAGGACCACTTCCTGGCCGAGGTGGTGGACCCGGTGACGGGGGAGCCCCTTCCGGACGGCCGGCAGGGCGAGCTTGTGCTGACGACGCTCACGCGCGAGGCTATGCCGGTGGTCCGGTTCAGGACCGGCGACCTGACCTCGCTGGACCGCGAGCCGTGCGGGTGCGGCAGGCGGAGCGCCCGCATGAGCAAGGTGCTCGGTCGCAGCGACGACATGCTCATCATACGGGGGGTCAACGTCTACCCCACGCAGGTCGAGAAGGCGCTGCTGGAGGTCGAGGGCATAGAGCCGCACTACCTGATCGTGGTGGACCGCAAGGCCGAGCTGGACAGACTGGAGGTCCTGGTCGAGGTGAGTGAGGGAGTGTTCAGCGACGACACCCGCGCCATGAGGCAGTTCGCCGGCCGCGTAGAATACCACCTCAAGAAGGTGCTGAACGTGCGGGCCCGCGTGAGCCTGAAGGAGCCCCACTCGTTGGAGCGAAGTCAGGGTAAAGCAAAGAGGATCATCGACAAGCGAGAACTCTGACGTGAAAGAATACCTCAGACCAAAAATTTCATCCCAGCAGCAATGGGGCAGCAAATGAAAGAAATGGTCTGAGGTATTCTTTCATTGAAAGAAATGGTCTGAGGTATTCTTTCAGGGTAAAGCGAGAACTCTAGGAGTCCCTTGGCAAACATCGATGACTGGTTTGCGAAACGCACCTACCGCCATCACGACTTCGCCGATATCGAGCGCCTGGTGGAGCTCAAGCGCGAGCGGGGCCTCACCGTCAGTGTCTGCCTCCCCACCCTCAACACCGCCGACACCGTCGGACCCATCCTGCGCACGTTCCGTACCGAGCTGGTCGAGCGCTTCCCCCTTATTGACCAGCTTGCCGTCATCGACTCCCACAGCACCGACGGCACCATCGAGATATGTGAGGCCGAGGGAGGACAGGTTTTCTTCGACGACGAGTTAGCCCCCGAGGTGGAGCCGGCGACCGGCAAGGGCGAAGCACTATGGAAGAGCCTGTTCGTACTCGAGGGTGACATCATCTGCTGGGTCGACTCGGACATCGAGAATATCCACCCCCGCTTCGCCTACGGGCTCATCGGTCCGCTGCTCACCGACCCGGATATAGCCTACGTAAAGGCGTTCTACGAGCGTCCCATTAAGAGCGAGGGGGTCCTTCATCCCGGTGGAGGGGGACGGGTCACCGAGCTGACAGTCCGCCCGATACTGAACCTGTTCTACCCCGACCTTGCCGGGTTCATACAGCCGCTCTCGGGGGAGTACGCGGGAAGGCGCGAGGTCCTTCAGAGCGTGCCGTTCTTCACCGGCTACGGCGTCGAGACGGGCCTCCTTCTGGACATCTACGGGAGGTACGGACTGGACTCCCTGGCCCAGGTGGACCTGGAGGTACGGATACACCACAACCAGCCGCTGCCCTCCCTGTCGAAGATGTCGTTCGGGATAATGCAGGCCGTCTTCAGTCGCCTGGAGTCGGACGGCAAGCTGGCCCTGAATGCGGAGCCCCGGACGGTCTACAATACAATCGAGCGGACGGACGGGGACTACGCCATCAGGCAGGTACCGGTGAGCGTTGTCGAGAGGCCGCCGGCCCTCACCATGTCTTCCTACGAGAAACGCGGCGAGTGAACAGGGGGGTGACCTGATGGAACCGACCGAGCAGGCCGGCCCGGGGGGGGCCGGGACCGTGGAGAGTGCACCGGTCGAGGCCGCTCCCTGCAGGCCGTCGTTCTGGACCGTGCCGCTCAAAGGCCGCTACCCGCGACCCATGACCCTGGCCGGCGACTGGCTGGCCGCGGTGGGCGCGGTCGTCTTCCTGGTATCGGTGTGTTTCCTTCCCTGGATCTCGGTGGGCGTAAAGGACGTCATGGGCATCCAGGAGATGTTCGGAATAAAGGCCCCCTCGGCCAGCTACGGGCTGTTCGAGAGCCCCTGGGCCTGGGTGCTGATCGGCGTCTTCGCCGTGATACTGTGCGGGATGTACTTCGTCCAGACCCGTGGAGCCCTGGTGCTGGCCGCCGGGATATTCTGCGTCCTCTTCGACGTGATGTTCTTCATCGGCGCCTGGCAGAAGATCAACGCGATCATCGGCGACGTGATTGGGATCGCCCGCACCATCCCCGTCATCGGGGACGCGCTGGGGGAGATGATCATCAGCCTGACCAAGCAGTACCTGAGCGTGAAGGTGGCGCTCGGCTGGTGGCTGATGCTCCCGGCCGCCGTGCTGCTGATCGTGGGGGGCTCGCTCCGTCTCGCCGCCGAGCCATCCCGGCGGGAGGGCTAGACCGTGAGCCCCGACAACTCCCCGGAGACGATGGCCTACCTGGATGAGGTCGCCCGCAAGAGGGGCGTGGGGGCCAACCTGGAATGGCTTCGCGACAACCTCCTGCCGGTCAGGGTCATCTACACAGACCTGGACGGCACCATGGTCGGGCCGCTCGGCTGCTTCTTCAGGGACACCGACTGGGAGCTGACGCTGCGCCCCGCGCGCGCCCTGCTCGCCGCGCTGGCCCGCAACGTCGATATCATGCTCGTCTCGGGAAGGCACAAGTCGCAACTCCGCGAGACGGCCCGGTTGCTCGGTTGCCGCAACTACGTGGCGGAACTGGGCACCGAGCTGGTCTACAACCTGGGCACCGAGGTGGTCATGAACCTCGGGGATTTCGAGCCGGATTGCGAATCGGTCTACCAGTCGATCATGGACAGGGGCATCGTAGAGCTGCTTCTCGCGAACTACCCGCGCCGCCTGGAGATGCACTCACCGTGGTCGGACGAGCGCGACTGCACGCCGCTCATGCGCGGGTTCATAAACATCGACGAGGCGCACCTGCTGCTCGAGGAGAACGGTTTCGACCAGTTCGTGCTGATAGACAACGGCGTCATACCCCGTAAGAGCCCCACCCTGGACGTCCCCGAAACCCGCGCCTACCACCTCGTTCCCAGGGGGGTCAGCAAGGACCAGGCGGTCCGCAGGGACCAGGAGCACCGGGACATCCCCATGCAGGCCACCGTCGCGGTGGGGGACGCCGAGGCGGACCTGCCCCTGGGGCGCGCCGCCGGAGCGTTCTTCCTGGTCAGGAACGGTCTGGACCACAACCCCCACCTGGCCGAGGAGATAGAGAACACCGAGACCGTCTTCGTGACCGAGGGACGGATGGGGGACGGATGGGCAGAGGTCGTGGAGACGCTGCTGGGGCTGGTTATAGATTGAGAGTGGCGTCGGACAATTTCACACGTAGACCCCAATCGCAGCATTGACGGGAATTGAGCGCGTGCAAGTGTCCGACCCCACGGTTATCGACGTTTGGTTGCCGCTATTCGGGGATGTAGTCCGAATGCAGAGTGGCGTCGGACAATTTCACACGTAGACCCCAATCGCAGCATTGACGGGAATTGAGCGCGTGCAAGTGTCCGACCCCACGGTTATCGACGTTAGGTGGCTGTTACTCGAGGATGTAGCAGTCGAGATTATATCCTGCGGACCGGCGGCTTCGCGGCGGGGGTCAGGGTGAACAGGCGCTGCGCCAGCCCTTCTATGTAGTCCCAGCCCTCCAGGGTCTCCAGCATCTGCGGCGGTATGGCCGACAACCCGTTGAGAGCGCCGCTGAGGGAACCCGCCATTGCCGCCCTCGCCGCGGCGACCCCCCCCAGGTTCGTGGCGAAGCCGACGCTGCCGACGAAGTCACCCGGAGTGCGCAGGAAAGAGTAGATCGCCCCGGGTATGGCCGAGAAGGCCCCCGGCCGGCTGCCCAGCCTGTCGAACGCCTGCCGGGGTGGTGCGTCCAGGAACGAGTCGAGCCCCGCGATCTTCTCGCTCATCGGTTCGCTCAGCTTCTCGATAGACGAGGCAACCTCGGAGAGGAAAGCGGGCACGTCGAGGTCCGCGCCGCAGGTAAGGCACAGCGAGATCGCGCGGGCGATCGCCACCGCGCCGGCGGCGGCCTCGTCTCCCTTGTGCGTGAGCGAAGCCTGGGACGTCGCGGCCTCGCGTAGCTCCCGGGGATTTTCGTAGTACCGCAGGCCGATGGCGCACGCCCGCACCGCGGCCTCGCAGCTGTCGGTCTCGATCCCGCTCTCCTCGGGGCTGGCGCCCTCCGCCAGCGCGCGGCTCGCGTCCTCGGTGTCCTCGTCCATGTAACGGACCCGGCGCAGGCCCTTCTCGGAGTTCTCGTACAGGCGCGCGAGCTTCTCGGCGAAGTGTATGCGATCGAACTTGCCGAGCTCGGTGATGGCCTGGGCGAGGGCGACCATCGTGAGCGCGTTTGAGGTGAGGTCCACGGTGACCGACGGGAGAGGTGAACGGGCGGCAAGGCTCTCCGGGTCGCGCTCCACCACCACGGCATTGAGCAGCTCGATGACCCCGCCCACCGAGTCACCCACGGCGCAGCCGAGCATCGTTCCCTTGAACCTGTCAAGCATGACATCTCCGTTTACCATGCGCCGAAGTATAACACGACCGCGAGGGGACCCGACGCGGGCGTGGTGCTACAATCTGCTGGGCGAGAATGGAGGTCCTGTGGCCGACGGCGTTCAGGAGTGGCGGATCCCGGAGGAGGGGCTCTGGGGGTTCTCCCACTGCGGCACCGATGACACGTGGTACCCGTGGTCCGGCCTGGATGCGACCGGGAGGCTGGAGCGCCTTGTCGGCGACCTCGCCGCCTCGGGCGCCAACTCCTTCAGGCCTCAGCTCCACCGGCATCGGGTGGAACCGCCGGGCTGGAGGGGGCCCTCGCGTCCTGAAGAGGTCACGGGGGATGATGTGAGCGCTTACGGGGACGCGGCGGACTGGGGGTCCTACGACTCGCTGGTGGACTCCCTTGCCGCAACCGGGCTCGTGCCACATCTGGTGCTGGGCGCCGCATACGACTTCCAGCTTCCCCGGGTGCTCCTGGATGGAAAGATGGTACGCGCCACCCCTGATATCGTGGGGAGAGACCGTTACCTTGCCTCACTGCTGGTCCACGCCAGGGCGGCGGCCCGCCATTACCGGGGACGCGTGCGCATCTGGCAGCTCGAGAACGAGCTGAACGCGGCGGGGGAGACCATGTTGCTGGTGCGCTGGAGGAGCGGCCGCTGCTGGCTGGACTCCGGGTTCCTGACCGCGGTCATGGAGGTGCTCCACCGGGCGGTCCGGATGGAGGACCCCGGGGCGCTCACCAGCCACAACTTCCACTGCCAGTGGAGGATCATCAGGGGGGTGTACGACTGGCGCCGGGACGTAAAGCGATGGTCTCGGTTTTTAGACGTGGTGGGCGTTGACTCGTTCCCGAACTACCTGTGGGGGTGGCCGCAGCTGGGGCGGCGTGTGGGTGCAAAGGTCGCCCAGGCCGTCGGGATCGCGCGGGGGAGGCCGGTGATGGTCCTGGAGTCCGGCTACCCGGTGCGGCCGCGCCGGCGGGGGATGAGCGAGAGCGGCCAGGCCGATTTCGTCCGGGAAGCCCTGGAGGCAACGGTCGATGCCGGGGGCAGTGGCTTCTACTACTACACCCTGGTATCCCCGGAGGGGTTCGAGGTGGAAGGCCCGTGGAGCAACCGCTTCGTCCAGAGCGTCGAGCCGTGGTGGGGGATGGTCCGCCGCGATGACACGAAGCGCCCGTCCTGGGACGTCTACCGCGACGCATTATTGGACATACGAGAACGAGGCCGGCTGAGGTAGAATCATCGTATGTACACCAGGAAAGAAGACGTGGAGTCGCTGGAGCAGCGCTTCGGCCGCCCCGATCCGGCCGAGATGGAGTACGAGATAAAGCCGTGGGAGTACGACGTGGTCAAGCGCAGCATGAGGCGCGGCCGCGCCCACGACGTGACGTTCTTCGTGCGGAACCAGGAAGATCCCTCGCTTATCGCCGTGATCCGCAAGCCGTTCTTTCCCGCGGGGGCGTTCAGGGTCCCGAGCGGCGCGGCCCATCCGGACGAGGGGCTGGAGTCGGGCGCGGTGCGGGAGGCGATGGAGGAAACGGGTCTGCAGGTCGAGCTCACGCGGTACCTGGTGCGCATCAGCACGAAGTTCACATGCAGCGGCCGGGAGCCCATCGACTGGACCACCCACATTTTCGAGGCGCGCGAGACCGGCGGCAGGCTCGCGCCGCGTGACACATTCGAGATCGAGGAGGCGCGCTGGGCGGGGCTGGACGAGATCCAGGGGCCCATCCGGGAGGTGCTGGTCCAGACGGGCTGGGATCTCTTCCGTTACAGGGTCGCCCTCACCGATATGGTCGCGGAAATCCTGGGGACCGAGGAATGAGGTACGAGGACCCCGTGTTCAGGCCTCCCTGCGAGGCCGACAGCCTTATCATCCAGGCGACCATCGGCTGCCCCCACAACAAGTGCACCTTCTGCGGGATGTACAAGGGCAAGAAGTACCGGGTTCGTCCGCTGGACGAGATCAGGGAAGACATCCGCATGGCGAAGCTGGTCTGGCACCGACCGCGCTCTGTGTTCCTGGCGGACGGCAACACCATCGCAATGCGCGCCGACGACCTGGTCGAGGTGCTCGACTGCGTTACGTCGACCTTCCCGCTCGTCGAGCGGATCTCGGTCTACGGGGGGGGCCGGTTCATCCGGGGTCGGAAGGTCCGGGACCTGGCGCGCCTGAGGGAGCACGGCCTCTCCATCGTCTACATGGGACTGGAGAGCGGCGACGACGAGATTCTACGCAGGGTCGGGAAGGGCTGTACGGCCGACGACTACGTGCGCGCGGCGGAAAAGCTGCGCGAGGCGGGCATCGAGCTCTCGACCTACGTGCTGGCCGGGCTGGGCGGGACTGAGCGGACGCGTGAGCACGCACTGAACTCTGCGGCGACGCTCAACCGAATGAAGCCGGACTACGTGAGGGTCCGCACGCTGGCGCTGCTGCCGGGGTTCATCATGACCGGCGAGCTGGAGGCGGGGACCTTCGAGGAGTGCTCGGGACGGCAGATCGCCGAGGAGACCCGCCTGCTGATCGAGAACCTCGAGGTCGAGACGCAGTTCCTCAGCGACCACGTCTCGAACTACCTGCCGATCTACGGGAGGCTGCCGGCGGAAAAGGCTTCCATGCTGGCGGCTATCGACCGGGCTCTCGCCGAGCCCGACAACCCGATACTGGGCCCCCGCGTCCTCCACTCTCTGTAGGGTCAGGCTGCATTCAATGTCAGCACCTGCCTCCGACAACTTGCCTGGTGTGACTTGAATGCTGCCTGACCCCTGTCCTGGTCAGCCACCTGTCTGCCTGACCTGGCTGAGACTTGAACGATGCCTGATACCCCTTCTTGGCTCACGGGCCCGCGGCCTTGAAGGCGTATATCTTTCCCTCGCTCAACACCGAGAAGAGGACCCCATCCTCGTTGATCGGAGGGGGCGTGAAGCCGTTGGAACCGCCGTAGTCCGGCAGCCATGCCGCCGGTCCGCCAAAGCGCCACTTCTCGGTGCCCTCCGGCGTTATGCAGAACACCTTCGCGCTGGTCGTCGCCGCGTAGAGCAGACCGTCCTTGCCGATGGACGGGCTCCAGACGGACGGGCAGACCCCCTGGCCTTCACCCGTGTTGAACTCCCACTTCAGGGTGCCGTCGGCCGGATTGATCGCCAGAACCCGCCAGCAGGAGGTCCCCGAGTACAGCGTTCCGTCAGCGCCGATACTGGGGGAATGGAGTGTGGAGAGGCCCTCGTAGTTCCCGGCGAACTCCCACTTCTTCTGTCCCGTCGGTGACACCGCGTAGACCTTGGCCATGGGCGGCACAGCGTAGCCCGGTATCTGGGTCCCCGAGGTGGTCATGTTGGGCGTATTGTACGAGCCGGCGTAGACGGTGCCGTCCGACCCGATGGACGGTGTGTCGAGCGTGTTCGCCCACTCGAACAGCCCCGGGTACACGGGGAGGTCTCCCTCGGGCTTGAACTCCCACTTCCTGGTGCCCTTCGAGTCGAACGCGTACATGCAGAGCGTTGCGGCCGAGCAGTAGAGGTCTCCCTTGCCGTCGAACGAGGGAGAGCGTATGCTCCCCGGGACGCTTGCCTCCCATTCCAGCTTCCCGCCCCTGGAGAGGCACACGAGCCTGCCGCCCACGCTGCCCGCGTAGACCCTGCCGTCAGGCCCGACCGAAGGCTCGTCGGCGGTGCTCCCCAGGTCGTAGGACCACTTGCGGGTGCCGTCCGGGCCGAGTGCGAAGATGCCGGTCCCCGCGCCGACGTACACCGTGCCGTCCGGCCCGACGCAGCACGTTGTGGCCTTCGCGCCACCCGTCGAGAACTCCCAGGATACAGTCCCGTCGGCCGGCTTCACCGCCACGACCTTGCCCTCGAAGCCCGCCACGACATCGCCGTCGGCGGTCAGCACCGCCCAGGAGTATGTCCGGGTCCCGCCCTCGAACGTCCAGAGGACGTCCGGGGCCTGGGGGCCGTTGACCGCGCTCCTCCCGTCCCGCTGGTCGTTCCGGTAGACGGTCGGCCACACCAGTCCAGAGCCGCCCTCGCTCGTTTTACCACTGTCACTCCCGCTCGTCTTCTCCTTCGAACCGCACCCCGTGGAAAACGAGGAGACGGCAAGGACAAGGATCAGAACCGCCGCGGGTACCAGCCACCTTCTCGACCTCGTCGAATCCATCAGACCCCACCCCCAATGGTCTCCAACTCGCGAATCCGTACTGTGAAACGATAAAAGACGGGACCGGTTACCACCTTCACCCGGTTTTAACCAGACCCGTGAGATTGTTAACAGGGGATGTGCAAAAGGGTCAGACCCTTTTGCACGCCTACCTTCGCTTGTACTCGTCGCAGACCGTGGCGTTGGGCCGTTTCGGGTTGAGGCAGACGCGCCCGTAGTCGTACTTGCAGGTGTCGCACAGGAGCCTGGGGGCTCCCGCCTTCTTCCGCAGCTTCAGCCAGAACTTCGATATCGCGTTCATATCTGGATTATAGCCGCGGAGGTGCCGGTGCGCATTGATACCCGATAACCGCGCTGTTATAAAGGTAGGCATGATCACTGCTCCAGGAATAGGCGAGATAGACGCGGTCTTCTTCGACGTGGGGAACACGCTGCTGAAGCCGTATCCGTCGCTGGAGGAGGTCTGCCGGGAGGTCATGGACCGCTTCGGCGTCCACCCGTCGGACGAGGAGCTGACCCGGGGAACAGTCGCGGCGGACCGCTACTACGAGGAGCGCTACTGGTCTGACGACTCGTTCTGGGCCAACGAGACGGACGCGTCCGCGATGTGGGCGTCGCTCTACGAGAAGATGCTCGAGGAGGCCGGCGTGGACGGGGACCGCCACCTCATCGGGAGGGCCATCTACGACCACTTCGGCGACGGGGACCGCTGGCGCACCTACGAGGACGTGGTGCCGGTGTTCGAGAGGCTCCGGGCGGTGGGGCTGCGCCTGGCGCTGGTATCGAACTGGGACGCGCGACTCGCCAAGCTGTGCTTCGACATGGGTCTCTACCGCTACCTGGACTCCGTGCTCTCCTCGGCCAGCATCGGCATCATCAAGCCGGACCCCCATATCTACGAGGTAGCCTGCGAGCGATTGGGGGTCCAGCCGGACCGGGCCGTCCACGTCGGAGACCACTACTACGCAGACGTACTGGGAGCTCGCTCGGTCGGCATACACCCGGTGATGATAGACAGGTTCGGCATGAGCCACAGGGTCGACGTCCCGGTGATAGAGGACCTGTACGGCCTACTCCCGCTGCTCGGGCTCGAGATCGGGATTCCCGATGGAAGCAAAGAGAAGGCCTGAGATGCGTAAGACAGCAGCGCGGTGGATAACAGGGGTCGGTCTCCTGATCGTGAGTGGGCTGCTCATGGCCTTGCTCATGAGTGAGGGGACGGAAGATGTTCAATCTGCGGGCTGGACCGCCGTGGCCGTCGCAGCAACATGCCTGTTGATCAGCGGTGTGATCTTGATTACGGTGGAGGTCTACCGCTCAGTCTCGGGATACAAGGGGCTTGGCGAGTACATAAGGAAACACGCCCGGCTGTCTGCGCCGGGGAGCTACGACCCGCTGAGGTTCAAGTTCTTCCGCGACGCCCTCGACGCAATAAGCCTCGGGATAGGCTCGGGTTCCATCCCGCTCGACGTCGTCGAGTTCTCCTTGCCCATCGCCTACTCGGGTTCGCTGGCCGGTAAGGGCATGACATCGGAGCGGGGAATGACACGGCGCAGGGTCGTGATATCCCGGCCGCTCCTTCAGTCAGACCTGTCCGGGCCCGAGGTAGAGGCGCTGGTCGCCGACGTCGTGGCACGGTTCTACCTGGAGAATGTCGACGAGCCGGGTCCGGGAATCGAGGACGGCGCAGCGGCGGAGTTCGGCCGTAACCGGTTCGTGATCGACATGCTCCGCCAGGATGCCTGGGCGGCCAGGCTGACGAACAACCCGAAGGCCCTGACCTCGGCTATAGAGAAGAACGATGAGATGCTTAGGAATACGCCGCTTCCGGTCGCCTGGTCGGACCCGACGGTCTTCGTCGACCCCGTGTGCTATTTCGCGGGACGGGATGCCGATCCCGAACTGGAGCCGACGATCGCGCTCGCAATCGCCAAGGAAAAGGATCATCGAATTGCGGCTTAAGAACCTGGCTGCGATCGCAAGAGGCATGAAAACCCCGCAGATTTGAATCGCAATAGATAACAGTATTATACAATAATATGATGTACCATTCATAAGTAACAGGATAGACCTGCTTCGCGCGGATATGCTGTGGGTTTTTTATAGTAAATAGCAGTATTGTTAACGATGTAGTATTGTTGTTATTCAAATCTGCGGCACGCGCACCTACTGCCTTGATGACTTCCGTCCGCCTTCGATACCCGAGCGAACCGGATTCGGCGTTTGGCCGGACTAGGCTGGGGGTCTAGGCTGGGGGTCAGGCACAATTCAAGTCACACCACACAGGTTCTCCAGCATTGAAGCTGACATTGAATTGAGCCTGACCCTAGTAGGTTTCGCCGAGGAGGCCGAGGGCGTTGCGCCCCAGGACCGCTTCCTTCTCGTCGGCAGTGAGCCCGGACGACTCGATCTCCCCCAGGTGCCGCTGCATTCTCAGTAGCGGATAGTCCGTGCCGAAGAGGATGCGGCCGGGGCCGACGATGTCGGCGGCGATGCGGTACACCTTGGGGTTGTAGAGGAACGGCGAGGCCGCGGTGTCGTAGTACACGCAGGAGCTTACCTTGGCCACCTCCGGCATCAGCTCGTAGAAGAACAGCCCCCCGCCCCAGTGCGCGAGCACCGTGTTCACCTCGCCGAACTTCTCCAGGAACCCGTATACGGAGGCCGGAGTGGTCGGGGTCTTGCCCGGGTAGGAGTGCCCCACGTCCTCGTTGGTATGCAGCAGCAGGAAGAGACCCGCCTCATCGACGGCGTGCGCCAGCCGCCCGCATGTCCTCTCGTCCTGGAGGCTGAAGCCCTGGGCATCGGCCGATATCTCACCGACGCCCTTCAGGCCCCCCTCGAAGCAGCGCTCCAGCTCCGTGTCGCACGCCTTGCCCGCAACCGGGTTGACGGTGGCCAGCCCGACCAGCCGTTCAGGGTGCGCTCTGACGGCCTCCATCATGTAGGTGTTGTGCTGGCGGCACATGTCGAGGCTGCGCCAGGGAAAGCCGCATACAACCGACCGGTCCACACCCGCGTGGTTCATCTCCTCCACGAGACCCTCGAAGGTGACCATGCGCGCCTTGGGGTCGCCGTAGATCAAGTTGAACGACGGGTCCCTCTTGGCGAACAGCTCTCGGCGCTGGATGACCTCGGGGGGAAAGATGTGAGTATGTATGTCGATTATCAAGTTCGCTCCACGGCTTGCTTCACTGGCATGGCAACACTATCACAGGGGCGTCGGGGGAGTCATCCCGCGGCGGGGGAGCGCACCCGGACGGCGCTCGCCGCCTATTCGACGTAAGGGCTCATCCCGGGCAGCACGATGCCAGCGAACCGGGAGAACGCGATGTTGGTGTTCATCTCCACGCTGGGCACCTTGTTGAAGATGACCACGATGGTGGCCCGGGTGGGTGGGTGATAATACGCGGACACGCCGTATCCGAAGGCGTTCCCGTCGTGCCCCACGAAGCCGGCGAAGTTCAGCAGACCGAGACCGTAGGTCCGCTGGCCCGTACCGTCGGTCGTGGTCTCCCACCGCAGCCGTTCGGCCTGCAGGCCGGGTTCGACCAGCCGGCCGTGGCCGAGCGCCTCGACCCATGTCTTCAGATCCCACAGGTTGGATATCATCGCGGCCGACCCCCCGCCCGCCGACGGGTCGAGGTTTGTCCAATCGACGAGGGCTCCGTCCAGCTCGTCGTACCCGGCGCTGTGGGGACCCTCGATCTCGGGGCCGTCGGGATACCTCGTGGCGCTCAGGCCCAGTGGTTTGATGACCCGGTTGGTCACCTCGACGGCGAGCGGCCGCCCGGTCAGGGCTTCGACCACCATGCCCAGCAGCACGTAGTTGGTGTTCGAGTAGCGCCACCCTGCTCCCGGCTCGAAGTAGGGAGGGTTGGCTACCGCGTAGGCGACCAGCTCCTCGGGCTTCCATTTGCGGAGGGGGTCCGAGGTGACCAGCTCGTCGAACTCCTGGTCGGAGACGAAGTCGAAGAGCCCGCTGGTGTGGTTCAGCAACTGCCGGATGGTGATGCCCTGCCCGCCCGGGAACCAGGGGATGAAAACGCCGAGCGGGTCCTCCAGGCTCATCTTTCCCTCACCCACAAGCTGAAGCACCACCGTTGCAACGTAGGTCTTGGTCATGCTACCGATACGCACCCTGTCCGACAGGTCCATCGGTGCCCCCGTGGCGATATCGGAGACCCCCCTCGCCTTGACCCAGGTCCCCTGGCCCGGGATCCAGATGCCGACCACCGCGCCGGGGACCTCCCCTTCGTCCATCACCCTCGTAAGGGTTTCCTCGAGGCGTCTCTCGACTTCCGGGCTGAACCTGGCGCCGTCCCGCGGTTCACGGTTGAACCCCATCATTCCGACGGAAAACCAGAGCGCGAAGATGAAGGTCACGAGGACCAGAAGCAGGGTTATCGCTTCCAGCCTGGCCATCTTCTTGAGCGTGTGAACGGCCATCGTCATCGATCCTCGTTCGAGCCGATACTGCTCGGCGATGGAAGCGCCAACAGGCATCCGTGTCCGCAGCTTCCGCCGTCTACCTGCGAATCATCGTCAGTTGCCGTTCGGTTACCGTTAACGCCGGGTAAAAAGGTCGTTAAACTGTATGGGAGGTGGCAGGTTGGGCTCAGTCGAACTACGCATTCCATCATGACATCTCGGCCCCCCAGCCGGCACCGGGACTGATCCTGCAACGAAAAGGGCCCCTACAGACAGAGCCCCTATCCTAATCGTCAAACGGGGGGTCTCTCTTAAGGGCCGAACGGCGTTCGAGAGCCAGAAAAAAGCGGCGGATTCCCACGGGATCAACGGCTTGACAGAGGCGGTCCGCGGCGGGGATAGAATAGTATTCTTGGCGGCCCCAGGACCGGAGTGCCGGGCGCGCCGCCTGAGGAGCCGGACCACGGGAGGAGTCCGATGCAGTTCGAGCACGTATTCGAGCCGTTCGAGTTCTCGGGAATCGAGATGCCCAACCACATCGTGATGCCCGCCATGCACATAGGGATGGCCTCCGAGGGGTTCATCTCGGAGGGCTTCACGGACTTCTACGAGGAGCGGGCCAAGGCCGGCCCGGGCCCGGGACTGATGATAGTCGGAGGGTGCTACGTCGAGAGGAGGGGGATGGGCGTCCCCAACTTCGTGGCCCTGGATGACGACCGGTACATCCCCAGCCTGAAGGTCTTCACCGACCGTATCCACCGGCACGACACCCCGGTCGCCGCGCAGCTCTACCACGGCGGGAGGTACTCATTCGCCTCGCTGACGGGCGAGCCATCCATCAGCGCCTCGGCCGTCACCAGCAAGTTCACCGGCGAGACCCCCCACGCGCTCACCGAGGAGGAGATACTCGAGGTGCAGCGTCACTACGGGGAGGCCGCACGCCGGGCCCGCGACGCCGGCTTCGACGCCGGCGAGCTGATCTGCGCGGCGGGCTACCTGGTCAACCAGTTCCTATCTCCGCTGACCAACAAGCGTGAGGACCGCTACAACGGGGACATCGGCGACCGAATGACGTTCATGCGGGAGACCATCGCCGCGATCAAGAAGGCGACCGGCCCCGAGTTCCCCTTGATATGCCGGCTCTCGGGCTCGGACTTCATGGAGGGGAGCCACACCCTGAAGGAGTCCATGATCGTGGCGGCGGAGATGGAGCGCTGCGGTGTCGACATGATAAACGTGACCGGAGGCTGGCACGAGACCAAGGTGCCCCAGATACCGATGGAGGTCCCCAGGGGCGCCTTCGTGTACCTCGCCGAGGGCATAAAGAGCGCGGTGGAGAAGATCCCCGTCGCCTCCAGCAACCGCATCAACACCCCCGAGCTCGCCGAGGAGATACTGGCGCTGGGCAGGGCGGACCTGGTCTGCATGGCCCGCCCCTTCATCGCCGACCCCAACATCCTGCGAAAGGCCTACGAGGGGCGTCCGGCCGACATACGGACCTGCATCGCCTGCAACCAGGGGTGCTTCGACCACGTGTTCCAGATCAAGCCCATCACCTGCACGCTCAATCCCAGGGTGAACCGGGAGAGGGAGACCGAGCTGGTGCCCGCCGGGACGCCAAGGAAGGTCCTGGTGGCCGGGGGAGGGCCCGCGGGGATGGAGGCGGCCTGGGTCGCGGCGCACCGGGGCCACGAGGTGACGCTCTGCGAGGAGGACGGCCAGTTGGGAGGCCAGGGGGTGCTGGCGGCGATCCCGCCCGGGCGCGGGGAGTGGGCCGAGATGGTCCGGTACCTGCGGCGCCAGGTGGAAAGGAAAGGCGTGGACGTCCGGCTCAACACCCCGGTGACCCGCGGGCTGATCAAAGACCTGCACCCGGATGTTCTGGTGGTCGCGACGGGCGCGCGCCAGATCGAGCCCCCCATCGAGGGAGCCGGCGGGGACAACGTGGTCTACGCCTGGGACGTGCTGACCGGCGACGAGGTCACGGGCGACAGGGTAGTGGTCGTGGGGGGCGGCGCGGTAGGGGTGGAGACCGCCACCCTGCTGGCCGAGCAGGGCAGGGACGTCACCGTGCTGGAGATGCTTGACAGGCTTGGCAGGGACATCGGCTACTCCAGCCGCTGGGTCATCCTGAAGGACGCCGCCCGCCTGGGGGTGAAGATGGTGGACTCGTGCTGCGTGGAGCGAATCACCCCCGACGGGGTGGTGGCCGACGTGCGGGCGAAGCCCGAGACCTTCGAGGCCGACACGGTGGTCATCGCGGCGGGCTCCCGCCCCGACGACTCGCTGGAGGCGGCCCTGACAGAGATCCCCGAGTCGATCGAGGTCCACAAGATCGGCGACTGCGAGAAGCCTCGCAAGGCCCTGGACGCCATCCACGAGGCCTTCAACCTCGCCCTGACCCTGTAAGCCCCGATTCTCCGCAAGGCTGGTCCCGGGGATTTTCGCATCGGCGTCTGGCACCAATGCGAAACCCTGAAGTCACGGCTCAAGCAAGTGGCGTTATACTCTTACAAGTCAACTTTCAGGTGGTGAGGAGCGTGGAGACCAGGCAGGAGAAGGTCCTCGTCGTGGACGACGAGGAGCACATAGTCGAGCTCGTCGAGCTGTACCTGGGCAAGGAGGGCTACCGGGTGGTCAGCGCGTACGACGGCGACGCCGCGATAGAGAAGTTCGGCGTCGAGAAGCCCGACCTGCTGGTCCTGGACATAATGCTCCCGGGACGCGACGGCCTGGACGTGCTCCGCGAGATACGAAAGACCTCGCAGGTGCCGGTGATCATGCTCACCGCCCGCGAGTCCGAGGTGGACAAGGTTGTCGGCCTGGAACTCGGCGCCGACGACTACCTCACCAAGCCTTTCAGCCCCCGCGAGCTGGTCGCCCGGGTCAAGGCGGTGCTCCGCCGGGTCAACCCGCCTGTCGAGGAGGAGCCCGTTATCTCAGTCGGGGGGCTGACCCTTGACACCGCCCGGCGAAAGGTCGAGGTCGAGGGCCTGGGCCAGGTCGAGCTGACCGCACGTGAGTTCGATCTCCTCTACGTGCTCGCCGCCAACCCCGGAATAGTCCTCAAGCGGGACCGGCTCATGGAGAAGGTCTGGGGCTACGAGTATATCGGGGACACCCGGACGGTGGACGTCTACATCAGGCACCTGCGGGAGAAGCTCGACGACGACGCGGACAACCCGCGTTTCATCGAGACCGTGCGCGGCGTGGGCTACCGCTTCAAGGCCGGCTAGGTAGACGTGTTCAAGTCCCTGCGAACGCGGATCGTCGCCACCTACCTGCTGGTGGTTATCATCAGCCTCCTGCTGGCCAGCATATTCTTCGTCTTCTTCCTGACCCGCTATATCCGGGACCGGGAGCGCAGCGACCTGGTCCGCCAGGTCGGCGCGGTCGCCAACGACATCCGCCGGGTCAACGAGATCCTGACGACGGGCGGCACCCAGACCGAGCCGCAGTCGTCGCAGCCGGTAAGGACGCCGATCGCGGTGCAGGATGCGACCACCGGCCAGAAGCTGGTCACCAGCATCCTCTCAAACGAGTCGCAGGTCCTGGAGGCCAAGCTGGTCCTGACCACCGCTGACGGGTCGGTTGTGGCCGAGTCGCCCGGCAGGCCGGAGTTCGGCAGGCGGAACGCTCAGCTGCCGGCCGATATCTTCAGCGAGCAGGGGCCGCGCATCGTGCAGCGCTACTTCGCCAAGCTGGGGACCCAGTACCTGTTCGCGAGCGCGCCCACTACCATCAAGCCCGGGACCGGCGGTTACCTGCTGGCAATGAAGCCGGTGGAGGAGGTAAAGGGCATCGCCGGCTCACTGGTGTTCTACGTGGCTATCGCCGGCCTCATAGCCCTGGCCATCTCCATGGGGGTGGCGGCCTACCTCTCGGGCGCCATCACCCGACCGGTGCGCGAGGTCACCGCTGCCGCGCGAAGCATGGCTGTGGGTGACTATAGCCAGGAGGTGCCGGTGCGGGGCTCGGACGAGACGGCGGAACTCGCCCGTGACTTCAACGTGATGGCCGGGCGGGTGAGGACGGCCTACGAGCAGCAGCGGAACTTCGTGGGCAACGTCTCCCACGAGCTGCGCACCCCGCTGACCAGCATCGAGGGCTTCAGCCAGGCGCTCCTCGACGGCGTCACCCAGGGCCCGGAGGAGAGCCGGCGCTCGCTGGAGATCATCAACCAGGAGAGCAAGCGGCTGGTGCGGGTGCTGCGAGACCTGCTGTTGCTGTCGCAGATCGACGCGGGGGAGCTGCGTGGCGAGAAACGGGAGGCGGAGGTCACCGAGCTGCTCCGCAAGCTCGAGAGCATCTACGAGCAGAAGGCCGAGGAGTCGGGTGTCTCGCTCGGGGTGGAGGTGCCCGACTCCCCCCTCAAGGTCTACACCGACCCCGACCGCCTGGAGCGCGTCCTGGTCAACCTGCTGGACAACGCGTTCAAGTATACGCCGGAGGGGGGCGCCGTCTCGCTTTCGGCGGCGGCGACGTACGGGGCGGTGCGGATATCGGTGGCTGACAGCGGCCGGGGGATCGCACCGGAGATGCTGCCGAGTATCTTCGAGCGTTTCTACCGCGTGGAGAAGTCCCGTTCGACCAGGCACGGGGGCGCCGGGCTGGGGCTTTCGATCTGCCGCGAGCTGGTGGAGACGCTGGGGGGTACAATATTGGTCCGGAGCCAGGTCGGCGTCGGGACGACGTTCACGGTGACCCTGCCGGCCTGAGTAGTACTATACCCCGGGAGCCACGACGTACAATCACGAGAAGGGGGGCACGATGCGACCTGCCTGGGACCAGTACTTCTTGCGGATAGCGACTGTGGTATCGGGCCGCTCCACGTGCCTGAGGAGGCAGGTGGGCGCGCTCATAGTCAAGGACAAGCGCATCCTGACCACCGGGTACAACGGTGCGCCACGGCTGCTGGAGCACTGCTTCGACGTCGGGTGCCGCAGGGACGACGCCGGCGCCGAGTCGGGGACGGTCCACGAGCTGTGCCGGGGGCTTCACGCCGAGCAGAACGCCATCCTGCAGGCGGCCCTGCACGGCGTATCCATCGAGGGGGGCCTGCTCTACAGCACCCACCAGCCGTGTGTACTCTGCAGCAAGATGCTTATCAACGCCGGTATACTGGCCGTCAACTTCATAGAGCCGTACCCTGATCCGCTGGCCGAGAACCTGCTCAAGGAGGCCGGCATACTCTCGCAGAAGATGAGATTGGAGGACTGACGCGGTCCGGTCGCCGTCAGGTCACCCGTTGAAACAATGAACAGCTACTTTCTTGCTTTCAGCGCCGCACTCGTAGGCGCGCTGGTGCTCACCCCCGCCGCGCGGTGGCTCGCCCTGCGCGTTAACGCCCTTGACGTCCCGGAGGACCGCAAGGTCCACGAGAAGGTGACCCCCACGCTCGGCGGCCTGGCCATCTACGCCGCCATGATGCTGGGTATCAGCATCTACGTCGTGTTCGGATCACGCCAGGTCTCCGCCGACATACTCGGCATCGTCATCGGTGCCACGATCATCCTGATATTCGGGGCGCTGGACGACATCCACGGTATGTCCCCCCTGGCGAAGCTGTTCGGCCAGGTGCTGGCCGCGGGGGTGCTGGTGGTCATGGGGGTTCAGATACAGAACCTCCACATCCCGGGCGGAGGAGTGCTGTCGCTGTCGCCCGAGCTCTCCGTGCTTGTGTCGCTGCTCTGGGTGGTAGCCTTCATGAACATCATCAACCTCATCGACGGGCTCGACGGCCTTGCTGCCGGGATAACATGCATCACCGCGTTCTCGATGTTCATCTACGCGACCCAGACCGGGGTCGGCGGAGCGTTCGTGGACGCCGCCCTGATATCGATAGTCATGGCCGGAGCCACCCTGGGCTTCCTGCGCTACAACTTCAACCCCGCCAGCATATTCATGGGGGACTCCGGAAGCATGCTCCTGGGATTCCTGCTGGGGGCGGTCACCATCCAGGGCGTGCTCAAGAGCATCGCCGCCGCCGCCCTGGTGGTCCCCCTTATGGCCCTGGCCATACCCATCATCGACACCGGGATGGCCATCGCACGCAGGCTGCGAAAGGGGATATCGATAACCCACGCGGACAAGGAGCACATCCACCACCGCCTGCTCAACATGGGTCATTCCCAGCGCCAGGCGGTGCTGCTGCTGTACTTCTGGACCGCCCTGCTGTGCGGGACCAGCCTCGCGCTCAAGTTCATGGCGAACAACAAGTTCCTCTGGATCACACTGGCCCTGGCGATCGGAGGGTTCGTGATCACCGCGCTCCCACCGATCATCAGGGGGGAGAACGGGCGCAGGGGCAAGCACCGCGCGCGCCGGAAGCCGGCGGTCCAGAGCGCTATCCCGGTGGAGTCGGGGGAGATAGAGGAGGGCTGACGTGGCGGATGACCCCGAGGGCGGTATGTCCGAAAACCCGAACGTAGTGGTCGATCAACCCTTGGACGAACCGTGGGGTCAGACGTTTGCAGTGCCGTTGGAGTACGTCGATTTCGATAAGGACATAACGCAATGAAAACGTCTGACGCCGCTCTGTCTCAGAGGAGGCTCGCCACCCTCATGGCGATCACCAGCGGGGTGGTGATCCCTCCGGGCCTGGTGCTCTCCGCGGTGTTCGCGGGTTGGAAAGGCTTCGCGGGCGCCCTGGTGGGCTTCGCCATCGCGTCGTTGAACACCGTCGCTTCGCTCGCCATCATCAAGTGGTCGTTGAAGAAGCCCCCCGAGATGATCCCCTGGATGTTGATCTCGAGCCTGTGGGGGCGCCTCGCGGTCCTTGGGCTCTCGCTGTACCTGCTGACGCTCATCAGCGCGTTCAACAAGTACACCCTCGTGTTCTGCTTCCTCGCGCTCTTCCTGGCCCACAGCGGGGTCGAGGTCGCAAGCGCCTGGAGCTCCGCCCGCGTCGTCCTTCGGTCCACCGCAAAGAGCTCGAAGAAGGACTGAGAGCCCGCCGGCCCTCCCTTCACCCCCCGGTTCCTGTCCTGCCCTGCCGATGTGATAGACTTTCGATTTTGAAAAACGAGCGAGGATTTCTCTTCAAAAGGGGGTAGGGCAGATGGCTATCGAGAAAGTCTACGTGGTCGGGGCGGGGCTCATGGGAAGCGGTATCGCCCAGGTGGCCGCGACGGCCGGCTACAGGGTCACCATGCGTGATATCAACGACGAGGCCCTGGCGAAGGGCATGAAGGCGATCGAGAAGTCGCTGGGCAAGTTCGTGGAGAAGGGGAAGGTCCCCGAGGACACGGCAAAGAGCGCGCTCGCCAACATCAAGACCACCACCGAGATGAAGGACGCGGCCGACGCCGACCTGGTGGTCGAGGCGGTCTTCGAGAACATCGACCTCAAGCTGGACGTCTTCGGGCAGCTGGAAGAGATCACCGGCCCCGAATGCCTTCTGGCAAGTAACACCAGCGCCATATCCATAACCAGCATCGCCTCGGCGACGAAGCGGCCCGAGAAGGTCGTGGGCGTGCACTTCTTCAGCCCCGTTCCCATGATGATGCTGTGCGAGGTCATCTACGGCCAGCAGACCACCGACGAGACGGTGGCCGTCGTGAAGGCCTGGGCCGAGGACGTCGGCAAGGACGTGGTGGTGGTGCACAAGGACGTGCCCGGGTTCGTGGCGAACAGGGTCGGGCTCGCGATGTCGGGCGTGGCGATAGACCTGGTGGCCTCGGGCGTGGCGACCCCCCAGGAGATCGATAAGACCATGAAGCTCGGGTTCGCGCACCGGATGGGTCCCTGCGAGACGGCGGACCTTACAGGCATCGACGTCCTGCACAACGCCATGAAGGCCATCTACAACGAGACCAAGGACGAGCGCTACTGGCCGCCGGTCCTCATGCAGCGCATGGTCACCGCGGGGTTGCTCGGGCGCAAGACCGGCAAGGGATTTTACGACTACTCTTCGGGCGAGCAGGTCGCATACTGGGAGCTGTAGGCCGGAGAGTTCATGGATTACGACTATGAGGTGATAGTCGTCGGCGCCGGGATCGGGGGCCTGACCGCCGCCTCGATACTCGCGCGGGACGGTATGAAGGTCGCGGTGCTCGAGCGCGAGGACCGTGTGGGCGGCCGGGCGCTGTCCATCCGCGGAGATGAGATCGGTGAGCGCGGGGCGGACTGGTACAAGGCGGTCCTGGGCAGGCACTACTGCTACCTGGCCGACTCCGAACCGCCTATCGATGAGATCGCCCGGCACCGGCTCCTGGACGGCTACACCATCGACCTCGGCTATCACGGCGTGCCCTGCGCCGGGAGGGGCTACCTGGGACGGCTGGCGGACTACCTGGGGTTCTCGGTAGCCATCAATCCCTGCGACACCGGCATGTGGTACGACGGCGAGTTCTACGTCGAGCCGGTGCCCGGGTCCAGTCGCCTGGACGACAAGCTCTTCGCCAGGTGCAAGGAGAAGGGCATAAAGTACTGGGCGTTCAACACGGAGTCGCTCGGGCTGACCCCCGGGCAGCTCGACGAGCTGGAGATGGTCTCCCTGTGGGACTACTGCGAGCGCCTGGGCCTGACCGCCGACGACGCGGTCTGGAACTCGTACCGCTGTACCGGGACCCTGTTCACCACCATCAACAATCCCCACGACATCTCCGCCGGCGAGATGATCCGCTATACCAACGAGGTCATGCTTCCCGCCATCATCAAGGGGGAGGACCTGCACGTGGGCGGTTTCGTCGTCGGCGGGATCATCGAGTGGTCGCGGGCCGTGGCCTCGGAGATTGAGAAGGCCGGCGGCACCATGGTCCTGGGCGCCGATGTGATGAAGGTGGCCATTGCGGACGGCGCGGTGACGGGTGTAGAGGCCGTCCTTCCCGGCGGCGACGCGGTGACCCTGCGGGCCCCTGTTGTCATCAGCAACGTTCCGGTCCAGGAGACGTTCGAGCTGGTTGACGAGTCGTGGTTCCCACCCGACTTCGTGGCAAGGGCGCGCTCACTCTACGGATACGGCAGCCTGGCGCCCTACTTCGGGCTGAGCGAGCTGCCGATGCCGGTCGAGCAGGCCGAGCGACTGATAAAGACGCCCCTGGTGGTCCCGGCGGGCGACGAATACGACTACGACGTGTACATGTGCTGGAACGTGCAGTCGGCCACCGATCCTTCCTGCGCACCCGAAGGCAAGCACCTGCTCACCGCGTACCTGCCCCTGACCGAGGAGGAGTCCCGCGACCGCGCCAGGGTCATGAGAGTGGTCCGGGCGGTCCCCGGGTTCCTGGAGGGCGCCTATCCCGGCTTCAGTGAGTGCGTCGACTGGGCGCTCTATCCGATGTGCTGGAAGCTGGAGGGGGTCGCCAAGTCCATCTCCCAGGCCGGCACCCTCAAGCCGGAGGTCCGGGCCCCGGGTGTGAACGGGCTGTACTTCACGGGGGACACGGCCCGAGGCTTCGGCGTGGCGATGGACTGCGCCTGCTCGGGGGGGATCAACTGCGCCGCGGCTATCCTGGACCGCACGCTCGGTATAGAATGAGCGGAGTACAAAATGCGAAAAAGGCGTCAGGCACCTTTTTCGCATTTTCGTAAGGGGCCCGCTACACGGAGGTGCAAGAGTTGACGGAACCCGCTTTCGAGGGCATTTACGTACCCAACATAACGCCGTTCAAGGACGGCGAGATAGACGAGGGCTCGCTCAGGAGACTGGTCGATCACCTGATCGACGCCGGGGCCACGGGCCTCATACCGTGCGGTACCACGGGGGAAAGCGCGACCCTCTCCCACGACGAGCACATAGAGGTCATCAGGGTGGTCGTCGAGCAGGCGGCCGGGCGCGTCCCTGTGATCCCCGGGGTGGGGACGAACGACACAAGGGAATCGATCCGGCTGATGGAGCGCGCCGAGCAGTTGGACCTGGCCGGCTACCTGGTTGTCTGCCCCTACTATAACCGTCCCAGCCAGGAGGGCGTCATCGAGCACTTCCGCGCGGTGTCCGAGGTGACCGACCGCCCCATCCTCCTGTACAACATCCCCATGCGCACCGGCCGGAATATCGAGGTCGGCACCGTGGTGGAGCTATCCAGGATACCCAACATCGTGGGGATAAAGGACGCAGGCGGCGACATCAACGAGACCATGAGCATCATCACCCGCACCAGCGACTTCTGCGTGCTGGCGGGGGAGGACCACCTGCTGTTCAGCATGTGCTGCCTCGGGGGGCACGGCGGGGTCATGGCCTCCGCCCACGTGCTGGCCGGCGAGTTCCTGGCGATGTACCGGTCGGTGAAGGATGGGGACCTGGCCGAGGCCCGCGGGATGCACTACCACCTCCTGCCCCTGGTGAGGGCCATGTTCAAGGAGCCCAATCCCGCCCCCGCGAAGGCGGCGATGAAGCTCATGGGGGTCATAGACTCGGACGAGCTCAGGCTCCCGCTGCTGTCGGTGACACCCGCGTGTAGAGAGGACATCGCGGGCGTGCTGCACGGCCTGAAGCTTCTGTAAGAGAACCCCGCCCGTATCGGTCGCCGGATAATTGATAAAAACTCGATGTAACGCGCCGCGCTGCGATATATAGTAGAAAGCGAAGCATCACCGCCCAGATAACCACTGGAATCCGCCGATGAAACGCAGGAAAGAGAAAAACGAGGGGCAGGACGCCCTCTTCGAGATAGAACAGACAGCCGTGGATGACCCCGGGGATGAAGCCGCGCCCGGGCAGGGACCGGCGGCGGAAGATATCCGGAAGGCCGCTTCCGATGAACCCGAGGAAGCCATCCTGGACCCCCTGACCCGCGAGCAACGGGAGGCCCGCCGTAGCGCGCGTCGGCAGAGACGCAAGGTGGCCTCGTACTGGCTGGGGGTCGCGGCGGCCCTCTCAGCGGTGCTGCTGGTGATCCTGCTGAGCCCCTGGGGCCCGTTCAAGGACACCATCTACGGCAAGGGCGCCGGACCCCCGCGACGCACGTTTCAGACGCGGGGCGGCCCCCCCGGTACCCGGCAGACGGCGCCGCCCGGATCGTCGGCCCCGTCCCTGGCCTCGGCCACCGTACCTGAAGGCAAGGCCGCCAACCGCGCGGGCGCGCCGGCCCATAACGCGAAGAAGTCGGACCCCACGCTGCCGGCCATCGCCATAGTGGTCGATGACGTGGGCAACGGCAAGGAGCACATCAGTGAATGGCTCGCCATAGACGCGCCGCTGAACTTCGCGGTGATGCCCCACCTTCAGCTCTCCAGGGAGCTCGCCGAGACGCTGTACGGGAACGGATACGCGGTGATGATGCACGTACCGACGACCAACGCCGGTAACTCATACTCCGGCCCGGGCCAGCTCGCGGTGGGCATGGATCGCGGCACCGTGTTCGGGACGCTGGACGCCGACCTGGCCACCATCCCTCACGTCGAGGGGGTGAACAACCACCAGGGCGGAATGGGTTGCGACAACTGGAACATCATGTACTACGAGTGCGAGTGGGCGAAGAGCCGCGGGCTATTCGTGGTCGACAGCAACAGCTCCTGCAATAGCCAGGTCACGCCTGCCTGCCTGGCACTTGGGATGGGCAAGAAGAAGAACCAGGTTTTCATCGACCACGAGAACGACCCCGATTACATCCGCCGGGCGATGCAGGAGCTTGCCGGGCGGGCGAGAAAGAACGGTACGTCAATCGGGATATGCCACTGGCACCGCCCGAACACCGCGAAGGTGGTCGGCGAGATGATCAACACGCTCAGGTCGCAGGGAATACACTTCGCCTATGTCCGCGAGATAACCGACTGATCCGGGAGATACAGGTGAAAGAGGCCGCGTTCTACGAGAAGCTGGAAAACGACAGGGTCGCCTGCCACCTCTGCCCGCAGGAATGCAGGATAAACCCCGACAAGAAGGGTTTCTGCCGCGTCCGCACCAACCGCGAGGGCACGCTTTACTCCGACGTCTACGAGAGGATCCTGGCCACGAACCTCGACCCTATAGAGAAGAAACCGCTCTACCACTTCCACCCCGGAAGCTCGATACTCTCCATCGGGACCCGGGGCTGCAACCAGCGCTGCGAGTTCTGCCAGAACTGGGAGATGATCGAGACCGACTCGCCCGGCACCTACATGACATCCGACGAGGTGGCTGAGATGGCGGGGCGCAGGGGCTCGATCGGGGTCGCCTACACCTACAACGAGCCGTTCATGTGGTACGAGTTCGTCAGGGAGTGCGCCGCCAAGGTGCGCGAGCGAGGCTTCAAGAACGTGATGGTCACCAACGGCTCGGTCAACCCCGAGCCGCTGGCCGAGCTCCTCCCCTTCATCGACGCCATGAACATCGACGTCAAGTCCATGGATCCCGAGTTCTACCGCAAGATCTGCAAGTCGAAGCTGGAGCCGGTGCTCGAGACCTGCCGGACCGCCGCCGGTCGGTGCCACATCGAGATAACCAACCTGATCATCCCGACCCTCAACGACTCCGACGAGCTGATCGGCGAGCTGGTGGACTTCGTGGCCGGGCTGGGGAAGGGGACCCCGCTCCACTTCTCGGCGTACTACCCCTGCTACAAGATGACCATCGAACCCACTCCGCTCGCGACCCTCAGGAGAGCGTATGATGTGGCGAAGGAGAAGCTCGACTTCGTGTACATGGGGAACGTGCGCGACCAGGACGGCGGCACTTCCTGCTGCCCCTCCTGCGGGGACGTGCTGGTGGAGAGAGACGGCTACATGACGCGAGTCCGCGGGCTCGACGGCAGCCGATGCTCCGAATGTGGAAACGACCTTCCCTTTGTAGTATAGTCACCACTGTATCGGCCGCCGCAGACGGGAGGTCTTGAATGGCTGTGACGATGCTCAAGGGTAAGGACGAAGGTGCCGCGGGCTCCAAGGAGAGAGACCTCGCCGAGATCGCGCTCAGGGTAGTCGTCGGCCTCCTGATGAACTTCCTGGCCCGCAAGATAAAGCAGAAGTCACGGCTGAAGGCCGAGCGCCGCAAGGCGATACGCAGGGCGGAGAAGCTCGCCAGCAAGGGCAAGGAGATCCCCGAGGAGCTCAAGGAAGCCGCCTGGGGCGATCTCCCGCGCCGCGAGAAGAAGAAGCTCAGCCGCAAGGCCGCGAAGAAGGCCAGGAAAAAGGCCAGGAAGGCCGGCAAGAAGAAGCGGGGCCGCAAGCTGCTGTTCCTGCTGCTCCTGGTAGCCGGCGCGGTCGTGGCGGTCTCCCGGATGAACAAGAAGTAGGAGCGCAGCGTTCTTGGAGATAGAGGTCGAGGACAAAGAGGGCTACCAGGTAGTAACACCGATCGGAGAGCTCGACGTCTACACCGTACCCCTGTTCCGCAAGGTCGTCCTCAAGCTGGAGGGTGACCGCAGGCACGACCTGATACTGGACTTGACCAGGGTCACCTTTATCGACTCGAGCGGACTGGGCAGCCTCATCGAGGCCTACCAGAAGGTCCAGGCCGCCCAGGGCGAGGTCGGCTACGTCATCAACAACCCCCGCATCCTCAAGATCCTTAGGCTCGTCGACCTCGACCGGGTCTTCAAGGTCTTTCCCAACCTTGGCCAGGCACTTCAAGACATAGGAGTCACGGGCGGATACGTTGATAAAGAGTTCTTCTCGGACCTCACCTGATACCGCCAGGCACATGGTCGTGGACCTCCCCTGCGGCAAGAAGTCGCTGGTGAGGGCGCGGTCCAAGATCATCAAGTTCGCGGGAGAGCACGGCTTCTCCGAGGACGCCGAGGACATCGCCCTGGCGACACAGGAAGCACTCAAGAACATCATCCAGCACGCCTGCCCGGCCGACAACAAGATGCATTTCGAGTGCTACGCCTACCCGGACCGGATCGTCATCGAGGTCGCCGACGAGGGGCAGGGATTCGACACGGCGATACTGGAGGGCGAGCCTTCCTCACCGTTGGCCCTGCACGGCCGCGGAGTGCAGCTCATCCGAGGGTTGATGGACGAGGTAAACATCGCCAGCGACCAGGAGGGTACGCTGGTCCACATGGAGAAGAAGCGGCGCTAGCCGTCTCCCGCGTTTTCTCCCTCCCCCTTGAGGGGGGAGGGTTGGGGTGGGGGTGCTTGTCATGACCGTCTACGTCGGCACGGCCGGCTTCAGTTACAGCGACTGGAAGGGGCCCTTCTACCCGCCCGACCTCAAGCAGCGCCGGATGCTGGAGGAGTACGCGCGCCACTTCCCGGTGGTGGAGATAAACTCGTCGTACTACGCGGTCCCCACCCCCGAGGTGATGCTGGCGATGGCGCGCAGGACGCCGGTGGATTTCCAGTTCACGGTCAAGGCCAACCGCGAGATGACCCACGAGATAACCCCTGACAGCAAGAAGGTGTTCGAGGAGTTCAAGGGGGCGATCCGGCCGCTGGCCGACCACGGCAAGCTGGGCTGCGTGCTGGCGCAGTTTCCCTGGGGATTCAAGAACACGCCGCACAACCGTGAGTACCTGGAGGCGCTGGCCGGGCACATGGAGGGCATCGATACCGTGGTGGAGTTCAGGAACTCGGGCTGGGAGTGCGACGAAACCTACGAGCTGCTCCGCCGGGCCGGGCTGGGCTACTGCTGCGTGGACGAGCCCCGCCTCAAGGGCCTGGTGTCGTCCCGGGTGGAGGTGACCTCTTCGACAGGCTACGCGAGGTTCCACGGCCGCAACTTCGAGACCTGGTGGGATTCCGGCAGGGAGTCCTGGGAGCGCTACGACTACCTCTACACCGACGCGGAGCTGTCCGAGTGGGTCACAAAGGTGCAGAGCATGGCGGAGAGCTCGGACCGCACCTACATCATCTTCAACAACCACTACAAGGGCCAGGCGCCGACCAACGCCCGTACCTTCGAACAACTGCTGCGCGGCCTGCTTGGCGACGACCTGGCGACCATCGATGACTTCCCCGACCAGCTCTTCTGAATTATTCCCTCAACCATGGGAATTCACCTCAACCATCTTTTCCCATCGGTGAAGCCGCTATGTGCTATCATCGTTTTCGCGTCATGGGGGAGTGCCCGAGTGGTTAAAGGGGGCGGACTGTAAATCCGTTGGCGCAGCCTACGTAGGTTCAAATCCTACCTCCCCCACCAGCAGGCTTGTCATAAGGAATTTAGCTAAGCAGGCTCTCTTCAGTCAAGAGGTCCCGGCCCCCCCCCATCTACTTCCCCCGGGAGCGAGACCTCCGCAAGACCATAAACGTGAACGCCACCCACCCGGACCTGCCTCGCCCCGACTTCTCCACGAACGTACACAGGTAAGCGAGACTATAATCGCCGAGCGCGCCATGTACTGGAACTCTCGCGGTGTGGGGACCGACATCATCGGCGGGTTCTCGAACTGACTGTCAGGGTGTAGCCTCTTGAATCGAGTCGATACTCGCTTTCAAGGTCGGAAGGTCCCCTTCGACGACGTTCCATACCTCGTCGGCATCCACGGCGAAGTAGTCGTGAACCAGGATGTTCCTCATGGCAACAATCTCACGCCAGGGGATTTCCGGATGTTGATCCTTGATCTGATCTGACAACCTGCCGACCGCTTCGCCGATGATCTGCAGGTGATAAACCACCCATGTCTGCAGCAACTCATCGCTACCAAAGCCCTCGCGGCCTTTATCGGCGTAGCGCTGGATCCGCTCGATGGCCTCACGTATGTCCATCAGCCTCTCGCGGTCGCTCTTCAAAGAGGCACTGCCTCGCTAAGGATCCGATCCCGCATTCTCGGATTGATCCCGCCCTCCGAGACGACATCAACCTCTACTCCGAGCAGGTCCTGCAGGTCTACGAGTAGAGACGCCTGGTCGAGAAGGCTGCGACCCTCCTCGAACAACACGAGGAAATCAACGTCGCTATCGGGATCCGCCTCGCCTCTTGCCACTGAGCCGAAGACGCGCAGCCGCCTTACCCCGTGTCGGTCGGCGATTGCCCGTATCTCATCCTTCTTTGTCTCCAGCAGCTCTTTGCTGGTCATGACCCGCACTCCTTGACTGCCGCCGGTCTACACGATAATAGCACGGTTCCCCGCGCCGCTGCCTTGGTCGAAGGGGCAATGCAATGGAGCTCCAGAGGGGCGGGTACGGATACGATAGGCAGGTTCTCGGATTGAGTTGTTCTACGAGCGGGTCCGTAAGGCCTCAACAAACGTGCCCCCCTCCTGCCCCCCGGTCAAGGCGTGTTGTGGTATTTCCGGGGTTTTGATGGCCCGGGAAAACGGGGCATTCACGCGGTTTCAGGAACGATGTGGGAGTGCCCGAGTGGTTAAACAGGGCGGACTGTAAATCCGTTGGCGCAGCCTACGCTGGTTCAAATCCAGCCGCCTCCACCAAGGACCAATACGAGTTATGGGCGTATCAAGCAGCTATGTCTCAGCCTGCGAACTCCGCTCCGGTGAGCGCCATCCCTGCCAAGATCAACCTTCTGATACGGAACGCTCCCGCTGCGCCATAGGCGAATCTCTCAAGCCAACTGCCACTAGCAGAAATGGACGAGGTCCCAGAAGTGGAGTTAGACGCCATCCTCTGGAAATCTCCGACACCACACAGCGTACGAAAAGTCAAAATATGATCACGCTCCTCTTGGGTTCTGCTTCGCTGCACGAGTCGTTATTCCGTGGAAGAATTGGCCACATGGCCTAGAATAGAACCGGTAGGCGGAATGAGGAACAGCGTTGAGGTCACGTGTCTGAGGATAAGCTGAAGAGCACTTCGGATTATGCAGAGAACATCGTCCACACTGTCAGGGAACCCCTCTTGGTGCTGGACGACAAGTTCCGCGTGATATCCGCCAACCGGTCTTTCTACAGCACTTTCAAGGTGACGCCGGAAATGTCTGAAAACACCCTGTTGTTTGATCTCGGCAACGGCCAGTGGGAAATCCCCAGGCTCAGGGAACTGCTCGAAAAAGTGCTGCCGAAAAGCACGACTATCGAGGACTTCGAAGTCGAGCACGACTTCCCGGACATTGGGCAGAAGACCATGCTAATAAACGCTAGGCGTGTTCAAACCGAAACGGGCGCCACACAGATGATACTTCTAGCGATAGAGGACATCACCGAACGGCGGAGCGCAGAAGAAGAACTGAAACGGGTGAATGCCGAATTGAAGCTCTTTCTTCAAAGGGAGGAGGTGCTTGCTCGGCTGGATCTGCTCACAGGTCTCGCCAACAGGAGAAGCTTCTACGAGACCGCCAAGCATGAACTGGAAAGGGCGATCAGGTACAAGCGGGACCTTACGCTCGCCTACATCGACCTGGACAACTTCAAGTCGATCAACGACAGCCTCGGTCACGAGAAAGGTGACGAACTGCTCGCGAGCGCGGCGGCGACCATCAGGTCCAACCTCCGGGCGGTTGATACCGTTGCGCGCATAGGAGGCGACGAGTTCGCGATGTTGCTTCCCGAGACCGACGAACAGGCAGCCGTCTCGGCGCTCCAGAAGCTGAGGGAGACCTTCGACGAGGAGATGAAGAGAAGGGGCTGGTCCGTAACCATGAGCATCGGCGCCGTGACCGTGAGTGACGGCGAAGAAGTCTGTGTGGAAGACCTTGTATTGAAAGCGGACGGGCTTATGTACCTTGTAAAGGACGGAGGAAAGGACGGGCTCCGACACCAGTCGTTCAGCAGCACCGATTCAAGTGGCGCTCCTACGACCTGATGTCGGTCTTACTTAAGAATAAAGGTCAAAAAATATTCCGTGAATGAATACGGTGAGAAGACCCGCTTCTACGTGAAGGTATGGGTCAAGTTCTGTATAGCGATGGTGTCAGCGGCTGGTTGGTTCGGCCTTTCCATCTACATAAGCCAGTCGTGGATAAGAGACCTTTCAGAAGTTGTCGGGGTTGTGCCTGCTTGGATAATAATTCTCTTTATCGCACTCATTCCGGGATTTCTTAATATCCTGTTGCTTGTAAGTATCCTTTTTGATTCTCCCCCGACGCTTAACCTGAATATTGAATACCCCGACGTCACAATCTTGATAGCAGCCTACAACGAAGCGGAGAATATCTTCGAAACATTCAGGGGGATAAAGGAACTGGACTATCCGGCAGGGATAAGAGTCGTAGTAGTGGACGACGGTTCTACAGAGGGAACACTGGAGAAGCTTTCCGAAGTGCAATTTGAAGAAAACAACAGGTCTCTACAAATCGTAAAGGCGGAACATCAGGGAAAATCACATGCACTGAATGCAGGATTGAAATTCGTTAAGACCGACATTTTCGTGACCATCGACGCAGACACTTTTTTACATCCACAAGCACTCCAGAGGATTATCGCCAGGTTTATCTCCGACCCCGTTTACACAGCAGCGGTGGCCGGGTGTGTCCTGGTGAGGAACTCAAGGGCAACTTTCATAACCAAGATGCAGGAATGGGACTACTTCGCCGCCATTGCTTCCGTGAAGAGACAGCAGGGGCTCTATCAGGGCACGCTGGTGGCGCAGGGGGCTTTCAGTGCTTTCAAAACATGGGAAGTGAAGGGACAGCTCGGGTGGCCTTCAGTGGTTGGAGAAGACATCGTGCTGACGTGGGCTCTCTTGAAGTCGGGACGGAGGATAGGATTCGAGCCGACCGCTGTCGGGTTCACTCTGGCCCCGTTCAAACTAAGCGGTTTCTACCGCCAGCGAAAGCGTTGGGCCAGAGGGATGATAGAAGGAATCAAACGTCACGGTGACCTGGCTTGGAGGAGAAAGAAGTTCTCCAGTTTTTTCGTCGCAGTGGATTTCCTGTTTCCTTTTCTGGACTCTTTCTACACGCTGGCTTTCATACCGGGAATTGTTCTGGCGTGTTTCGGATATTTCTACATAGTGGGTCCGCTCACCCTGCTCGTCCTGCCAATTACCTTTTTCATAGTATGGGTGATGTACAGGAAGCAGAAGAAGATCTTCAACCTTCTCGGTCTGACGGTGAGAAAAAACCGTATGGGTTTGCTATTTTATGTTTTCTTCTACCAACTCATTATGTCTCCAATCTGCGTAATCGGTTACTTCCAAGAGGTATTCGGGCTGCGAAAGAAGTGGTAGCCGGGACACGACGGTGCTGCTTGGCGGATGTCTGTGAATGTTAGTTACATTCAGTGGTGACAGGGCGGAGATCTCCGACAGGATTTCGTCCAGACTGTACGCAATTCCCTGCAAAGACTTCATGCATCGGGTCGGGGGTGTCTCGGCCTCGTCGTAGGCTCATGCAAGAGCACTGTGGTTCGAAACCCGGTTGCCCGATCAGTAGAAATCATGTGAAACCCCTAGTAGAATTAACCTAGGAATAGACAAGGATAACGGCATCTCCGTGAACGGTCTGACGCAAGAGTTGTCTACCAGATGGAGGGTTCCGTCCGTCATCACAGAGGAGAGGTGCTTTGTTCTCACGTTCTAATCCCAGGATTCTCGTGGTCGATGACGATCCTGGTTTCACCTCTCTTCTGAAAACCGTTCTTAAGTCCAGGTTTTCAGCGGAGGTGACCGTTGCCGGAGACTGCGCCACCGCAAGACGGGCTCTTGACGGTTCCTGGTTCGACCTGGTGACCATGGACTACGAGCTTCCCGATGGGAACGGCATCGACCTGATGGAGGAGATCCTGTCAGTTGAAGGCTCCCCCCCCGTCGTGGTGGTCACCGGCAGGGGCGACGAGAAGATCGCCTCCCGTGCGTGTCTGGTCGGCGCGGCGGGATACGTCACCAAGGACCAGAAGCTCAACACAATGCTCGTGTCTGCAGTCCGGAATGCACTCGAAAGCACCCATTCGGCGAAGCTACAGTACGACTCGGAGATCAGGTACCGGCGGCTCTTCGAAACCGCACGCGACGGGATTCTCATCCTCGACGCCGATACAGGAGAGATCGAAGACGCCAATCCTTACCTGGTAGAAATACTCGGCTATTCTCTTGACGAGTTCATCGGCAGGCAGCTCTGGGAGATAGGTCCGTTCATGGACGCCGGACTCTCCAATGCAGCTTTCGAAGAGCTGAAGGAGAAGCGGTATATACGCTATGAGAACCTGCCGCTTGAGACGAAGGACGGCAGGAAAGTTGACGTCGAGTTCGTAAGCAATATCTACGTGAGCGACCACAGAGAAGTAATACAGTGCAACATCCGTGACATAACGGTGAGGAAGGGGAAGGAGGCGGCCCTGCGGGAGTCCGAGGCGTGGTACCGCGCGCTATACGATTCCAGTTTGGACGGCATCGTGAGCACCGATATGGACGGTAACATCACCGGAGCAAACAAGGCATACCTGGACATGCTCGGATACAGCCTGGACGAGGTGACGGACCTCACCTACCAGCAGCTCACCCCTGAGAAGTGGCACGTTATGGAGCAGGACCTGGTCGATACGCAGATCACCGTGCGGGGCTTCTCTGACATCTACGAGAAGGAATACGTACGAAAAGACGGGTCGGTCTTCCCGATATCCATCAGGACATGGCTTATCGAAGATGAGCGCGGGGAACCCACCGGCATGTGGGCGACCGTCAGGGACATCACCGAGCAGAAGAAGGCGGAAGAGGAACTGCAGAGGGTGAACCTGGAACTGGAGGGTTTCGCACACACGGTCTCGCACGACCTGAGAGGCCCGCTTTCCGCCATAGGCTCGGCCACTTCGCTGATCCAGGAAGCGCTCTCGAAAACTTCCACTCTGGACGAAGCACAGGCGGAACTGGTTTCGATAATATCGAACAGCGTCGAGAGGTCGAGCAATCTCATCGAGAGCCTTCTTGCGCTCGCCGAGGCGGGACAGTGCCCGCAGGACCCGAGCACGGTCGATATCAAGGAAGTGGTCGAAAGCGTGATTCTAGAGAATGCCGCGAGAATAGAAGAAGCTGGGGTATCAGTAGAAGTGACCGGGGACCTCGGGAGCGTGCGGGCCAGCGCCACCCACATGTACCAGCTCTTCGCGAACCTCATCGGAAACGCCGTCTCGCATTGCGACAGCGAAAACCCGAAGATAACCGTCTCGCGTTTAGAAGACGAGGAGAGGGAAGGCTACCGCTATCTGGTGAGAGATAACGGTTCGGGAATCCCGCCGGAGGACCTGGACCGTGTGTTCATGCCCTTCTTCAGGGGAAAGTCGGGAGATACGGGGGTCGGCCTTGCCATCGTGAAGAAGATAGTGGGCATATACAACGGCGAAATCACCGCCTACAACGACGACGGTGCTTGTTTCGATTTTGTAATGAGGAATTGCTAGATCGAAATCACCGAAGGACATCCGGTACTTCGTTGCATTTATCTGCGTCGGGGCAAGTCGACGTTCTATCCCGATTAGACCACAAGAGTCTGAGGGGCCGACCGGACGCTGTCGTCACGGACAGCGGCTAGACGACATGTTCTGTTCCCTGCCGTGCCTCCCGTGTGCCCCCCGGTTCAGGTATTCTATGGTTTTTCGGGAATGGTTTACGCTGGTTCGAATCCAGCCTCCCCCACTAGATGCAATTCCCATGCATGCTTCCCGTCAACACTAATACCGGTGCAAGGCACATTAGCTTGAAGGTATTAGCTCGGCCTTCCCCTGATAACGAATAGTCGTGTTCGAGGACTAATACTAGGGGGCTAATGTGCCTGGCACCATTATTAGGCCTTGGGTATTGCAGGATAATCAGGCCTGTTGCAGAATTCGCTCTGCAGCCATTCTTACGGGGGGATTCTTGATCGAGGAGGAGGAGCCATGGAGTTGAAGGGATCGCAGACCGAGAAGAACGTCATCACCGCTTTCGCGGGGGAGTCCCAGGCCAGGAACCGTTACACCTACTTCGCCAGCCAGGCCAAGAAGGACGGATTCGTCCAGATGCAGCTGATATTCGAGGAGACGGCCAACCAGGAGAAGGAGCACGCAAAGAGGCTGTTCAAGTTCCTTCCCGGTGGCATGGCCGAGGTGTCCGCGTCATTCCCGTCGGGCGTCATCGCCTCGACCGCCGAGAACCTGAAGGAGGCGGCGGCGGGGGAGAACTACGAGTGGACCGAGATGTACCCCGGGTTCGCGGCGAAGGCCCGGGAGGAGGGTTTCGAGGAGATCGCCAAGGCGATGGAGGCCATACTTGTCGCCGAGAAGCAGCACGAGCGCCGGTACCTCCGGCTGCTGGCAAACATCGAAGCCGGCACGGTCTTCAAGAAGGACAAGCCGGTCACCTGGCGGTGCCTCAACTGCGGGTACCTGCACGAGGGCCCCGAGGCACCGGAAACCTGCCCCGCGTGTGATCACAAGCAGGAGTACTTTGAGCTCCTGGGTGAAAACTGGTAGGGATCAGCCTGCCTCGAACGCGGCGGCGATGCCCTGAGCCCATGCGGTGACGGCTTCCGGGTCCCGGGAGTCTCTGATCGGGGCCTCGTTACATCTTGCACTTTCGTTGCGCGAATACCATACCTCGTGGAGCCAGGAACCACGTTCGTTCCCCATGGGTTCTTTTTATCCCTGATTCAGCCGATATCCAAGGTAGGTATGAAACACAGGTCTGACGCAGGGTTCACACTCGTAGAGTTGATGATCGCGATCATCATTCTGTCGATTCTTGTCGGCCTGGCGGTCGCTGTGTATCTGAGTGTCAGGAGAAGGGCCGAGTCCGCCACTACCAGGGCGAACTACCGTTCCGCCGAAGACATGATGAACGCGCTCTGGGTCCGCCTCATGGACAACGGCGCGGACGAGTACCGGGACCCGGATCCCCCAACGGGTCCCGTCAACCTCAGACCGCACGGGTACTTCGTGGCCAACGGCTGCATGTATACCAACGGTCAGTACATGAGCTGCCTCGAGACCAAGACCTACTTCACCAACCTGAACCGCGTGGGTGGGGGGAGCGGCGGCCGTTGGACCGTCAACGGGGTCTACCGGGCGGGCGTCCTGAAACCCGGCACGGGCGGGAACAACAGCGACTGGACAAACATGTACGGTACGGTCGGGATCTCCTGGGAATACTACTGGGATTCAGAAGCGGGTGAGTACAGGGACAACGAGAACGACTACTCCAACCCGACCAGGGAGGAGTACAAACAGATGATGATAGTGGTGCTCGACTGGGACGGTACAGCATATTACACCTCCTACACGGGAGGTTCGATCATCGGAGCGGGGAGCTTCGACTGGGACAACGGTCGGGGACACCCCTAGGCCGGCGCTGTCCCAGCACGGACCCTTCGCGGCCCGCGCCCTTCCGATATCTGTTACAGTTGGGGCGTCAAGATCAGTTCCGAACAAGGATGGAGACGTGATGAGAAGAGTCATGGTGCCCTTGCTGGCGTTGATACTGATGGCGGGCATCGTTGCCGCCGGCTGCGGCGACGGCTCGTCGTCCAAGTCCGGCGACCCTGAAGCCGCGGTGGAGCAGTTCATGAAGTCGACCATGGCCGAGGACGCCGACGCCACCTACGAGCTGCTTTCCTCGGAGAGCCAGAAGGGCGTCGAGAACAAGGAAGACCTCGTCGAGGGGGCGGGAGACCAGATCGCGGACTGGAACGTTGGCGAGGCCACGCAGGAGGGGGACACCGCCCGGGTCGAAGTCACCATGAAGATGAAGGACGTGGAGCAGGAGCTCACCTTCGACGTCGTGCTGGCGGAGGAAGGCGGAGCCTGGAAGATCAACCTGGAGGAGACCGGCAAGTCGATGGACGAGGCCATCAACAAGCTGATGGAGAGCTCGTCGCCCCAGTAAGCCACGACTACCAAAGGGGTCAGGCTCAATTCAATTTCAGCGATTGAGCAGAAAGACCTGCATGGTGTGAATTGAATTGTGCCTGACCCCTGGCCTAGTCACCTTGTGGCCGCTCAAGACGGCGGGATCAGGCGCCAGAGTCCCCGGGATTGCACGCTTTCGTTGAGCATGGGCGAGAAATCTGCTACTCTACTCTGGAGCCGTGGCGCACCCGTTGGGGGCCACGGCTAAAAAAACGGGCCAGCCCGGTTAGCTCAGTCGGTAGAGCACGTGCATGGTAAGCACGAGGTCGTCGGTTCAATTCCGACACCGGGCTCCACGCGTTTGCACTCCCGCGGAGAGGAGTCTATTTTAGTAGCGTGGTAACCAGGGCGGTGTAGCTCAGTTGGTAAGAGCGCACGGTTCATACCCGTGAGGTCGCTGGTTCGAATCCAGCCACCGCTACCAGTTCACGGACAATACGGCGGGCCGGCCGATGGCCAGGACCGGACCCGCCGAGCAACAGGGAGGACGCCATGGCCAAGGAGAAGTTCGAGAGGACCAAGCCGCACGTGAACGTGGGCACCATAGGTCACGTGGACCACGGCAAGACCATGCTGACGGCCGCCATCACCAAGGTCCTCAACGAGACGGGGCTGAACGTC